>JBDUUM010000001.1:0-36098 GCA_039938615.1 Nitrososphaera sp.
CGGATTGGACACGGCTGCCGTATGATGTTATTGAGCGGATCAGCAACAGGATAACAAACGAAGTAGAGGGCGCGACATGGGTTACATATGCAGTGTCGAGCAAGCCGCCGGCGACGATAGAGCCGCAGTAAAACACAATCCTCCGTTTTGTGCTCAGAAACACACCAAAATTTCGAAATTAGCCTACAGACTCCAAAACTCCCTGTGGGAAATCAATCCTTGCCAAGCATTCTAAGGAATGATTTAGGAGGTCTAAAGCTTGCAGAGCAATCTAATGATATGTTCTCAATACAGAATGGCTTTCGCAGAAGCAATGGAAAATGGAAGCTGCGTGGTCTAGGTTATGATAAGGAAAAGAAAATCGAGATTGAACACGTCGATACCATAGAAACTAGAGATGGCAGGGTGGTTCTGGTGGAGAGGAAAAACCCCTGAAATTAAAGTCCGCAATCAGAAGAGGCAAACTCGCTGACATTGGCAAATTCAAAGTTTTCAGAAAGGAAATTGACTTTAATGCTGATGCAAAGAGGTTCTGGCCTGAAAGGATAACCTCTAACATAGTGACAGGTGCGTTGGCTCTTCCCCGCTTGATGTAAATCTTGACGGTCGGTTCTGTAGCATAAAATCTGTTGATCTATTGTTCTATTACGAGCAAGATGATTACAATCCATACGATAATGAATCATGCAATAGTTTAGAAAAGTGGTAATTCTAATTACGACACTCTGCGACGCCTATGACAATATAGAGAGAATGTAGAAATGAGACTCCCATGCTGATTAATATAGACTGATACTAACTAAAGACTGTTGTCTGTAGTAAATTAGCCTCCAATTTGACACAAATGAGTATATACATGAGGTTGATTTTTCTCCGGAATGCAAAAGTAAAATAATGTTCGGTATGATACAGATGATAATTATGGACTAATCCAAATGGCTAAGGAAATAGCGATATAGAACTGTATTCTATGGAATTTAAATAAACGTAAAGATGTCATAAGTACTCGTATGGAATACGTTATCATCAACGATCCAAATGACATTCACTATCCTCTAAGTCCTCAGATCTTTGCTGATCCCATGACTGTATATCATGGAACTTCTAGTGTTTTTGCTGAGAAAATAGAAGCGGAAGGATGGAGAATGAACTGTTCACCATACGATCGTCAGGACATAGGTGTCATAAATAGCGCCTTCGATTCGATAGGATATACAGGAAAACGAGGTAGGGGCTGGCAGAATTTATCATTCCCCACAGGCACAATATCCTTTACCCAGTTGTACGAAAAAGCGAGATCTTTTGCTACGAACAAGGGGGGTGAAGCTATTAAGAACATGATGTTTGCCATAGAGGATTTCGTCGAATTTGTAGATAACCCTAATGTTCGGATTCAATATAGGGAAAAATTACAGAATAAGCTAAACCTAGAATTCCTTGAAAAATCTGGAGATGAGTCATTTCTCAGATCAGAGAAGGAAAAGCTTTTGAAGATCAAGGAAAAACTGGAGCCTTATACGAAGGGCTACCTGTTGTTTTTTGTGTGAAAATTAAGCCAGAGTGGCTGCACGATTGGCGTCCGCGTATTGTATGTGGGGTGGACATTCCAGGAAGCTTCGTAGCGGTTACTGACATCCCGCCTTATTCTATAGTGGCAAGGATTGATTTCCCACAGGGAGTTTTGGAGTCTGTAGGCTAATTTCGAAATTTTGGTGTGTTTCTGAGCACAAAACGGAGGATTGTGTTTTTTAGAGCCGCAATAAAAAAGAATATTCTTCTCTTCGGGTATGAAAATCCCCTAGATCGATGATTAAAATAGGTCGATCACTAGCAAAAATGGCTTGAAGAAACTTGCACTTCATGAGCACGAAAAACACTGCATAAATGATATGCATGTGCTGATCGGATAAAACCTTATTAGAACACTACAGATATAACGTCTTGCTGCTTTCAGGATGTAATAATGAAAGGTAGCAGGCAGTACGTCATTACATCAATAATCCTAGCATCAATTCTTGTGTTGTTCTCTGATATTCAATATGTCGGAGCTGAAGCCATTTGGACAGTTGGTTCGCAAATTTCTGGCGTAGCCGCTTCTGGCGACAATGTCTATGTGCTTTGGCAGAATAACTCGCCTGACCAGAATGTGTACTTTAGAAGAAGCACAGATGGTGGAGTCACGTTCGACCGAGTCATCAATCTCAGCAACGCTGTACCTCCAGCGCTTGGAACGTCCCCAAAGATGGCTGTCTCGGGCAACAATGTCTACGTTGCTTGGACGGACAGAGTAACGCTTGGCAGCAACTCTACGGTACTATTTAGAAGAAGTACTGATGGTGGAGCTACTTTTGAAGATGCTCAAGTGTTAAGCACTAACAGCAAGCGCGAGTCGGGCATACAACAGCTCTTTACACTTAACAACAAGGTATACGCATTGATGATTGATGAATGGGCGGGAAATGGCACCTACTACTATGATAGTACGTTCAGAGTAAGCGATAATAGTGGTAAAACGTTTAGCCCACCTGTTAGCTTGTTACCCTCTTTATCACATTCAAACATCAGAGGCGTCACATCTGTGGCTGCATCTCCTTCAGGAGATATAGTTTATGCAGTTGGCGTTGACTACGGAGACTGTAGGCCGGAACGACGCATTTGCAACGACGACGCGAGGATATTTTTCAAGCAAAGTACTGATGGCGGTCACACCTTTTCAGAGGCCAAGACTATCAAGAGGCCTTCCGGAATAGTAACTCATACTACCAGCGGGAGAGCTGCAAGCGCTCCATCATGGATTCAAGTTGGCGCCGACAATACGCACGTAGGCATTGTGTGGGGAGAATCGCCTATTTCATCAGAACAAGGTTCAATTTTCTTGGCGCTAAGCAGCGACATGGGAGAGACCTTTACAGCGCCAGTCGCGTTAGATGCCGGTGCAAAAGGAGTTTCTGATTGGCCACTCTTACTGCCTACTGCTGACATTATGTATGTTGCATGGAATTCCAGACAGGACAATTATAGCTTGCCACACATTGGGTTGATTCGCATCAATTCAGATGGTTCCTTTACCCAACCAATAAACGTGACAGGTAAGAGTGATGTCCCCGGATGGGACATCGCAGCCTCAGGTGACAGTGTGTTTGTAGCTGCAAGCAACTACACGAAAAACGCCGGCACTGGTTTGCCTGATGGAATAGACGTATATTTCTACGCAAGTGCAGACAAGGGCAATTCCTTTGAGGCACCTGTAGCTTTGAGTAATGACAATGCGATAAAGACTCTTCTTGCAGCTCAGCAAAAGAGCCTTTCTTTTATTAGTCCGATGTTGGCAGTTTCTGGAGAACGTGTCTATGTAGTGTGGGGAGCAAGCTATCCCGATAGCCACGAGATCTACATCAGAGCCAGCGACGATAACGGGCATACGTTTGGAAGAATGATAAGCCTAAATGAAGCAACAAATGAACCTGTTTCGAAAGTACTTGCTCTCATAACTTCAACTCCTGCTACGTACATCACGATTATCGCAAGTGTTGGTGTGGCAGCCATTGTCAGCATCTTGGTTGTAAAACGTCAAGGGAACAAGTAGTAGAGACTTATTTCTCTGTTGGAGGCTCTGAACTTGCTAAAAGGAATTATATCATCTTAAAACCGGGTCTATAACCTGGCGCTTATTACCAATGGGCATAATAATTGGACACAATATTCCTGACATGTGAACCCATCTCAGACCAGAGTTGCAATCGTGACAGGAAGCTCTACAGGTATTGGTTACGAGACGTCCCTTGCGATGGCAAGGAACGGCTTTCGCACTTATGCAACAATGAGAAACACGGACAAAGCCAAGCCATTGCTTGATGCGGCAGAAAAAGAGCTCCTTCCTATCAAAGTTTTCGAGCTCGATGTTGACAGTGACGAGTCAATCAACAATGCAGTTAACAGGGTCTTGCAGGAAGACGGCCAGATCGACGTCATAGTTAACAATGCTGGGTACGCTCTGGTGGGCGCTCTTGAGGATCTTTCGATGCAAGAGATCCGCGCCCAGTTCGAGACTAACCTGTTTGGCGCAATCAGGATGATGAAGGCAGTACTCCCGGAAATGCGCAAGAAAAAGAGCGGGACAATTGTAAACATCACGTCGATGGGCGGCAGGGTTGCCGTGCCACTTGATCCTGCGTATCACGGCACGAAATTTGGTCTCGAAGGCATATCCGAGTCGATGCGCTACGAGACAGAGCCGTTTGGGATAAGGGTGATACTGGTAGAGCCGGGCGCAGTCAGGTCAAACTTTTGGAATAATTTAAAGGTGGCCAAGGGCGCGATGAAGCCTGATTCTCCCTACGCTCCCATGATAAGCGGCCTGCAAGATGCGGTAGGCAGGACGGTCCACGATTCATTCCCTCCAGCTAGTGTTGCAAGTCATCGTAGAGGCAGTCATGGCAGAAAAGCCGCTCCCAAGGTACATTGTAGGCGATGACGCCAGAGGCGTCATTGAAGCGAGCAAAAAGATGTCGGATGCAGACTTTCAGGACATGATGAGGAAACAGTTTTTCGGCAGATAACATAACAGGCCATATATCTTGACAGATATGATCTGATAGTCTTTTGTATCATGTCTGCCAAGCTGTACTGACGGCAAGACTAACCGTCCACCGAAAGGGACATACGAGAAAGGCATACACCGCCAAGCGAGGCGGCAAGACGGTAAGGGTCAAAAAATCACAGGTCAAGCCTTCCACCTTTACAACCTCTGACAGGGGAAAGAAGGGCAAAGGTCCAAAAATTGTGCCCCCTCTTGAGGAGGGCGCGCTTGGAGGACCGGGATTCTTTAGCCGGCCGCAAGACGAGCAGGAAAGGATAGTGTTCGAGCGTGCAAAAGAGAAGGGCGAGAAAAAGGTTGTAGGCGAGCTGCGCGCATTGCAGGTCTTTTTCAAGAGGACCGACCCCCAAAAGTCAGAGCGCGCGCTTGAGCTGAGCAAAAAAGTCGCCGGCAGCTTTAAAGGGAAGCAACAAGTCGACTACCCGGAAGGCTTTAGCAAACACCAAAGCATATCTGAAGCGTAGCCAGTACGAGCCATTACACAAGACTTATCTGCTTTGCATCGAAATAGACCACGTCATGCCAGAAGTTAGAAGAGACTTTTTCTTTCCGACGACAGAGCGCGCAGAAATATCAGAGATCAAGGACGGCATCTACCGCATTTCAGGATTTGTAAAGGAGTTTGGCATCACGTTCAACCAGTTCCTGATAGACGACGAGCAGCCGACCCTTATACACACGGGGCCCATAGGCATGTATAAACAGGTAGAGGAAAAGGTAAAGGAGGTCATTCCGCTTGAAAAGCTGGCAAATGTTGCGTTCCTCCATTTCGAGAGCGACGAGTACGGAGGCATGGCGTTTCTCAATTCAAAGAACGTCAGGTTGCTCTGCAGCGATCTGAGCTCAAAACTGAACCTTACTGGATGGTTTAACATTCCCTCTGACCACGTCTCGTTCTGGGACGGCGAAACCCTGAAAACAGGCAAAAGGGAGCTGAGGTTCATAATGACGCCTCATGTCCACCACTGGGACAGCATGATGGTCTTTGAAGAGACGACCAAGTCTCTTTTCACCTCCGACCTGTTCATCCAGCCGGGGAACAACAAGCCCGTTTCTTCAGACGACCTGTCAGAGAGCATGATAGGATTGTACAGAGCAGTTGGCATCTTTGCGTCGGAAAAGCCCGTGAGGCAGACGACAAAGAGGCTTGAAAAGCTGGCGCCAGAAATGGTATTTCCAATGCACGGCTCTTGCATTGAAAAGTCAATGTTTTCCAAATTATGTAAAGGCGATAATGGACAGCGACTTTGCATTTGATGGCAAGCTATTAGGCAGGGAGCTAATAGTCAGCTAGCTGTTGTGATCTTATGCAAAAAACTGCAATGACAATCATATAGCTCTCTATTTGTAGTAGGCGATTCTCCTAAATATTATAGGATCAGCTATACCTATCTGGTGGATGGCGGAACTGTTTTTCGCCAGCTAGAGCTATGGAGAAGAAAGAAAACGCCAGCCAGTCGCGGGATGCTGAAAAAATAGTCGCCCTGCCAAAACGGATCGCTGCAGAGTTTATTGGGACGTTCATGCTGGTGCTCGCAGCTGCAGGCGCAGACGTGGCCGATGCATTAGGCGGGCACGAGATGGGCAAGGCGGCATTGCAATCGGAGCTGTGATAATAACGGCGGGCATTGTGGGGATGAGTGTTTCAGGTGCATCTATGAACCCGGCAAGGTCTTTTGGTCCGGCTATAGTGGCAGGCAATTTTGCGGGCCACTGGATCTACTGGGTGGCACCCATCATCGGCGCTGTGTTAGCTACACTGTCATTCAAGGCGATAAAAGGAGAAGAAGGAAGTCAACAATAATCTTGCAGTAGATAATCGTGAAACGCCGTTGGACAACTCTTGAAATATCTATGGCGCCTCAATATACATGTCTAAAGCTATCAATGAAAAACTCGTCCAGTACTTTAACGAGGTGCTGGCAATGGAAAATGCGGCAGAAGAGAGGAACCGACAGCGAATAGAAGAAACGCCTCTTCCTCTGACCAGGCAGCAATTGCAGTACCACCTTGAAGAGACACTGCAGCAACAGGAGCGCCTGAGAAGGATCGTAGTTGACCTCGGAGGGAATCCTACTTCTGCAAAGGCAATGCTTCCAATGCTAATGCCGGGCAACATGGAGACCACATCAAGTGGTCGATTGAGAACACGCGTGCAGCACCTCGCAAGAGCGCACTCATAGCCGCAAAATGGCCGACGGGGCAGGCGCCAAACACTGCCACATCGTCTCCAGGCTGCACGTTTGCAATGTCTGCCCCAAAATACCCTGTACCCAGTATGTCGCTCAAAAAGAGCACCTGCTCGTCCTGTAATTCATCGGATACTTGCAGCGGCCCCACGTTGCCGTACGGAACCCTGACGTATTCCGCCTGGCCGCCATCATATCCTCCAAGCATCTGAGTATAGCCAGAGGCACCGAATTCACCCTTTGGATTAGTTGTCACACTGCGACTACTCCCCATGGCGGCAGAACCAGCATTTGCCGCAACTAATGTTGAACGGGACCACTACTCTATCACCTTCTTTTACTTGGCTCACCCTATCGCCGGCCTTTTCAACTATGCCCATGAACTCGGCCAAGTGTCTGGCCGGGCTCCATCCTGTTTACGTTGCCGTGGAACAAATGCAGGTCAGAGCCACAGATCGCAGTGCTCGTTATTTTTAATATGACATCTTCAGGATCCTGAATTTCAGGCTTGGGTTTGTCGTCTATCCTGACGTCTCGTGGTCCATGGTAAACTAGCGCTTTCATTCTGCTGCTACATGCAGCAGGATTTCTTTAAACAGTTCAGAGCAGAAAATCATGCTTTATGCATGGTAGCATTCCTACTACTACTTTTTCACGTCGCGCTTTAGCTGCTCGTACTCGATGTCAGTCAGCAACCCTTCTGCCTTCATCCGGTCAAGACGGGCCAGTCTGTCCTGCGCAGACTCGGGCGAGGGATTAACCGCAGTCTCGTGCACCTGCTGTATGACCCTTCTTGAGGCCTCTTCTTCCTCATCCCTTGCCGCTTTCCGGTACGCGCCGTCCATGTTTTCCTGGTATTCCATTACCGAATCATTATTGTCGTCATCGGCTTCAGAGGCTTTGCGTAACCTGTTAAGGAAATTCACACGTGTGTCCAACATCTGTTCTGATCATCTATTTACACATTAGGTAGTGTCGATCAGGTTAATGTCACTGCGAAAATGTTATGATTGAATTTACCGGTAAATTACCGGGTCGCAGTAGAGCAGCGTCCTGTATAGCGGCTCATTAAAGCCTGCAAGAGCAAAGATTGCCATGTCGAGCGACAAGAACTATACAAATCCATCCCAGACGAGGGAAAACCCTCCGGCAGACAGGGTCGGAGACATGACGGGCCGGCCAACGACGAACGAGGCTACAGATAGGGAAAGAGCGGCCAAACTTGCAAACATGCTTGAAGACCTACAGTTCCCGGCAACCAAGGAGGAGATAAAGGACCACCTTAACAAAAAGTCGCCCTCTGAAGGGAATAGGTCAAACGATGTCATGGAAAATGTCGTGAATAACCTGCAGGACGGAACAAGCTACCAGAACGCGTACGAGGTAGAAAAGGCCGCAGGCTTGGTGAAGGAAAAGTAAGGAAGGTTTAGGTAGCCAAAGAAGGCTACCCCGATCCGTGAGCCTGCAAGTCACGCCGGCGCTAAAGAAGGCGCTGTCAGAGTTGTATTTCAGGGAAGGATGCGACCAGAAGGGATGGGCCTTTGTGCCTGTTGCCGGCAAGATACGCATTGCTGACAATAACAATAACATCATTGAATTTGCAAAGGGAGCAGCCAATATCAGGATAAAGGTGCCGGCGCAAATGATCCCTGAAGTAACAGGCACCGTCGTCTTTGACTATCTTGTCTGCCAAGTGGGCCAGAAAGAGAAATACGACAACCCTGTAGTCGCAAACCCGCTTGCGCTATGCTGGGTAAAGATGGGCAAGGCACTTTTGCAGCCCCATCTTGATGCTCTGGAAAAAGCAAAGATCCCCCTTGCCGTGTTTACGATAAGGGATGTCCTTGCGCCGCCAGGGCAGATCCAGATAAAGTGGGACATTAGGTCCGCAAAAGAGTGGCTTGACGATCTGGACGACAAAAGGGACGAGGCTGAGTCGGATGACGACTATTTTTAGCACCTAACCCTGTTCTGCTGAATAATCGCGCGTCGGCGTGGCATTTCTCTTTAATTTTATAGAAACAAAATGATGCAATGTTCATATCTATCGAAAAACTCGTAAATGAGATCAAGACCGACAAGCCAGAGCCCGCTGCCGCAAAGGCGCTGCAGGAGGGTCTCGGCGGGCAGTTTGGAGAAATGCGGACGATGATGCAATACCAGTTTCAGAACTTTAACTTCAGGGGAGATGCCAAACCCTTTAGGGACATTGTGAGGGGCGTGGGGACAGAAGAGATAGGGCATGTAGAGCTTATCGCTACCACAATCAACGTACTCCTTGACGGCGCGTCAACGGGAGCGGCGGATCAGCCGGACACCCTCCCGCTCAAAAACGCGCTTGACGGCGACGGCAACATACACCATTTTCTGGTCGCGGCACAGAGCTCCCGGCCAGTCGATGCAGCCGGCAACCCCTGGTCGGCGCTCTACGTCTACGATAGCGGCAACTTGGTACTGAACCTGCTGTACAACCTCATGCTGGAGGCCACCGGAAGGCTGCAAAAATGCAGGCTGTACGAGATGAGCAACAACAAGGCCTTCCGCTCGACTGTCTCGTACCTTATCGTGAGGGATCTGGCGCACGAGAAAGTATTTGCCAAGGCGCTAGAGGTCTAGGGAGTAAACTGGGGCAAGGTTTTGCCGGTACCCAAGGTCGACACGGCCAAGATGCCGGAGGTAAAGGAGTTTGAGAGCCGCAACTTGCACAACCAGCAGTGGACATTTGCCAAAGATTCAGAGATGGCAAGGATATTTTCAGGCCCCTCGCCGTTTGGCGACGGTGAGCTTGAGACCATCGATGGCGCGCCGGAAGGCTTTGAGGTGCCGCAGCTGCCAGACAGGGCCGAGGAATTTGCGCCGGGCCTTGACGCCGAGCTTGTGCAAAAGATAATGAAGACGCCAAAAGATGCCGTCGTCGCATAGCGCCGCTCCTCATCATGCGGCGGCGCTTTGCTTTGCAAGCCGGATGCACATCTGCAAGTGCTCCTTCTCCTCCTTCAGGATGGACCTTACAGCGGTGCCAAACCTTTTGCTCTCCACCTCACCGGCAAGCTTGCTGAGGACCTCATAGTGTATAACTTCGCCTCCTTCTGCCAAGCTCAGAAATTCCAAGGCGTCAAGCGTGTCTGGATTCTCGCCAAGGTACGTCTTCATCATCTCTGACGCCTTTTGCTCTGTTTCTTGTGCGTGCTCCTCGATGCTCTGCACGTTCAGCTCCTCCGGCCCTGCGACCTGCCCGATGAGCTGCTGAAGCTTTTGCTCGTGGCCCCCAGCCTCACTCTTCATGCCCCTTATCCTGTCTTTTAATCCGGGTTCTCCAAGCAATCCCTTAGAGTCAAGCTCTTCGACGGTCTTTTGCGCTGCACGCTCTAGTCCCAGACATTCACCTATTTGCTCTTCCAGCTTTTCCTTATCCATGCAATCAATTTTGTCAAAACAACTTTAATGAATTATCAAAAGACCGGCCATTGCAAAATCATGTTGCTCTTTATCGGCCAAATTTACCATAAATAGCATATAGCTTTCCTTTAGCTGCGTCAGATCTTTGTGCCGTTTCCTATTCTCACGATGTAACCACAACTCATTTCAGGCTTGAAGGTGCCTTTGATCAGCAGGCAGTTGCGTGAATAGAGGTAATATTTGCAGTCGCGGCACTGGAACCCCTTTGCGCCCTTTGAAATGATATGCCCCTCTCTGTATGCGAGCTTGGTGCCTGTATCCTTGACAAGCTCCCAAACCACGTCGCCGGGCAACATGCCATCTCCCTTTGGAGAAAAGAACTTTGATATGCCCTGCTCATTATTAATTAACCCTGCAACAACATGGCATTTGCGCTCATCGCCCAGGTTGAATTTGCATTTGACGCACGATTGCGTGAAGCTTTTTCCTCTTTGCAGGCGGTACTGCGCCTCCTTTTTGCTCACCTTTTTCTTTGACGATAACACATTGTATAGCGCGTGGTCGCCGGGCAGCGCGTCTTCCCTGTCCTGCAGGCCAGTAGACTTGGCTACCGCTGACTCTTTGGCTCCCATGGCGGGTCTAGCCTGCAGAAATTATAATGGCTTACGAAATGATAATGACATAATTAACAATATTACTTGGGTTAAACCAAACCCTCAGCCTCGTCAATACAAACGTTGATTGGTCTCCAGCACAGAACCTTTCTTCCATTTCGTAAAAGGCGATGGTTACAAATATTATCCAGATAAATTCATGGCAAAAAATGGTACAAGGTCTACTACGAGAAATAACACCAAGATAGGCACATCCTATATTCAGGCCATAAAATCCTCACAACACCTTTCTAACTATGAGAAAATGGCAGCATTACATGAGCTTGAAGAAGTCATGAGGGAAGTAAAAAGTGGTAATCTATCTTCATTTCGAATGAAGATTAGAGGTATTCATTCAGCCGCGTACGGAGGCTACGACGGTGGAAGAAAAATGCACATAGAAAAAAAGGGTTTACAATTATTCGTATGAAAGGAGAGCCCATTAAGAAAGATGTAATTGAATGTCCTATTCTAGCGTTAAAGTATGTTGGCCATCCTGCTGTTTATCCAGAGTATATAATTCAAGAAATTCTAAACCTTGTCACGGATCCTAATGATATTGTCCTAGATTAAATACGACGCTCCCTGTCGGGCGGATTACTCTTAGACATTCTTTGAACACACTTCCGAGGTTGCGAATATACTCATCAACTTTCTTTTCTTGCCCTATAGCACCCTTGACTCCATAATCTCTCTGATTATAATATGGAGGACTTTACAACTAGGTCTATCGAATCGTCTGCTATGGTCTTCAAGACTTTCAGACAATCTCCACAAATCACCTTATCAATAATTGAACTGCCAGTCATGCAACCACCTCGATTGCGTATAATGGTGTAAATTAAGTTTTACATCTGTGACTATTAGGCAGCCTATTGCTTTTTGTATACAGATTTTTATCCTACTGTAATCAATAAATGCCTGCATGGCGGCCGGTAATAACAGAAAGAATAAGAAAAGCGATAGTAGGCTGCTGCACAGCTCCGTCAAGGATCACTCGATCGACAAGGACTCTGACATCAACTCGATATTTCAGAGCATGAGAGACTCGGGAGGCTTTGAGTCGCGCAACCTGTCCGACGGCATCGACATCCTGCAGAGGATGCAGGCCGACGGCAAATGCACCAAGTTTTTGTCGTTTGTCGCCGCGTTGATGTCGACGGGCGCAAGGGGTATCGTCCGCGACATGCTAAAGAACAGGATGTTTGACGTCGTGATAACCACGTGCGGCGCGCTTGACCACGACATCGCACGCTACTATGACAAGTATTACGCCGGCGACTTTCGCATGGACGACCGGGAGCTTTTGAAGAAGGACGTGCACAGGCTGGGCAACGTTCTCGTGCCCATGTCGGCGTACGGGCCGCTCATCGAGGAAAAGGTCCAGGCTTGTCTCAATGAAATGTACGCCGCCGGCCACCGTGATGTCGCCGCCTACGAAATCGCCGACTATATCGGAAGCACCCTTGGCAAGTCGTCGTTCCTCTACTGGGCACACAAGAACAGGATACCTGTCATAGTGCCGGGCATCGTCGACGGCGCAGTTGGAAGCCAGGTGTGGATGTTCAACCAGCAGCACAAGGATTTCAAATTAAACATCTTGAAGGACCAGACGAAACTGTCTGACCTCATCTTTGAGGCCAAGAAATCCGGCGCCTTTATGATAGGCGGCGGCATCTCAAAGCACCATACGCTGTGGTGGAACCAGTACCGTGGCGGCCTCGACTATGCCGTCTACATCACGACTGCGCCTGAATGGGACGGCAGCCTGTCAGGCGCACTCGTCGCAGAGGCGATATCTTGGGGCAAGGTGACGACCAGGGCGCGGCAGACCACCATCCACGGCGAAGCATCGACGCTACTTCCGTTCATCTACGCGGCCATGCTGGCAGGAGGCAGGCAACAAGAAAAATCATAGTAGCTCGGCGCCGTAAAACGCGCTTGATCTTGCCACAAGGCCATCTGGGGCAAACTCGAATTTTTCCACCACGCGCTGCCTGACCGAGTTGTTGTTATTGTAGTAGTACGTGCCGAGATATTCAAAAAAGCACTGGTTGCCTTTGATCATCAGCGACACAGGCGCAAAATGTAGCCTTTCGTATTTTTTCAGCGCGGCTGACCAGTACTGCTCCAGTACTGCTCCAGTTCTGCCTTGCCCGACACTGTTGATTCCTTTTTGTCAGGAAGCACCACCCTTATTTTGGGGCTTGAAAACTCGACATCGTCACAGTACATGGCAAGCACGGTTTTTAGGTCGCGGCTGTTCCACGCTGCACCCCACCTGTCGATATGCGCTTTTATAAATTCCTCTGAAATCACTGCATTTATTGTTATTGTACCACCGGTATATGAAAAGGATTATTTTACCACTCTCTGCCCTTACGCACGATCCTTGGAACTTGCTGATGTCCTGAAGCACTCGCTTGCCGCCGGCAGGCAGGCAGCAAAACTGTTGAAAGACAATTTCGGCGATTCTGCAACATATGACGTTTCGGTCAAGAACGACCGGTCGCTGGTCACAAGAGTCGACGGCGAGTCGCAGGCGCTCATCCTCTCTTACCTGCAAAAGCAGTTTCCCGGCGTGCCTTTTGTCGCAGAGGAGCAGGACAAACAAATCAACTCGGCCGCCGGCAGGGGTGGTAGTAGTAGCAGTGGTGGTGACTATTACTTTGTAGTTGACCCCCTTGACGGCACTGCGAGCTTTGTTATTGGCATCCCGTTCTTTTGCACGTCAATTGCGCTCTGCAGGGGTCCTGAAACACTGGTCGGCGTCATAGTGGACCCAAACCACGACGAAGAGTTCACTGCGACAAAGGGCGGGGGCGCGTACCTGAACGGCAGCAGGATTTCAGTTACAAAGAGGCGCAACATCGACGAACTGTACCTGAACGTCAACCACACCAAGTTCGACCCTCTGAGGTTTGACCGCATCAACCAGAACATTTTGAAAAGGATCAGGAGGTTCCACAAGCTTGGCAGCCTCTGCCTTGAGGTATCGTACGTCGCCTCTGGCAGGCTGGACGGCACGATAAACAACGACCTGTCGATGTGGGACATTGCGGCTGCGGGCCTCGTGCTTGAAGAGGCTGGAGGCCGCTGGACGCTCCTTGACGGCTCCAGGCCTTCATTCCCCGTCTTTGAAAAGCTGGACATCGTCGCAACAAATGGCCTTGTGCACGACGAGATCCTGCGGCTGTCGTCGTCCTAGCGGGGTACTATTTTTACCGACAGTATCCTGGCGTCGTCGGGGTTGGCCGGCTGCTCCCTGTCGTCACCGCTTCCCCCTATCACAGGAAGGGCCGCAATCTTGTCGACTACGTCCATGCCCTCTATCACCCTGCCAAACACCGTGTACTGGTTGTCAAGGGCCGCCCTTATCTGGTCGCTATCCTGAAGCACGATAAAGAACTGCGAGCCGGCGCTGTTGGGGTCGCTGGTCCTTGCCATCGATACTATGCCCCTCTTGTGGGGTATGTCGTTAAACTCTGCCGGGATCGTGTAGCCGGGTCCGCCAGTCCCCCACAAACTCCTGTCAGACGTGGCGTTTCTGGTCTGCGGGTCGCCTCCCTGTATCACAAAGCCGGGCGCAAGCCTGTGGAAGATGATGCCGTCGTAAAAGCCCTTGTTCGCAAGGTCGATAAAGTTCTTGACGTGGCCCGGCGCTGCCTTTGTAAAGAATTCTATCTTGAACGTGCCCTGCTTGGTGGTGACCTCTGCTATCTCGCTCCCTGTCGTCGTGTCGGTGAGCGGGCCGGTGGTAGGCCTGTACGGGTCGCCTGACGGCCTTGGCACGTAGTTGTGGTTAACCTTGTAGATCAGGATTCCTGTGACGACGCCTTCCTTGTCAAAGCTGGGCGACGAGTAAACGAGGTGGAATGGCGCGTTGGGGTCGCCGTCTTTGGGATACTTGACATGCTTGGAATACATCTGGACCAAGCCCGGCTTGTAGGTAGGCTCTACCTTGAACCCGTTGTTAAACGACGCATAGTACAGCGGCTCAAAAGGTATCAGCTTGCCAAGCAGCGTAGACGTCCAGAACGGCGTCTTGGGCGTGAACGAGTCGTTTTCGAGGTACCTGCTCGTGTCGTAACCGGCGATCCTCATTATCCACTGCTTTTTGCTCTCCTCTCCGCCCTGCCCAAGCGTGTATACGGGCACCTTCTGCGTCGAGCTGTTGTTGTCGCCCGTCTGGGTAGAGTTGCTGCTGCCGTTGAACTGCCACTGGCCCACCACGTAGACCAGGAGGTAGTCTGCCTTCAAGTCCTGCGCTATCTTGATCCCTGACTGCTCGTCCGCAGTGTACATCTTGGCTATTGACTCGATGCGGGTCTGGTTGAGCGTGGCGTTGTCGGCTATGGTCGTGCGGTCTGCAAGCGTGGTTATCCAGTAGCCATAGTCCCACCATGCCGCAATGACTGCGTCCTTTTCGGTGTTCTTGGACATCCAGTCCATCGCATCGATCCAGTCGTTTGTCTGCAGCCGAAATACCGTGCCGCCGTTTGCGATGGCCGTCGGGACATCGGCAGAAGAGATCCAGTTGGCGTTTGCAGGATAGACGAGCGGGACAAAGAGCATGGCGATAATGACTCCGACATAGATCATCTTGGTCACCGAGCCTGCTGCCGCCACCGCGTGCGTCGTCTGCTCTGCCTTTTTGCCCTTGCGCATGCCCGCCGTCGCCTCCTTGCGCTCCATAAACGTCCTTGTAATCTCGGCAAGGCCAATGCTTGCAAGCACGATGATGCCTACTGAGGCAAACACCAGCAGTCTGGCAAACGTCGCGCTGACGTAGACGCCTGTCAGGCCCAGTATCAGGGCAAAGACCATCGAATCGTTGCGCTTCTGGAACGCGGTCCACGCGCCAAACCCTGCAAATATCAGCAGTACCGAAAAGTCAAGGAAATAGTCCGCTATCGTAGGCGTCAGGTGCTCCGCCACCGACTCGACGAGCGGGTTCTCTGATTTTATGAACGGGTTGATGGCGTTGATGTACCTAAAGCTGGGTGAAATGTATGCGCCGGCCGCAATGAGGCCAATACCTGCCGCCACAAACGCGATGAGCAGAAACACGGTGTTGCGAGCCGACTGCGCGCCCGGCTTGAGCCTTTCCAGGAACGTCGCAGCGACGAGGAACACGGTTGAGCCTATCATGGCAATGCCCGGGAGGCCGGCGACAAACGACATGCCCGGCCTCGGAAACGCGCCGGCGGCCACAAGCGTGAGGACGGTAAACGCTACTGCGACGTACATCGGGATTGTAGTGTCGCGCCTGAAAAACGGCAGGGCGAGGAAGAAGAGCGCGATTGGTATGCTGAAATACTGCACGCCTCCCCACGACGCGTTCGCAAGGCCCAGCACGAGCCCGCCGAGGACAGCCTTTGGTATGGCATACTTGATCTCTTTGTGCCTTATCGCCGAGATAAAGAGGTAAAGCGCGATCAGCGCAAAGAACAGGCCGAGCGGCTCGGACTTGAACCACCCAAGGTTGCCCCTCAGTATGATGGGGCTGCTAAGGGCAAACATCAGCGAGGCAAACAGCCCTGCAGTCGTGCCGCCAAGGACGCGGACAAGCGCAAACACGACGATTACCGTCAGAGAACCGATGACGACGGGGAACATGATGGTAAAGTCCATCAGCGACGAGCCGCCGCCAAATATCTGGTACATTATTGCGGCAGTCACGTGCAGGCCGGACTGGGAAGTGGCGGCAATGTCGCGCCCCTCCGGGTACCACGACATCTGGTCGTGCCAGTTCCAGTAGGCGTAAAGGCCGTTGTCGAGTATGAACTTGACCGCCCTGTAGTCGAAATAAGGGTCAAACTCGTTGAGGTAGAACCCGTATTTTATGGGGTAAATCCTCACTATCATGGCGACTGAAAACGCCATCGCAAGGACGGCGATGACCAAGAGGTGCCTCGTCCTGAACTCAAAAGATCCTGCCTTGAAGATGGTAGTGCCGCCCTGTAACATCTCGCAGTTTTGGAGTGCCACAGCCCATTTTTTAAGGTAGTGGAACTATTACTATTAATACTGCTAGGAGCGCTGCAATATTTCCACGGGGCAGACCTTGACCAGGTCCTTGAAGCGCTCTGCGTCCTTTTCGCTTCCCACTATGGACGCATAGTGCATCGGGATCGCAAGCATCTTTGGTTTTATCCTCTCGTTGACTGCTTTTGCAGCCTCGTCTGCCGTCATGACGTACGTGCCTGACACCGGGACTAGCGCAATATCGGGCTTGACCTCTGAAAACTCGGGGATGTCGTCTGTGTCGCCGGTGTGATAGATGCGCATGTCGTTGAGAGTAAGCACAAACCCCACCTTGTCGTCTGCCTTTGGATGGAACGTCTTGTTGGTGTTGTAGGCCCTCACCGCCTCGACCGGCACGCCAAGCGCCTGCAGCCTGTCGCCGGGCCTGACCGGCTTTACCTCGAGGCCAAGGGGCTTTAGCTGCTCGACGCATTCTTTGGCGGCAACGACTACTGTTTTCCTGGACGGCGATACCACCTTTTTGAGGTCGTCCATGCTGAGGTGGTCAAAGTGGTTATGCGAGATGAGAACAATGTCGGCGTCGTTCTTCCCGGACTGGAGCTGGTACGGGTCGATGTATATGATGATCCTGCCGTTTGCGGTTATCTTGAAGCCGTCGTGGCCAAGCCAGTCAAACCGGATACCCTTGTACTCGAGCATGACGTTGACCGGGGCGGAAATTTATTTAAGCGTACCGCCGCCGGCTAGGCGTCAAGGTTTGGATTTGCCACCGTCAGGCGGTCGCGGCTGAGCGTTATCACCAGCACTTCGTTTGCTATGAGGCGCCTGCGCAGGTTGGTATCGATGGTAGCCACCGCGCACTTCTTTTCGCTGGCATACTCGACTATCGAGTCGTCGACGTGCGCTGCGCGGGGCACGGCCACGGTCTTGAACCTTGACTGCGCAATTTCAAGGGCCGTCTTTGCAAGCGTCGACCTCTTTGGACCGGCCCTGGCCTGCAGCCTTTTTAGCTCGTCGATAACGATGTCGGGCACGATAAAGTCAAGCGAGCCGAGTTCGTGCTCGACGCGCTCGATATTCTTTATCGGCTTTGACACGATGACCATCAAAAAGCTGGTGTCGCACAGTACCTGCATTTCTCAGTCAGACCGCTATTCCAGACCCGATCAGGCGCCACCGCTCGGCGATCCTGCGGCTGATCGCGACCCTGCTCTTTGGCATCAGGCACACTGGCTTTTTCAGCTTGACTTCTATCTTGCCGTCGCGCACGCTCGTCACGGTCCCGACTGATGCGGCGGTGCCTATGTTAAGCCGCAGCGGCTCCTTGGCCTTTATCGGCTCTACCTTTACCATGTCCTGCGTGCCCACTGCCGTGTCGAACAGGTGCGTCTCTACTGTAATGTCCTCGACGTCCTTTGGGAGCGTGCCGGGCTTGCCGATGACGGAGCCAATGAGCGAGTCGCTCTTTGTAAACGTCGGGTCCAGTTTTGTCCCGATGGCGACCAGTCCGCCGGGCTTTACGTTTTCCACCAGCCCTGCGCCGGTGCCCAGCGTCGCTATGGTCGACGTTATGGGCTCGTACCTGCCCTTCTTGTCGTCCATCAGGCCCGGCCTTATCTCTATCTCGTCGCCAAGCGAAAACTCGCCCTGCACCAGCGCGCCGCCCAGTATTCCTCCCTTGACCTGTTTGACAGGCGTCCCGGGCTTGTTGATGTCAAACGAGCGCAGGACGTGCATTATCGGATGGGCGCCCTTGGCCCTGTCCGGCGTCCTGATGTTGGCCTCCATCGCCTCTATGAGCGCGTCAATGTTGAACCTGTGCTGCGCAGACACGGGCACTATCGGCGCCTTCTCTGCGATGCTGCCCTTGACAAAGTCTTTTATCTGCCTGTAATTGTCCATCGCCTCCTCGTATGTGGCAAGGTCCGCCTTGTTCTGCACGAGCACGAGCTGCTGTATGCCAAGCACCGATAATGCCAGCAGGTGCTCGCGGGTCTGCGGCTGCGGCACCTTTTCGTTTGCAGCCATGACCAGTATTGCGCCGTCCATGAGCGCCGAGCCGGAAAGCATGTTTGCCATGAGACTCTCGTGCCCCGGCGAGTCGACGAAACTGACCACGCGCAAAAGCTCGGCCTTGCCGCCGCACCCCTCGCAGGTGGGCTGCGTGCCATAGCACTGCGGAGGCTCGCACCCCGAACACCTGTAAAACGCCGCGTCGGCGTAACCTACCTTGATAGTGATACCGCGCCTCAGCTCCTCGCTGTGGGCGCTTGTCCAGACGCCCGTTATGGCCTCGACCAGGGTAGTCTTGCCGTGGTCCACGTGGCCGGAGGTGCCGATGTTGACGCAGGGCTGGTAGCCATATTGCTTGATGTACCAGTCCGGTAATGTCTCTTTCCAGTGCAACAACTACGTGAGAAATTCTCTCAGATATTAAGGTACGGAGAGAGGGAGAGGAAAAAACAAATTTTACTTTTTCTTCTTTTCTTCCTTGGCCGGCGCTGCTGCCGCTGCTTCGGTAGACGGTGCCCCCTCTTCCTTTGGCTTTTCCGGCAGTTTGCCTTCCACCAGCCTCAGGTTCAGCTGGTAGATTTCCTCAGTTACCATGTTGCCCCTGACCAGCTTGCGGATCCTGCCACCTTCGAGGTTCTTGGCGCCGACGCCCTCTGACATCAGGACGTATTTCTTTACCCCGCCGTGGACGTCTGAGCGCATCGGGGTGCCTGCCTTGTCGCTGCCGCCCGTGACCTTTACCTTGCCGCCTGCAATGCCTATTACGGAAGAATCGATAACAGAGCCAATCCTTACGCCGACCAGTGGCTGCGCAGCCCTGTCCTTGAGCTCCTGCGAGACGCTCCTGCCGGTCGCGTCGGAAATGACCAACTTGAACTGTGCCAATGTAGAGGTGAAAACGCTTTTTGGATTTAATTAACCTTTGTTTCTTGCCTTACTCCACATGAATAAGATCCTGGCTTTGAGCGTGAAGACGTGAATGAAATCGTGCTTGTTTTATTCACGTATTCATGAATATAATATATACACACAGATGCGGGCCAGAGGAGCGCGTATATGTTATCGTCGCTGGCATGGCCGGCAACGACGACAGTGCTAATAGCGCCAATGCCATTACGTCTTCCTCTCCGCCACAGGCGCTCTGCTATAATAATAATGATGATGTTAGTGCTGGACCCGGCTGGGGCGACGACGACCATCATCATAGTACATGCGCGGAAGAGCTATAAGAGAACTATTATTTTGCGTCGCACGCCTGCCGGGCAAATTAGTTCTTTAATGCATGTGCAGGCGTATGAAAGGATGTGCCTGTAGATATGCCTGATGAGGACAACATCATTGACGATGGAGCAAGCAGCGGCGGCAGCGGGGTAGAGGGGCCGGCGGAAGTCCGGCAGGAGAAGGTGATGGCGCTCCGCTGCAGGGGCCTGCACCAGGACGAGATAGCCAAAATACTTGGCGTCAGCCAGCCAACTGTCAGCCGCGACCTGCGGCAGATAAAAAGAAAGTCTCTCGTGGATGACGATGATCCGCGTGGGGCATACTGCCTCGCAAACAGCATGTGGGCCGCCGGCCTTGACGAGATAATGAAGAAAGCATGGGAGCTTGTAGCGGACGAAAAGGCCGACTACCGGTCCAAGATGGGGGCGCTGGCGTTTCTGGCGCGCTGCAACGACAAGAGGCTGCTGCCCCGCACGGGCAGGCCACTGTAAAGTCGGGGATCGGCGCTGCTGCGGCTGTGAAACGGTTAAGGTTAAAAGCTCGGCTGCCGAAAGGCTGGTGTTGGCAGAAGCAGAAAAGGCAATCGAGTGCCCGCGCTGCGGCTTTGAAATGAAGAGCATGACTGCGTGCCACATGATATGCACAAATTGCGGCAGCCACCTTGACTGCAGCGACAAGTCATTTTACTGGTAATCTTTCGCAAAGGAGACTGACAACTACAACTAAAAACAACACTGCTAGCGCAAGCTTCATACAAATTTCTACACCGGTAATTCTTGGCGGGTTTGTCATTTTTCTCCTTTATAATATCGCTAGAGATCTGCCAAAGAAGAGTTATCTGTGTATTTGATTTTCTCAGATTGTCTACGTTTACCGACTTCTAATGAACAACTCGAATTCTCGCAAAAACCGTAGAATCCGAACCTAGAGAAAAGTGATGCCAGTACTCTATACGGAATAAGACTAGATTGGGAGAATAACTTTCAATACCTGTCAAAGCAATAGATAATTTCGGTAAACAAAAGATTAAGCTATGATTGGCACATATGATGTAGTAAAAGGGATGATCTTCTCAAGACGTGATGTACCTCTCTCATATGATGAGGAGATAAAGTGGCAAAGACTGCTTATGCTAGCAGCAGCCATATCTGCAATCACAACTGTGATTTTTGATGTTGCAGTTATACTCTATCTTTTTTCTGACGCGTCGTTGCCCGCAGACATGGATCCCGGTACAAGGTTTATGGCAAATATGCTTGCCGCCTCCTTTGTTTTTGTTGTTCTCCCATCTCTGTCCATAGCTCCGGCAGCCATTATCGGAGGAAGTTTGTTTCTACTTGGGGGTCTAAAATTTGGGGCCAGACTATTGCTCATTGGTCTGGCATTGCAACTAGGAATAGGTGTATTGTTTTTTGTTGGAGATCCGTTTATGCCGATCTTTGTCACCTTACCAATAATCCTTACCTCCGGTTTGCTGTTGTCGATAGTTATGAAAGCGCGTGCCTATCTTTGATGTATATGCAGCAAAGAGCTGTCATTCGAGTGCGCAGGCGTTGATGCAAGAGTCTCGGAAGACATTGATGAATTCAAGATTGGGTCTTGCCCTTATTTTGACAATGCCATGTTATCAAGCCTTTATTTGATAGGATATGCAAATATGAGTAATGTTCCATCTGCGAACAAGTATGAAATGAAGGATTTCAAAGATTTCTTGAAGGAAAGTGAACAACTTGCTAATGACGATATAGTAAGAAATTTTGGCTTAGCAACTTCCAGTTCTCATATTTTTATCAAGAGAAAGGACTACCCTATCTACCCTCTTACTAAACGCAATCCGGGGTTTGACTTTGTCTGTCAAAAGGGTCGCTCCATTGACATCCCGATGAAAATCGTCTATGTAAGAAAAGGAAGATTCAAGCCCAAGAAAGTAACGGCGCGGCCGACCGTTATGAAGAACATGGCACTACGAGCGGCTGCAAAGAATCTACCGCAGAACGAACTTACCAAGAAAGCGTCCAAATACCTTGCAGATTTTGGGACTTACGACAGAGAGCTCCTTTACGATACAAGCCAATTGGTGTCATTTCCAGAACTGGACCGTGACGGTTCGATAGATCTGTGGCACAGAGAGACAAAAAATTTTACCGCAAGGATAACTATTCCCTCGGATTTTCCCGACGACATGCTCAATGATCCTGTCCTCATAATGTTGAAACCTCACGTTTGTTCAAAAGGTATAGGGGGACAAATCGAGGATATCAGATTACTTGTAGTCCCTTAGTAATCTCTTAAAGTGTCAATTACTCTATTGACTTTCATGTCTTGGAATATCGATGAAATAGAGAAGAGACTCGTTGAAAGGCGAGACAGAATACTAAAGCTGGTAGGTGACCCGACCAAAAACGTAGAGCAAGAGTTTACCAATGCGTTGCTGAGACAGATGTTTGAATTTGAGCAAAAGGCAGAAGATGCAATAAAGTCAAACGATCCATTAAATGCGGCAGCTTATCAATGGTTTACAGACATCGTATATTACTATGTGGTGAAGCGGAACGATAAAGGCAAGGCCATTCTTGCACAATATAGACGAGCACACGGGCTGTAATTCTGCTCAAGGTTGCCAACGACACTGTAACATTATTGGCTCGTCGACGATTGATTAAGCGTTTTATGGCAGTTGTGCATATCCTTTCTGTTGCTAAAATTGTGTCCAGATTGTAGAGGCGAGAGAATCGACACGGCAGATTATGTCGTATCTGAAATAACTCTGGAAAATCAAACCTCTATATGCAATAGGTGTGGCGGAAAAGGATTGATTGAAGAAGATAATTCGGGCTTTAATTTTCGTCAGATGGATTGAAAGAAAGAACTTGCCAATCTACTAACTGTCTGAATCATAAAGTCTCAAATGTACTATTGAGGACATTTCATGGTAATTGCGTTACTGATACAAGTTGGTCAGAGATCCTAATCCATATTTGTCAAGAGCCAATAGCATTTTTTCCTCGGCAAGAGAGTCGGCTCTTCCTAGATATGTTATCTCAAATATAATCCTGCGGCAAAGCTCATCTCTGGGCAAAAGGTGCAAATTCTCTAGTCTAAAAAAGAAAATGGGGTAAATCTGACAACGACCTTTACTAACACTAGTTTTATGATTCAAAGGCATTTGAGGAGGGTTTACTCACATTTTGAATCGGCTTTATTTTTGTCGCCCAAAATCCCAATTTGCCTGCGACAACTTGGGATTCCGATTATGGCACTTTATCTGGCGACTTGACTACTCTAATTTTACAAAACTCTATTTACTTTGTCTCTTCCACTTGTCAGAAAAGAACACTCGAATAATGGCTGGATTGATGTTATTTGGTCTAGGTTGGACCAGTCTAATTTATGGGCTGTACGAAGAATATCTGATGCAACGACTCCATGAAGAGTGTCAGCGCCTGAGCAACTGCTGGGAGTTTACTACCTTCGGATTCAACGTATCGCCATTTTCTTTGGGAGGCGTTGTATTGATAGCGCGATTGGCGGCGTCCTAATCATATCGGGAAAAAGGGCGTTGCAAAAGGGCGCGTTATGACAACCTGAACTGCTAGAAGATATATTCAAGTCAGACGTGCTATATGACTGTGGGTGTGCATATATGGGAAAGCAAGCACTCATGGCATTTTTCAAACCAAATTCATTGACCATTATAGCTGTTGGCTCACTTCTCCTTTTATCGGCAGTGACTCAATTCCCTTGGCATCTCGATCAACAAAACGCTCGGATTTTTGCATATTTTCCTGCATTAGTATGGCTTGTTTTTACCGCGCCGCTTCTCGCACTTTCTTGGGCTATTTTCCCAAGTTTTTTCAATCCTCCATTAGTGCAGATATTCTCCCCTGTTGGAGTGTTAGCCAGCATCATTTACTATTACATCCTCTCGTGCGTCCTAGTCTACTTGTACAGAAGACTTGGGCAGGCATGGCGATTGCAAACTATTGGATCTTGATCCCAGAGTCAAGTCGTTTGCCGACCTACATGGCTCGCTAATGCCGTCAATCTAGATGATGTGACCTATTATCTAAAAGATCTTGTCAAATCTGCGCTCTTTGAGCTATGAGGTGAGCAATAATTAGCGCCTGTAGTGATCGTACATCCGAAATCCAATAATACAAGTTTCAAAGTTGAGAAATCAAATGTTAACTTCGAAAATGATTCTGAAAGATCAATTTCTATAATCCTATAACCATTTACATAAATAATCGCAATCGATACTGACTTCATTGGAGGCTTGGATTCTCATCGCCATGATAATGGGGGGTGTGGCAATTGCAAGTGTTCCACTATACTTTATGCTGCCTCCGCTGACAAGCGAAAAGGGAACAAGCGAGGGATATCCATTTTCTGAACCTGAACCGCCTCCGGTAAGTAGCGAGGCACATAGTCCGCCGCCCTCGGACAAGTCTGCCGTGTACTCAAATTGTGTCAGCGGCGCGACAAATGGACTACCCTTACAACTGACTCAGAATGCTAGCTATTATTACAACGGATCCGGGAATTCTACTGGCTTTAACGATGTCAGACACTATCTTTCCTTAATGTTTACTTTGCAGACTTCAAACACTAATCAAACTATTACCCATGTTACATACTACGTCGAGATAATTGATGAAAATACAAATCATGTCACATTAGCTGAAATGATTCATTCGCATGGAGGGCCAATAACGATTCAGATGGAAGATGTACCCAATAATAATACCGAGGGACAAACAATTGTTCCCAACCAAAGAGATGCGACTACTAAAGTCTTAATTACAGATGCAGACGGGATTATTCATGTTAGAGACTCTGGACTTCTAGAGAATGGTTCAGAGCATTTAGGTCATATCGTTGTCCGCGGATTGAATTCTGATTATGCCACATTGTGTTCAGATGCGGGAATGCCCAGATATGACATAAAATGGTCGTTTGGCGACGCCGGTGGATTGAGTCTCGTCAGAGAGAAGACTAGTTGAGGGTGTTTTGTTTGCTCTGCGATAACCAACTAATAATTGTATGCTGTTCTTGAGTATAGACCTCGCCTGACATATCGACGTTCTTTGCACCTCTTCGTGGGCTCTCTGAACGGCCTCCGGTAACTTGCCGCTATTTAGCTGCCTTATTGTACTTTGCAGCCAAAACAAGGTAGGCCATTGCCTATCTAGCAACTGCGGCTCTGCTCAATTGTCAGTTTGGTTCTTCATTGCTACCTCCTTGGCATCTAAGATTCATTGAATGGCATCCACTGTATGGGGGCGCGCTTTCAATTGCGGATATCCAAATCCTTGCTCTCTCGCTTGCCGCTGGGCTGCGCTCCAATCTTGACTTTTCATACTGGATATGCGTTTGAATGTAGGTTTCAAGTTCATGACTTGGCGTCAGCTGGACGGCAGATTTAACAAGCCGGGCACTGAAAGGGAAGAGCCTCCTGCCTTTCTATGGTTCTTTGATTTATGCAAAAAATTGTAGACATTACTTGATATTGCGTTAGGAAATAGAATTTCATTTCACATTGCTTTTTACATAGAAATGGCATGGCAAGAGCACGAAGCAAAGGTTCTTTTTCCTTACAACGGTGGTATTATTGCTGTTTTGCTTCATAATATTGATCCCAATATTGCCTGCCTCGACTTTTGCAGACAGCGTTTTTCAAGAAAACCCGCCGCCCACTCCCCGTCTAGACACGGAATCGGGCAATGTATTTTTGAAGTATGATATTTCAAGTAGAAAAGAGGCCGACGGCTTTGATCACACATATCTCAAACTTGAACTCATCGTCAATTCTACAACTCAGGAGACAAAAAGATTTGTTACATACTATCTTACTTTCACCAATTTCAATGGAACAAACGCCAAGCCGATATTGTCTGAGGCGCTCCATACCGAAGCAGGAACTCTACTTCTAAATATCGTTCATAGCCCTCCACCAATTACAATACCTAGCACAAGAGAGCAAATACTCAATTCATACAAAGCAGATCCAGCGGGCAATGTCACGATCATGGGCCTTTCATTTGACAGAAATGTGATATATCATGCTCATGTGGACATTTTGAGAGTAGATGATATCATGGGTATCTTCGCAGCCGATAGAATGCCAAAAGCCGATTTTTATTTTTCTGGCGACATGCCGTCAAGCGTAGGAGAAGTAAGAGTAGTTCCAGAGTTTCCAATTGCAACGATCATATTGGCTACTATTCTTGCGATTGTAATACTTGGATCTAGAGCAATCGACAAAGGGGGACAAAGAATATTCGGAAGGTAGATCCCTCTTCAGTGCCCGCCCTATCGACACATGCGAAATCCCCTCGTTAATAGTATGATTATAAGGTAAATTCTCTCTTAGATAGGTGTGGAACCTCTGGAAGGTCTGTTTGAAGAGGCATTAAGGATAATTGAAGAAGACAAAACAAGGACGTGGACGCCTAAAGAACAGCGGCTGTTCATAGCAGAAAGAGTACGAGCGGCGTACCAGAGAAATATGGATGAGAGAAGACGAAGCAAACCGTCCTAATCGGGTGCTGCAAGAACCATTAGAGCCAATCGAGGACTGGCCGACCTGCCGTACTTTCACAGCTTTAACTAGAGAAGCGGGATAACCATCGCATGCTCGCATAAGCCGCAAAAGATAGAATTGCATCTACAGAACCAATCCAAATCATGTAAAATGCAGCTACGCGGAGAGCAAACTGCAGCTGCTCGGCTTGATAGTCTTCTTGAGTACACGGACCGGCGGCAGGAGAAGTGCTAGTTGGGCCAAGGCAATTATTCCATATTATGAGGAAGGATATGACTAGCAATATCACACCAAGTAGGGCTAACCCCAATCCGCCTATTGCCGTCCATTTTGAATAGAAGATGGTGTATGCTAGGTGTTTATTTTGCAACTAGTCTTGTCGCTCCTGTAGATGGTGCTTCTTGTTGTCAGACCACGGGCTGAAAATGACGACGGAAAAACCGGCCGCGACGAACAGGACTCCCCAAAATGTCATGGACTTTGCATAACCTTGCTCTGCTTCGAGTACGAGCGGGCAGCCCAGACAACCATCATGCCGATGGTCTGAGAACCGGACGACGTTGGTCGAATAGTCCTGATAAATTTCGGCCGGCTGCCAGAAGAAAATAGTGCTTGTACTAATCAAGCCCAAACCCGCAATCTTGATGGGCCTCATGGTCATCTTCCTTTATGCCTGCCTAAAACCATTATGAAGAGGGTCTTGTCATATCTGCGATCGGTTGGCTGTAATTGAGGTAAGAGATAATCTACCGCTAACTTGCTTGATAGCTGTCATCATCTCCAAATCCCTTATCGATGTCAAGCCCATTTGTATTGCTACTACGAGTTCCAAACGAAAAAAATGAACGAAAATGGAACTTTAACCGAGGGTTCAAATCCCTTTATCCCGTTAATGTCTCTGAAGGTAGACTCCCAAGATCAAGCATGGTTTTACCGGTAAAAGCAAGCATAAATCCTGCATCCGCGCTACTTTTTTTGCGAGTGCCAGCTTTACTAGAAGAGAATTACTAAAGTCATTTAACAATTGAGAGGTATTCATATCAGCGCAGACAATGTGACAGATCTCTTTTTTGAAGCAAGATTGCCCGACTGTATGTGGAGCAAGTAAATGTCATCTAATGATGCACCATCCAACCCTGATGAAAGCGTCTCCCTGACTGTTAGAGAAGCATATGTGGTTGGAAGGCACCGCGGGATTGCCAAGCTTCCTCATGACCTGTTATCCATGCTTGATTTAGCTAATGGAGATGTTGTTGAATTACGAGGGTGCAGGCGGACCTATGCCCAGGTGCATGAGCTTTATCCTGCAGACCAAGAGAAAGGGATTATCCGATTAGATGAAATCCTCAGGTCAAACGTGGGCATTGGCTTGGGAGGTAAAGTCAAAGTGATGTCTGCCAGAAGAGAAGCCCCTCCAGCCAAAAGCGTAATCCTTGCCCCAATGACAACACAAACATTCCCCTTCGCGTTTGAAAATATGCTGGCTCCACAGCTTGATTCCATCCCGGTGACGGAAGGAGATTTTCTTGCAGTGAATTTAATCGACATTATTATTTTCAGAGTCGTCGGGATACGACTTGATTTGGACAGGCCATCAAATACTGCTGCCGCCGCTGATAATACTGTCGCTACAATTACTAAAGAAACAAAAATCGTAATACAACCAGAGCCTATTTCGCGTTTTCGGCAGACCCTTACGTATGATGCAGGTGGACAGCTAAGATACGGGCCGGGCCCTCCAAAGACCAACAAGGGACCATTAAACCTCAAGATCGATGTCCGAGGTATATCAGATGAGAGCATTGAATACGACTATGGCTTCAACACAACGAATGAGCAGGACAAACCTGAACCTTCCGGGATGACGCAAGAATCAGTAATGATTCTGACCATGGAGGTGACCGTCTCAACCTCGAAATTTCATAGGCACGCGAGAACCTTCAGCCGACTCATTCCGCCAAACGAGGATGTCCAGACAATCATCAAGAGATGCATGGACAGCGCGGTAAATATCGTCGACAAGGAGAATGCCAAATTGCCGTCTTCTACAACCCCGCCGGCCGCCAACGATCTTGCTCAGGACCCCTCAAAGCTCTTTTTCAGTACTGAAAATGTCGCCAAGTTGAATCTGTTGCTCCAATCAGTCCACAACACTGTAGACAAGATCCTCAGTCAGTGGTCTGCAATTACAGAAGGTGCAAACCCTGATGAACAGCCTGAAGAAGCAGGTAAAGCCCTGGGAAGTGGTTCTTTGGATTGACTGCAGAAAAAAACTCCTCTTCAAAGCCTAATCCATCCATTGAGGCAAGAATTTTCAAACCGATTTTAGAAAAATATGACGACATCTCTGCCCTCCCGCGCATCGAACAACATTATGCCAGGTATGGCGCAATGAAGCTCGTCGGCAGCGAGGATCTGGGCCTACTGGTTGCTGCAGACAGACACGAGCTCGGAGAAAAAATCATAGAACTCTTGGGACGGCATCAACCGGCCCCCTTGCTGGTCAAATTGAACACGACCCTTGATAATACATTCATCATTGACAAACGTTACAGACGTGGCGATCCAGACGCCATCCAAGAGATGATATATTATTCATATAATGAACTGGGCAAGAAAATATCTAAATTCTTCCAAGAACGGACCAGGGATGTTGACAAGGAAATGGAGCAGAATTTGGCAAAGTATGGCTGGACCATGGGCGATTATTACTCGGCCCTATATGCCGGCATGCCGGCCAACCAAATTACCCGCGAAGAACTGCAGGCAAACCTGAAAAGGCTGAGTCCGTACGAGCAGGAAGCCATTCAAAAAATTAAGGATGTCCAGCGGGAAGGATTGAATAGAATTGCAGAGGAAATGTTCAGAGAGTTTGGAATTAAGGTCAAGACCACGTTTGACGAAGACGAGGTGGAGGAAGCTCGCAAAAATCAGAGAAAGGTCTGGCTCCGGGGCTCTTACAACACAACCGCAGAAAGGAAAAAGCGTGAGGAAATCGAAGCAGGCAAGCTAATGCATCCTATTTCGTATGCAAACCGATATTGCGTGCAAGAAATGGGCAGGATAATCCGCAGGGACAGAGACAGCTGGCTCTTGGCAGATCCCATTGACTACCTGCGCAAATTTCATCCAGAAATGATGATGACATTGTCATTTGCTGTCAGTAATATGCTGGCAGGCAACGAAGACGAGCGCGACTATGCGGTTTAAGAAGATTACAATTCGTTGCATCGATTTGCTAGTAAAAACAAACGTAAATCCCACTATACCATCCTAACTTCACGGCATGCGGTCGTCATAATGTTCGCTGCCAACCGTAATGAACTGGCCGAAACGAGCCTGTGAAGCATACGTTTCTAAAACATAAGTTCCGCCCTCGGCAGATGGTCCTGCTTCAATCGTATACGTCACTTGCACGGCGTTGTGACCAAGATAATTGACGTCTGACGGGGTTATATATATCCGCACTCCTATGCTGTCGTTAGGAGAATCGATTAGGTTCCCTGAGACTACCCGAATAATGTTGCTTTTTGAATTAAAGCCGTCGACGTAATTGCCGACGACATCCTTTATCTTGAAATCCGAACCCGGGTCGTTGGTATCGTCTGTAAAGTTGTATTGTATGGTGATATGGCCCGTCGTGCCCGGACGCAAGATAAAGTCATTTACTGGCGGCCTGGCATCAGGCAGCAACGTCTTTTTGTCTACAAATCCCGAGTCACCTACCATGATTGCTGACCTAAACTGGCTAGGTATTTCTGGCCCGCCAAAATAACTTGAGGCGTCTTGAATAGAAGGCTTGACGACTCCCGATCCGTCAGACATAATTACCACGCTCGCAATAGATATCCCAATTGCTAATACGATTGCCAGATAGATAAATTTAAAGCTCTTTTTCAATTTTCATACACTCACAAATATGAGAAAAATAAAAAAAATTGTGGAGGATTCCTACGTTCCAGCACTAGTCAGCCAAGTCTGAGTGAAGGAAGAGCTGGACACGGCGCCCGTGGAGATCAGTGTTGTCCCAGAACCATTCTTCATGGTTATCTTGTCGCGGTATCCTGAATTGTATGGTGTTTGGATGCCGTTGTATCCTCCGCTATACCACATTTCACCGTAGACGCTTATAGAGCTGAACTTGCCCAGAGTTGCAAGCGTGCTGCCTCCGAGAGTTGGCCGCTCTATGATATAGTACGCCCATTTAGGACTTGTTAGACTCGAATATGAAAGGCCGATTGATATCCAGTATTTGTTGGAACCTCCAGATATCGTGTGCATGTATATCTCATAATCCGATGAGCTTCCACCATTGTACGCCTTGTTCTTTACTTCAATGTCCATCGGGTAACCCTGAGTGATTGACAATTCGTCTCTATTGTACAACACCGTTTGACCTTTGACTCACAGGAAATGATGTTCAGAACTATCATAAATCAAAACTTACGATACAAGATTCCAGAAGGCGTATATGCAAATGGCAGCTGCTTGTACCGTTGAGAGTAGCACACCTTGCTCTTATTGTCGCAGCTCTTTTTGCATTAGCAACATTTTCCGCAATCCCAAAAGAAGCCTATTCGCACTCAATGGGGCCACTTCCAATAAGGGCGGATATTCCTGTATACCGTATGAAGCCCGGAGACACACAAACACAAGCAATGAGGGTATGCTCGATGCTCCCTGGCAAATTGGTCATTGACAGTGTTACATTCAATGGAACTAATTCTGATTGGGCAAGTGTAGACAAAGGGCGTTTTCCGATTACTGTATTACCGGCAGCTAACATGACTGCCAGCGCCAGCATTCCTTTGTCAGTGACAATTCCTTCAAATTTTACAGGTGATCATGCGATCATTCAAACTATTGTCAACACCACGTCTCCTCTTGCATTACCTGTGCAAGGTAGTCTGATAGTCTTGATTAGCAATAGCACTGTCGCGTCGTCATCATCACAAAACCTGCCAGGATGCAAGAGCTTGCTGGAGGTTCAAAGAGGAATACAGTACTCTGCCATAATTGTCGGAGCCATAGGAGCAAGCTTGATTGCCGTGGGCTACTTTGCGTTCAGACGTAGTAAAGGCAAGTCTCAGGATAACAAGCCACGCAGAGGGGCAAAGATACTACTGGTTGTGCTTGGCATCATTGGATCCTTTTTAATAGTGGAGGCAATCCTCTCTTTGCGTTTTTAAAATGACGATGTTAACTTGGCTATGCTGATTTCCACCTTTTCTGGCGGATGTCAGGTTACGTGTGATTTGCTGACCGGGAAAGAAGGGTGTGTGTAGAGTCTATAAGGGGTGATGAAAGGTTAGGGATTACTACTGCCGTAAGCTATGTAACATGCCAGATGTATCCATGCCTTCCGAACTGGTGGCACGACTCAATCTTGGAATGTATATGTCAGTGACAGAATTATGAGAATGAGATGAGGCTGCAAGATGCAGGATTCACACAAAAGAGCAAATCAAAACAATAGGGCAGATAGCCAGAAATGTGAATTTGATATTTAAGGATGGAGAGAGTCTATCTGCACTCGAGCAGCAGCCATTAAAGAATAAAAGCAGGATAGGCTCACTTCTGTAAATCCTTGCATTCTGCCGCCATATCGCCTCATTCTTACTTTGTGATTGATGCAAATGTCGGGTTTGTTGCCAAGCATATGCGGCAGCTCGGTTACAATGCAGAATCCGTACTTGAAATAAATCGCCGCAAAAAGCTGCGGCCAAAGCTCCACAGGGATGAGCAGATACTAAACTACGCCATTGAAAATGATGCCGTATTGATAACGGCAGATAAAATGTTCAGAAATAGGTGCGTAAATCTTGGGCAACGCGTAATATTTGTAGAGCTTCACGATGGCCGTGTCTACAGCAAGCTGGAACATATGATGATTCTACAAAGCCAGCTTGATCCATCATTCTTTCAAAACTGGCTTGCAATGGGCAGGCCACACTGGGCCACATACCTTAAAGAAGGCGACGGAAACTGGAACGAGATAGAGAAGAACAAAAGATACGAACAGAGATACATAGACCAGATTATGAACTTTGACCCGCTAGGCTATCCAAAGTCAACTCATGTAGATAGACAGGCGCGGATTCCAAACGCAAAATCAGTCAAGCGCCATGCTTGGAGAAACAAGATAAACAAACTAGTTGCGATGCAAAAGGCGAAGAGCAGGATGAAAGCTAGGCTTGCACCGTGATCCCGCAGCCATCCTTGTTATTTGACAGCCGCGCAAATCCCTTTATATCCTGAGAATGCGTTTATCACTCCCCCACTCACAAATCTGCTTCTCTACCCCTCCCTTGCAATAAACCTTGATGCTGTCTTCTTTTTCGCTTGATCTCGCGACCTTCTCTGCCCTCTTGCCGCCACGAATTATGGGGGACATATATAGACACAACGGCATTAATGTAAGAACTGCCACATAGGGATTGAAACGGGATCTTTCTGGTAGCTAGAACGGGTTTTTGTCCCAGTTCATCTGAAACTCGTCGGCCATCATGACAGCCTTGCCTTTCATTGTTTCAATGTATTCGTCATAGGTTGATGCAAAGCCGCAATGCTCGCATTTCACGTTCTCCATGTCGTCGTCGACTATGGCCTTTCTGCCGCACTGGGGGCACTTGGCTTCAAGCACGCTTTAGCTTCCAAGGCCGCAAATATGTGCATTGCTAAGCATTATAAGGTTCCACGCCAAAATTGCACCAGTTGACCCGGATAGGCGACATGTACCGGCGCATGCACGGCATGGTGTCTGACAGGCCCACCAACTTTGGGTGGGTCATAGAGAACAAGCTCGCCGGCTCGGGCCTGCCTGTCAGCAAGCAAGAGTTTGACTGGCTGCTTGGCCAGGGAGTAAAAGCCATCGTGACAGTACGGGAAGTGCCTCTGCCAAAAGAATGGATAGGTGACGGCACTGCCTACATGCACCTGCGCGTGGACGACTATGGCGCCCCGCCTCCGGAGGAGATAGACGCGGCTGTCCAGTTCATTGAAAAGCATATCGCAGACAACCATCCAGTCATGGTCCACTGCGCGGCAGGCAAGGGCAGGACCGGCGTGATCTTGGCGGCATATCTCGTAAAAAACGAGGGGCTGCGCCCGCAGGAAGCTATTGACAGGATACGCTCGATGCGCCCCGGCTCTATCCAGTCAGAAGTGCAGGAATGGGCGATAGTGATGTACGAAAAATACCTCCAAAACAAAGGCAGGTAGGTAAGCCTTACTCTGGAATGGAATCGATTTCCAGCTTGCCGCCTTGAGCTTTTACGGGCAACTTGAGCTCTTTGAATACGAGCGTTATCTCGCCGTTGCCTTCCTCTACGCTTTGCAGCTCCTGACCCTTTGCGTTATTGCAGGCTGCCAGGTCGACGGCAAGGTCGCCATTTTTGATCTTGATAAACAGGTACCTGTTGTCCTTGAAGATTAGCGTAAGCTCGTCCTTGGTTCTCTCAAAATCGAGGAGCTCCTGATTCTTTATGCCGTCATACTTTGCCATGCGCTATACTATCAAAACGGGCGATATTTATTTGAACGCTCAGTCCACTATTTCCTGGTCGAGGCTTTCAAGGCACAACGCCAAAAGCTCGTTGCTCCTCTTCATTATCCACTTGGGAAACTCTTCAAACGTAAACACGTACTGCTGGTGGAAACTTGGCGGGATAAAGCCACCGTGCGTTATCACCTGCACTACCACGTACTGCTCGTTGACAGTCGCAATCTCTTCCTCTGCCGAGTTTTCCATTTCTTCCACGGTGTGCCTGTACAGCACCACAGGGCTTCCTGTCCTGGTGGCAATGATCGACGCCCTGCGCAAGCGCTCCCTGAGCCTGTCAAGGACCCAGCTGTCTATCGTTACTTGCTCTTTGGTCAATCGCAGATATGCCGGCAAAAATATCTATTTAGAATAGTATGCCTACAAATGTTGACTCTGTGATGGAACTTTGCTTACTTGCCAGTAGGTCTCGGAAATTTACGTACGTCTCCCCCGATGCCAAGCAACAGCTGGTGGAGCGATATTACGATATAGCAGCAAAATTGCATACCATTTGGTAAAGATTAATTACATTTTGATTTTGTCATGCACAAGGAAAGCCAGTCAGGCCGGGAGTAATAGTGTGTGCAACAAAATTTTGTTATAGCGGAATACATTATGCGCGATGTCCTGGCTGCCTATGGCGATGCAGCTCATATCAATCTTCACGTAGACCTGAGCATGTCAAAGAGCTCTAGGCAAGCGCTCGACAGATATTTTGCTGAAAAGGTATCATGGAAAACCTTTGTTAGCGGCAATGAACGTCCACTAACAAGCAATATTTTTCATGATTATTCTCATCAGCAACCTGTTTGCAAGTTGCTGATTACATTGCAGACTCTTCATTTCAGCTATACGAATGTATTAGGAGTCAGTATTATGAGATGATAAAGGCAAGGGTCATGCATACGCATAGCTGGGGTATATAAATAACATAAAAGAGATGATGAACCTCGCCTTACCTTTCCCATCCTGTTTCCACGGACATCGCAATCTAGAGGCGAGACCTCAAGCATGGTTGAGCGTTAGTCACCTGAGAATAGTGGCCAGCAGAATTATAATAAGATTATTTCAGATAGCTCCATGCTAGACAGATGCAAGTTTAACAGTATTGGCGGCGCAGACTTTGTTTCATTTACGATAGAGAGACAATCGCCATACTTTGCAAGCAGAGAGGCAGTAATATCGGTCAAAGTAGACGAGCTGCGGGCAAATATGCGCCCCGTTGAATACACGCCGTTACCGCGCAACAATGTAAATGAAAGTTTCACCTCACAAAAGACCATGATTTATGCCTCAGAGACAGAGGTCCGGCTAAAGGCCGGCACGCCGCTGCCTCGCAGCCACTAAAGATAGAGGTAAATGGCTGGGTCACGGCGGCAGAGGCCAAAGAGATGCAGCAAAAGTATGGCAAGCTCGGCACAATCAAGTTTAATAGCATAATGCACGATACATAGAGAGGATATATGCTAGCAAAAGAGTTTAGTGGCGCTGTAAAAGACAGGCACGCTAACCCCGTTTACGATCTTTTATCGCGCTATCAAGAGATGTACGAGGGTGAGATCATAGCGCATATCAAGGCATGGTATTTTGTGGCAGACCCCGAAAAGCTGCTCGCAGAGGCAAAGGCTGCCGGCTTGGTTAAACAGGGCAGCTTTGGCAGGTTGCGCCTAGCCTAAAGAGATAGTTCCTAAGTCACATGACGCGCTGACTTTTTGCGTGCCAATTACCGTTGCCTCTACAGATGATCTGACCGCTCTTAACGCGCAGCTGGCCGCTAACGTCGCTGACAATAACGCCAAGATGCGAGCTGTTCCAGATTTATTTAGGTAATACGTAAGGATCCTCAACCAGTTTTAACCATCATTTTAACCATCATATCAAAAAGATCCTTGTCCCTGTTATTGAACCGAAATTCTATCTCCTTCAAATACAGATGGAAGTACTGTTTCGG
>JBDUUM010000002.1:0-15108 GCA_039938615.1 Nitrososphaera sp.
ACAGGCCCTATGATTACTATGACGGACCGGACAGCTTTACGTTTGTCACAAACGACGGCACGCTTGACAGCGCGGCGGCAGCTACAGTCGGCATTATGGTGGCAAATACGGCAAGCAAGACGACAAGCCAGGCAGTCGTGATAACTACAGAGCTGACCGGCCACACAGTGACTGGCATGACTGCGTACCTCTATCAGGGAGGTACCCTCATCAACCAGGGTTTCACCCACATTGCGTTTGACGTCAACAACGGCCAGCAATACACGCTGACTGCAGACAACTACCAGAACTACCTCTTTGACCACTGGGCGGACACGGGATCGACAAACCCTACAAGGACGTTTTCCATCTCGCAGGACACGCCCATTTATGCTGTGTACAAGACCGCCGTCATCACCCTTTCGCCCTCGTCAGGCACGGCCGGGACCATAGTCACGGTGTCAGGCGACGGCTTCCACGTATTTTCCGCCATGAGCCTGCAGTACAACGGGGCTGCGATCTCTACTATCCCTGCCCAGGTGCAGACCGACGCCACCGGCGCCTTTACCGCCACCTTTGCAGTGCCGTCGTGGTCCAACTCGGGGCCAAACATAGTCAGGGCTACTGACACGCAGGGGATCTCTGCCATCGCTACATTTACAGACACGTCCGTCCAATCGCAGCAGATGCTTACGATAAACTCGCAGAGCACTACAGGATCGCAAGCGACGGGCTTCTGGACGACGCTTGCGCAAAACGGCCAGACAGTGGCCACGGGCTTTACGCCAGTGCAGTTCCAAGTGGCGACCGGCCAACAGTACGTAGTGACGGTCTCTAACTATGGCCAATGGACATTTGACCACTGGGCGGACACGGGATCGACAAACCCTGCAAGGACGGTCTCAATAACTCAGGCGACGACGCTCACTGCGCTTTACCGCAACACGCCGTAAGGCGCGTTTTTGCGGCTCCAAATGCCTGTTGCCGTGCCGGCGCCTAAAACTGGGCCGGTCTTGCCAATAAAACCTCGCGATTTAGACAACTGCGTTAAATACGAAACAGCAGTGTGTGAGCAATGTTGCTTGAAAGCCGGCTAAGCAGGAAGGACTTTTTAAAACTCATGGGTGCCGGCGCCGCAGCGCTGACCTTTGGCAAGTTCCTCGACTCGCCGCTAATAAAATCCGGCTCGCCCCAGTCGCTTCTGGGCCAGGCCAGCGCGCAGGCGCAGACTCCCTGGAACACGGGCTATCTTTCGTCCATAGCCCCGATTCACGCCATTTTGCTTCCAACAGGAAAGATCCTCGCAGTAGCCGGCTCGGGCTACCACGTAAACACGCTCTCTGGACCGTTTCGGGCGCAGGTCATTGACCCTGCCACCGGCAACGCAGTGTCGTATACCATGAATGAAGACATTTTCTGCTGCCACCACAACCACCTTGCAAACGGCAACATCCTCCTGACAGGCGGGATGCTGAAATACGACGTGCAGAACCCCGAGGGCAGGTTCCTTGGGCTAAAGTCGGCATACGAGTTTAACGTCCAGACAAACACGTTCCAAAAAGTGTCGTCCATGGCGCGGGGAAGATGGTACCCGACCAATGTCATCCTGCCAGACGGCAAGGTGTGGGTGCACGACGGGCTGGACGAGTTTGGCGGCAGAAACGCCCTCGTCGAAATTTATGACCCTGCGACCAAGACATTTACAATAAAATACGACCCGACCTCAGACCGGACCTATACGCCTGGAGAGGATAGCAACCTGCCCGGCGCCCACACGCAGACCTACGGGGGGCCCGGAAACGGCGTCAGCCCGTTTACGTCGCTGTACCCGCGCATGCACCTGATGCCAAGCGGCCTCTTGCTGGTGTGCGGCATGGACCATTTTATCTACCTTATAAACCCGACCACGGGAGTGTGGACCCTCGCCGGCCAGAGCGCGTTTTCGTGGAGAGATTATGGCTCGTCGTTTTTGCTGCCACTGAACAACACTGCGTCTGAAAGGGGTAAAGTGCTGATAGCCGCCGGCCAGTCAAACTATTTGCTGCCTGCGACCAACACGGTCGAGATTATCGACTTTAATGCCGGCACCTCAACCGCTCCAGTTGTCCGGAGCACGGCTCCGCTTAACATCGCCAGGGTGTTCCCGCTACCGGTTACGCTGCCGACGGGCAAGCTGGTGCTGTTTGGTGGCGCGGCAAAAGATCCAAACCAGTACGTCCATACGCCCGAAATGTTTGACCCTGTGAGCGAGACTTGGACCACGCTTCCGGACGCCGGCGTATCAAGGACGTATCACTCGTCAGCTCTTTTGCTCCCTGATGGCAGAGTGTGGACCGCATCCGGCACGCCTGACAGGGCATCGTGGGAGCACAGGGTGGAATTCTACAACCCGCCCTACTATTTCTCAAACAACCGACCGCAGATAACGGGTCGTATCACCACTGCGCCGTATGGCGGCACAATGAGGATACCTACGACCAGCCCAAACATCACCAAGGTGTCGCTTTTGACGCTTGGCTCAAGCACGCACCACTACGATCCCACTATGAGGCTGGTATGGCTGCAGATAACGGGCACCGATTCGTCAGGCATAAACGTGTCTGCGCCGATAAACGCAAACCTCGCCCCGCCGGGCTACTACATGATCCACATCATAAACAACCAAGACATCCCATCGCCCGCTCAGATCATAAAGCTGCCGGGCCCCTAAAGTACGCCTCTAGGCGAGAATTCTTGCCATAATATGGCCTTAAAATGGGCATATTATCCGACGCCTGTTTTGCACTGAATAATGAGCGTATGCATTGAGCCTTGCACGTAAAACGCCTCCTTTTTACTTGTTTGGCGCGTAAAACGCGATGAAATATTGAACTTTTGGGCTGGCAGCAGAAATTTTCTGCAAGGTCGCCTGCACTAGAAAAAACGCCGATAATGAATATCAGGGTTTTATACGTGAAGGGAATTATTTTTTTCATGTACAGCGCCGAGCCAAAGAAAATCCTCAAGACTTGGTCTGACCGGCTCACCGGCAAGAACAACCTGTGGCTTGAGGCAACCAACACCGAAGACGACGGCAACTTTCCGCAAGCAACAATGCTATACCTGAAAGACGCAACCCGGTGCTGGGAAGGCGGTCTGAAGGCCCGCGCCGCGCTGTCGTGTTCGTGCGCCGCAAGCTGCTTTGTCCGCACAAACAACCCTGCGCTTGCGCGCATACTATACGCCGAGTCGGCATACATGTACGAGGAGTTTTCAAGGGATATCATAGGCAAGTCGATAAGGGAGGCTTTCTGGGCGCTCCAGCGCGCCTATGAAAATTATATCCTGGCAGGCAACGACGCCAAGGCGCAGGAGGTATTCATGAAATACACATCACTTTCGATAAGGATAAGCCCCTTCTTTGGCAAGGAGGAGGCCATGAAGATACTCGGATTCCGAGAAGCTGCTAGCAAGAGCGCCATGTCTAACAGCGGCCAGATGCGCGTAACTGTGGAGCTCTTGGAATCTATAGAGCGCTTTTTGGAGGTCAGGAGGGGCAAGGCGCAACTGAGCGACCTTGACAGGGCGTCACTTGCCACCGGCAAGATCGGAGAAATGTAGCGTTGCCAAGAGTGCTTCTCGTAAACTGGGACAATTACCCAAACAGCAGCTCCGGCGGAGTCTATGCCTGGGCCAAGCAAATAGTCGACAATCTGGCAGATACCGAGTTTCTGGTGCTAAACATCCTGTCAAACCCAAACGTGAGCGGCTCGTACTCGATACCCAAGAACGTGTCAAGAGTTATTGAAGTCCCGCTGTACGGCTGCCAGCGGTACGAAGAGTTCTGCTCGACTGGCAGATTCGTGAGCAAAGTGCGGAGCACCGACGAGCGTTTCATACGCAACCAGTTCATCCCGCTCTTTGGCAAGTTCATAAAAGAGCTGATATCTGATACCTGCAATTACGGCCAGATGGGGCAGCTTGTATATGCGATGCACCAACTGCTGACAGGGCACGACGTGAAAAAGTGCGTCGAACATCCGCTTTCATTTTCGACATTTACGAACAGCCTGAACAGGGACGAGCTTTACAGGACGATACAGATGAAAGAAGCTGTCGACCTGTTCCAGTTCATCCAGAGGATACTACAGATACTCTCTGTCGATTTGCCCCAGGTAGACCTCGTCCACGCCTCAAACGCGTGGATACCTGCCCTCGCCGGTCTTTGCGCCAAGATGCGGTACAACTGTCCCATGATAGCGACAGAGCACGGGGTCGCGTTCAAGGACTTGCTGCTCTATCACCAGTTGTTCATCCACAACGAGGCGTACAACATCCTGTGGAAAGTGCTCTCAAGCAACATAATAAAGACCATCTACCAAGCGTCAGACATTGTCGCTCCAGTCTGCGAGGCAAATGCCGCGGCCGCGCAAATGCTTGACACTTCTCAGGCCAAGATACGGGTCATCTACAACGGCGTCGACAACACCAAGTTCAGGCCCATGCAGCAACAGCACAAGGCCAGTGCACGCAGGCCAACGATCGTGTTTGTAGGCAGGATAGAACTGCTAAAGGACGTGCTGAGTCTTATCCAAGCCATAAGCTACGTAAAGCAGAGCATACCCGACGTCCAGTGCCTCATCTACGGGTCGTCGACTGACATCGAATACGCCAATACATGCCTGCAGATGGTGCGCGACCTGAAACTGCAGGACAACGTCAGGTTCATGGGCGCAACCAAGAACCCTGAGCAGGCGTACAATGCCGGTGACGTAGTCGTGCTCAGTAGCATCCGCGAGGGCTTTCCATACACCGTGGTCGAAGCGATGTCATGCGGCAAGGTAGTCGTTTCGACAGACGTAGGAGGGGTAAAGGAGGCGCTTGAAAATTATGGGATGCTCGTGAGGAGCCGCCACCCATACGAGCTTGCAAGCGCGCTTGTAAGGGTCCTTGCAGACGAAAAGACGAGAAAGGCGATGGAGGCCGCGGCACTGGAGCAGGTAAGCTCTAAATTTACAATCCACAGGGCAGTCGAGCAGTACCGCAATCTGTATACCGAATTACTGAACCCTGCAAGTAGCGTGCAGGCATGGAAGGAGAAACAATGAGTTCGATAGAGCCAAACCCCGGGCCGGGCGGTGGTGGTGCCAACCTGCCGCTTGACGCCTGGATGTTTGCCGAGAAGGCTGCGCGGTCCGTGTCGGAGATACAGCACGGCATCAACAACATTGCAGACGTGGTGGTGTTCTTGGAGATACTCGGCTACGACGACAAGATTGCAGCAGACAACGGCTTTTCAGACCTGTCTGTGCTTGCCAAGTACATCTACCCGTTCCTTGACCATTATGAAAACCCAAACGACGCGCCCAACTGGTCCTACATGGACGACCCCGTACCGAGCAAGCGCAAGAGGGTCTCTGAAGCAATAGCTATCCACGCGCCCTGGCTTGGCGCGCTCTTGATACTGAACATCACCGGGTTTTCCCTGTGGATGGCCACTGGCCTGCCTGCAGAAGTCACGATCTCTTTTGTGTCTGGCGTCTTTCTGGGACTCTTTCTCACCGAGGGGCCGCTGCAGATCTCTAGCCGGCTGTTTTACATGTACCACGAGCAGAAAAATGTCGGCGAAACCCGCAGGTCTGTGACGAGGGGGTATGCCGTAATGGCTGCGATACTTGCCATCAGCGCAGCCGGAGTCCTTGCATACTCGGCGGCAACTCGGATCCCGCTGCCGCTTACGGCCATCACGATAGCGGCCATGGTGGCAGTCTCGGTTCACAGGGCCAGCTTTAACATACTATACACGCTCAAAAAACTGCGCGCCGTGCTTGCCGCATACGCGTCTGCCTTTGCAGCGCTTGTGGCCGTATTTTACCTGCTGCCAAGCTCTCTTGCACCAGACATGGCGACTCGGTATTTTACGTCTCTAGGAGCAGCGTTCATTGCCCTGTCAGTATTTGCGGCATACTATCACTATGTCGCAGTGGTCAAAAAGCTCCAGCGGCCACGGCTGCGGGGCGGCTCAGCTCCTGCGTTCTACTCGCCGCCTACTACCACTGAAAACACCATCCGCTCAAGTTTCCGCATCCAGCTGTGGGAGTCGCTCCCGTTTGCTCTCTATGGCGCGGCCTACTTTATTATGCTCCTTGGCGACAGGGTGCTTTCGTGGATTTTCAGCCCTCATGTCATAGTCTCGCCAAATGGCACGCTGCTTCTGATGGCGTTTAACGCCGAGTACCATGTAGGTGCCGACGTTGCGCTGTTCGTCTTAATACCTGCTGCAGTAGTCCAGTACGTCCTGATGGCGCCTCTGTACTCGCTCATGCACAACAAGACCCGCTCTGCAACCGTATCTGAGATAGCCAAGCTGGACTCGTTTCTGAAAGAGACGTACCACAAGATGATCAAGCTGGTGCTCATATCGTCCGTGGCATCCGGCGCCGTGATGAGCCTGTTTGGGCCTATGTTGATAGGATACTTCAACGGCACAGAGGCCAGCCTGCAGGTGCTGCGCTTTGCGGCTCTTGGCAACATATCAATGTCGGTTTTTACTGCCAATGCGCTGTTCATGGTATTCCTGAACAGGCCCAAGCTGGCGGCATATCTGGCCATGGCCGGCGCGGCCATGACGATGTCGCTTGGCGTATTTTTCGGCCAGGGCGGGTTCCAAGACATCGTGTTTGCATATGTCGTCTCGTGCACGGCTATTGCGGCCGCGTCACTTGTAATCGTGAACCGCCTGATGAGTGCAAACCCGTCGACAAACCTGCTTGCAAGGTACAGCTAGGAACTGCACAATTGTTATGTTGGATCTGCAGCTAAGTTTGTTACCACAGGAACCTCCAGAAACCCTTTAAAGCATTAACCTCTGGCTTGAAGAGAATTGAAATGGGACTCAATTCGTACAGGAAAGTACTTTTAGCTGTTGCTTTTGCGGCCCTGCTTGCAGTTGCCGCCGTTGCGCCCTCGATGACGCAAGCGGCCTTTGCTGCAACCAGCCTTACCGTGAATGCATACACGACTGCCGGACGGCCCCTCAGCATGTGGGCGACTATTCAGTCCGGCGGAAACACAGTCAAGTCAGGGTTTACTCCCCTGACCATATCCGGAACCACAGGCGGAACGTACGTAGTGACCGTCAGCAACTATGGCTCATACACGTTTGACCACTGGGGCAACGGGAGCACCGGCAATCCTAGGTGGGTGACGCTAAGCGCGGCCACAACAGCCACCGCATACTACCGGACATCCGGCTCCACAGCACCATCGCCGGCGCCTGCTCCTTCTCCCTCACCTTCGCCCTCTGGCACCGGCATCAAGGCGCTGATCCCAAAGACGGGGATCTTTACGGCGCTGTACATGTATCCAAGCGGCTCTGGCGCACAGTGGTGGCAAAAGGTGTACGACGAAAAGGTCAAGCACCCATCCGTGCCGTTTGTAGTGGTCTTTAACCCCTCAAGTGGGCCAGGAAGCTACGACGACACAAATATCTCAAACTGGGTCAACAAGCTGAGAGGCGTAGGCGTGATCGCGCTTGGGTACACGCACGACGACTATGGCGCAAGATCTGCATCGTCCCTCAACTCTGATGCAAGCAAGTACAAGAACTGGTACAATGCAGATGGAATCTTTATCGACGAGTTCACCAACAGGGCAGGATATGAGTCGCACTACAGCAGCATAACCTCGTACGCAAAGTCAATTGGCATGAAGATGACAATGGGCAATCCTGGAACTGACGTGCCAAAGAGCTACATCGGTACAGTAGACGTCATCAACATCACGGAAGGTACGGGGTACATGCCTATTTCGTGGTTGCAATACTGCGTCCAATGCTCTTCGAGCAGCGGCTGGCACTACCAGTACGACAAGCGCAACTTTGCTTACATCAGGTACGGGATAAGCTCGCTTGACACGAGCTTTGAGATCAACTCGTCACAGTGGGTGGGGCTGCTGTATATCCACTCTGGCAACGACGGCAACGGAAGGTGGTTCAGCCTGCCTTCGTATTTCAGCACCGAGGTAGCAACACTGGATCGCTGATGTAAGAAATAAAGTCAGGAATCTTCCGGGCACTTTTTCGCCCACTTTTTTATTATTTTTCGCTCTAACTATTCACTAACTTCCATTAATGCGGCAAGGAACGTTAATTGTAAGGACGACAATGCAAAAGTCATTTAAAAAAGAGTCTGTATTGGGAAACCTTTCCAAATAACAAGCCTGTATTGGTCATTAGCCTTTCATAACTCTGACCAAACATGTATTCAGGAAGCGTATACGATGAATCACCATAATAGACAACGACGACTACAACAAACCGTTCTGGAACAGGTTAATGCGTTTAACGTCGCAGGTGAGTTGCCACTATGAACATACTTGCAATAGGGGCGCACCCTGACGACATTGAGCTTGGGTGCGGAGGCACGCTCATAAAGGCTGCAAGAGATGGTCACCGCGTTTTCATGTACGTGCTTACGCGCGGAGGAGCGTCTGGTGACCCCGTCCAGAGGACGCATGAGCTGATAACGTCTGCAAACTTTATCGGTGCAGAAAAGCTGTGGGTCGACAATTTCGAGGACACGAAAATGACCGTGTCAAGCAACCTGATAAACCACCTGGAATATTTCATCCACAAAGCTGACCCCGACATCATTTTCACGCATTCTGCGCAGGATTACCACCACGACCACCGTGCGATAGCAGAGGCGACGCTTGAGGCAAGCAGGTTCAGTCAGAACGTCCTTGCCTACGAGGTTCCTATAACCAAGACGTTTACGCCGCAGGCATACTATGACATCTCTGACGTGATGGAGGACAAAATAGAGCTCATCAAGGTATTCCTGTCCCAGAGGAACAAGCTGTTCACCCGCACAAACGCGGTGCGGGGATTGGCGGAATACCGTACCTTCCAGAGCCGCCTGAGCGTCGCGCTCAAGGCAGTCGAGGCCTTTGAGGTTGCCAAGATGGCACTTGGCAAGGACTTTGGACCCTTCAAGCTGCCGCAGCAGCCACTCCCTGACGCTATCATACGCGACATTGGCCTGTCTGACATCATCGAGCATAGCGGCAAGGGCAACAAGCCAAGCATCGCAGAGAACGGCATGGAACTGGAATATGACGGCATATTCCAGACCAGCAACAGGTTCTCAAGCGATTGATGGAAATGCTTCCACGGCAAGGTAGTCAGGCGCGCTGGCGGCTGGACAGAGAGTGGGACGCCGCTTCCATAGTGTCCGGCCTTGAACCTAGTTATTCTACAGAAGGACCGCCTCGAAGCGTAAATGGCGTGTCGTCGATAACCAATGCCGGCGAGGGCGACCTTGCTTTTTGCGCCTGGGAAGGTGAAAAGGGGATTTCGTACATCTCAAATTCTCGTGCCAGTATCATACTCTGCAAGGACAGCCTGAAAGGCAAGGTGTCAAACCCAAGCTCGCAGCTAGTTTTTCTTGATAACCCGCGATTTGTATTTGTCCACTTTGTCAACATGGTGAAAAACACCGGTCGTCAGCAACAGGCAAGCTCCTCCTCTATCTCTTCTCATGCCGCAATTGCCAGGTCAGCCCAGATAGGAAATAACTGCCAGATAGGCGCATTTGTCACGATAGGCGAGGGTTGCGTCATTGGCGACGGCACCGTCATTGAAGACAGGGCGACGCTAAAGAACTGCACAGTAGGAAGCAGGTGCGTGATACAGGGGGGGGTCATAATAGGTTCTGATGGGTTTGCCTACGAGCGGCACCCTGACGGCGGGCTGGAAAGGTTTCCGCATCTCGCAGGTGTGGTGATAGGTGACGGAGTCGAGATATGTGCCAACAGCTCTATTGCAAGGGGCTCTCTTACCGACACGCAGATAGGGAACGGCACAAAGCTAGATGCGCTTGTTCACATAGCACACAATGTCAGGATAGGCGCCCGCTGCCAGCTGGCGGCAGGCACGATAATCGGCGGAAGCACGGTTGTAGGCAACTCGTGCTGGACTGGGCTCAACTCTACGCTGAAAAACACGATCAAGCTTGGGAATAATGTCCTAGTGGCTGCCGGCGCATGTGTCATAAGCGACGTGGCAGACGACGACATAGTAGCAGGAGTCCCGGCCAAGTCTATCAAGCAAAAAGTTACAAGCAGCGAGCTGTTCATAATGACTGGCAAAAAAGGCACATCATAGTCACATAACTTTTTTTCGATAATATTATACGCATATTCTTTAATTGGGGATTATTTGTAGCTATAGCCTGTTCATGAGAAGCCATTGCACCTCGTTTTTCTGACCTGTCTGCCCGCATGACGGTCGAGCCGCGGTCAATAGTGCCAGATTATTTTACTCTTCTTTGGACATCTCGCTTTTATTAAAAAAATACTAGAAGGTTGTCAGGTAACAAGATCATGTCAGCAAACACCATACCATTTACTTTCAGGAGGAACAGTACGTGATTGTAGAAGAGCCAGTGAACAAGCTAGATACAAAATCAGTGTCAAGGCAGGAGATAATCAAGGAGCTTGAAGGCTTGGGGATCAAGGCATCCTCGTTCCACCAGCTCTCGATAAACGAGCTGCAGGATTTGCTGAAAACAGTCGTACACGCAGTCAACGAGTCCCGCCAGAAAAAGCGGATGGCAAAACGCGGCGAAGATCATGCGCCGGTGCTTTCGCCGGTGGACAAAAAGATCTTGAAGACATTGCTGTCGTCGACAGGCGAAATTTCGTCGCTCATGTTGTCACGTGAGCTTGATATACCGCTGAGCACCGTCCAGCGCAGGAGAAAGAGGCTGGAGGCCGACTTTCTAGAGACGTCCTATTCGCCCAAGCTGGAAGAGCTTGGATGGCGCGTCGCAATGCTGTTTGTTCAGACGGAAAAGGGAAACACGCTTGGGATAGGAAAGGAGATCCTGTCCTGGAAAGAGTCCACACTGCGGGTGTGGCGGGCCATAGGCGCCGAGACAGCCGACATCATCACGGAGGTCATATTCAAGGACAACCGAGACCTGATGCACATAATCGAGCGAGTCAAGACGATAAAGGGAGTCACCAGCCTGTCCTGGGTGGAACTGGTCTCGACGCTTGGCAAGAACGAGCAGTGCTACGAGTCGATAATAGACAAGATGTGACAGATATGGTATAATATAACGCCGCATCCAAACTAGCGCCCCATTTTTGCTTATTAAGTCATTATGGACAAGCGCCGTGTGCGCGTTGGCAATTTTTAATGGGGCCTAGTGACCGTACTGCTTACTAGCATGTATTTCCAACCTGAGTTATTGCAAAATTAGAAGAGATGGGGAACCGGAGCAGGGAAGAGATCATTGCAGAGATCCTCTCTACCCTGATGGAGCCGCAGATAAAGACAATGATAATGTACAAGTCCAAGCTGAGCTATTCCCAGCTGAAATTCTACCACCGGCTGCTGCTTGACAAGGGCCTGATAAGGGAAGAATCGGGCAAGTGGGTCATCACAGAAAAGGGGATCTCGTACCTAAAAGCCTACGACGTCATATGCGAGCTCTTGAAAAACCAGATCGAGCCTACCGCAGAGCAGTAAAAAGAGCCTTTTTTCTGCCGCCAATTTTTGCCTCCGTTTTGGACGGTATATCCGCGTTAAGGCGGGCATTTGGCCATACTGTTAACATATCAACTTCCGGCTTTTCGTTCTATGAACCAGGGACCTGCCCCTGCATGGAGATCAGCACAATGAAGCCTGCCATCGTGGCGATCATTGCATCTGGCGCCGTAGTCGCCATCGTCCTTTCACTAGTCTTTCTTTCAAGCTCGTTAGAGTTTGGCACAGGGCCGCCGTCTCCTGCTGACACTACACCCGTATCTGCGCTCACCTCGCCGGATGACAGCCGGCCTACGATCGCAGATCCTTCGCTAAAGGCCGAGCTTGTGGCAGATGATCTTGACTTTCCAACCAGCATGGCCTTTGTGGACAACAACGGCACAATCTTGGCTCTTGAAAAGAACACTGGCAAGGTGATTATGATCTCTGGCGGAGTCAAAAAGCCAATTCTTGAGCTGAGCGTGGCCAAGGGAGCGGAGCAGGGCCTGCTTGGAATAACCGTCGAAGGAAGCACAAATCACCCCCCGTACGTGTTCCTCTATCTAACCGAGATAAGCCCTAACGGCAACAACCTGCTTGGAAACAGGATCTACCGCTACGAGTGGGACGCTGCAAATGCGGCGCTTGTCCATCCCAAGCTAGTACTGGACCTGCCTGCGATACCGGGACCCACACACAACGGCGGCAAGATGACGATAGGCAAGAATGGCGAGCTGTTTGCAGTGATTGGCGACCTCAACCGCGACGGCGGCCCGCTTGGCAACAAGCCCTCTGGCGAGATAGACGATACATCGGTGATAATCCGGATGGACGTAAATGGCGAGCCTCTGCCGGACAATCCCTTTGTCAGCTATGGCCGCAGGTCCATGGACTATTACTATGCATACGGCATCAGGAACAGCTTTGGCCTCGACGTGGACCCGTTAACAGGCGTGTTGTGGGAGACGGAGAACGGGCCTGACAGGTTTGACGAGCTGAATGTCGTGCCTGCCGGCTTTAATAGCGGGTGGAAAAAGCTCACCGGCCCGATGTCGCTGTCAAACGTCACGCAAGGAGACCTCTTTCACCTTGATGGTTCCAAATATGCAGACCCAGTATTTAGCTGGAGACACTCTGTCGGAGTGACTGATATCGAGTTCTTTACGTCTGACAAGCTTGGCGACAAGTACAAGGACAACATCTTTGTAGGCGACTATAACGCCGGCCAGCTGTACTATTTCAAAGTCAACAAGGACAGAAACGGGGTGCAGACCACAGGCGACCTGTCAGACCACATCGCCGACAGCTACGACGAGAGTCTAGAAGCACGCCTTGGCCTCTTTCCGGGAGGCATAGTCGACCTTGAAACCGGGCCTGATGGATACCTGTATGTGCTGACGTTTACGGGCAAGGTCTACAGGCTGGTGCCATCGTCGTAAGAAAGATCACTTGCGCTTGTAATCGAGTATCATCCTGACAAGCTGCCTGTGCATGCGGGCGTCGCTGGCCAGCTCGGGGTGGAAGGCGGTGCCGATGATGTTATTTTGCCTGACTGCGACTATCTTGCCGCCCTGCCTTGCCAGCACCTCTACGTCCTTGCCGACCTCGCTTACCGCCGGTGCCCTGATAAAGATGCCCCTAAACGAGTTTTTGCCCAGCATGTCTATCTTTAGATCAGCTTCAAAAGAGTCGTTCTGCCGGCCAAAGGCGTTGCGCTCAATGACGATATCGAGGCTGCCTATCGTCTTTTGCTTGGTCTCGCCAACGACGCGGTCGTAGGCTCTCTTTGAAAGCATTATCATCCCTGCACACGTGCCCATCACAGGCATGCCCTCTGCAATCCTCTTTTTCAGGATTGGCAGCGACCGTTGAATCGCTGCAAGGGAGCTTTGCACCGTGCTTTCGCCGCCGGGCAATATCAGCCCGTCGATTCGCTCCATCTCTTGTGGGTAGCGCACAAGCTCGACCTTGCCTGCCACCTTCATCTCGTCAAGTGCCTGCCTTGCAGCGGCGACGTTTTCCTCAATGTCGCCCTGAAAGCCCATGACGCCTATTGTAATCAAGCCGACTGTCCCCGCTCCTGCATGCGTAGCTCCAGGTTCTTGGTATCAAGCCCAAGCAATGATTTCTTCTCGTCAACCAACTTTTGAGCCTCCTTTACTATCTTGGCATCGTCATGGAAGGTGGTTGCAAGCACTACCGCCCTTGCGCGTTGCGCAGGGTCGTCTGATTTGAATATGCCTGATCCGACGAAAACGCCGTCGCATCCAAGGTTCATCAAAAACGCCGCGTCAGCCGGAGTCGTTATGCCGCCGGCGGCAAAATTGACTACCGGCAGCCTGCCAAGTCGCGCCGTCTCTTCAACCGTTGCAAACGATACTTTCATCTCACGCGCTGCCTTCATCAGCTCCTGCTTGTCATTGTCCTGATAGTGCGAACGGATCCTGCGTATCTCGTTATTGACCATGCGTATGTGAGTCACAGCCTCTGCGACGTTTCCGGTGCCCGGCTCGCCCTTGGTCCTTATCATTGCCGCGCCTTCTTCTATCCTCCTGAGTGCCTCGCCTAGGTTCTTGGCGCCGTTTACAAACGGCGTCGTGAAATCCCACTTCCAGATGTGGCGCTCCTCGTCTGCCGGCGTGAGCACCTCGCTTTCGTCTATCATGTCTGCGCCTGTGATTTCGAGCACGCGGGCCTCGTCGATGTGGCCTATCCTGCACTTGGCCATCAGCGGGATGGTGACTGCGTCCATTATCTCCTCTATTACCTTGATGCTTGCGGTCCTTGCGACTCCTCCTGCCTTCCTTACGTCGTACGGCAGCTTGTCAAGGACCATTACTGCCACCGCGCCGGCCTCCTCTGCTATCTGGGCCTGCTCGACGCTTGTGACGTCCATGACGACGCCGTGCTTTTGCATGTGCGCAAAGCCGCGCTTGAGCAGGGTGGTTCCCCTGACAGTGCGCTCTGCCTCATCCATCCTGATACCCTTGGCGCCCGGCTCGCTGGCAACAAGCGATATGGTCATGTGATCACGGAACTCTGAAACGCTCTATATAGATATTGTTCAGGTCGTCTTGCTCTGTATCAGCCCGTCAAGCTGAAAGCCCACCTTTGTTATTATCGCAGGCACCGTGACCCTGCTGACATCCGAATCGACCCACGTGAACGTCTTTGTAGCGGTGTTTGTCTTGACAGTGAGCGTGTATTGCGTATAGTCGCCGGCGCCGTCTCTGACCTGCAAATAGTCGCCCTGCGGTATCTCCATAAAGCCAGTTTCAAGCAGGAGGCCTCTCAGGCTGCCCATCTCCTCGCTGTTTAGCGAGAACTGTTTCTCTGCAGGAAAGGAGCTCGTACGCGGGTCTGACGACGAATACGTCGCCGAGCCGTCCTTTGAAATGTGCAGGATCTCGTTGTTTGTAGCGACATGCTCTGACCCCGACCTTGACATGCGCTGCCGCTCATAGGATATGTCTATTCCGGCGGCAGCAGGCTGCGAGGCGCCCGGCAACGCTATCAGGGCGACCATTACAACCACAATGGCTGCAATGGCTATCAGGAATTTTTTGGCCAACGCAAGATGGAAAAAAGCGGCCCAGTATTAAAAGGTGACAAGAAAC
>JBDUUM010000003.1:0-15426 GCA_039938615.1 Nitrososphaera sp.
ACTGCGGTGCTGACGGCCTCAACGGCGTATGGGAGCACATCGCAAACGGCATGTACGGCGGCATCGTTGTACACCCGACAAAGGAGAAGCCAGCAAAGGAGTTTTACGTAGTCTTTGGAGAGATCTACAACAATGCTGACAAGGGCGTCCTCGTAGGTGCAGGAAACGAGACAGGCTCGTTCGACATCGGCAAGTTCCTCAATACTAACCCCGACCTCGTGCTGACCAACGGCATGGCACACAAATACGTGCCAAGCATCGGGCAACAGGTCAAGATCAACCTGAACCAGAACGCGACGGTCTTCAAGGTCAAGCCGGGTGAGCCTACAAGATGGTACATAGTCAACGCAGGCCCCAACGACGGCGTAGCCTTCCACTTCATATCCGGCATGATAGACGTCCGGGACGGCTCTGTCAGAGGATGGACTGGCAAGCAGTTTACGCAGGATGAGACATGGTGGGTTCCTCCAGGTTCTGCCTCGGTAATAGAAGCAGTCTTCCCTGAAGAAGGCATCTATGTCGGAGTCGACCATAACATGGCAGATGTGGTAAAGGGCGCTGCGTTTGCAGTCCTTGCGACAAACGATGCTACCGCCGACGACCAGCCCCCAGAAGCGTGGGTTCCATCAAAGGCGTGGCTGAACGAGCACTCTGCATCGACAACGGGCGGGGCCACTGGAACAGTAGAGACAGGTAGCACGGGCGGCAACGCGACATCGACAGGCCCTGCTGGCAACTCTACGTCTACGTCGACAACAGGCGGCAACGCGACATCGACATCAGGCAATGCCACCTCAACTACGGGCAACGCTACGTCGACAACAGGCGGCAACTCTACGTCCACAAGCAACTCTACGGCGTCGGGCTAGGCCCGCGCTCCCTTCTTTTTTCTAAAGAATCATAAAGCTTTTCTATAATATCATTCGTGTCTAGTTCATGGCCAAGCGCCAATTTACCATCGACACCGGCAAGGAAAAGATACCGGTCGAAGGCCATGTCCACCGAAACGTGGCAGTCAAGTATCTTATGAAGCGTAGGCGCTCCCTCCTTATGACCAAGAACCCTGAAAAGGTGGAAAAGCTGTACGCCGACCTGCCATCTACCATAAAGATAGTGGGCAAGCAGGTGACAAAGGAATACAAAATAAGCTGGCAGAGGGAAGGCACAGAGGACACGTATGCAGGATCGCGCTTTGTGTTCGTGCTCGATGAAAAGGGCGATTGATATCTTACTGGCGCATTATGTCGTCCCCTCTGGTAAAGTTGGCGTCTCTTGGAAACACACTAACATCATGTGAGACGCTCGTCTTTGCTCCTGTCGAGTCTGTCACCGTGAGGATGACCTTGTACGTGCCCTCTTTTGTGTAGATGTGCGTCGTTGTCTTGTCCGTAGATTTTGCGCCATCTCCAAACTCCCATTGATACTGGTACGGACCCTTTCCCCCTTTTGCCTCTGAAAAGAACGGTGCGTCCTCTCCAACCCTTATCTTGAAGAAATTATCTGCAGTCGCCCTCAGTGGGCTTGACTTTGCAGTAGCCGGAGCCTGGAAGAGCGGCATTATATACAGTGCCGCGATGATGACCGCGGCGGCCCCCAGGCCTCCAAATATCGCCATGTTCTTTTTCCTGTCTTGCATCAAAATCCTGATTGTCCCCAAGCCAATAAAAGCCTGCTGCCAGAACACCACAACAAAAGCATTATACCAGCGCGCAAGAACAGTGGCCTGTTGGAGAGCATTAACTTTGTCGTGCTTGGCGACCCTGCGATTGCAGCCGAACTCGGGAAAAAGGGCACGTCTACTGACATTACGATCTATGACCGCAAAACCGCCGAGACCGTCTACACGTGGACTGTGCCGGCGACATTTCCTGACAAGATCCAGCCGCTTGTGCAGGCAGTCAATATTGCCGAATACGCGATATTGAATGCTGCAAAACTTGACAGGTTCTTGGGCGAGCAGATACTCGCTCTTGATTATGCCGGCATAAAGGATGGCTTTGTGCTACACTCGTACGAGGTGGATCGAGAAAAGCTAAAGGCTCTTCTCAAGAACACGTCGCTTGCAAACTATCGCTTTCTTGACAGCATAGATGAGCTAAGGCAGGCAATGGCCGGCTTAAAGCCCAAGGGCGGCGACGGCCCCCTGATGATACCGGTCGACCACGCCTTTGATGTCAAGGGCGTCGGCACGGTGGTGCTCGGGGTCGTGAGGCAGGGGACAGTCAAGGTCTACGACGAACTGACGCTTCTACCGTCAGGCAAGAGTGTGCTCGTAAAATCGATACAGATGCACGACGACCCTGCCGAGAGCTCGTCCAGCCCCGCAAGGGTCGGCCTTGCAGTCAAGGGAGTGTCTGCCGATGATATTTCAAGGGGCGACGTAGTGTGCGCGCCCGGTGCCGTCAAGGTGTCATCCAGCGCCCTGAGCGCCAAGTTCATCAAGAGCCCCTTCTTCAAGGGGGACTTGACCGAGAACCAGATGTACATGCTCTCTGCCGGGATGCAGATAAGGCCTGTGAAGGTCAGGCTGACCGGCGACACGCTAGAGATAACGCCTGAAAAGCCTCTTGTGTATCAGCCGGGGCAATCATGCATGCTGCTAAAGCCGGACAGCCAGAGCACGAGGATCATCGGCAAGGGAACGTTCCAATAGTTTTCTTCTTCTTATCACTAGGTATATATGCCGCCAAACAAGAACAAGAACAACAACACTGCCACCACCATCCGGCGCGTCCATGCGGGAAAAAAGGGTGTGCGTGTATTTGCGCTAGCCGAGAGTTTCCGCAAAGGCCAGAACAAGTCCGTACTTGCCGGCGTGGTGATGCGCCGCGACCTTGTCATTGACGGCATTGCTTTTGGTAAGGCGACAATATCTGGAAGCGACGCGACTGATTCCATAATCGCAATGATCCAGTCGCTCAGCAGGACGGACATCAACTGCATAATGCTTGACGGGCTCGTGATAAGCATGTACAATATAGTTGACGGCGAGCGACTTTCCGCCGCAACCGGGCTTGCCACCCTTGCAATCACCTTTGAGGACTCATCGGGCCTGCAAGGTGCAATAAAGCACCACTTCAAGAGGGGCTGGAAGGCCAGAATCGCGCAGTATAAAAAACTGGGGAAAAGAGAGCGCGTCGTATTGTGGACTGGCAAGCCGCTATACATCCGGCGGTGGAACCTCTCGCAAACAGACGCGCTCGCACTCCTTGACGCCTTTACCCTGCAGGGCGCGCTGCCAGAACCCCTCAAGGTCGCCAAGCTTGCAGCAAGGGCGTTTGGGGTTTCGCGCGGAACTCTTTAATTTTATTTTCTTTCATATTTCTCATGGAAAGAGCACCAAGCAAGATAAGCTGGGTCGATCTGATAAACGAGTCGGTCCACACCAGCGATGACCAAGACATTGGCGACATCGAGGCAGTGAGCAGGGACTTTATCGTCGTCAAGCGCGGTTTTATCAACGTGCATCATTATTACATCCCGGTTACCCGCGTGGAGGGGTGGGACGGAGATGTGTTGTGGCTCAAGATGACTGAAGAAGAGGTCAAGAGGAATTACGAGCGCGACGTGCCGCCTGACCCTTACCGCTACTACGTCAAGGACTTTCCATACTATGCCGCCGACTATCCTCCGCTTTTAATCATACCACAACGCTATCAGCGGCCCGCATATTCGAGCATGACAGAGACGAAAAACATCTACAAGTGCGACATTTGCAACCAGACGTTCACGACTGCAGACGACTTTAGCAATCACGTCAAGGCGACACACTAGCCACCTTACGTATAAATTAGAACCGTCTGGCATGAATATGTAGCGTCGGTGGGGTGGCAGAGCGGCCATGCGTTCGCCTGCAGCACTGTGCATGTGTATGTGCAGTCAGCGGATTTATAGGGGTTCGAATCCCCTCCCCACCTTTTTCCACAAACCCTAAAACTGCTTTGCTTCCACCGCTATCTGTGCGTAAGTTCTACCACTCTTTTGTAGTACAGGCAGATATCGACAGAGTGTGGGGATTTTACACCGGCACCGATCACTTGAAGATGATCACGCCTCCGCAAATAAGATTAAACATAGACAGGTCAACCACCGGATCAAGGCTTGAGGAAGGAACGGAGGTGTGGCTCTCAGGCCATTTCATAAAGACGATAAGATGGCATTCTAAAATAACAAAATTGCAACCGTATGTTTATGTCGACGAGATGTTGCAAGGCCTGTTCAAGACATGGGTTCACATCCATACTTTTCGCACCGTAGATACCGGAACAGAGGTGGTAGACGAGATCGATTTTGAGCTTCCCTGTGGTACCATTGGCAGGGTGTTTGAAGGCTATGCTGCCGGCAAGCTGGCAGGGATATTTGCGTACAGAAAAGAGGCGACTGTAAACTACTTTAAATGACGCCGACTGACTTGGCAAGCGCCCTTGCCGATTTGTTGTCCATCTTTATCTTGCTCAGGATAGTGTAGCGGTCAGGTCTTAGAGATTGGGCCTTTACAAGGGCCATCACTACCTGCTCGTCTGTAATGCCTATCTGTCGAGCCTTCGTAGGTGCTCCCACGTTTTCAAGAGTGCGGGCAACCTTTTCCCAGTCAAGCCCGTGCAGCTTGGCCATCATTATGGTGCCAAGGCCAACGCGCTCGCCATGCAGGCCGCAATCCCTGCCGGCCACGTATTCAAGGGCGTGACTGAATAGGTGCTCTGCGCCAGAGCAGGGCCGGCTGCTTCCGGCGATGCATGCCGCCACGCCTGCGCTGATGAGCGCCTCCACTATGGTGCGGATGCCAAAGCTGTCTCTGCTTTTCAATTTATCGGACTCGTCAAGTATTATCTTGGCCGACATGTAGGCCAGATTTGCGGCATAGCTTCCAAAGTATTCGCCAATGTCGTCGCGGGCAAGCTCCCAGTCCTTTACCGCAGTTATTTTTGCAACCAGATCTCCGCAACCGCCGGCCAAAAGCCGCGGGGGAGCCTGCGACAACAAGTGCGTATCGGCAAGCACACCAAGTGGCGTGTTGGCCTTGACAGAGTGAGGCTTATCGGTGCCTCTGACTGACACGAACGGGCTGGAAATGCCGTCATGCGACGCCGATGTGGGCACGCTTAGAAACGGTCTGCCGAGGCGAAAGGCCGTCATCTTGGCCACGTCTACCGACCTGCCGCCGCCAAAGCCGATGATAAAGTCTGGCGCGTCTTTGCTTATTTTGTTGTAAAGCTTGCCGACGGTGTCCATCGAGGCATCTGCAACAATGTGCCACCTGCTTGAAAGCAATGCCTTTTTGAGAGACTCGCTGCACGCTTTGCCTGCCCTTTTTTTGACGATGCTTCCAGTGATGACCGCCACGGTAGAGGGATTGCCGTCAAGTGACTTGACCAGCGGGCCTACTTCAGATATCACTCGCTCGCCAATCAGTATCTTTCTTGGCAGCTCCATCAGGTGCGAGGGTTCAGCCAATGTCACTCGTCGCTGTCTCCGGACGTCTCGGCCTCTGCGTCTGGCGGCAGCGACTCGATGCTATCGGTCACTATCTCGGCAGACGCATAGCCGCTGCCGACCTTTGTTATGCGCACCTTGACGCTGTCTCCCATATTTGCGCCTGCAACAAACACCACGAGCCCCTGCACCTTTGCGACTCCGCTGTCGCCCCTTCTGCTCATTGATTCTATCCTGACGTCGTACTCTTCGCCGACCTTGACAGGTGAAGGCCGAAAAGGCTGCGGACCACCAAAGCGCCTTGGGCCTCTAAAGCCGCCGGAACGATTACCACTCTCCAAATTCCGTCGCAACAGGTACGGGGGTTTGCTATTTCAACTTTGGCTCTCGCCCTGGGCTTTGTTTAAGAAAAACAAAAGTCAGAAGATGAGCGTGGAAATCCTAGCCTGCAGTTCTAATTGAGCATAGCCAAGTCTCACTTCTTAAACAAAGATCTCTCTAGTCCACAAATATTTAATACGGGCCGTGCGTAACCGGTCATATCTACGTCTGCGTTATTGACAGTGATTGAATGCAACGTAAATCCCCGTACCAAGAATCTGCAAGCCAGAACATAATGGCAGTCATACTCCAGAGTCTGCCCCAAGAGTCCGGGCTGACCAAGATAGAATACGAAGGTCCCAAGATAGCGCTTTATTCAAAGAACCCTTCATTTCTCATGCAAAACAGCCAGCTGGTTTCAAACATGGTCAACACGATCAAAAAGAGGATCGTAGTTCGCACAGACGAATCCATACGTAAGCCGCAGGCGGTGTCTGCTGATATTATTGCCAAGACGATACCAAAGGAAGCTGGTCCTGCCGGCACGTTCTTTGACCCTGTGCTTGGCGAGGCAGTCGTATTTGCAGCCCGTCCGTGGATGCTTGCGCAGACCGGTGAGGATTTTGATAACATTGACCTTGCTGAAAAGACAGGCTGGCGCGTCAGAATCCGAAAAGCCCCACGTAGCATGGTCGCCATTGAAAACATGTACCGCATAATGGGCGAGACGGTAGCAGAACGCACCCGCTTTTACCGCGAAGTCGGAGACAAGATTTTCAGAGACAAGTTAAGCGACATTGCAGAGGCGAGCCTGACTACGCTTGGCGGCTTTGCAGAGGTAGGCAGGTCGTGCATTTTGTTAACGACGCAGGAAAGCAAGGTCCTGCTTGACTGCGGGATAAACGAGTCCGCCAAGGATTCACTTGCTGCTCTGCCAAGGTTTGACGTAGCAAGCATCGGCATGGAAGAGATTGATGCAGTCGTGCTGACGCACGCACACCTAGACCACACGGGCTTTGTCCCTGCCCTCTTCAAGTACGGCTACAGCGGGCCGGTCTATTGCACAGAACCTACGCTTTTGCTCATGGCAATCCTGCAGCAGGACTACATCAGGCGTGCCAAGAACCCGCTCTACTCTGAAATGGACATCGAGCGTGCGGTGGTTCATACCATACCGCTGACGCACGGCATCGTCACTGACATCTCGCCGGATGTCAAGCTGGTGCTGTCAAACTCGGGCCACATACTGGGCTCTGCGTCTGCGCACCTACACATCGGAAACGGCGATCATAACCTCGTATATACAGGCGACATCAAGTTTGGCAAGACGCTTGCGCTTGACAACGCATCGTGGAACTTTCCACGGGTCGAGACCATGATAATCGAAAGCACGTACGGCGGCAAGGAGGATATTGCATCTCCAAGGGAAGAGGCGGAGGCGCACCTTGCAAGGTCGATATCGTCGGCAGTGCAGACTGGGGGCAGGGTGCTTGTGCCTGTGCCGGCGGCAGGCATTGCGCAGGAACTGTTGCTGACGCTCGACTACCTGACGAAATCCGGCCGCGTGCCGCAGGTAAAGGTGATGGTTGAAAAGGTAATCTCTGATGCTACTGCCATCTATGAGGCGTACCCAGAATTCCTGTCAAGAGAGCTGCGGCCCCGCGTAAGCGAGTCAGAAGCCAGCCCGTTTGGTCCGCAATTTGCGCCGGTCGAATCCGAAAAAATCGTGCAGGGCGAGCCGGCAGTTGTGCTGGCGCCGTCTTCAATGCTGGCAGGCGGCCCATCGGTTTCATACTTTAGGCAGATTGCAAACGACCCGACAAGCAAGCTAATTCTGGTCTCGTACCAGGCGCAGGACACTCCCGGCAGGATGATGCAGGATGGTAGCCGCCAGGTCAGCATCGACGGCGAGCCCATCACAGTCCAGTGCCAGGTCGAGCGCATCGACGGCTTCTCAAGCCATAGCGACTACAACCAGCTGATGGCCTACGTAAGCAGGCTTCGACCGAAACTGCGAAAGGTGCTTGTGAACCATGGGGAGCGGCCAAAGGCGCAGAACCTTGCAAGTTCAATAAACAAGATTTTCAAGATCCAGACACAGCATCCTCTCGTGCAGGAAGCAATAAAACTACTTTAGGTCGTACGCCCCGCGCCAGACCTTCACCCCGGGTGGCGTAAGGACTATTCTCTCTTCTCCAAGCCTTGCGATGTCGCCTCCAATAGACTGCGCGTAGGCGTACAGTTCCTCGACTACCTTACGCAGCTCCTCGACATCCTTTTGCGCAAGCGGCGTGACGCGGAGTATGAGGATCATGTGTTTTTTGATGTCCTCTTTTATGGATGTCATGTCGCTCACGTCCCGTAAGGTGAGCGCCTTTAGGTATACAGGGGCCTTGTGTGTGGTCGTCGATGATTTGTCCGTCATCTGTAGAGGTGTAGCAGCATTTGCCTCCGGCTCTCAATAGTCGTGCTGGTCAAAACTCGTTCACCGGATTGTTGATTTTAGTTAAAGCACGGCTGGTCTAGATGCGGAGCGAGTCTGCCCATGCAATGCCTGCCGGTGCAAAACTCGCCTCTTTTTCTACGCCATTTATGGTTATTTTGACCACAGATTGGGCATCTTTTGGGGCGTCAGAGTAGCGCAGCACTATCGAAGCCGCACTTGCAATCGTGGTTTCATCTGCCCTGCCACGCAGTATGCAGGTCGGACCGACATGGTCTCTTGCTTCAAGGACAATATCAGTGTCTTCTGCAAGCGCCCTTACGACCTCGTTTTCGTCCTTGTTCCTGCCAACCACCAGCTTGGCTTCGCCGGTCAGGCGGAAGTGCCTTCCAACCTTTAGCAGTTCGATGTCGTTGATCGATGGTATGTCCTTGGCGTGTTTCATCACGTCTTCGACGCGCTTTGAAAACGCAGGATCAGTGAGCAGGCAGCCGCCGGCGGCATTCGGAGGTTCTTGCACTCCAAAGCGCTTTGCCAGCGCTAGCTGGCCCTTCCTTGACCTGCCCTTGATGTCGCCCATGTTCTCCCTCTTGATGAGGCCCTCTTTTTCGGCGTCAGTAGGTGGAAGGTGCTTGGCAGACAGTGGACGCAACACCTTTCCCTCCAGCCCAGTCTCGTTTTCAATGATATGCAACGCCCTGTTATTCTGGCTCATGGGGCGCTGGAACAGCACCTCTCCTGTTATGATAAAGTCGGCGCCCGTCTTTTCCATGTGTTCTTTTGCCGCTCCGTACATCATCTCCCTGCAGTCGATGCACGGGTTCATGCCAGAACCATAGCCGTGCTTTGGCTTTTTGAGCATCCGGAGATACTCCTCGCCGAAATAAACCGTCTTTAGCTTTACTCCAAGCTCGTCGGCCACTTCTTTTACCCGATGGCCGCATCCCTTGCCGCAGTCAAAGTCGCAAAACGGCGTCTTGATCGCAACTGCTTCTACATCCACTCCCTGATCCAGCATCATCCTGATGGCCAGATTGCTGTCAAGGCCACCTGACAGCAGCGCGACTGCCTTTGGCCTTTTCTCCTCTATCTTCTCGCCGTCCTGCGACATTACCAGCGAAATTTCATCAGGCTCGTTATAAAAATGGTGCTGTGCTTACAGCTAAATGCCGGCAGCGCGAGCTCTTTTGCGTGAAAAGATGCAAGAAGCATCGCAGCGGCAGGTACAGCGCCCAGTTTGACACCTACTACTGCGACAAGTGCGACAAGTGGCTTGAACCAAAATGCGAGAACGCAAAAATGTGCGCGCTGTGCGGAGCGCGGCCACGCCGACCAAGCATGATATGAGTGTATTGTGTATATGTGTGCCCCGCTTCTGACTCACACGCTGTCATAGTTTTAGCCTGAGCTCCTCTACGTGCTCTTTAAACGGGGTGTACATCTGCTGCACGCCATAGGTATATTTGTGCGTTCCCTACAGCGGCAGAAGCGACGAGAGGCTGACCTCAAACGCGGCAACCGGCACCCTCAGCTTGAAATTGTCGATAGCAAGCGGCGTCACTTCGCCGATGGTGCCCACTACTTTGCCGTCTGAGACGATGTCGGCGCACCTGCCCTTTATGAAGAGCGGATTTTGTGACGCCTTGGTAGATACGGGTTTTCCAAAAGCCGACGACATCAGCGCCTGCAGGTGGGACTTGATCTCCGTATAACCTGCCTCTCCATGCGCGGTCACTACTGCGACGCTCCACGCCTCGGTGACCTTGTCTCTGATAGAAAATACCTTGCCTATCTCAAACAACCTTTGCGGGTATTCCTCGTGCACGTTCCTTGAAAGCGACTGCAAAAGCTGCGGGACAAGCGAGTCGCGCAGGATCTCGTGCTCGGCGCTCTTGGTGCCGTCCACAGATAGCGTTCCGCCGGACGGCGGCCTCCCTGACATGACATACAGCACATCCCTGCTTGCAAGCGATGGGTTGAACGCTTCAAGCATTCCAAGGCCAGTCATAGTCTGGCGCACCGCGTCAAGGTGCGCCGATAACGCGGAGCGCTGCCCTGCTGTTGAGGCCGGCGGAAAAGCGGGCTTGATGTCGTATACGCCGTAGCCTATGGCCACCTCTTCAGCCAGATCTACTGGGTGGCTAATGTCCACTCTGTATCGCGGAATCGTGCACGTTATTACCCTGCCGTTGCTTGCCTTTGCGTCCAGCCTGCTTTTTTTCAGGCAGCTGATGATCTCTTTAGCGCCAAGGTCAAGGCCCATTATGTCATTAATGTACGTACGGTCAACCTGCATCTTGGCCGGCCTTGCGTCAGGAGTGACAACTTCTTTTTTGCCGTCGTCAATGGTGACGGTTTCAATTGCAAAGCCTGCGTCGTAAAGCGTGATCGCGATCACCGCAAGGACATCATCGGCAGTCTTTTTGTCGGTCGCCGTGACTTCAACAAACAGATTTCTGCACTTTTCGTCGACCCTTGTCACCTCTCCGTTGATTATGGGCGGAAGCGAAAGCACTGTACCTGCGTTGTCTGTTATTACCGGGTATTTGTCGCCTGATATAAGGCGGCCATACGCAATGCCAGTGTCCGTCTTTTCCAAAATCTCTCTTATCGCCATTACGGCAGTTTCGCCAAGGGGTACGAACGACGCGTCGCGGCCTGCAACCGTGTACTTTACCGGGAATTTTATCACGTCAAGGTTGTGGATGCCAATTGACGCCTTTTTCCTGCGCCTGCAGATGCCGTTGTGCAAGTCCTCCTGCATGGCGATAATCTGTTTTATCGTTTCATTGTCCAGCCTACCGTTCCTTGCCGCAAGCGCAACAACATATGGCCTGACTTTTTTGACCGATCTTTCGACCTTAATTGCCAGCTTGCCCTTTGTAACTACAAATTCTGGCATCCCTGTCTCCTTGCCGACAAGCCCGCGCAGCGCCCTTGCTATCCCATAGTCGGATGAAAAGTCCGGCCTATTTGGGTTGTATTCCACTCTGACAGTATTGTCGTCGATGCCTTCGATATCAAGGCCGACAAACGGCAGCATCTCCAGCGCCTTCTCCTGCTTTACTCCGGGCAGGAACTTTTTGAGCCTGTCAAACGTGATGTTTACGACTGGCACCTTGGAACACTCCTGAGCCATGCAAGCCTGTTGCCGTACAGTTCGCGTACGTCGTCAAGGCCGAACCTGAGCATAGCTATTCTCTCTAGCCCGCCGCCCCATGCAAGCACCGGGTTTTTTATACCGAGTGGCTTTGTCACTTCGGGCCGGAATATGCCCATGCCAAAGAGCTCGACCCATTTTTCCAGTTTTTCGTTATAGACCATGCTCTGTAGCGACGGCTCTGTATATGGAAAGAAGGTCGGCCAGAACTTGATCTTTTTGATCCCCATCTTGGCGTAAAACTCTTTTTGTAATCCCATAAGGTCTCGAAGCGACGCTTTTGGTGCAGTCGCTACACCCTCTACTTGGTGGAACTCAACTAGATGCTTGTACGAGACCTTTTCGTTCCTGAAGACTCTTCCGACAGAGAAAAACCTGGCGATGTCCGGCTGCATCTTGGCCAAGTGCTGCAGCGTCACGGGAGTGGTGTGCGTCCGAAGGACGACGCGCTCTGCCTCTGCGCTGCTCCATCCGCCCCATCCCGTTTTATGGACAGACGATACCTTGGCTATCTGGTCCCTGCTTGCCGGTATAGTCTGGCGCAGGCCTGAAACGTAGAACGTGTCTTGCATCTCCCTTGCGGGATGGTCCTGCGGCGTGAAGAGCGCGTCAAAGTTCCAAAAGCTGGACTGGACCATCGGGCCGTCTATCTCGGAAAAGCCGAGGCCTACAAAGATCTCTTTGACCTCTTCGATAATGTCTACAAGCGGGTGGCGCCTGCCAGGATATTCAGAGGGCGCCGGCGCCTCCACATCCAGAGCAGACAGTTCGACATCCTTCCACTTGCCGGAAGTGATGAGGTCGGAAGTCAGCCTGCGCTCCAGCGCCTTTTCACTTTCAATCGCAGGCAAGAGCATTCTGCCCTGTTCACTAAGCGATACGAGCGATTCTTTTTGTTCTTTAATTTCGACATAGTTGGGTCGTTTTCGCAAGAGTTCTAGCCCTCTTTTCTCCTCCTCATCAGATAGGGTAAAGTCTCTATCGGGCTTGAAGTTCTTTAGGAATATTTCTTCTGGCGAAGGCTTGTCGGCCAAGTTAGTAACAACTATCTTGCCACCTTCAATAAACTGGATCCACTGATTGCGCTTGGCGCCTGCGATGGCAGCGTTTACCTCTTTGTTTTCCAAAACCCCGCCTGAAACAACCGCTGCAACAGTATCCTTGCCCTCTCTTATCGCATTAACCAATTTCCTTTCTGGCAATCCCAATAGCGAGGCACTGATGCCTTCGGGGGTCAGACGGACCTTTGACTGTGCAGATTCGTTGACCGTGATCAAGTTCTTGAATTTGAGCCACTCAATCCCGCGTCGAACCTGATCAACTTCAAGGTTTGTCATAGCCGCAAGCATGTCATCTCGAATGGGTTGGTGCTTTGCCAGCGCCTTTAGCAACGCCTTTTCAATAGGATGGAGCGCCGACGCGTCACTCATTGGTCAAGGTTGACAAGATGCAAGACTTTTTAAACGTTAACACAAGCTTGGAAGCGATGGACCATGAGCCAGAAGATTCACAAGGCAGCGACGACTTTAAGGTGACCCCTTGGGAAGTGGAAGGCGAGGTCGATTACGGTCGGCTCGTAGAAAAATTCGGCACACAGCCGATAACGCCGGAACTTTTGCAAAAAGTCAAGAGAATGACTGGCGAGGTTCACCCAATGCTGAAACTGAGTTATTTCTTCTCTCATCGCGACTTTGACTGGGTGCTTGACAGAAAGGACAAGGGTGAGAACTTTTACCTCTACACTGGCAGGGGGCCGTCCGGCATGGTGCACATGGGTCATATTATGCCTTGGATATTCACAAAATACCTCCAGGACAAGTTTGACGCAAAACTGCTCTTCCAGCTGACAGATGACGAAAAATTCCTCTACGGTCAGGACAGGACGCGTGAGGAGATAAAACGATACACGTACGAAAACATACTGGATATCATCGCCATCGGTTTTAGCCCCAAAAAGACAAATATTATTGTAGATACAAAGCACATCGAGTACCTCTACCCGATAGCGACAGAGATTGCCAAACGCATAACGTTCTCAACTGCCAAAGCGGTCTTTGGTTTTACAAACTCGACCAACATCGGCATGATAGGCTTTCCAGCCGTGCAAGCAGCACCTTGCTTTCTGCCCTCCATAATAGAGGGCAAGAACACACCAGTGCTGATACCGGCGGCAATCGACCAGGACCCGTACTGGCGCATGACTCGCGATGTCGCCGACAGGATGGGCTATTACAAGCCTGCCCAGATACATAGCAAGTTTCTGCCCGGTCTTGGCATGATGGGCAAGATGTCGTCGTCAAAGCCCGAGACTGCGATTTTCACTACAGACGAGCCAGAGATAGTGGACAAAAAGGTGTCGTCCGCGTTCACCGGCGGGCAGCCCACGGTGGCGCTGCAGCGCCAGCTGGGCGGAAACGCACTTGGCTGTCCAGTGTTCTGGTATTTGCGCTACTTCTTTGACACCGAAAAGCAATCCGACGAGCGGCTGCTGAAATGCAAGAGTGGCAACTTACTGTGCGGCGAGTGCAAGTCCGATCTTGCCAAGGGCGCCAAGCCATTCATCGCCGAGTTCAAGAAAAGGCGGGAAAAAGCCAAGGATGTCATTGCGATGTTTATGTATGACGAAAAGCCGATAGAACTATGAAGATGCAATTCGAGTGCAACGGCAGGTACGAGGCAGAAAAGCTGGCCGCCCTCGTCTCAGTGCAAAAAGACGACACGGTCTACGTCGAGGGCATATCGACTGTAATCGGAACCGAAATCGTGATAAAACTAAAGGACAAATCTTCCCACGCAGTGGTCATGAAGGACGGGGAAAATGTGTCACGGCTGAAGGCGCTTTTGCAGGACGTGATCGCAGGCAGGGCGAAAATAACGGGCAGCGACTTCTCTGGATCTGTCGCTGAAATATCTATAGAGGGCTAGCGCAGGTCCTTGTTCATTTCATCAGTGAGGATCTCCTGTACTTTCCTGAAATATAGGCCGGTCGAGTAGGGCATCATCGGTATGTACTCTTCAATAACCTGCATGACATAAGGCACTGCTCTTTTAGAGACATCCATCTTGAATTTCATCCAGAGTATCCTGTCCTGCTCAAAATGGACCTTGTCCTTCAAGTGCCCCGGCACAGCTTCGATGGACTTGTCCTCGATGCGCTTGTACCAGTACGCTAGGATATCTGGGTCCAGGCCTTCTCGCAGGTTCTTGACCGTCGTGCCTATCTTGTTCTCTGCAAATTCAATTGGGCTGTCTGGAAATGACACGGCATCTTTTGTCAAGTGCGGATAAAATTCAGATAATCAAAGATAGTTGATTATAGCATGTGTAATGATGAACAGTTTCGATTTTTCTGTTGTTGACTGGTATTGAGGTAATATTATTGCCGTTTGTTGGGTTTCAATCCTTGTTTTAATGGATTAGTCTTTCAGACTTACTTGGATCTTGTTATATGAGGATCCAATCAAGTCTTTAATAGGCTACCTTTCCAGTCGATTTCCCCTGCCCTTATGCGGGTCGACGAGATTGGCCTGCCGTCTTCCGCCTTGACAAGCTCGACTGCAATTATCTCTGCCGGCGCAAGGCCGTTCCTTGCTCTGATCTCGTTGAGCCTGCCTCCCTTCTTCTCCGTCTCGGTACTTGCCACTAGGGCGCCGACATCCCCTGTTGTCACTGCCGGGCCAAACTCGCTGTCAAGCCTCGCTATCTCGTAGTCTACGTTTCCAAACTCCCGCGCAATGACCTCCTTTAGATTCTGTACGCGATGATCAAAATCATGGTTCAGCTTTTTGCCTTTGTGCCTAGCTACAAACTCATCGCTTGTGACGCCTATTATCACGTGATCGCCTACCTGAAAAGCCTTGGATAAAAGCGCGATGTGTCCTGCATGGATCTCGTCAAATGTCCCACCAGTGGCCACGGCGCGAAACCTCGCCAATGCCGGCTAGCCGCTCTTCTGGAATATCTTGATGGCCTGCGGAGGACAGACGTTTTCACATGCAAGGCAAAAGATGCAGTCCTTCTCCCTTGCCATAAACGCCTTCTTTTCTGATGCAGGATGACCTGGAGTGTC
>JBDUUM010000004.1:0-85391 GCA_039938615.1 Nitrososphaera sp.
CACGGATTATCCATGCTACCTTTACAGGGTCTAGTTTTGCAATGACCTGGTAGCGCCTTCCTCTACTCCATACCCATCTTGCTCTCAGCCTGTTGGCAAGAGGGTGAAGTAATTTCAGGACAACAGATTGCTGTGCACCAAGTCAATCACTTGACCACCCAAAAAGAGAAGTTCTCAGGTTAGGAAGCAATATTCAGTCCATTTATCGGGAGCCGAATCTGTATTATGGTTCCTAACCCTTCGCGCCATTGAAGCAAAGATAAATTTAGAAGAAAGTTTCAAACAATCACTCAAGGAAATCGACTAAGCAACATGGAGCATTGTAATTGTGGACACCAGAGACGACAACACGGATCTAATCTAGAGTGCAGGAATTGCGACTGCAAAAAATTTAAGGCCGTTGGAGACAAACGCAGAGACAAAATCTAAAATCCGCCGGGACGCTCTAGAAACGCATCACGGCTTCAATTTTTGTTCCGGCCCTGAGAAGCCCTATACGATCCAGCCTATCACATTGAGTACAAAGAACTTACCTGGCTTTTGCGTGTTGTGTGGGGCCATTGCAACTACACAAGCGTTGTTTAAGGTCCCCGATGCAACGGTAATCCAACGATATTGTGATAAATGCTTGCCGAAAGCCGACTACGTCTGGCATACCTAAGCGGACTCTTTTGATAATTCCCTGCTTATACAATGCCTGGTAAATCTCTTCCACCTTGGCTTTCGTCTCCTCGGCCTCTTTCGCTTTTTGCTGCTCTCGCTCCTGCAATTCTTTGACTACCTCGAATGTTAACGGATGACCGCAGCCCTGTATAACACAGAACCTTGCGTCTGGCTTGTTCGGCTCCTTGCAATTGGGGCAGTATTTTGGCTCGAGCATATCCTTCTTTAGCTGAACTTCGTCCTTCATGATGCTGTACGCCGAAAGAATGGCCCTACTGCTTTCCCCTCCGAGCTCGTGAGTGTACACCTTGACCATGTCTGACTTTTTGGACCATCCCGCATGAAGCCTCATCGTATATTCATTGAGAATTTTGGCCTTCTCTGTAAGCGATGTGTGCCTTCTTATGTAGGGATTCCAGGGCTTTTGCAGCATTCCTCTGATAATCTCCTTATCCTCCGGCGGAACGTCTGCCCTTTCTAATAGATGCGGGAAGTATTCCCGTTTCAACCTGCCATACAAAGAACCCAGCGTCTTTACCGTAATTGGCCGGTTCTCATCCCTCATCCCATTGCGATTAGCTCTAAAGATATATGATTGAGGGTCAGTATTCTGGCCTGCTAAAGCTTTGTAGTAGGGGAGTGAACTAATGAGGGTACTGTTCGGCTCTTCGTCTTGCCTCCTCTTCCAATTTCCACCTCCCCAAACATTTTGCCGTCATGGGTCTTTATTTTCACATCAACGAACCTTTTTGCAAGAATCTCGTGAGGCCGGCCACTAGTATCGTCGCTGGCTGTATGATACCACGATATTCTGGGATCTAGGCAATACTTTATGAATACCCTGTCCTCTTATGCCGTCCATAGGTCCTTGGCCTCCACGTTTGTGGCTTCCGGCTTTTGGTATGCCACTACATTCTTGATAATATCCGGTTTGGGTCTGTTCTTGGCTGGAAGGTCTGGGTAGTAAAGCCATCTAAAGAACTTGATGGACGTAACTGCTCTCATGTTATGGGTTGAAATCCATCGCTGCTTTGGGTCCTGATATTTGGGCTTCTGATGCGACTGGAGGTAGAGCTCCACATCCTGAGCTGCAAGCTTTTTGAGCGACTTAGCCGTCCCGACATCTCTCAGTAGATAGCATAGAGCCTTGATGTAGGCGTCCTTTGAGCCGTCGGAAAGGTTCTCTTTATATGTTATTTCATGCAGGAAATCGCATAGAATCTGTTTGTTTTCCTCTATCTGGCTGGCAATCATCTTCTTTGTGCTCCCAACGAGTCCGGAAGTAGTTTGCTCTAATCGTCTTTGGAGAACTGGATTTACAGTAAATACAAGCTCCTGCTTCGCCTTTAGATCGTCAATTGTCCGCGCTCTTTGGGGGGTCAATAGAGGCTTTCTAGTTAAAATTATAGCAATCTTCTATATTAACACGCATATCAGAAGAAGAAATAAATCTATTACCCTGCTTGCGATTATGACAGTTAGTAAAGACCTTTTCTGTGCCCTTTGTCAAGTATCTGCCGCAGCTTTGCATGATCTAAAAGTGCAAATGCCTCTTTGAGCGTCACCCACGTAAAGTCGGCGTGCTCATCAGAGATCTTGATCTTTATCGTCCCAGTTGTGCCAAAATAAAAGCTGACCTCTTTTTGCGATCTCATGCCATCGCCCTTGAAAAATGAGTACGATATCTTGCCAATGTGTGAGTGCACTTCCAAGTCGTCTATGCCCGTCTCCTCGTGAACTTCGCGCACAAGCGTCTGCAGCTCTGTTTCGCCCTTTTCCTTGTGGCCCTGCGGAAAGCCCCAGAACCCGCGCCTGTTCTTTAATAGGAGAAACTTGGCCGGCTCGGCATTTTCATACTTGTACTTTATCACCGCGCCAACGGACTGCTCTAGGGTCACTTTACTGGAGTCAAAAATGCGTGGTCAATAATAATAGTATTGTCTTCCTTAAACCTATTAATATCGACAGGAAACCTGAAGTGTTGTTATCGTGGGCCGGTCGTCTAGTCCGGTAGGATACGGCATTGGCATTGCTGAGGTCGTGGGTTCAAATCCCACCCGGTCCACTTCTTCTACCCCATCTGCAATTCTGTCATGTTGATTATGCTGCTGTAAAAATGAGCTTTTTTGAATATTGAAAAGCCCGCCCGAAAAGCGCAAAACGGGCGGGGTGTGTATGAGGAGCCAGTTGGAGGGGACTCTGCTTGGTTTACATCAATATATGGTCGTGCCCATTATTATGGCTGGTGGTACAAAGTACCAGAAAACAACTCTATCATTGGCCTAGTTTTTCATCTTGATATACACAGTACAACCATCTTGGCAGATTCTGTATTTTTTATCGCCTCTAACTGCAAATTGTTAGCCAATCATTGTTAATATATATAATTACTTAAAATTCTTGTATGTGAAGAGAATTATAGAAATTTTTATCTATGACTGTCACGTAATAACGCTGAAGCGGGTTGTTCATAAAAAAATACTGATCCGCCACTTATCCGGGGAGACATTGTACGGAAAGCCTTTGATCAGCTCGGCAGCTTGGGAGAGGTAGTCCAAGAGGCGCTTATCAACGATATCGAACGGCTTGGTAGCGAATTGAACGACGACCATTATTATTCGCTAAAAGACATTGAACAGCACCTCAGCAGGTGCTTTGGCGAAAATGCCACACGCCTTCTTGTCACGATGCTGGAAGCAGGCATACAAAAGACGCTGGAGCTGCAAAAAACAGCAGTGCCAGCAAGCGCCGACACGCTCTGTTCTTACATACTTGGCATCAGCAAGTACATCAGGTTTGCCGGCGTCGCAGGCAACAGGGGCGAGCTCGTGGCCCAGGCGTACCGCGAGGGCCTTTCGCCGCTGCTGAACGAAAGGGAGGCTGACCTTGCCGTGGCGCATACCATAATGTGCGCAGAGACCCGAAGGCCGCTGGAAAAAAAGCTGGGCAAGGCGATCTTTACATACACGCTCTTTGAAAACGTCGAGGGTGACAATTGACATCAAGACCGAGTCAGGAGGAGCGAACGTGCTGATAATCTCACTTGACAAAAACGCCAACCACGAATCCCTTATCCTAAACGAGATCCTCCCGTTTCTTGATGGGTTGGTCCTTCAAAGCCCTGCGTAGCCTAGAGCAGTATGTCTTCCCTTATCACAAACGCAGTCTTGCCGCCGTGCATGATCCTGTAGACCCTGTAGGGCTTGCCGTTCTCGTTTACGCCCATCTTGGTTATCTGCCGAAAGGTCTCTAGCCTTGACCGCAGGATGAGCGTGCCAATGCCGCTCTTTTTTTGCCTCAGCTGCCTGACGAGCCGTTCGGGCAGGTTTTTGCAATAGATCTTGGACTTGGCGCTGATCAGGGGCAGGCCAGTGTCGCCTGCTGCAAGGACTACCTCCCTTGTGATGATGCTCCTGCCACTCTGGCTTTTCACCTTGACTCTTATGGCGGCTCCTGTGATGATGCTGAGGGCCTGCTCTACCGTCCCTGTCTCTGCAAGGATGATTTTTTGCGCAAGAGACATGGAGTTTTGCCTCTCCAGCTGTGTTATCTTGTTCAGGAGCGCGGCTCCATAGTCGTGCGTGGTATGCGACGTCATAGCATTATTGCCCTTGCCGCAAGCAGGCAGACGCAAAATGCAATTGTCGACAGGCTCAGAATCTTGAGCCTAGTTTCAAGTACCTTTGCAGAGGCTCCCATCTTTTTCAGCTGCTTGTAGGGCCGTGACAGCCTGATCTCGGCATAGCTTGCGACCATGGCCCCCGCAGCTGCTGCAATGATCAGGATGCTTGGCCCGCCATTTTGGATAAGGTATCCTGCCATCACGGGCAATGCTCCCCATGAAAGCGCAAACCAAAAGTCGTTGTGAAAGCGCCCTCCAAACAGCTCCAAGTTGTATGCAAGCAAAAAGAAGCCTTCCAGAATGGCGACTATTGCAAGCAGGGGCGCATACGCCACAATATAGTAGGTGCCGATTGCATACGCAATAGCAAGCGACGACGCCATCAGCGCGGCGATCTGTTTTTTCGTGAAAAACGCGCCCCACGGCTTGGCCTTTTTGGAACCGATGCTGTCTGCAGCGTGGGCCCCTATGCCAAGGGCAAGCGCGTAAATGAGCGCAATTGCGCCCGCCCTGTCCCAATGTATCTCTGAAGCCATCAGCGAGCCTATCACGGCAAAAGAAATACACATGCCCGTGTAAGGCAGAAAAAGCATGCCGACAAATACCCGGAACCTGTCTGGGCCAAATGCAGGTACGAACCACTCGTTTATGCGCGTCCCGTCGGCCGCTTTCACGGCTTTTTGCCCTCCACTATTGCGGCAGTTCCGCAGGTATGGCTGCTGAACCTGATATCTGAAAACCCGCGCCTTTCCATCGCATCGACTATTTTGTTTACCCAGTCAGACTTGCAGATGACTGTGTCAAGGTTCTCAAAGACTGGCCTCCAAGATTTTGAGAGCCGCCCTGCGAGCCGCAGGAGGGAAAAATATGCATCCCATAGGCGACGCATAGTGCCCTCTGGGCATGTAAAGTCGTGGAATACCGCGATTCCCCCCTGTGCAAGGACGCGCCAGCATTCATCAGCCAGCAGCTCCGCGTCGATGTACTTGGCAAGGTACGATGATACTATCGCGTCAAAGACGCCGTCCCTGTACGGCAGGACCTCGGCGTTTCCCTGCACAAACGCCAGTTCCATTTTCTTGCCTGCTTGGGTGATATAATCAAATGTCAGATCAAGGCCTGCAACCTGCTTGCCCTCTCCTGCCAGCTTGGACGAAAGGATGCCAGTTCCGCACGCAAGGTCGAGCACCCTTGGGTGTCCCGGCCCAAGCCTGCTGAGAATCAGGCGCTTCCACGCCATATCGCGGCCAAAAGTGGTGACTGCAACTACTGCGTCGTAGCTTGGCGCAGTGCGAGGCGTAAAGAATTCCCTTGCGCTTGCGTGGCCGCCGTGAACCAGCAACAGGGTATGTATACGCGCTTCTCGCTATTAAGAGCAGAGCTATGCGACAACTAATTATGCCGTGTTGAGGCTATCAAGAGCGAGATGTACTTTGTGAACTGGCAGCGCCAGGTCATGTTTGAGGAGCGCGCCGGCCAGAAGGTGGTCGTCAAGCGCGCCAAGTTCACGACCGAGTTCCATGAATATGTCCTGATAGGAACATACGTCGCTATTTCGTTCCTGCTTGGGCATCCTTCGCGGCCCCCATTGATTGGCAGCATTTCAACAAATGAAGGGGCTGCCACAAGAAGGATGCTTGCCCAAATAGGCATAGCAACGCCCGCGCTTCTGTCCATCTCGGAGAAGGAACTGGTAGAAGAGTATGTCGAAGGCGGCGACCTCTACCGCGCCCTTGCAATGTCCGGGGCGGGCTCCCACCTTGCTCGTGCCGCCGGCGCCGCCACCGGTCGGCTCCATAACGCCGGCTATGTTTTTACGGACAACAAAGCCCAGAACTTTCTCGTTCGACAGGACAGCCTGCTGCGGACAGACCTTGGCTTTTTGCAGAAAAGCAATTCGACGTTTGCAAGGAGCATGGACGTGGGATCGTTCCTTGCAAGCGTTATGGACCTTGAATCCTACAAGGGCCTACAAGTCGAGTTTTTCAAAGGCTACCGCTCTGAAACCGGCCGCAACTTTCCCTACCTATCCATCGTGCTTCGCAATATACTCTCTGTCGGCTTTGCATCTGACGGCAAAGTCGCTGCCAGGAACATGATGTCGGACTCGTCGCGACTTGTCGGCGCCTAGATGGGAGGCAGTTCCGCCTTTTTGTCAAAGCCGCCAGAGCCAAACTTGCAGTAAAAGCACTGGTCTGACTGCATGTACGTTAGCTTTTGTATGACGATGGCGCCTATCTTTAAGGCAATTTTTGTCATGAAGCGGTATTTGAAAGGCATGGATGGGATGACTTCATTAAAGTAAACGTCATAGTGATCGGGACAGAACTTTAGCGTGATCTGCGCCTTCTGGCGAGCCTCTGGTGAGACATCCTTGTTGTTGTCGCTCACCGTCTGGGCGACCTTCATCTGCTCTCTTATGTACTCGTGCTTGGGGCAGGGGCAGTCCTTGCCACCTGGATGCTTGTATGCTGGGATATTCTTCCAGTCAAAACCTGGATAGTCACGCTCAAAATCGTCCATTGCGTCCCGGCCTTACTAGGAAGCAATGCAATATAAAGATGTGGTAACCCAGTTACCTTGCGTGAAAATAACAAAAAATATATTTTTGGGTAGGTTAGAAGCCGTAAGTGTTCACCCAAAGCATGGTGACGGTGTAATCTCTCATTGAGCGCAACAACAACAGCAAACAACAATAATAATAGTGGTCCAGTCAACCCCGACGCAGATCCTAACCTGAAGACTCTGGTAGAGTTCAAAAAGAGTGTTATTGACGAGCAAAAGAACGGCGAGAAAAAGATCGAAGAGATCAACAGCAAGCTCGAGGCCGTCAAGAAGCAGATAGACGAGGAGAGGATGCAGCTGGATGAGCTGCGTGCCAAGCTAAAGGGTGTGAACGAGGAAAAAGATGCCGATTACCCCAAGTTTGTAGAGCTGCGCAACAGCCTGATCGAGGCCAAGAACAAGATGAAGTCGCTTGACGACAAGGTCGGCCAAGCCAAGTCCCGCAAAGACAGGAGCGAGATATCCGGTCTTACAAAGGCACTCGAACAAATAGAGCGCGACATACAGACCAAGAAATTGTCCAAGGATGAGGAGCGCAAGCTGGTCGCACGCTCAAAAGAGATAGCGACGAAACTGCACACCCTCAAGATGATGCACAAAAAGGAGGGCCAGTACCGCGAAATGTCCACCCAGTATGACGAGCTCAAATCCAGAGTGAACAAGATATTCCGCCAGAAAGAAGAGTTTGGCAACAAGATAGGCAAGCTCAAGGAGAGCATCGAGGGCTTGGTCAATACACGCGAAAGCCTCTACGAAGAGCGCCGGCAGGTCATCCACTCTGTGCGCGAAGCCGCTGCAAAACTCGAAATGATAGAGACACAGCTGAACGCGATTGCATTTAAAAAGAACCGTATGGCCCAGGCAGAGACCCGACAGAAGAAACAGAAGGAGATGGATGAGCGCAGGGTCGCAAGGCAAGAGGCTATTCAGGAGCGCGTAAGGCGGGACAAGGAGTACCAGGAACGCTGGAACACGCTCAAGGAAGCCGCAATGAAAAAGATGTCCTCCGGCGAGAAACTGACGTTTGACGAAATGAAGCTGATCTTTGGCGATTCGGCGCAGGACTAGACGTTTTTATTCGAGCTAGCCGGACAGTGATTGGATGTCTGAAGACAAACTGGAGTACAGCGGCAAGGTTTACCTTTATAGCAGCGGCATGCCAGACGACCTTATCACGCTTTCCAAGGAAAAGCTGGTCGAGCGGGGGGTCAGTGAAGGCGACATAGTCGTGCTCCTGGATCCTGTAGGCGTGCCCGAAGGGGCGATAATGGCGACCATTTGGCCACACTATTTGTCGGTTGCAAGAGTAAAACGTGTGCGAGAAGGCTCGATCTATGCGCCGCAGCTGTTCAACATCCAGTTCTAGGGAAAAACATTAAATCGCCTGTACGCAAACTGCGTATGGATGCTGACCTTCTTTTGCAAGCGTAGCCGCCACGGCGACTGCCCCGGCGAGTGGCCTGTAGGCGAGGCTTGCGGCCCTGACCATGATTGCTCGTTTGACATGAAGATGGTCCAGTGCGCCTGCGAATGCCACGCCAAAAAGGACCAGAAAAAGGCGATGTCTGCAAAGGCTATTAGCTGAAGGTAACCTTTAATTTATCATTGGCCGCATCGATCACGATTTCATGCTGGACTTGACGCAGCTGTTTGTGCAACTGGGCGGCCTTGGAGGGTCCAGCAACGACTTTGACCCTGCAAATCCTCTGATGTATGTCTACATTATTTCATTGGCGACCATCCCGTTTTTCATGTTCTATGGCCAGCGAATGCAGGGTAAGGTGATTCTGGGCGAGATGTCCAAGTCGCTTTTAAAACTAAAGACGATGAAGGATGACGCAAGGCATGATACGATCGCCTACGTCAGGTCCGTCTTGCCACCGACACAGGATCCATCTGCGAGAATAGACAAATTCCTTGAATACTTTGCCATAATGCCTGTGGACATGGACCCAAATGGCCTTGTACGAAAAGTCGAGCATGTGCTGCGGGTAAAAGACGAGCGCATGCGAGCCGAGGTGCGCAAGATATGTCCTGGCATTGACGACTATGAAGCGTCCAAGATAGAGAACATGCTTGAAGCCGCTACTGCGCTCAACATGATCTACAAAGTCGTCCGGCACTTTTTCCTGATGGGCAAGCGCACGACAAGCGTCTTTGTGCTGGTACAGCTGCAGATGGTCATGCCTCTTTTGCTGGAGGAGGCAGAGGCACTCAAAAAGGCCATAACCACGTTCAAGCAGGGGATGCCCATAGGTGACGGCATAGGCCCGATGGTGGTGGGCAGGATGATGCTTGGAAAGGAAAAGATGCGCGCCGCTCAAGAGACCGTTTATGCCGAGGACGAGTACAGGGGCAGGAAGATCTACCTGCTAAAGGCAGAAGGGCCGTCCGGCACCGTGGGGAGGCCGGGCGAGGCAATACAGCGGCTGGCCGGCGATCTTGGTATAAAACTTGACGCGATAATAATGATAGACGCCGCGCTAAAGCTTGAAGGTGAGCGCACGGGCGATGTGGCAGAAGGCGTCGGCGCGGCTATAGGCGGCATTGGCGTCGAGAAATACCAGATAGAGCAGGTCGCCACCCAGCTTGCCATACCTGTTTATGCGGTCATTGTCAAGCAATCTGTGATTGACGCCATAACCGTGATGCGAAAAGAGATCGCTGACTCGATTGAAAAGGTGACAGATACTGTCCATTCAGTAATAGAGGACAAGACTGAAGAAGGTCAATCAGTCATGATAATAGGCGTTGGCAACACGATGGGGGTGTCGCAATGATGTTTTTTGGCAAAAAGAAAGAGGTAGAGGCGACGTTCTACACAGAGCAGATCTGCAACAGCTGCGGCTACAGGGAACGGCGGCCGTTTGCGCAGGGCGACTATGTCTTTATGAAAGGCGCGCCTTGCGAAAAATGCAGTTCAGAATCGACAATGATATCTGCGATATATGGCGAGTATCCTGCAGAGAAAAACAACGCCTAGCGTGTTATCACGGTCGCACCGCTTTCGGTAGGGATTAGCGTGTGCTCGGCTTGCACTACTACTTTGCCCTTGCCCTCCACCAGTATCGGGTATGCATGAATGTTCTTTTTCTTTACCAGCACATCTGACAGGCGGCGGAGCGTGGCCTCGTCATATGCGTCAGTGAGCCATCGCAGTGCGAACGGGAGCGTCCGATAGCGGCTCCATATTGTGTCCAAAAGTTTGTCTGCTTCGCTGTCCTTGCTCGGCTTGCGAGACGTTATGCCAAAGATGTTCCTTATCTTGCCTTCATGTACGACTCCCATGCCGTCCTTTGTCGTGGCAAAGGGCTCTATAGCGTAGGCTTCGCCCTGCTGGAGCGCAAACGACGAGCCTACGGTCCAGATGTTTGGTATCGACTTGCCTGCATGTATGACATATTGCTGCAGCGAGTGGCCGCTGAGATTCTGTATAGGCCGAAAGCCCATCCTGCCTATCACAGTCTCTATGGTCTTGCCGATGTCGCTTGCCTTGGTGTTGGCCTTTGCCATGCGTACAGCGTCGACAAGCGCCTGCTCTGCTGATTTTACAAGCGAGTCATATTTTGGATCGTAGCAGACTGTGACTGCAGTGTCAGCTATGTAGCCGTCTACATGCACGCCTATGTCTATTTTCAAAACATCGCCTTCCCTGACTATTGTCAAGTCACCCGGCTCTGCAGTATAGTGGGCGGCAATTTCATTGAGGCTGGTGTTTACAGGAAACGCCGGCTGCGCGCCCATGTCCTTTATCTGCTTCTCTATGGATTCGCAGATTTCAAAAAGTGTCGAGCCGACATGGTATTTCCTTCTGGCCCCTTCCCTGACCTCGGACGCTATCCTGCCTGCTTTGAGATAGCTCTCAAGGCTCATTTCAGCAAAACTTGTTGCAGTTGATATATAGAGATTTGCTAGGAAAACCCGTCGGTGCCATAGATATCGACAAGCGCGCCAAGTTCAAGGGTTGTTATTGGAAGCTGGTCGCTCTGCTCGAAAAAATCAAAGACTGGAGACATCAGGTAGCCTTTTTCTCTGGCCATGTGCGATAGCCCAAGCACGTGGCCGGCTTCATGCACTGCAGAATTGCGAAAGGCATAGCCTCTAAGGTCCAGCTCTGTTACGCCATCGCCGTGCAGGACCTTGGGCGACATGTAGACACTTGCGCTGCTGGCGATACCTCCGGAGTATTTGACCACCGTATAAGCGCCTTTCTGGTCCGGGTAGCCGGGAAAGTCTCTGTACGTGTCATAGATGAAGACCCTGACGTCGCAGCCTGCCATGCCGCTTTCATCAGAAACGTACCGGGCCGACATATTCCATTCTTGAATATTCCCTGTATATTCCCTGAGGGCTTTTTTCCAGTCCTGCACCGCAAGCTTGACCCACACGTAATACTTGTTTGGCACGCCGGGTTCCTTGTATATGCACCACTGCAGACTGTGATCCCACTTGTAGTTAGCAGCGGGCACGGTCGTCTCGGAAAAGTCACTCTGCTCTTTGTAGTATAAAGCTGCATAGGCGTGTGAAATAAGCGGGGCAAAAAGTAATGATGCAATAAAGAGTGGTAGTACCACCACCACAACCACCTTCAACAGGCATATCATTGCAGGCGCACTGCGCTTTATGCGTTTAAGAAAAGCTCTTTTCGCCCTTGTCAAGAGTGGTGATGTTTATTGCCTGCTCGACTGTCGAGACGAATATGATGCCATCGCCGTGCTCGCCCGTCCTTGACGACTCTACGATTGCCTGCACTACCTGGTCAAGCTGGTTGTCAGGCACGAGAATCTCGAACTTGATCTTTGGCAACAAATCATATGCGACCGGCTGGCCCCTCCACTGCAGGTGGAGCTCGCGTTGCTTGCTCCACCCCGAGACGTTGTAGATGGTCATGCCTCCTATGCCAAGCTGCCTCAGCTTCTCCTTCACTACGGGCATTTTCTCTGACCGTATGATAGCCTCGAGCTTTTTCATCTCCAAGAGCTACCTTTAACAATCTTAAATTCTTTGTTATTATCCTTATGCAAGCTTTTTATGATAAGATTTTTTTATTAAATCCTTTTTAAATCTCAAGCAGGATAGGGTGTGTGTACCTGTTTGGCAAAATTTGTACTTGATACAAGCATAATAATCGATGGCGAAGTAACGCGCATGCTGGAGGCAGGCGAGATAGAGGAGGGAAGCGAGCTTGTCATCCCGCTTGCAGTCCTTGACGAGCTGCAGTCGCAGGCGTCTACCAACAAGGAGCACGGCTTTGTAGGTCTTGGTGAAATAAAAAAGATGAGAGAGCTGTGCGCAAAAAAGAAAGTCGCGATGAGGTTCGTCGGGCAGCGGCCGGACCTAGACGACATACGGCTGGCCAAGCACGGCAGGATAGACGCCATAATCAAAGACGTCGCCATGAGCGAGTCAGCGACGCTCCTTACCGCCGATTATGTCCAGGCGCTGGTCGCAGAGGCGCAGGGGATAAAGTCGCAGCACATCCGCGCTCCGACCAAGACCACCGATCTGGAATTTGAAAAATTCTTTGACGAGCAGACCATGAGCGTGCACCTGAAGGAAAATGTCTACCCGATGGCCAAGAGGGGCAGACCAGGCGGCTTCAAGCTCGTCCAGATCGGGGAAGAAAAGAGCACTTACAACCATCTGACCCGGATAATCAAAGAAGTGTCAGAAGCCAGCAGGGTCTCCGGCACCGGCACAGTGGAAATAAGTAGGAGCGGCGCGACCGTCATCCAGTTTGGCCGGTACAGAATAGCGATCACACGCCCGCCGTTTTCAGACGGGCTTGAGATAACCATAGTGAGACCGACGGTCAGGCTTGTACTTGCCGATTACCATGCAAGCGAAAAGCTGATGGATCGTCTATCCGGCAAGGCCGAAGGGATCATTATCGCCGGCCCTCCCGGCTCTGGCAAGAGCACACTTGCAAGCAGCCTGGCCGAATTCTATGTGGGCAAGGGCAAGATTGTCAAGACGTTTGAGTCTCCACGTGACCTGCAGGTGCCCGAAGCCGTCACGCAATATGGCCCACTTGAGGGCAGTTTTGAAAAGGCAGTCGACATACTCCTCCTCGTCAGACCCGACTATACGATATATGACGAAGTGAGGAGGGCGCAGGATTTCAATGTCTTTGCAGACATGCGCCTTGCCGGCGTGGGAATGGTCGGAGTGGTTCACGCATCGAGCCCTCTTGACGCCGTCCAGCGCTTTATGGGAAAAGTCGAGCTGGGTATGATCCCGCACATACTTGACACCATCATTTTCGTCAAGGACGGCGGGATAAACAAGGTCTACGAGCTGACGCTGACAGTTAAAGTTCCAACAGGTATGACAGAGGCTGACCTCGCAAGGCCGCTTGTAGAGGTCAAGGATTTTGAGTCGGGCGCCGTCGAGTACGAGATATACACGTACGGCGAGGAAAACGTCGTAGTCCCGGTGTCAAAGGTAAAGGCCGGAGGTGACGAAAGCGGCATCAAGAAACTTGCGCAATCCAAGATAATGGACGTAGTCCGGCGGTTTGACCCGCGAGCCGAGGTGAACATACTTTCTGAAAACCGCGTGCAGGTAAAGGTGAGCAAGGAGGCGGCTCCCAAGATAATAGGAAAAGGCGGCTCAACCATAAACGAGCTGGAGGAGGTACTTGGAGTAAAGATTGACGTTGAAACCAAGATCCCGACCCTTGGGCGGGAAATAGAATTCGAGATAAGTGAGGCCGGTTCTGCCGTGACGCTGCTTATCAATGAGGAGGTGATAGGCAAGACGGTCGACATCTACATCGAAGACGAGTTTGTGCTCTCAAGCCAGGTGGGCAAGAAGGCCAGAATAAAGGTTGACAAGAGGTCTGAAGCCGGCAAGAAAATAGTCAACGCAATCATCGCCGGACAGGACATGAGGCTGTTTCTGAGCCGGCGCTAGCGCTCGCCCTTGGCCTGCCTTACAAACTCTTCCAGCTTTTTCAGCGTCTCTGGGTGGAGGTGGTGCTCGATGCCCTCTGCGTCGCGGTTTGCTATCTCTTTGTCGACACCTATCATTACCAGAAATTCTGCAAGGATGCTGTGTCTGTCGTGGATGTTCTTGGCGATTGCGACTCCGCTGTCAGTGAGCGTTATCCCGCGGTATTTTTCATAGTTGACGTGGCCGCTTTCGTTCAGGCGCTGCAGCATCTTTGTGACGCTTGGCGAGCTGACGTTCAGGTAATCAGAAATATCAACAGTTGTGGCGTAGCCCTTGTGCTCTATCAGTTCATAGATGACTTCGAGATAGTCTTCCATGCGGTCTGTCCTTTCCACCTTTTCGGCGCTGTGCGCGTCGCGGATGGAATCAAGCCTGCTTGCGTCTTTTTTATTGGCCACTGCCAGCGCTCCGCATGAAGGACATATGCCTGACAGCAATAAATATTAGCACTGTAAAAAAACTTTACACGCCTTGAAACCTTCATCTCTCCTGACGAACTGCACTCCATCGCAAAAAAGGGTAACGACGACATCATCATCGTTGACGCAAGGGCGTTTGGGGCTTATGCAGAAGAACACGTACCGGGGGCAGTCAATGTCGACCTGATGCAGTTCCACTGGATAGACACGTCAAAGGAGGGCATAGCCCAGTTTAACAAGCAAAGCCGGATCCTGCTGTCAAACATCGGTGTCACCAGAGAAAAATTTGTCGTGTTTTACGACGACATATCGGGCTCATCGGCTGCGAGAGGCGTGTGGCTCTTGCTCTACTTTTCACACAAAAACGTCGCGATGCTTGACGGCGGTCTGTCAGGGTGGAAGGAGAAAGGGTTTCCAACAGAGAAAAAGACAAACCCGTTTGTGCATTCACGTTTCAAAGGCAAACCTGACCCCAAGATACTGGCCGGCTATGCCACGATAAAGAATGCGGCAAAGAAAAACAAGACGACGGTTATTATTCTTGACGCCCGGTCAAAAGGAGAATACGAGGGCACCGCCGTGCGCGCTGCGCGTGCAGGCCACATACCGGGAGCAATAAACATTGACTGGAACGACAACATCAAGGGTTCCTTTTTCAAGGATGAAAAAGAGCTGGCAAAAATGTATGCCGGTATACCCAAGGACGCCGAGGTAATCACCTACTGCCAAGGTGGATACCGCGCAGCCAACAGCTTTGTCGTGCTAAAGATGCTAGGCTACAAAAATGTGAGAATGTACCTGGGCTCGTGGGGCGAATGGGGCAATAGGCCAGACCTGCCTGTCAGTAAATAAAACCCGAGCTTGCGTCCAGCTTTTTGGAAAGCAGAAAATGACACTCTTTTCTCTTTTGCTTTTTTGCAATTTGCAGGACAAGGTGCTGCATGAAAAACACCGCATGCAAAAACGAGCCTATCGTCATCATCATTCCCTTGCAGGAGGGGATATGGAATGATTCGACATCAGCTTTTCTGAGCGCATATGCGGATCTGCTGTCGCTGCCAATAACCAAAACCCTGTCGCCCTTTTTCACTCCAAAAAGCGGGGCATGAAAGAAATCCTCAAGCGGGTATGCGACCGCCCTCGTACCCAGAACTTCGTTGAATTTCAGAGCGCCATACATTGCGGCAGGATGGAATAACGAGTCGCCGATAATGATCATGCTTTTTTTGTTGCCAATCTTGCCGGCGAGCCTGGTAGCACTCTTGCTTGCTTTTCTATAAATCGTTCCGATATTTGCCGGGCAGCCCATCCTGCCTTCTGTGGCGAGCCATGCACATGCAAGCACGCTGGCCGCAAAGCCGATCGTGCCGGCGGTCCTGCCTGCACTGCGATAATCTAGCGTCACAACATCATTGCAAATTTTTTTGCCAGCGCGCTTGAAGGATCTGCGGTAACTGCGACTGTGTGCAGTCCTGCCTTGCGGGCGGTCTGCGCGGCAAGTTTGCACGGGTTTTGCCCGATATAGAAACAAAGCAGACTATGCGATCGTGTACAATCAAAGGGTTGGCAATGATGTCTGCCGGATGATGGCAAGTCGCCCTGCCGGAGGAAAGATAGTGAGCCGCAAGTCCTGCGACATACGAGTCGCCAGAGCTGACAAACGCAATCTGTCCTGACAGCGGATCCGGCATCGACATTTTTGGCAGGTCGGCAATCTGACGATCCATGTCAAGTGCCATGGCCTCTATGGAATTCAACTTGAAATAAATGAAAAGAGGTGATAATAAATCTGGTCTACTTTTTCTTTTCTCCTTGTCCCTCTATCACTATCATGGTGAGGGTGGAGCGGACCTTGTCTATCTTTCTCACGTGCCAGGTTATCGTCTCGCGCAGCCTGTCCATAGTGTCTGAGCGAATCTTGGCGACGATGTCGTAGACGCCATACACGCCACTCACTTCAATGGCCTCGGGCAGCTTTTTCAGGTCCCTGATAATGTCTTCTTCGGAGCCGAGGTCGCAGTTGATAAGGACGTATGCTGTTGGCATGGCTTGATATCGTCTTTTGAGTTATTAAACAAATCGCACACATACACATTCGACATCTGTCCATCCTTGCTCTTAATTACCACGAAACATGATGCTATTGCATGATGACGAGAGGAGTAATAATCGACCTCACGATGAAAATATCGCCCCGCACGCTGGTGTTTCCCGGCTCGCCTCAGCCGTCGTTTATCGCCTGGTCGACCTTTGCTGCCCACGGCTATGATTCAGAAGTGGTGCACATGAGCACCCATACAGGAACGCACATGGACGCGCCGTCGCACTTTGCCAGGGGCAAGCCGGCCATAGACAGGATTTCGGCACGCCGGTTCGTATCGCCTGCTGTCTTGGTAAAAATCGCAAAAAAGGCCGGCCAGACAGTAAGCCGCGACGAGCTGTCAATGGAAGAGATCAAAAAGGGTGACGCAATCGTGATCGCTACTGGATGGGAAAAGGAGTATTACGGCAGGCAGTACATGTCGAAAAACCCCGGCCTCTCCAGAGGCGCGGCGGAATACTTGGTCGAGAAAAAAGTGAACGCAGTGGCTATAGACGGGCCAAGCATCGATCCCGGATACGACGATAAATTCACGGCGCACAATGTCCTGCTACCGGCAGGCGTGCTGGTCGTTGAAAACCTCTGCAATTTGCATAAAATAAAGGAAAAGAGGTTCACGCTTGTTGCGGCGCCGTTAAAGCTCGCCGGCGCAACAGGCTCGCCCGTGCGGGCGCTTGCAATAACCTAGTTGCCTATTATGCCCTGCGCGACAAGAATAGAGTAGCATCCAAGGCCGCACTCTTCGCAGATGGGCTTTTGCGCCTTTGGATCTGCGCTTCCAATGCAGCATGGCTGCTTTATCCTTCCCATGTGGTCAAACGACAGTATGGCCCACGACGGACAGTCAACCGGCGTGGTCCCGATGCCTCCCCAGTTGCCCTTCATCAGCGAGATCTGCTTGACGCTGTTTATGACATAATCGGGGTATTTCTTGCGCAAAGCGATTATCCTGTCGACGACTTTGCTCCTTTCTTCGCCAAACGGCATGAACAGCGGGTCGCCCTTGGCAAACGGGGTATGGAACTGGAACCCTATCTTGTTCACCTTGCCCCTCCATTCCTCCGCCAGGTCTTCGACCGTGTGATAGTTCTGTGAGTTTATTGTCATCGTTATCCATATGTCCTTGTACGCCGGCTTGCCCCGCCGTGGCGGCCCTGCCGTGTAGTCAAGGATGTTCTTTTTCGTCTTGGCGTAAGAGCCTTGGCCACGTATGCGGTCATGCGTCTCCTGGGTGCCGTCCATAGAGACCCAGTAGAAGTAGAGGTTATCAAAGCGTTTTAGCGGGAAAGTGGCGTTTGTGACGATGCAGACGCGGTTAGGCATCTCCTCGCAAAACGTCTGGATGACGTCTGGGCGCATGGTGGGCTCTCCGCCGACCAGAGTGACTACGAACAGGTGGTTCTTGTTTATCTTTTCGCGGATTATCTTGCGCCAGTCTTCCGCAGCCAGGTCCTCGCCCTCCTTGCGGTTGAGCCACCAGTAGCAGTGTGTGCAGTGGAGGTTGCAGATGTTGTTGACATCTACAGATGCGTACATCGGCTGCTTGCTCTTGAATAGCTTGTATGCGATTATCTTTTTGAATATGCTGAGGTAATAGGGCATCTCGCGGGCTAGGTCCGTTACACCGCGGCCGTAAATGATGTCAACCATTGCTAATCAATAGCTGATGGATCAATTAAAGGTGCTGGTGCGTGCGTATGCGCGTTTCCAGTGGAACACACACAAATACGAGCGCGTTAGTTCTTTTATCTGCGGCACGCTTTTCATATACCATTAAATTATGCCCAGCGCAAGCGTGTCTACGCGAGGGCCCGTAGCTCAGCCAGGTAGAGTACCGGACTTTTAATCCGGTTGTCTCGGGTTCGAATCCCGACGGGCCCGCTAAAATCTGGCTCTGATGCTGGCAAGTGTGTATATCTTAGAGATGCACAAAAGCCTCGGGCTCTTTTTGCGTTGTTTGGCCTCAGCGTATATGTCATATCCGATACAGAGCTATACGAGTCGCCAAGACTACACGAAACTCTTTTGTAGATTTTCCGATCAATACTATTATGTCCACAACTGCCACGGTCTACTGCCCTACCTGTGGATTGCCGATTGGAGAGGGTGCTACCGGCATTAGGGTTGATGGGAAATCCTACCATATGCATTGCATTTCAACTCTGAAATTCGACAACTGCGATACTGCGATGGGTTATGCCACAGATGGCAAGTTAGAGGGACGGTTCCTAAAGTTATTTTGTCTAGGATGCAGCAAGAAATTCAAGATCCGAGCGAGTATTATCCCTTCGTCAATGATTAGCTCAAAAGCCCTCTGGACCCGCTCTCAATGCAAGTCCTAGATCTGGCTTGACTTCATTATCCCTTTTTCCATCTGACAATGCCCTGCCCTTTACTTTTGCTTTGCCAGCCTTATCCTTGCTATGCCATTGAGGTATCGTATGTATTCCACAACCGGGTTTGACGTTCCTTCTGGCAGTTTGGCCGTCATCTCGTACCTGCGAGGCCCGGCGACAGTTATTCTGACCAGCCTTGAATCCGGCTCGTATGTCGCGGTGATGTCTGACGCGTCAGCCACACCCTTCATTTCTGCAATGACTTCGTAATAGTCAGGCCCCTCAATGACCTCAGGTGGTGACTCGCTGACCACGTCTTCAATCTTGGGCCGCACCTTTTTGACAGGGGGCTTGTACGATGTCCCCTTGCCTGCAAGCGCCGCAAGCTGCGGAAGCACAAAGCTCCTTGCCACCAAACCCGTGGCGGCGCCGGCGATAAAGCCTCCGACGTGCGCAAGGTACGCGACGCTAGAGTCGCCTCCGATACCCAGCTGCCCTATTGCGCCAAAGATCACCTGGAGTATGAACCAGAATGGTATGTACACCAGCACCGGTATCCTGACGGTGTAAATGAAAAACGCCGTGATGATCGTGTATATCTTGGCGCGCGGAAAAAGCACGAGGTACGCGCCAAGCACGCCGGAAATTGCGCCAGACGCGCCTACTGCGGGGATGGCGCCCTGCCCGCTGGATACTGCAAAAACGCTGTGCAAAAGCGCAGCTGCAAAGCCCCACCCAAAGTAGATGAGGATGTACTTTACCCTGCCAAACTTGTCTTCGATGTTGTCGCCAAACACCCAGAGAAAGACCATGTTGCCGATGATGTGCGCGATGCCTCCATGCATGAACATTGACGTAATTACGCTTGGCAGGCTTGCAGGAAAGTTGGAGAACAAGAGGTCCGGCACCGTACCATAGGTGAAAAATATCTCATTGACAGCTTCCTCGTCAGTGAAAAATCCTGTGACGACGGCTTCCCATATGAACACTGCGACGTTTACTGCAATGAGCGCGTAGTTCAGGTACGGCCTTCCGTGTATGCGCTCTGTGTCATCGTGTATTGGAAACATGCTATAGAGATTCTACCTTTCCAACCAAGCTATTGGATTAAAGTCTTTAGCTACCCGAACCCAAAGGGGTTGGCGTTTGGCATGTCGCCGCCTCCCTTCTCGCTGTGGGCCTTCCTCATGTGGCGCTTCATGCGTTCCTTATCCTCAAACTTCATGTCACAGTATTCGCACTTGAAGAGGCCGTCCTCTGTCTTTTTCCTGCTAAAGAGGCCCAATAAGAGTTGGATAAAGATGCCCGCAGATTAAAAAGTTGCGATCATTCCATGACTATCATGGTGAGCGTCGACTTGACTCCGTTGAGCTTGCGCAGCTTCCATGTTATGGCTTCCTTTACCCTGTCCATCGTATCTGCCTCGACCATTGCCACGATGTCATAGACGCCATACACTTGGTAGACCTCTTTTACGCCATCCATCTTTCTCAGCTCTGTAACAAGCGAGTCTTCGCTTCCAAGTTCGGCGTTCATGAGGACAAAGGCTTTTGGCATATATGTGTGTTTGAGAAGGTTCCGGCGTATAAAAACTTGTACGCGATTTTCATCCATCATATTCTCTGGACTTCTGAAACGAGGATGAATATCTCCTCCTCACCAAACTTTTCCTCCAAGTCGCGCTGCATTTTGCGCAGCTGCTCGCCAATCGTTTGTTCGCGGCCGGTGATATCGATGACGGTGAAAAAACTGATGTAGTTCCCCCGCTCCAGCCTGCCAGTCTCGTCCCTCATCCACAATCCTTCGACAGGCGCCTTGAGGGCCGTGGCGCCGCCCTCCATGACCGCTATTTTCTCTATCTCGCTTTTGATGTAGCGGATGTTCGCGCCTTGGCCGTCCCTGAACTTTTCTGGCAGCAGAAACTCTACCTTGACCATCCTGCGCTCCGGCGACCCGGGAATATGGATTATCATGCGCGTTGTATTCTCGCAGACCCTGCCTATATAATGTCAGACCTCGCGCTTTAGCTTGCCCTCGTCGAACTGGCCGGCCATCTGCCACTGGTGGTCGAAAAAGTCCGAGCACCATTCCAGAAATTCCTGCGTCTCACCGTAAAACATCACGTTGAGGTCCGGCTCGCCTTTTTGGTTCGGAAACATCACGCAGCCCTGCTTTTCGTTGAATATCGCCATCACCTTGACATCGGCTATCATCCTGCGCTCGACCATGCCCTTGTTGATAAAGTTGCGCCACCCGACCTTTTGCAGTAGCTGCGTCCTGCCCTTTGGCACGACTGCGTTGCTTGAAAATATGTAGGAAAATTTCACGCCGCCGTCGACCTTTGCACTTATCGTCTCTATAAGGTCGAGCGGCACCTGCGCCATTATCTCCTTGATGAACTTTTCCGAGTCACCGTAAAGCGTCTTCCATCTCTGCAGGATGGCCATAACGCCGTGCACCATCTCGCACCCTCTGAAGGCGCCCATTCGCTGCACGAATTTCACCGGCAAGTCTCCGAGGCTGTGGTCCACAAAGAAGTCTCTGTTCTTGTAGAGAAAGTCGTAGCTTGGGACCAGTGAAACGACGGTCCTGCCATACGACGTAAGGACAAGCTCGCCATCCTTGCCCTTCGATACCAGGCCGGAATCAATGAGGCGCGTCATGTTTCGATGCGCCTCCTGCATCGTCGCGTCAAGCTCTGTAGCCAGCTGCGACAGGCGATAGTCCTTTACGCCAAGCCTTGCCAGCATCGAGAGGCGGAGATCTCCTGCCAGCTCGAAAAACAATGAACCTACGCCTTCGGTGGGCTGCTGCTCTGCCATGACCATACAACCATAGCATGCACATCTTTAAAAATCTGTCAAAATGCGGCATGAGACGCCGACAGGAACGATTATAATTTGGATAAATGCACACGCAACCCGTAATGGGCGATAAAAAATCCATATCCGCGCTCGTGAGCGGCGGAGAGGCAAACGCAGGCCCGCCACTTGGCCCGGCTCTTGGACCTATGGGCGTCAATGTCCTGCAGGTTGTCAATACCATTAACGAAAAGACCAAGGATTTCCCCGGTATGAAGGTGCCTGTAAAGGTTGAGGTAGACTCGGAGACTAAAAAATTCACAATCGAAGTGGGCATCCCGCCAACGGCTGCGCTTGTAGCCAAGGAGGCAGGCATACCAAAGGGCTCCGGCACGGCAGGCAAGGACTACTCAGGTGACCTTTCGATGGCCTCGGCGGCCAAGATTGCCAAGATGAAGATCGATGGCTCGTACGCCAAGGACATCAAGGGCGCCGCCAAGGAAGTAGTTGGCTCCTGCGTCAGCATGGGCGTCAAGGTGGAGGGCAAGCCGGCAAAAGAGGTCTACGCCGACATCAATGCAGGCAAGTACGACGACCTTCTAAAGTAATCTTTTTTCCTCTTTCCTTACCTTCCTCTTTTACTCATCTTTTTGAACGACGAAATCATAATAACCTAGAATGACCTTTCAGTACAACGTAATATTTGATTCGTATATTGCCGGTCTTGCTGGCGGCCGTCATTGCAGTGTCGCTGGTCGCGCCTGCCTACTCGCTGCCAGCATCACACCAAGCAGTCATGTCCGGCCTGGCCGAATCGCGTCCTTTGACCTCACTGCCACCACCACCGTCATTATCATCTACCCAGCTACCTGCGCTTGACGCCGTCGACCTTTACGGCTACAAAGTGCCAAGGGGCGCCATCCATTCCGACTTTGGCGCTATAAAATTTGGCGACGAATTGCTACGGTATAATGGCAACCCGTCACGCACGCTTGTATTTGGCGCCGGCAACATAGGCGCACTGGCGCAGAGCGCGCAGGTAGTCGGCCTTGGCGGCAATGCCGCAAACGGTCAGCCCTTCCTCGGGGTCGCGCTGTCGCAAAACCCGCTTCCTGCAGCGACTGGCCTGACTTATGCGCCTGACATGCGTCTCACATACGACTCTAACCTTGCAGACATACTTGCCAACTATACTCAGCCAATACAGCCCGGCAGGCTCTCTGGCGCCTCGATAATAGGCGCAGACAGAGTCGTCACGGATTATAACGTGACTGGCAGAGGCACGACCGTGGCCATCGTGGACACGGGAAGCGACTTTTCAAACGACGACATGCGCCATGCAGTGGCAAGGGACGCAAGGGGGATGCCAGTGATGCTTGATGCAGATGGTCAGGGGATCGTGCTGACGAGGGCGAAATACCTGGCCAACATCGATCCGTCCGGCAGGATGCTCAACTATACTGCGCCCAAGACGGGGCCGCTCCCGCACAACGCCACCTCGTACACGTTCGTCAACGGCACAGGCGTCTACCTGAAAACGTCGCAGGGGTCAATACCTGTCTACAATACGCTTTACCCGTTCTTTGGCCCGCCGGTGCTTGACGGCGTGGCAAGCGTCGACTGGAAAATAGGCAACAGCGCGACTGACTATATCCGTTCGCAGAGCGGCGTCTACAGGATGGGAGTTGAGTTCCAGCTGAGCCAGCAATTTGGTATCCTGACTCTGGTGCTCGTGCCAGTCTTGCTGGTAGACTCTACACAGGCAGGAGTCTATGACACCATCGTGCCAGACATGTCGTACGCATGGTACTCTTTTACGACGGGCATCGCCGGCGCCTACCCTCAGACGAACTACCTCATACCTGCACGCCTGTCGTTTGACTTTACCGACGAGCGGCCGATAAAGCTGGGCGATGGCAACGAGTTTCTGACCTATGACTACAACAGCGACGGCTATGCCGACTTTTCTGCCGGCACGGTAGGCGCAAGAGTGCTTGACATCTGGAAGGTGACGGATAACAAGACGCAAATAGTCTCCGCAGACAAGACAGGCTACGGCGGGATAGTGTCCGCAAGGTTGCTCGAACCAATCGATCCTGACGGCGAATATTTCGGCCTGATGTACAATTTCCAGGGGCATGGCACGAGCACCGCAGCCACAGTGGCGTCAAAGGGCACTGTGCCGTACTCGATATACGGCAACTCGACTACATACAGGTTGCAGGGCATGGCGCCTGATGCCAAGATACTGCCCATCAAGGCACTTTGGGCTGGAGACGCAATCTATGGGTGGCTTTATGCCTCCGGCTTTGACCAAAAGGACGGCACGTGGAACTATACCGGCAGACATAAGGCAGACATCATCAGCAACAGCTGGGGCATATCCAACTTTCCGCTTTTGCAGTACGGTCCGGGCTATGACATCTTGAGCGTGTTTTCGTCGATGCTCGTCGTACCGGGGATGCTGGCGCCAGATTACCCCGGCACGCTCATGGTGGACAGCGCCGGCAACAACGGCCTTGGATATGGAAGCGTTGGCTCACCCAACACGTCGCCGTTTGCAATTTCCGTGGGCGCGACTACGAACAACGTGCACATCCAGTACAGCGCCTTTGCCAACGTGACGCGCTTTGGCTCCTCTGCCGCCGCGTATGACGACGCGGCCGAGTTTTCAAGCAGGGGGCCCAGCCTGTTTGGCGACCCCAAGCCCGAGCTTATGGCTGTTGGATCATACGGGTTTACGCCTGCCGACGTGACCGTCAAGGTCTTTGGCGCTAAAAAGGGTGAGCCCAACAACGCCGGTGCCTTTGCGCTCTTTGGCGGCACCAGCATGGCGGCACCTATGGCCGCCGGCGCTGCGGCGCTTGTCATTCAGGAGATGAAGGATTCAGGCCAACAAAAGGTTGTTGACCCGTTCAAGGTCAAGAGCATACTGATGTCGTCTGCCAAGGACCTCGGGAACGACCCATTTGTCCAAGGCGCCGGTAGAGTAAATGCCCTTGCAGCGGTCGACCTTGTCAGAGGCCAGTCCGGGGCATTTTCAGCATATACCGAAAGTACTGCCCAGAATATACTTGCCGCCCTTGCCCCTGCGCTGGAAACGTATGGAAGCACGCTTGGGATAATCGACAGCTATTCAGATAATAATAATCATCATCATTATCATGTGCCTGTCAAGCTACAAGAGTCGCGCTGGTTTGCCGGCCAGATAGAGCAGGGAAGCTCGGCCTCTACTGATATTGTGTTGGAAAACCCCTCAAAAAAAGAACTGGCAGTGGACGCGTCAAGCACGATTGAAAAGCTGGTAGGACGCTACGAGGTCCACAACTCTACCAAGCTATTTGCAATCGACCCGACTCACAAGGAAAAGCAGTTTGGCTTTGCGCCCAACTACTACGACATAAGCAAGCTCACCGGCAGCAGCAGGAGGTTGCCAGATGCAGACCTGATGGTCGCAAGGGTGAACTTTCCCTTCAACAGCTTCATGAACTCGACAGAACTGTTTGCAGACGGATTGCGCATAGCATCGATCTATGCGTATGACTGGAGTGACTATGACAAGGACGGCAAGGTGGGTTTCAAGGAAGTAACGATGGTAAACCGCGGAGGCTCGTGGGGAACGACGCAGGAAGTGAGGATAGGCGACCCTGACTCGCGATTCAAGGGCACGCCTGTCATTGGTGTATATCCCGTGCCGACCGTCTTTTCGTTCTGGCGGGGTGACAGGCTCATCAACTCGACTGCCATGAACTATACCCTTACTATCGAGTTTTACAAGCGCCTGCCAAACCCTGCCGTACAGCTTGACAGCGCGCACCTGACAGTACCGGCGGGAGGCAAGGCGATGCTAAAGGCTACAATCAATACAAAAGATGATGCGCTGCCGGGCATCTATTACGGCGAAATACTGCTCCGGGGAGCCAAACAACAACAGCAACACTCTGTGCTTATGCCAGTCAGCTATATCGTCACCACAAAGCCTGTGCCAAAGGACGTGCCTGTGGTAGTGTCGCCGGGGCTGAAACAGGGTCCTGACGTCGAGCGGGGACTGGGCCTGCGACCAAACGGCTACGTCGGTGGCCTGTCAGACATGATGTCGCGCTATTCAGCCGGCGACTGGCGATCGTATTACTTCAATATCACCGACCCGACAATCACCTCTATGAGCCTCAAGGTGAGCTGGCCACACAACTCGACTTCAATTAACGTGATGGCATTTGGACCAGACGGCAAGATGGTCGCTTCTAGCGTGCCTGCCGGCGTGTTCCAGGAATTTGCGGGATGGGCAAGCAACGACTGGCTAGGCACGTCCTCTGTAAGCGAGGGTGGTGCGTTCTTCTTTAGCCAGAACAGCGGCAGCAATTCGACTGCGATATACGTGCCAGTGAACCGGACAGGCACATACTCGGTGCTCCTGCATAACACGCTCTTCCACGGCGACAGCCTGTACGAGCCGGTGCAGCTAGAGGCCAAGTTCTCCACCCTGTTGGCAGACACGTTGCCTCCAAAGATAATTACGAAACTGCCAGAGTATGTGTCAGGCAGGACGAAAATCCCAGTAAAGATAGAGGATGAAAATGCCGCCGGCCTCTCTTATTCTATAGACGGGCAGGTGCAGCCCAGCACACAAAGAGACGCCGTCGTTGTCATCGACGGCAAAAAACTCTCTGAAGGGCCGCACAGCCTTGCAATCGAGGCGGCAGACACGGTCGGCCACTCTTCAAGCGTCTCGTCGCGCTTTACAGTCGACAGGACGCCGCCAGTGGCACAGGTAGGGGTGCGCACTGGCAACAACAATAACAGTACGTCCGTCTTTTCGGGAAGCGACATATACCTTCCAAGAGGCTCTACAATAACGTGGAACGTCACTGACGCAAGCGGCATCGCAAGGACGCAGGTAACACTCCCGGACGGCAGGACAGACAAGCCGCAGTCGTCGTCAATAGTCAACATGACAGACGGCAGCTACAAGTTTGCGATACTGTCGACTGACAAGGCCGGGAACAGGCTGTCAAAAAGCTGGACACTAACAGTCGACAGCGTCCCTCCGGCAGCAGCGCTTGCCTTCTCTGGAAGCGACATCAGCGGCACTGCGACCGTGGGCATCGCCGCCTCTGATGCGAACCTTAAAAGCGCAATATTGTCGATAGGCCACAAGACGGTGGATGTGACGGGCATAAAAGAATACAAACTTGACACCACAGATCTGGCCGACGGAAAATACAAGGCCACACTGACCGTCCTTGACAAGGCCGGCAATACTGGTACCGCTACGGCAGACGTGGTGGTGGCAAACGTCACGCCAATGATCGGGTTTGCGGCAATAGCCGGCGTAGCAGGCGGGGTCGCAGCAGGCGCCGCCGTCGCATGGTTTGCAGCTTCTTCTAGGCGCCACAGGACATTTTCCTAGAGAGCAGCAGTACGAGGACAGAGAAAAAAGAAGCCTTGCAACTTTACCAGCGACCCACGCAAGCATGGCAAATGTCGTTTGCCAAGATTCACAAGCTGCCGGAACACATTGAAACGAGCGCTATTACGAGCCTTTGCTGCCGTTAAAAAGAAAAAAGGAGCTTGCCGACCCGGCAAATCTTAAATAGCAAGCGGTACAAATTTTCCCTACCACATGAGCGACCTTGTCGAACTCTCGGAGAAAAACTTTGAAGAAACAATTGGCGGAAACAAGCCTGTGCTGGTGGACTTTTGGGCAACATGGTGTGGACCGTGCCAGTTCATGCTGCCGATATTTGACAAGCTCGCCAAGAAATATGGCGACAAGGTCAAGTTCGGCCGGCTAAACGTCGACGACAACCAAGGCGTCGCCATGCGATATGACGTGTATGCGATCCCGACGTTCATCATATTCATGAACGGAAAAGCAGTCGACAGAGCGGTAGGCGCTGTCGGCGAAAAAGGCCTAGAAGGACTGCTGCAAAAATACCAGTAACTACAGGTACCCGAAAGCCGGGTCGCCCTTTCTCTTTAGAGCAAGCACAATGTTCAGCACTTCTTTTTCCTTGTCGTTGAGCCTGTGATTAAAGCGCTCGATTAACTGCTTTGCCTGGCGACTGTTGAGGTCAGTATAAAATATGTCGCCCTCGTTTATCTGCCTGCCAATAGTGGGCTCTTTGAGCGATACTGCGACCTGCATGCCGGTCGTCGCCTCTTCCATCGATTTTCCGCTCTCCTGAATCTGATGGACGGTGCCGACCTTTTTGCCCTCCTCGTTTATCACCGTCACCTTTTGCCGCAGCTTGCCTATTTGTATCTCGGCGCCAAACACTGCAGGGTCGTTACGGCGAAATACAAACCCCTTCATGAACTGGAACTTGCATACAGGCGGCAGTTCATTGAACAATATCGACTCTTCGTGTTCTTTTTGGTACGTAACCCAGTCGACATAGCTTCGCACTAGGTTGTAGATTATCTGCTCGTTAAAGATCTTGACGCTTCTATCCTGGGCCTCTTTCTGCGCATCGTCAAGCACCTTGACGTTAAAGCCAAGCACCACGCCGTGGTACCTGTCGTTTTCCCGAACGGCCGCAGCTTCGATGACGTCGCGCCTAGTTATGCTGCCAATGTCTGCAGTCTTGATCGGCACGCCGTCCTTTTTCAAGAGGTCGATTATCGCTTCAAGAGAGCCTATCGTGTCACATTTCAGTATGATGCCTGACGTCTCGGTGTTGCTCACGATCGCGTTTTTAACCTCAGATTCGACCAGATCCTTTAGGCGAGCAAGTTCCTCGTCGCCTTTTGATCTGTCAAGGACATAGAGCGGGCTTCCAGCAAGCACTCCTTCAAGGTCCGGCGACGTCACTTTCAGGCCCGCTGCCGCTATGACCTCGCTAACCGGCTTGAACTTGTCTCTGGGGTCGCGCATCTCGTCAAGAGGTTTTGGCAGCAAGAGCGCCTTTACGCGGGTGAGCACTGCGCTGTCCCTCTTGGCAACAATGATGCTATCGCTCTGCTTTAGCGTGCCGTCAAGGAGTATGACGTTTGCAGAGGGGCCAAGGCCCTGCTCTTCGTTTATCTCTAGCACGATTCCGCGTGCAGCTCCCTCGTGGCGCTCAAGCCTCTTGGCAAGGTACTGCTGCGTCAGCCCTACAAGCACTGCCAGCAGTTCTGGTATGCCGACCCCTGTCCTTGCGCTGACAGGAACTATGGCAATCTCTTTGGTAAAATCCCTGACGCGCCGGAATGCCTCCGACGGAAAGCCCATCCTCGAAAGCGACCCGACTACTGTGTAGATCTTCTCATCAAGCATCGTCTGCACGCCTTCGTCTTGTTTCTTTACCTCTTCTGAAATAAAGCGCGACTGGCTGCGCCACCCGCGCACCATGTCGACCTTGTTTAGTGCGACCACAAAGGGCACCTTGCGCTTTTTGAGGATTTCGATGCTCTCAACCGTCTGTGCCTCGAACCCTTTGTTGACGTCTGCAACCACTATTGCAATGTCCGCCGCCGAGCCGCCCCTCAACCGCAAGTTTGCAAACACCTCATGGCCTGGTGTGTCGATGACCAGCAGACCCGGTATCGGAGTCTCTGCCTGCGCAAGCTTGGCAAACAGCGGGCCGGTGACTTGCTTGATGGTTTCAATTGGGAAAAAGCTGGCGCCGATGTGTTGCGTGATTCCGCCGACTTCTCTTGCCTGGACCGCGGTGCCCCGTATCTTGTCAAGCAAAGATGTCTTGCCAGAGTCTACATGACCCAGAACCACTACTACCGGCTGGCGGAGTTGCACGCTCAGCCGAAAATGACTCGCGACTCTTTTATGAAGCTTTCAGAGGAGTCCGACGCGTGGATAATGTTGTCGGTAAAGCCAAGGCCAAAGTCGCCTCGGATCGTGCCCGGGGCAGCCTCAAACGACTTGGTCGAACCTATCATTATGCGCGTAGTCGCCACTGCGTTGTTGCCCTCAAGTATGCACGCTACCACCGGCCCTGACGAGATAAACGATACCAGCTCGCCAAAGAACGGCTTGTCCTTGTGCACCGAGTAGAATTCTTGCGCCTTTTCCTTTGTGAAATTATAGTAGCGCAGGTTCTTTATCACAAAGCCTTTTTCTTCAAACCTTGCCAGCACCTTGCCAGTAAGGCTGCGCCTGAAGCCGTCTGGCTTGACTACGATAAGCGTTTGCTCGATTGCCATATCTACATTCTATACCTACTTTTTGGTGTGCAGGCCGCCCTTCACATACTTGCTGGTCCACTTCAGCTTTCTTGGGTCGCGCTTTAGCAGGCGCAGGTTCTTTTTGCACTTGCTGGAGCACGTCCACTGGACCTGGCCGTCGTTCTTGACCAGCATGATTCCTTCGCCGGTCGAGATGTGCCTTCCGCAAAAGAAGCAGTTCCTTAGAGATGTTGCTGTCTTGCTCATCTATATATCATCTCACCTGATCTTGCGAGCCTCGCGCTCTGTCTCCCTCAGCATGAGGATGTCTTTCATCCTGATTGCGCCTTTGACGTTTCTCGTCAAGATGCGGCCCCTGTCCTTGCCTTCGAGGACCTTTACTCTTACCTGGATAACTTCGCCAGCGATACCTGTCCTGCCGACTATCTGGATGACTTCAGCCGGAACGACCTTTTCTTCAGCTGCCTTGCTCACCGGACACCAGCCTCATTATTCCTTCTTTGCCTTCAAGCCGGCTATCGAGTTTACCACTTGCTCGATGATGTGCTGCGCCTCGCCTGCTTCTACGATGGTAGCGGCCGCCGAGCCCACGTCGATCCCAAGCGATACGCCCAGCTGCTGCTTGCTTGGCACGAAAATGTACGCTGCGTTCCTTTCCTCGCACAGTATCGGGAGGTGTGCGACTACCTCTGGCGGCTCGACATCCTCTGCAATCACGACGAGCTTTGAGATGCCTCTCTCGATTGCCTTTGTAGTCTCGTTTGTGCCCTTGCGCACCTTGCCGCTCTGCTTTGCCACCCTTACTGCCTCGTAAACTGCGTTCACGAGATCCTTAGAAGCCTCAAATTTTACATAATATGGTTTGCTCATTTTTCTATCACCCTATGGGATCATCCGATTGCTTTCATAGTGATTAGGAGGCGTATTAAAAACGTTTGTTGAGGCGCTCAGGACATTTTTGCACGCACGATCCTGCCGTATTCCTCCACTTTTGATTCCAGCAGTGACTTGTCAGTCGACTCGGCGTACATGCGTATCAGAGGTTCGGTGCCAGACGGCCTCACCATAAGCCACGTCTCGTCGTCGAGCCATATCTTGGCTCCATCCATCCTCTCTATCCTTTTGGGGCTGCCGTGCTCGACGCATGCTTTTATGACGCTCTCTACAACTTGGCGCGAGCTGCACGAAAACTTGGTCTTGTGCTGGAACGTCTTGGGTAGCTCTGACACGAGGCTGGAGAACGTCTCGCCTGACGATGATGATGGTGATGCGGCAAGCATGTCAAGGATAAGCGCAGTCGTCATGGCGCCGTCCCTTACCTCATTGAGCGGCCCGTACATGAACCCGCCGTTTTCCTCAAGTCCGAGTGGCGCCTTTCTCTTTACCATCTCCCTTGATACCTCGACGCTCCCAACCTTCGTGTAGACTACCTCCATCCCCGCCTCTTTTGCCACCATCGAGAGTACCATCGACGTGTTTATGGGGCAGACTATCTCGGCGCCCTTGTGGCGGGACGCAAGCAGGTTTTTGACCAAAAGAGAGCCGGTCTTGTCGCCCCAGTAGGCGTTGCCCTCGTTGTCGCAAAAGATGCTCCTGTCACCGTCGCCGTCAAACGCTACTCCAAAGTCGGCCCTGCCGGACCTGACCGTGTCTGCAAGCACGCCTAGGTTGTCCATCGTGGGCTCTGATCCCCTGCCGGGAAAGCCTCCATCTATCTGGCCGTTGACTACGATGACTTTGCAGCCGAGCTTTTGTGCGATTATCGGAGCGCACATGGCCTGCGCGCCGTTTCCAGTGTCCATCGCCACCGTAAAGCGCTTTTTGCGTATCCTGTCTGCGTCGACAAGCGACAATACTTTTTCAATATATGCGGGGATGACATTTTCATCGATGTACTGCCTGCCAAGGCCGTCTACCTTTGCAAAGCGCTTTTCATAATAAGTGTCCTCGACCTTTAGCTCGTCGTCCCGTGAAATCTCTACTCCATCAGCGGCCGCCGGCTTTATTCCATTATATTCAGGCGGGTTGTGCGACGCAGTTATCATTATGCCGCCGCTGTATCCAAGCCTCTTTGCCGCATGCTGCAGGCACGGCGTGGGGACAAGCCCTGCATCTGCGACGTCAAGGCCTGACGCGTTGAGCGTCGACCTGACGATCCTTGATATCGCCGGGCTTGACGCCCTGCCGTCATAGCCGACTACGATGGGGCCCTTGTCATAATAAGTGGCGATGGCAAAAGTGAGGTCAATGACCAGATCGGTTGTAAGGTCCTTGCCCCACACTCCACGCACACCGTTTGTCCCAAAAAGCCTCTGTCTTGCTTGCACGCCAATGCAAGGGTGTTAACAATAGATAAATTTGGCTGCCAACCGCTGCTGGAGGTGTGTATGTGCGGGGGTCGCCAAGCCCGGTCAACGGCGCAGGACTCTACACACGGGTGCGAGGCTTAGAATGATCGGGCAAGAACGGTCCTACAACCCTGTTCCTTAGGGATTCGTGGGTTCGAATCCCACCCCCCGCACCATTTTATGTTCTCTGTGCGTGCTTCTAGTGAAATGACCAAAACGGTGGTAGATGCTAGTTTTTTTATGCGCGCATGATCAAAAAGGAGGGGCTGCCGGTGGCTAGCCGGCTATGGATTGGCCCTTGTACGTCAGTGTCGATATGGTTTTTTCGGCCAGACCTGCGACAGAATCGGGCAGGGGTATGTATGGCGACCTGACAAGCCTGCGGCCCTCCTGGCTTGTTGTCCATTTTATAAAGTCGACAAGAGCTTTGGCATCATCCTTGCTTGCAATGCCCTTGGTCGCACTCAGCTCCTGATACACGACGGTGTATGTAAAACTCGCAATGGGGTATGCTCCCCTGCCCGGAGCATTTGCGATAATGACCGATGCCCAGTCCGTGCTGTTGTCAAGGCGAGTGTTGTTTGCCACATATCCGTCGACTGCTGCTCCGATGGAATCTTTTGACGGCAACACAAACACGCCCTCCTTGTTTGCAATAGCGGCATGGGCGAGGGAATTTGACTCAGCATAGCCATAGTCGACGTAGCCAATGGCGTAGGGCTTGTATGCCGCCCACGAGGCGACGCTTTCAGTGCCTGCAGCCCTGCCGTACGCCTGCCTTTTCACCTTGCCAAGATAGTCCACCGGCCAGTTTACCGACGTGCCGGATCCGACCGTCTGCTTCCATTCAGGGCTGACCTCTGACAGGTAGCTGGTAAATGCAAGGGTAGTCCATGAAGGCAGCTTGTCCTGCACCACAAAGATATTCTTTAGGGACGGCAACGGAAGGTCGGGATTCAGCTCCTTTATCCTTGGGTCGTCCCATTTCCTGATCTTGCCAAGGTATATGTCTGCAAGAACGGGTCCCGTCAGCTTTAGGTGCTGCTCCTTTGGAATCCCTGGAATGTTGTACACGATTGCCAGAGAGCTGACTGACTGCGGTATATGCACAACCTTGGCGGCAGCTTGGTTTCTCTGCGCTACAGTGAGCGCCGTGTCAGTAATGGCATAATCCACTGCCTTTTTCAAGAACGGGTCCAGCCCGCTGCTGCCGCTGCTGCCACTGCTGCCGCTGCTGCTGCCATAGTCGATCCTAACGCCGTCTGCCCTGTACTGGGATGTCCAAAGCTCCAATGTCCCGGTGCCCTTGATGTACGTAAGCTTCTTGGCGCCGAAAAGCTGCGCCACATCATGCCGGTTTGCGGCGTACGCCTTGGCGCCGGGCGTAGCTATGAACGCCACCACGACGCCTGCAATCAGCATGCCTGCGAGAGTCTTGCGGTCTAGTCCTGAATTAAACATATATACAGACAAGAGCCTAGTAAGATGATGATATAATCCAAGGTAACCATGCAAAACGTGCATGATGCCTGCAAGACTAGCGCTTTGTTTTGGCCATCTGTCTCGAAAGTGTAGCTCCATACGCAAGTTAATTGCGCCAGTAACGCGCATGTCGCGCAAAAAATCCGCCAAATGGTTGCGCGCTAGGCTCCAAGCGACATGACGCAGAGTCTGTTGCCCATATTGTTCTTGCATGAGTGTGGACTGAATCGTCAACATTTGGACAGCTGCTGCATTTCCAGTTGATTGGCTCGCGGCAATTACTGCAAGCCTTGGTCACCAGCAGCGCGCCTCCGCACGCCCTGCAGCTTGTCTTGTTATATCTCGTCCTGTCGCTCATGCTACGTGGGCGTGCGCCTTTGGCAAAAACTCTAGCGTCACCCCTGTGTCAAATTTGTAGTCAAATGTGTATGCCTCGTTGCTGCAAAGCGGCAGCACCTCGATAAGGGCACTTCTGCATGACGGGCAAGCTACGACAGACCTTGCGCCAAGGAGCGAGGCGCACCAAAAACATCCATTGCATATCGCAAAGAACGTGTTTGCAGTTGCTCTTGTCATGGATTGCACGCGTCTTTTATTAGCACCACCGCATTTATTCGCCTCTGAACATGCATATGATGCAATAAATGTGCAATTGTTGCGCTATAGCCACAGCGACTGGACCGGGCTGTAGATCTTTTTCCGCGCGTCGTCAAGGCTGCTCCTCTCTATTATCAGCCCTTGGCTCTTGAGCTCCTCTATTGCACTCTGCACCGTCCTCCTCGGAAGCCGGGTCATCTCCATCAGCTCAACCTGATCGATTGGATGCTTGGTCTTGATGATGAAATAGACAAATTTTGCGCCGGGTCCTCCTTCTGGGTCCTTGCGCAGGTACGAGACGCTAAAGGATGCTTTTGTAGGAAAACCTCTTCTCTGAGACTCTACGGACGACACGGCATCAATGTGTATCTCGGCAAGGTTTACCCTCTGGCCAAACTCGGCAATGAGGGCAGACTGCTGGTGCTCAAGGGGCGCCTCAAAGATGAACGTGTTTGGCGCCAGTTTTGCCGTAAGGGCGCCGACCGAATTCCACCTCACCGCGCCCTTTTCGTCGTATATGCCGACACTTACGCCCTCGTTTGCCTCAAGGACCACCTTGTCCGAGCCAAGTTTCACTGCCTCCTCGACCTTGGTAATCGTGGCGTCAATCGACAGCTGGTGTCGGGGGTCCTTTTTGCCTACCTTCCACTGAAATTCTAGGTCCTTGGCCAGTATCGTCTCTGTCAGTTTTCTCTTTTGCTCAAATGTGAGGTCGATGCTGTTCTCACCTATCTCTATCATGTCAAAGCCCATCTTGGCCGCAGATGACACGAACTTCTCAAACATGTTCTCTGACACCATGTATTCCGAGATGGTGCTGCCTGTCGAGACCTTCACTCCAAAGTCTTGGTAGAACTTGATCTTTTTCTGCAGCACCTGCTCGGGCAGCATGAGGGGGAGCACGCCGTACACCTTGACTACGTCGATAAAGGGCGCTATTGCCTCAAAGTTTTCCTTGTCGAGGCCCTGCAGCTTGTCTATGATGTATGTCCTGCCCTCCTTGCGGGGCTTTTTGCCGTCTATCCTGTTCTTGGCATACTCTTCGAGCAAGCTAGGTTGAGTACATGCAGGATCTGCGCCTATTTTGAACTTTTGGACTGCGCCTTGCGCTTAATGTCTGCCTATATTTTGCGCCCATCCTGCATTTTCTGCATAGTCGCAAGCAGTATTAACCAAATGCCCCTTTCTACTGGGGCATGAACAACAAGCTCAAACTGGGCATAGCCGCGGCCATAATAGCCGCAGTCATTGCTACGTCGCTGGTCGCCACTACATCGGCAGGCAAGACAGGTACTGCCGGCGTGGCAGGCGATTCCCACGTCCTCCGCATAGGGTACTTTCCAAACATCAATCACGCGCAGGCAGTCATAGGCCTTGGGAGAGGCGACTTCCAGAAGGCCCTTGGTAGCGACGTAGAGGTCAAGACGCAGATATTCAATGCTGGCCCCTCCGCCATTGAAGCTCTCTTTGCAAACCAGATTGATGTCGCTTATATTGGGCCAAACCCGGCGATCAACGGCTACGTCAAGTCAGACGGGCAGGCGCTACGCATAGTGTCTGGCGCCGCAAGTGGAGGCGCCGTATTTGTAGTCAGAAGCGATGCAGGCATAAACTCTCCGGCCGACTTTGCAGGCAAGAAATTTGCGTCGCCCCAGATAGGCAACACACAGGACGTGGCGCTGCGCAAATACTTGCTTGAGAACGGCTACAAGACCATAGACAAGGGCGGGACAGTCGAGGTGACTACTGCCACCAATGCCGACATACTGAGCTTGATGCTGAAAAAAGAGATCGACGGCGCATGGGTGCCAGAGCCTTGGGGAGCCAAGCTGGTCAAGGAGGCAAACGGCAAGATATTCCTTGACGAGCGGGACAGGTGGCCCGGAGGCGAGTTTGTCACCGCCCACATCATCGTGAGTACCAAGTACTTGCAGAGCAACCCTGACATAATCAAAAAGCTGCTTGCGGCAAACGTTGACGAGATAAACTGGATAAATGCCAACCCTGATCAGGCCCGGCAGGTGTTCAACGAAGAGCTGAAAAAGCTGACCGGCAAGACTATCCCAAAAGACGAGTTTGACCAAGGCATGTCACGCATAAAGCTGACGTACGATCCTGTGAAAAGCTCGCTCTTTCAGTCGGCAGATGACGCCTACGAGATAGGCTTCCTCAAGGAAAAGCCTGATCTTTCGGGAATATACGACCTGACTGTATTGAACGAAGTATTAAAGGAGAAGGGGCTGCAAGAGATACAATGACGGCTCCTTCTCTTCCTCTTTCTTTTTATGCAGATTTTGCTTCTGCCATGCGCGATAGGCGCCAAAACTGCGCCAACTGCGTAGCTGTTGCGCCTTTGGTGTGGATTATATCTGCTGGAGAGCTGACAACCAGCCATGGCTCTGATTGAGCAGGCGCGCCCCGTTATATTGCAGCTGCAGGGCATCTCAAAGGCGTTTGCGCACGAAAAGGCACGGCATCACATGGTCTTGGATAACCTGAACCTGAATGTACAGGAGGGCGAGTTTGTCACAGTCGTCGGCCCTTCGGGCTGCGGCAAGACCACGCTTTTGAACATTATCGCCGGCCTCGACGCGCCTGACAGTGGATCGGTATCTGCAGCGGGTGCCGGTGCAAAGAGGAGGATCGTAGTCATCTTCCAGGAAGGGGCGCTCTTTCCCTGGCTGACCGTGCTTGAAAATGTCGAATTTGGCCTAAAGGCGGCAGGCGTGCCAAAGGAGCAGAGGCGGGCAACTGCAGGCCGTTTCATAGAGATGGTGCAACTCACGCAGTTTGCAGATTCGTTCGTGCACCAGCTGTCCGGCGGCATGAAGCAGCGAGTCGCAATCGCAAGGGCGCTTGCGCTTGACCCGCAGGTCCTGTTGATGGACGAGCCCTTTGCAGCCCTCGACATGCAAACCCGGGAACTCTTGCACAAACAGCTGTTGCAGATCCACGAGTCGACCGGCAAGACCATATTATTTGTCACTCACAACATTGATGAAGCACTGGCGCTTGGCGACAGGGTGCTGGTGCTATCGTCTCGCACAGGCGGCATAAAAAAAGAGATTTCAATAAACCACGAAAAACCCCGGGATCTGCAGAGCCCGCAGATCGCCGCCATTCGCCGGCAGCTGCTGGGCGAACTGCAGGAGGAGTTCAGGCTTGCAACAAGTCGTACCTAGGCCGGAGAAAAAGATGCGCAGGTTTGACGGAACTGATGCCGCAAATGCCATTCTGTTCATCGCCATTTTCGTGGGCGTATGGCAGCTGGTCTCCCGCCTCGGGATATGGCCGCAGGTCCTGCTGCCGACGCCTGCGACTGTAGCCGGGACTGTCGCAAACCTAGTAGCCGATTCCTCGCTGCCTGTGGGCATCGGAGTCACACTGGCGAGGCTGTTTGTAGGGTTCATAATCTCAATAGGCATAGGTGGCTCTGTCGGCCTTGCGATGGTGAAATTCCCGAGCTTTGGCAAGACACTCAGCTCCTTTGCGGTAGGATTGCTGACGTTCCCAAGCATCGCATGGGTGCCATTTTCCATCCTGCTGATTGGCTTTAACGACTTTGGCATACTGTTTGTAGTAGTCATGGCGTCTGTGTTTTCCGTCATGATCTCTACCTACAGCTCTATCCGCAACATCCCTCCGATTTACATAAGGGCGTCAAAGAACATGGGCGCCAAGGGCTTTTCGCTTTTCAGGTACGTCATGATACCTGCCGCGACCCCATCGCTCATTATAGGCATAAGACAGGCGTGGTCATTCGCATGGCACGCGCTGATAGGCGCCGAAATACTCATAACGACCCTGTACGGCCTTGGCCACGTGCTTTCTATCGGCAGGGAATTTCAGGACATGGGCCAGGTAATCGCCGTGATGATAACCATCTTTGCAATAGGCCTGCTGTTTGACAGAATGGTATTCCTGAGGCTTGAGGAAAAGATAAGGTCGCGCTGGGGCCTGAACCAGCACTCTGACTAGCCAGACGATAAAAGATCTCTTTAGGCAGAACCTGTGAAATCACCACGAATCTGAAAGAGAAAAAGGAAAAAGAGGCGGGCCAAAGGCTCCTCTTATCGTCTATTCGACTACTACCTTGCCTACCATCGTCGGATGCAACATGCAAAAGTAGTTAAAAGTTCCCTTCTTGTCGAACTTGAATGAGAACTCTTTCTTTGGCGCAAGCGACTTTGAATCAAACATCTTGTCAGGAGTCGCTCCTTTGCCAGATGTCACAGTGTGCAGCGCCGAGTCTGCGTTGGTCCATGTCACCTTTGTTCCGGGCTGCACCTTCAGTGGGTTTGGGGAAAAAGCCTTGTCCTTCATGTTGGTGGCGTTTTTAACGATGTCTATCTTTGCTTCCTTGCCTGACTGGGCATACGCCTTGGCGGAACTTCCAAGCGCCGAGACAACAACGAGCCCCGACACCAGTATGGCCGCCATTACAACCATTGCTGCTGTCTTGTTCATTGAGCGTGGGTGCTACAAAGACATATAATATTGTTAAGGAACCAAGTTCCTACTGCTGGGCGCCCTCAAACTTTTTCATTACCTGATAGTGGGGCGACGCCTTGTGCCTGTCGATACACTTGCTGCAAAACGACTTGTCGCCATACTTTTTGTGGCATGGGCAGTCGCAGGTGGTGGCCAGTTCTGACAACCCATACTTGCCTCGCTCTCAAGTTATTTAAACCTAGACACGCATTCATTTCTTACTGTGCAATGCACTGCAAGCACGCCAGTGTGGAGTAATGCAATGCATACCTACTCGTTATTTATACAATAGTCTAACATGGCGATATGGAAGTAGTCCCATCCCGCAAGAGCAAACAGACTGTGTATTCACAGCTGGGCAAGATCGGGGTTGACACGGATACGTTGCGCTATCTGGACCCGTCTTTTGCACAGCTTGAAGACCTCTATATCGGTCTCATATACATAAAGGCCAGTACATTGCGCCCGGCTTCCATCAAAAGGTGAATATGTGTGATGAATGAGACCAGGCTAGCGCTTGACGGGGCTCTTGAGATACTTGGCGACTCTGTGCGGACCGCGTTTTACTATTGCTTAAGGGAGCGCCACGGCATAATAATCGACGACGAATACTGCTCATCGGAGAGGAATGTCCGCGAGGCGCTCGAATTCGTCTTCAAGGACGGAGCGATAATTGTCATCACTCTCATGGATCACTGCCTAGAGCACGATATCCGCGTCCAGCCAAGTGTCAAGTAAGCATCATTCTTTTATTGAGGCCAGGCGACCTACTTTTCATGGATTCCCGCCTCCACCAGCTTGAAAAGAAGCAGAAACTATATTCGCTTTTAAAGGCCCAACACGAGGCCGAGGTAAAGGAGCTAATGCACTACATGGCCGTGTTGACGACGGTCGATAACAACTTGGTGAGGAGCTACCTCCATACGCTCCTGACGGACGGCTTGAAGCACATAGAGTACGTCTCAAGGGTGATGGCCGACATTGAAGGGGCGACGGGCAGCGCCAGCCTGACAAAGCAGGGCATACGGGAATCGATAAAGGACGAGCAAGAGTCGCGCGATACATTGCTAAAGTGTGCCGAGATGGCTGATGACCCGGAGACGGCGGCGCTGCTAAAGAGCATCAGCGTAGATGAGGAGCACCACATCAGGATATTGGAGCACCTGTCAGAGCTCGTCGAGTCAGCTGCTAAATGATTCAAGCACTTCCTTGCTGTGGCCGGCAGGCTTGACCTTGTCAAACACCTTGATCACCTTGCCAGTCTTGTCCACAAGGAACGTGCTCCGGATTACGCCCATGAACTCTCGCCCCATGAAACTCTTCATGCCGTAGACGCCGTACGCCTTTGCAATGTCTTTTTGCGTGTCAGCCACCAGCGGATAGGGGATGCCCATCTTGTCGCGGAACTTGGTGTGCGAGTCCTCGCTGTCGGGGCTGATGCCGACTATCTCTATTCCGGCGTCTGCAAATTTCTTGTAATCGCGGCTAAACTCGGCAGCCTCCGTGGTGCAGCCGGGCGTGAAATCCTTTGGGTAAAAGTAGACTGCGACGTTTTTCTTGCCCTTCAGGTCAGACAGCCTGAATGTTTTTCCTGCAGCGTCGCGCATCACAAAATCCGGGGCCGCCGTCCCTTCTGAAATTGCCGCCATTTGCTGCATATATACCCCTGCATGGGAGCATAAAAAACCTATCCAAAGACAAAAGTATAGAACACGAAATTGTCAGAGCGCGGTATTACCTCTAATTCGTGTATCTCTGGGCTTTCCGACCTGATGAGGTTGTGCATGAACGGCCATGAAATATCGACGACGCTTGCGCCATTTTCTATTTTTGCGTCCCTGCCAAGCTGACTCTTTTCAAGTGGCCTGCCGTCAAGTTTTATCTCTGCCCTGCCCTGCCTGCCGTCCGCTGTACCCATTATGCCGTGAACGCGTCTTGCAGAATTGTATTTCATGATTATTGCCGGCGACTGCTCCTTGCCTCCGGGTGCAAACTGGACGCCTTCTCGGCGCCATATCCATTTGCCACGGAGGTACACGACGTTGTCAAAATGCGATCCAGGATCGACTGCAACTTCTGCCTCATCTGGCCGGAAAGTCTGGTTGTTGCCAAACCCGCGCATCCTGGAATAGCCGACGCAGGTCTCTGGAGCCATTCCTGCAAAGTGCATTCCGTACGTGTCAAGTATTTCGTCGTCGGGGTTGCTGTCGTCATAGCCGACATGCGGCTTTTTGCCCACCTCCTCAAGCAATTCTGCGACCGCTGGCTCAAACTCGGAAATGTCGCCATAGCCGGCGTGCTCGTAGCGTACAAAGCCGCCAGCGTCTATTATGACGTGTTTTGGCCAGTACATGTTGCCGTACGCCTCCCACGTCTTGTTCTCGGTGTCAAAGGCGACCGGCAGCCGGACATTGTAGCGGTCAAGCGCCTGCCTGATGTTGCCGTGATCGGTTGAAAAGTGGTACTCTGCAGAATGCGCCTGCACTACCTGCAGGCCGTATTTGCCGTATTTTTCCTGCAGCCGCCTCATCATGGGTATGGTGCGCAGGCAAAAGACGCAGGTATAGGTCCAGCAGTCAAGCACGACGACCTTGCCCTTTAGCGCCTTCATTGAAAGAGGATTGGAATTTGCCCACCCCGATATCGCCCTGAACTCGGGAGCAGGCTCGGCAGGAACTATTTGCACGTCGTCTTTTTGGACGGGATCAGGAGATATAATCGTTAGATCAAACCAAAAAAATATCAGTCATGCAAAAAATATATGCTGTCAGTGACTGGCGCAATAGTGACTGGAAGCGGCAGGGGCATCGGAAGGGCTGTCGCGATCATGCTTGCCCAAAAAGGCGTCGACGTGACAGTATGCTCGCGCACGCCGCGGGAAGTCGACGAAACGGTTGCCGAAATCGTCAAAATCCATCGTGATGTGATCGGGGTGACATGCGATGTCGGCATCGCTTCGCAGGTGGACATGCTGGTGAGCAGGACCGTGGACAAATTCGGAGGTGTCGACATCCTTGTCAACAACGCCGCCGTCCTATACTTGAAAAAACTGGCAGACACCACCGAGCAGGAATGGGACCAGACAATAAATTCAAACCTGAAAAGTGCATTTTTGTGTTGCAGGGCCGTCCTGCCCTACATGAAAAAAGCCGGTACGATAATCAACGTAAGCTCGGGAGCCGGCAAAACCGGCTTTGAGAACCTTTCGGCATACTGCGCAAGCAAGTTTGGCATGATAGGACTCACAGAGAGCCTCTCATGGGAAGTGCAGGGCCGCACCCGCGTGATGGCTATATGCCCCGGCGACGTCGACACGGCCATGCAGGATGTTGACCCTGAATATCACCGGGCAAACAAGGGAAGGATGCTGACTGCCGAACAGGTCGCCTTAAAAATACTGGAGATGATATTTGACGAGAAATATCGAAACGGCCAGTCTATAGACATTTAACGGCCATGCGGCCGAGCTGTGCCATGCATAAGGGCAACATTTCAAAGCTAGAGCCGGACCTGTCCATGGCAACAAAATACTTTGACGGCAGAGTAGAGATAAAGAAGATGGTGACAGACGCGGTGAGCAAGGAAGTGGAAGCGTACCTAGTCACGTTTTCAAATGGGGCAAGGACGAAACTCCACTACCACGAAACGGATCAGATCCTGATAGTGACGGAAGGAAAGGGAGTCGTCGCACTGCAGGGCAAAGTTCGGATGGAAGGCGACAGCGCTATCGTGAGGCTTGACGATGTCCATGAATTGAACAAGGGTGACTTTGTGTGTGTGCCTGCATACGCGTGGCACTGGCATGGCGCTGCAAAGGGGCAGGATTTTGCTCACATACAGGCCAAAAAGCCGGGCAAGACCACTTGGTTTGAGTAGTATTAGCAGCAACAACTAGGTTATCCTGTATATCCTGCCATCCTCGTACGTCAGGACATAGAGATAGCCGTCCGGCCCGGTCTCAATATCGGTTATCCTCCCAAAGCCCTCGCCGATGACAAGCTGGGTCGCCTCGGTCCTTATGATGCCACTGCTTCCAACAAACATGTCTGCCACTAAGTCTGCGAGATCTCCCCCAAGCTGCAGGCCAGTTCTGTCTTGGTTTACCTGAAAAAAGTAAATGTTGCCGTTGTTGATGTCTCCCACAAACACGTTGTTCCTGTATTTCTCACCCAATCTGTCGGAGGCGAAAAATTCGATGTCAGTCACGCCGACAGGCAGCTGCCAGCTGAATGCGGGATCAGCATAGTGCGCCCCGTCAAGCATGACAAGATCGGCGGCAGTCGCGTTAGACCTTGCAATAGGGCCTGTGAACCTGTCCCACCCGCTGTCAAAGCCCGGCTGAACAACGTTTATCTCGTCGTACTTGTCAGGGCCGTTTTCTGTGACCCACAGGGTGCCTGTCACCGGGTCAAAGTCCATCCCAAAACTGTTCCTTATGCCGTAAGCATAGACCTTCTCAAGTCCAGCTTCATGAAAGGGGTTATCAGGGGCTGCCTCGCCTGTTTCTCTGTTGATTCGCGTCACTGTAGACCTGTTGTCAGGCGCTACGCCTTCTTTTTCGTTGTCAAGCAGGCTCCAGCTGTCAGTCGTGTCGCCGGTTATCGCATAGAGATAGCCGTCGGGTCCTACCTTGACCTTGCCTCCGTTATGGTAGGGCCCCGGCCCACCTGATATGTCAAGGAGCAGCGTGCCGTTGACGAGAGATTTCTTGTTCCAGTCGTACGCGTACTTGAAGATGCGGTTTTTGGCAGCGCCAGTCGCGTTCTCTGTGAGGTAGATGAACGCCTCTGTGGCGTTATCATGATGCACGGCAATGCCAAGGAGTCCCTGCTCGGCCTCACTTGCCACCTCTGTTTGCAGGATAGGCTTTGCCGCAAGCTGTCCATCTGACACGAGCCGGACCTGCCCGTCGTTCTTTTGCAGCACAAGAATATTATCATTGTCTAGAAAGCTCATGCTGGTAGGGAATTTCAGGCCCTCTGCGACAAGCTCGATATCCAGGTTGTCGTCGTGCATCACCGGCACTTTTCTGCCGCTTTTTTTTTGCGCAGAAATGCTGTCTGCGCCTGGGTCTGCAAGGAGCGCAAAGATCAGGCTGGCTGCCGCCACGGACAATACGATAGGCAGAATCCAGAATTTCTTTTTCAGAGCGGGAATATGTTAGATCACCATACAATCGATATAACGCTTGACGAGTACCTGTCTGTACCTTTGTGCCATTCACAAGACATAATTTACAGAAATACCGCCACAGTCCTGTGAGGCAGGACTCTATGCTGGACGAGCTGCAGTCGCTCATCTCCCGATCGAGGGGAGCAGTCTACGTCGAGGCGCGCTATCATACAAGGACCGTGTCAGAGGTCAGCTTTGTCAACGGCCTACTGGAGAGGGTAAGGGTGGTCGAAACGGCCGGCTGCGGCATCCGCACGCTCGTCGATGGCTGCTGGGGATTTTCAAGCACCAATAACATTGGCGAATTAAAAGAGTCGCTGGACAGGGCAATATCAATGGCAAGGGTGCTTGCGGGGTCGAAAAAGCACAAGGTCGCCGGCCTTGCAGAATCTAAAATGGTGCAGGGCCGCTTTGAGCCTTCTGTGCGAGGCAGGCTTGCAGATGTCGGCATTGAGGACAAGGTCAGGGTGACAAAAGAGGCCGAGGCGGCTGCGCGCAGGCATTCCAAGATAATCAAGTCCGCCTCCGCCACCTACCGCGATATGATCGATTACAAGGCCATAGTCAACAGCGACGGCGCACGGGTTGAGATAACAGACAGCAAGCCTGAATTTAGCGTGGTTGCTATAGCCAAGTCTGGCGGCCAAAGTGTGACTGCAAACGAGGGCATCGGGATAACGGGCGGCTGGGACGATCTGTTCCAGAAAAGCCACCTTGACTTTGCGCACATTGCTGCAGACAAGGCGCAAAAGCTCGTGACGGCAAGGCATGCGACTGGCGAAAAGACGACTATAATACTTGATCCCGGCATGGTAGGACTTCTCTGCCACGAGGCAATAGGCCACACGGTCGAGGCTGATTTTGTCCTCTCTGGTTCAGTCGTCAAAGACCGCATAGGACAAAAGGTCGCAAGCGAGCTTGTGACGCTTGTAGACAGTGGCCAGTCCGAAATTGCGGGAAACGCCGCCGGCACCATCGGCATCGATGACGAAGGAGTGCGCGCAGGCAGGACTGCAGTCATTGAAAACGGCGTACTAAAGTCGTTCCTGCATAACCGCGAGTCTGCACTAGAGTTTGGCGTCGAATCCACCGGCAACGCCCGGGCATTTACCTACAGTGACGAGCCACTCATCAGGATGCGAAATACGTACATCGAGCCTGGGTCAGACAAGCTTGACGACATGATAAAGGAGACAAGGCACGGCTATCTCGTCAAGGGAGCGCGAAACGGCCAGGCCGACGCCAACGGCGAGTTCATGTTTGGCGCGCAGGAGGCATACCTCATTGAAAACGGCAAGGTCAAGGATCTGATGCGGGGCGCAAGCATCTCTGGCAACGCATTTGACGCGCTCCTGTCAGTCGACATGGTAGGCGACAAGTTCGAGTACGACATTGGCACAGGCTATTGCGGCAAGTATCAATTAGCCAAGGTGGACGGCGGCGGACCACACGTGCGCTGCACCGCCATCATTGGAGGCATGCAGTGATGCAGGACATTATCCGCCTTGCGATCCGCGAGGCCGAGGCGCAGGGCGCAGGCGACTGCGAAGCCTATATCGCTCTCACAAAAGAGTCAGAGGTCTTTATCGAGAACAACGACTTGAAGCAGGCCAAGTCACAGCAGGCCGCGGCTCTCGGTGTGCGCGTGCTTTTGGACGGCGCACTCGGGTTTTACGCAGTAAACAGCCTTGAGCGCGACAGAGTCAGACATGCCGCGGCCATGGCGACCAAGATTGCGCGGATCAGCCCGAGGGACAGGTTCAACTCGCTTCCGGCAAAGTCCAAGGTGACGCCGGTGCGGGGCATCTATGACAGAAAGGCAGAGGACTTTGAGGCCCCGGACGCCGCCAGGATGGCTGCAGAAATGCTAGGGCGGGCCAAGTCTCACGACAAGAAAGTAAGCGTCGACAGCGGCAACTTTACCTCGCTCCTCATGACCCACTGGCTTGGTAACTCTAACGGTATATCGCTAAAGGAGCGTATCAGTGCATTTTCGTGGTCCATAATGGGCATGGCCATAGACGGGCAGGACGTCTCGAGCTTTGATGTCCAGTCGGGAAGCTCGCACTCTGTGAAAGACATTGATGTCGTATCGTGCGCAGACGAATTTGCATCGACCGTCGTAAACTCGCTTGGCGCCCGCAAGATTGACAGTTTCAAGGGCGAGATGCTTCTCACGCCTGCCGCGGCCGTGGAGCTTGTGGAGGAGGTGGTCGCCCACTCTGTCAACTCGGACTCGGTGCAGAAAAAATCAAGCCAGTTTGCAGGCAAGCTTGGCAGGCGCGTGGCTGCCCCCGCTCTGACGATCGAAGACGACGCGACCAATCCAGAGGGACTTGGCGCGGCGAGCTTTGACAGGGAGGGCGTGGCCCACTGCAGAAATGTCGTAATTGAAAAAGGCGTCTTGAAAAAGTTCCTCTACAACACATACACGGCGAAAAAGGCCGGGGTCAGGAGCACAGGAAACGCCGGCGGCTCTACCAACTCGCCGCCTATGGTCGCACCCACAAACTTTATCGTCTCGCCCGGCAGGCAGCCGGTGGACGACTTGATGTCTGAAATAAAGAACGGCGTGATGTTGAGCCGATTTTCAGGCAACGTAAACCCAGTAAGCGGCGACTTTTCAGGCGTGGTAAAAGGAGGCAGGGTCATACGAAACGGCGCGCTTGGCCATCCTGTAAAGGAGGTAATGGTAGCAGGCAACGTGTTTGACTGTTTGAAAAACCTTACCGGGCTCTCAAGGGAGCGTAAAGTCATACACTCTTCGATTCTTCCGTATATGCGCTTTTCAGGAGTCTCTTTCACGGGTGGATAGAGCGCGAGAGATAGAGAAAGATGAGATACGACATTGCAATAGTTGGCGGAGGCCCTGCCGGGCTGTCGGCGGCAGGGGCTGCGGCCAAAGCGGGCGCCAAGGTAATCCTGTTTGAAAAGGACGAGGCGATAGCGCATAGCGTCAGGACATCAGGCGTCAGCTGGATAGATTCAATGGACGCACTTGGCATCCCAAACTCGCTTTACAACCCGATTTCCAGCTACCGCTTTGTGTCGCCTGCAAATGATGTCCTCATCTCTGGCAGCGCACCGCGGTCGTGCGTGCTTGATGTGCGGGCGCTGTACCAGCACCTTGCCTTTGAGGCTGCCGAGGCTGGCGCGACGATGATGGTGAGGAGCAACGTGATAAACGTCATACGGGACGGCGAAAAGGTGGCCGGCGTAAAGGCAAGCACGCCTGCCGGCGACATGGAAGTCAGATGCCCTCTGGTCATTGACGCAAGCGGCTTTGGCACGGCTGCAGGCAGAAAAGCTGGGCTTGCAAGCGAATGGAAGCGCTACGGTGTAGGTGCAGAGTACGAATGCTACTGTGACCATGCCGACAGCTCTGTATGGACGCTGATGGTCGGCCAGCAATATTCCGAGGCAGGCTATGCATGGGTTTTCCCTCTTTCAAAGAACCGAGTGCGCATTGGCGTGGGCATCGGCAGGCCAGAGTCGCAGTCAGACCCACTTGAGAAGCTCCACACGATGCTTGAAAGGCGGTACAAGCCTCTTGAATCGCTTGGCAAGATACAGCCTGTCGAACTCCACTATGGATTTATCCCAAACGAGGGGTCGAGACAGAGCAGCATCGCCGACGGTCTGATAATGGTAGGCGACGCGGCGGGACAGGCAAACCCTCTCGTGCTTGAAGGGATAAGGTATGCAATCGAGTTTGGCCGGCTTGCAGGCAGGGTCGGTGCCAATTCGCTCTCAAGCGGCGCAAGCAGGGAGTCGCTTGCAGGCTACGAGCGGGAATGGAAGGCTAAAGTGGCGTCCAAGATAGCTTCTGCTCTAAAGGTGCAGTCGAGATGGATTGGATTGACAGATGAGGAGTGGGACAAGGAGATCGAGATACTGCGCGACATGACTTCAGACGAGTTTATCGATTTCATCAAGGCCGAGTTTACGGCAGCAAAGATGATGAAGCTGGCGTTTCATCACCCAAAAATGGCAGCCCGCCAGCTCTTTAACATGGTATTGAAAGGATAGTTTGTGCGATTGTCGCACATTTCTCGTTAAGTTTTTATATCTTCGCTAGACCAGCATGGGTGACTTGGCTGGAGAGACCGCCGCAGACTTTACTCCAATTCTTTACATGCTCGGCTTTGGTCTGGTAGCCTCGGTGCCCGCCCTCATACTCTCAAGGCTTGTGTCGCCCCGGCGCCGCTACAATCCTGTCAAGTTCCTGCCGATGGAGTGCGGTCAGATGCCGACAGGCGAGGGGCGCTCGCATTTCATGATGCAGTATTACGCTTACATCCTCATGTTCGTGGTTTTCGACGTCATGTCCATATTTCTTTACGCGTGGGGTTCGGCGCTTTTCAACATCCCCAAGATGGCGACACTCCCGATAATCGCATTTTTGGGGATAATGTTTGCCGCAATGGGCTACGCGCTCTATCTTGCAGGGAGGAAGGGTATCTGGTAATGCTCGCAGGTTTTAAATACGGTTACAACAAAGAACAGGTCGAGGAGGGAAAAAGCAGATGAACAAGGAACTCGTCAGCCCCAACAACTTTAACATGTTTGTGACCAAGCTGTCAGACGTGCTTGTAAGAGCACTTGACAGGCCGCTTGGCTACGCAATCAACTGGGGAAGGATCTGGTCCCTCTGGCCGGTGCACCTTGAAACCGCATGTTGCAGCGTCGAATTCGGCGCCGCCTCAAGCCCGAGATATGATGTCGAGAGGTTCGGCATTATCGAGGCTTTTGGCTCTCTGCGCATGTGCGATCTCATCGTGGTGCAGGGCACGGTCACCCGCAAGATGGCTCCAAGGCTCAGGATGGTCTATGACCAGATGCCTGAACCAAAATACGTCATTGCGATGGGCGCGTGCGCAATCACCGGCGGTCTCTACATCGACTCGTACAACGTCCTCCCTGGAGTTGACGGAATCATCCCAGTAGACGTGTACGTGCCAGGATGCCCTCCAAGACCCGAGACGCTTATCCAAGGCTGCATGCTGCTACAGGAAAAGATCAAGAGACAAAAGATCAAGTAACATGAGCAGCGAAGACACTAAAAAGAAAGCAGCCGCCGAAAAAACACCGGCTGCCGATCCCAAGGCCACAAAACCTGCTCCTGCTAAACCCGCTACTCCTCCGTCTGCCAAGCCGGCTACGACTACGAACACCACCACTACTACATCGCCGCCGGCGGCAACAGCAGCAGCCAAGCCTCCTGCTGCGACAGCTCCGCCGGCAAAGAAAGAGCCGGAGCCGCCAGCATTTGAAAAGGGCCTCGCCCAGCAGCTGACGACGCGCTTTGGCGACGCCGTTAAAATCGCCTACATCCGGCCGCTCCGCATCAAGGTAATGGTCGAGCCGTCAAACATCGTCGAAGTCGCAACCTACCTCCGGGATGCCATGGGGTACGACCATGCAGAGGTGGTGTCCGGCACCGATTATCCCAAGGACAAGCAGATAGAAGTTGATTACCATCTCGGATCGTACACCCGCGATGACCTGCTGGCGCACATTCTGGTTCTTGCTACTCGCACAAACCGTGACGAAGCGCGCGTGCCAAGCTTGATTAACGTCTACAAGAGCGTTGATTACCACGAGCGCGAGACATACGAGATGCTCGGCGTCTACTTTGACGGCCACCCGAGGATGGAGCGCTTCCTCCTGCCGGAGGACTGGGCCGACATCCCGCCACTGCGCAAGGATTTCAGGATAAAGGGTAGATAAAAAAATGGCAAGCCTTGAAAAGAAAATAGAAGAGACAAGGAAACTGGGACTTCAGGTGGTAAAGGAGAGCGAAGACGACCGCCTCATGACGCTTTCCATTGGCCCGCAGCACCCCGGTTCAGGCCACTTTCGCTTTACTGTAAAGGTAGACGGCGACTATATCGTCTACTGTGACCCGGACCCCGGTTATGTCCACCGCGGCGAGGAAAAAATGTGCGAGTACCGAAACGTCATACAAAACATCCCGCACTTGGAGCGCCCCGTAATTCACGATTCTACGAATATCACATACGCCTACAGCCTGGCAGTCGAAGAGCTGATGGGTATCGAAGTTCCGCGAAGAGGTCAGTTCATCAGGGCTATTGCGTCAGAGCTCAACCGTCAAGTTTACACACTGTACTGGCTTGCGATTTATGGCATTTTCCTTGGCCACTCGACCATGTTCATGTGGCCTGCAGGCGACCGCGAACTGTTCATCGACCTGCTTGAGCGCCTTACTGGCGCCCGCGTAACCCATGCATACAACATCCCCGGCGGAGTAAGAAACGACATGCCGGAAGGCTTCAAGGACAAGTGCCTGGAGCACATCGCCTACTTTGAAAAGCGGCTAAAGGAATACGAGGATATTTTCTACAACATGCCGCTGTTCAGGCAGAGGACGGAAGGCGTCGGCATCCTGACAAAGGAAGACGCGATAAAACTTGGCGTCACAGGCTCTGTTCTGAGGGCATCGGGCGTGCCATACGACATCCGCAAGGTAGAGCCCTATGACATTTACAACGAAATCGATTTCAAGGTCCAGTACATGAAGACATGCGACTCGTTTGCAAGGTCTTATGTCCCGTTCCTGGACATGAAAGAGTCATGCCACATAACCAGGCAGCTGCTTGACAAGATGCCCCAGTCCGGCGAGGTGCGTGCAAAGCTGCAGCCAAATCCCAAGGGCCCTGCAGGCGAATCATACAGGAGGGTAGAGTCCGGTAGAGGGGCACTAGGATATTATATCGTAAGCGATGGCACGCCCAAGCCTTACAGGGTGAAAATTTCGGTAGGCTCGTTCCGCAACATGCTTGCGCTCAACCACCTGCTGGTAGGCAACAAGCTTGCAGACATGCCATCTATCTACTGGTCTCTCAACTACTGGCCCGTGGAGGCTGACAGATAATAATGGCGTATACCGAATCGTTCCGCTTTGGCGAATTTATCGGTAGCGTGCTGTGGCTGGTATTCTGGATACTCATCATATTCTCGCTGGTCGGCCTCCCGCTGCTGTTCATTGTGCTGTTTTACGTCCCGCTGCCACCTCTCGGCAACGCGCCGCTGACGCCGTACCTCTTCCTGACCATGATGGTGGATCCTACGCGCACTATTCCGATAGTAAAGTTCCTGATCCATACCGACCTGTTCAGGGTAGCGGCATTCCCGGGCTTTACCTACGCCGCGCTGATAGCGGCTGCGACGATATTCATCGAGCGCAAGTTCCTTGCCAAGATGCAGCTGCGCTACGGTCCGCTTTACGTGGGCAAGATCGAGGGTATCCTGCAGCTTGCGGCTGACGGGCTGAAGTTAATATCAAAAGAGATAATCGTCCCTGCAGCGGCAGACAAGCCGATATTCTGGGCTGCACCTATTGCGTTTGTCTCTGTGGCGGCTGCTGCCACGGCGCTAATACCAGTTGCGCCCGGGTGGGTAGTCGCCGATATCGACGTGGGCCTGCTTGCGGTCTTTGCGATCTTTGGCTTCTTCCCACTGATAGCGCTGCTCTTCTCGTGGGCCAGCAACAGCAAGTACCCATTCATCGGCGGCCTGCGCGCCCTGCACCAGATAATCGCGTTTGAAATCCCCTTCATCATATCCGCATTGTCGGTAGTAATACTGGCCGGCACGCTCAACCTGACTGGAATAGTCAACGCCCAGATAGCGTCCTACTGGTACGTATTCTTCCTCCCCATAAGCGCGTTCGTGTTCTACCTGTCCTCGCTTGCGGAACTTGAAAGGATCCCGTTCGACTTGCCAGAGGCCGAGAGCGAAATCGTAGCAGGATGGATCACCGAGACTTCGGGCATGATATACGGTCTCATACAGCTGGGCTCGTACGTCAAGACTTATGCGCTTGCCGCACTGTTTGTCGTCTTGTTCCTTGGCGGGTGGGCAGGCCCCGTGATATTCCCTGCAGAAATCATTCCCGGTTACACTGGTGACAAGATCTACAACCCAGTCACGCTTTCGGCGATAACTTGGTTTACCATCAAGACATTTGGCATCATCCTGTTGATGCTCCTTCCAAGAGGTATCAGCCCTCGTATCAGGATAGACATACTGCTGCATACGGGATGGTACAAGCTGATTGTGCTTTCGTTCATCAACATGTTCGTCGCCCTTGCACTAATATATGGCGGCATACTTGGTCCGGGAGGGCTGCTGGTGCGATGAGTACGGCTTCTGGGTTCATCAAGGCGATCGAGTCTGGTTCAAAGCACTTGGTCATCCGGCGCTTTACTTTCCGCTATCCTGAGCAGAAACTCAAGTTCGTAGGCGACGGCTACCAGTTCGACCCCAAGAGGGGCGTCGGCATAGCCGGCTACCGGGGCAGGCACATATTGATGCACGACAAATGCACCGGCTGCCAGCTGTGCGCAATTGCGTGCGAGGGCATCGCAGAGGCAATAGGCATGGTCAAAGTCGACGAGAACTGGAAACAGAACAAAAAGAGCATCATGCCACAGATCGACTACGGCAAGTGCGTCTTTTGCGGACTGTGCGTCGACGCGTGCCCGTTTTACGCTTTATTCATGACAAACGACTACGAGCTGTCGTCGTTCACAAAGGAACACCTGATATACACACCACAGCAGCTCGAAGTCAAGCCGAAATATGACGGCGACATCGAGATCAAGATAACCGACAGGGGGGCCACCCATGGTTGACCCTGTGTTCATAGGCGTAGCCGTGCTGACAGTAGGCTCGGCAATCATCGCGCTTGAGACCCGGGAGCTAATCTATGGCGCAATAGGTCTTGCGATATCTATGCTTGGCATCGCAGGGTTCTTCCTGCTCCTTGACGCGCCGTTTGTCGCCATGTTCCAGATTGCAGTATACGTCGGCGCCGTCGCCGTGCTCATCATATTCACAGTCATGCTCGTGCGCACGCAGGCCCTCTTTACCACCAAGGAAGACAGAGGAAGAAAGGCCGGCGGAATCGTGTTAATGCTCTTTATCATGGGTGGCCTTGGAGCCATGCTGCTTGCGTCAGGACTGAACAGCAGCAACAGCTTCTCTGCCCCGCCAGTCGACTTTGTCGCAATCGGTGAGGAAATGCTCACCTATTACGCGCCGGTGCTAATCGTACTTGGGCTGACGCTAGCAGGCGCAGTCATTGCGGCGCTTGCGCTGGCAAGAAGGGAAGACTTGGAGGAAAAGCAACAAAATGACAGAGCTAATTGATTTCATCATAGTATCGGCCGTCCTAGTAGCCGTGGGCATCTATGGCATGGTCGTCAAGCGAAACGCCATCAGGATGCTTATCTCTATCGAGATAATCGCCAACGCTGCAAACCTCAACCTCGTGGCGTTTTCCCGCTACACCGGAAACGTGCAGGGTCAGGTATTTGCACTCTTTTCCATCGCCATCGCAGCAGCCGAAGTCGCAGTAGGCCTCGGCTTGGTCATTGTCGCTTACAGGTTATACAAGGAAATCGACATCGCAGAGTTCAGGAGCATGAAGGGCTAGTCGTCATGGCAGAGTCATATTTCCTGTTGGCAGCGACCTTTGTGCCCCTGCTCCTAGCGCCAGTGGCCTACGTCCTTGGCAGGCGTGCAGGCGTAAATGCTGCGACATGGTTCTCTTTTGGCGTGCTTGCGATATCGACAGGCCTTTTGTTCATCCCGACCATGCTGCTAAACGGCGGCAATTCTGCCTATGCAGAGTCGTACGCGTGGAGCCAGTTTGGCAACTTTGGCCTGCGCCTTGACGGCCTTGCGCTTCCTTTTGCGCTCATCATCTACATACTGTGCACCGTGCTTGCCATCTACTCCAAGCCCTACATGGTCCACAAGATAATGGAGGACATGCCCGGCCACGGCTCGCACGGGAGCTCCTCTAGCCACGGCGGCCAAGTCGTTACGCTGACTGCCGAGCAGCAGAAATACGTCAACCACCAGATGGGTCTCTACTTTGGCCTCTACCTTGCGTTCTCCATGGGGATGCTTGGAACGATCCTTGCGACAAACGTCATCGAGTTTTACGTCTTTTTTGAGCTGATGCTTGTCCCGTCCTTCTTCTTGGTCGCCTTTTATGGCTATGGCGCTCGGCGCAGGATAGCATTGATGTTCTTCTTCTGGACCCACGTCGGAGCAGTCGTGCTTTTGCTGAGCCTGCTTGCCATGGGATTCTTTGCCGGCGGCTTTGACTATGCCACGATAAAGGAGAATGTGGGCAAGATACCGTCGCAGTGGCTTCCGCTCATTGTGTTTGGCATCGTTGCCGGCCTTGGAGTCAAGCTGGCGGCATTTCTGCTGCACATCTGGCTTCCCTACGCCCACGCAGAAGCACCCACTCCGATATCGGCGCTGTTGTCGCCGGCTATGATCGGCATCGGCGCGTACGGTCTTTTGCGCCTGTGGATGGAATTGTTGACCGGCAGCTATGAGCAGTACAGCCTCTACATCAACATGTGGGGCCTTGCCACCATGATATACGGCGGCGCGATGGCACTGATGCAGGACGACATCAAGAAAGTGCTGGCATATTCATCGATTAGCCAGATGGGCTACATACTGTTTGGCCTTGGCTCTGAGAGCATCCTTGGCATATCTGGAGCGACCATGTTCTACGTCACGCACGGTCTCGGAAAGGCAGTGCTTTTCATGATGGCCGGCTCTATCATCCTCCAGACCGGCACGAGGAGCATGTCAAAGCTGGGCGGCCTTGCAGGCAAGATGCCGTACACGGCAGTCACTGCCATGATAGGCGCGCTTACAATCATGGGCATCCCGCCGACTTCGGGCTTTATGGCCGAGTGGACCATGTTCTCCGGCGTCCTGCAAACGGCGGCGCACAACGGCGACTCGTTCCGAGTGGCATTGTTTGCATTTGGCATCATGGCAACGATACTGACTTCTGCCTACATCCTGTGGATGTTCAAGCGCATATTCTTTGGCAAGACGCCAGAGAATCTCGTGCACATCAAGGACTCTGGGCGCTACATAACAGTCACGATGGCAGTGTTTGCAGCCTTGTCGCTTGCAATAGGCATCATCCCAGACACGTTCTTCTTGCCGATAACGGGCTATGTCCAGAGCATGTTTGCCGACAGCCCCAATGTCCTGCCGGCACCCCACCCGTCAGGGGTGATAGAGCCGGTGGCGCATGCTAGTACTGCTACTACTACTGCAGAAAACGATGTCGCAATTTCTGAATCGGTCAGAGCAGGAGGCGGCACTTGATAATGGTGGTTGGTTTTAGCGATTCAATAAACGTCTGGCTTATCTGGATGCTGCCGTTCATAGGCGCCGCCGCGATGCCGATAATCGCCAAGGGCAGCAAGTCCGCCCGGAACTATATCGCAGTGGGCTTTGCTCTCGCAAGCGCGATATCTGCTGCTACTCTGATACCTGTCGGCCTCGCAGGTCACGAAGTGCACAGCCAGATCCCGTGGATCTCGGCGCTGGGCCTCAACGCAGGCGTACTTGCAGACCCATTGGCCATAATCATGACCAACATCGTGGCTTGGATATCATTCCTCATCATGGTGTACTCGATCGGTTACATGCATGGCGAGCGGGACCTGACCCGGTATTGGTTCTTTATGCTATTCTTCATAGGGTCGATGCAGCTAATCGTCATCTCTGATAACCTGCTCATGGTATTCTTTGGATGGGAAGGCGTCGGCCTTGCGTCGTATGCGCTCATCTCGTTCTGGTATTACGACAGAAAGAAGGACTATGTCGGCAGGGAAGGGCACCTGGCAGGAGGCATACCAATGTGGACTGCCCCCACTCATGCAGGCATGAAGGCGTTCCTCATGACCAAGGCAGGAGATGTCATGATGCTTGCCGGCATGTTCTTGATATTCATGCACGCCGGCACGTTTGGCTTTAAAGAACTGATAGCTGACCAGACGTGGGCGCAGACGATGGCGGCGCAGAACCTGCTCGTTCCAGCGGCAGTGCTCCTCTTTGGAGGCGCAGTGGGCAAGTCAGCCCAGTTCCCTCTCAACGAGTGGCTGCTTGAGGCCATGACCGGCCCGACATCCGTCTCGGCACTTATACACGCCGCAACCATGGTCAAGGCAGGCGTGTTTCTAGTCGCCAGGATAGGTCCGCTGTTCTTTGCGCTATCTGCCCTGCATACGGGCCAGTTCTTTGAAGTGGTCGCATGGACGGGCGCGATAACTGCCTTCTTGCTGGCCACTCAGGCGCTTGTGAGCCCTGAGATAAAGAAGGTACTTGCATATTCCACCGGCTCTCAGATCGGCTACATGATGATGGGCCTTGGCATAGCTGGCATGTCGCTCAACTTTACCGACGGCTATACTGCAGGGTTCTTCCACCTGATGAGCCACGCAATGTTCAAGGCGTCGCTTTTCATGGGCGCCGGCGCACTCTTGCACGTAGTGCATTCCCGTTTCATGACGGACATGGGAGGGTTGCGAAAGCAGATGCCCAAGACGTACATATTCATGCTGCTTGCCGCACTGTCGCTTGCAGGCGCTCCGCTCTTTACCTCAGGGTTCTGGAGCAAGGATGCCATATTTGCAGCCGTGCTTGAATCCGGCTACCAGTATTCATGGCCGCTCTTTGCGATGGCAGTAATAGTCGCAGTCATGACTGCATTTTACACTTTCAGGATGATAGGGATGGCCTTCTTTGGCGGCAAGAGCAAGCACCTCGAAAAGATGGAAAACGAGGGCCATCATGTCCACGAAGTCACGGCGACAATGTGGGTCCCCTTTGCAATCCTTGCCGTGGCGACGATCGCCGTCGGTGTAATCGGCTTTATGTTTGAAGAGCAACTGCACCACCTGTTCACAGAATACCTCCACGAGTCGTTTGGCATAACTGCGCCAGAGGGCACGGAGAACAACCGAATATTCCTCAACCTCAACCCGATAGCCGCCGCAGCATCGGTGGGCGCGTTTGGCATCGGCGCGGCTCTTGGCTTTGTGTTCTATATTGCAAGAAAGGCAGACCCCGAGGCAATCGGCCGAAACATCGTTACCCGGGGTATCTGGAAGTTCCTCTACAACAGGTGGTACCTCAACACTGTGCTGTACTGGGGCGGAGTGATTGGGCCATTGGCAATCTACCGCTTTATCTGGCGCTACTTTGAGAGTACCGTCATTGACGGCATCAACCCTGCATTTCAGGGTGCGATGGCCGGCATGTCCAAGGTGGTCAAGAGCAGCCAGTCTGGAGTTACACAGTCATACCTGTTCGTATTTGGAGTGGGCATCATGATAGTCGTGATGCTCCTCTTGCTATAGGAGTGGAAAAAATAGATGGTAGATCTTCTCTCGACACCAGTGCTTGTGACGGTAATCCTTGGCGTAGTGGGCCTTGCCATCCCGGCAATCGATGCAGGCAGGCGCGAAAAGGGCATCGACAGGAACAAGATCTATAGCGCAATAGCGTTTGGCGCGCTGATACTTGCGCTTGGCATCGTGATATTCCGCGTATTTTCCGGCGAGGTCCTGCCAGCCGTGGCGTTTGGCGAGGGCGTGCTGGTGGACGACCTGTTCGGCTCGTTCTTTGCCGTGGCGCTCCTCATAGTGTCGCTGATGATGACTGCCTCTTCATGGAACTACATGAAGGGCAGGACAAACCCTGCGGCGTACTACTCGCTCATACTGCTGTCGTCGATAGGCATGGTGCTCATCGCCTACTCGACGGACCTTGTAATGCTCCTGATTGCATGGGAGTTGATGTCGCTTCCGACTTATGCGCTGGCAGCGTTTAACAAGCGCGACCCGATATCAAATGAGGCTGCGATAAAGTACTTTATGTTTGGCGCCTTGGCGTCGGCTCTGCTGGTCTTTGCAATTGGCCTAGTCTACGGCATGACTGGCACGACCAACATCGGCGACTCGATAAAGGCGATGACCCACCTTGACCCGTCGATGATGCCTGTAGCCCTGCTTGCAATTGCGCTGTTCATAGCAGGCTTTGGCTTCAAGATGGGACTCGTCCCGTTCCACATGTGGCTTCCAGATGCCTATGAAGGCTCGCCCACACCTATAGGTGGCCTGCTTGCTGCCGGGACAAAGAAGGCCGGCTTTGCAGCGGCCCTTCGCGTAGTTGTACTTGGCATGTTTGCGCTCAACGCCGACTGGACGCTGACGCTTGCGATACTGGCAGTCTTTACCATGACGATAGGCAACCTTGGCGCCATAATGCAGAGGAGCGTACCCAGAATCCTAGCATACTCGTCGATTGCGCAGGCAGGATACATTATGATAGGCGTCGCGCTTGCGCCGTACTCTGACCAGGCGCTTTCCGGCTCGCTCTTTCACATCATCAACCACGCGGTCATGAAGTCTGCGGGATTTGTCGCAGTAGCGGCAGTCGCAACGGCGCTGGCAAGCTATAGCCTTGAAAAGTACCGCGGACTAGGCAAGCGCATGCCCATCACCGCGATCACGCTTTCAATATCTCTGCTGGCACTTGCAGGCGTGCCTCCGCTCAATGGGTTCTGGAGCAAGCTGGTGATCTTTGGAGCGGCGATAAACTCCGGTCCAGAAGTCGCATGGGGTCCCTGGCTTGCAATAGCAGGTGTCCTCAACAGCGCCCTGTCGCTAGGCTACTATGCGTGGATAATGAGAAAGATGTACATGGAGGAGTCGCCAGACATGAGCAGGGTAAAGGAGCCTCGCGCCATCCTTGCGGTCCTGATATTTGCAGTAGTGTTCATGGTAGGCTTTGGCATATGGCATGCACCGCTGCTGGAATTTGCATCAAAGGCAGTGCCAAGCCTCGGCATAGCCGCCGGCCCGCTTGCGCATTAGCAGTATATATAGAGTCTACTAGATCTGCACAGAAGCAAGGTCCGTCAAATGTTCAAGGTGGCTTGCAGCATCGTTGCCTGACGCCACCTTGCACAGCTCGTTCTTGGCCCTGACGGCGTACGATTGATACAACTTTTCCATCCTGTCGACAAATTCGTTAGAGTTGTTGTTGTTCTGTTTGACAAGCATGTTGAAGAGCTTGTCCTCGTCGTTCCAGTCAATGAGGTCATCGTGGATCTGGTACGCGACGCCAAGGAGCCTGCCAAAAGACGCCATCGAGCGTACCTGCTCTTCGTTTCCGCCCCCTAGGATTGCGCCTATCTTGGCCGACGCCTCAAAGAGCGAAGCCGTTTTATGATCAATGACCTTGATATAGTCATCCTCGGTAATCGCAGGCGCCTTGTTGAGCCTGATCTCCATCATCTCACCTTCGCTCATGCGGGTAGCGGCGTTTGACAGCTCGTTTATCACGCGCGAGTTCTTTAGTTTCGAGCCGATGTTGAGTATCACGCCCAGAACAAAGTCAGCAGTCAGGATGCTGCTGTTGTAGCCATATTTTACGTGGAAAGAAGGCTTGCCCCTTCGCGTGTTTTCCTCGTCAATGATGTCGTCGTGGATTATCGACTCGGTATGCAAAAGCTCTATGGCAGATGCCGCCATGTATGCATCGCCGTTTGCTCTGCCGGGGCCGGTGGCCTCTGCCGACAATACAAGTATGAGTGGCCTGATGCGCTTGCCTCCATCGCAGGCATAGCGCAGCGGGGCATGAAACTCGGACCAGGAATACAAATCCAATTCGCGCTTTAATGCGTCCTCTATGCGAGAAAGGTAGTCGCCACAAAGGTCGGTGAGCGGGTTGGCTTCGATGTTTCGCTTGCCCAAAAAGCAGTCCTTTCCAAGCGTAGTGCGTTTTGTTGACCATATTAATTTAATGCCATTTTTACCTGTTGTTGTTAGTGGTGGTAGCGATGGTAGCAGTAGTAGTGGTTGGCAGTTATATATTGGGCAGAGACAAGAACCGGTAGCGTGAGGAATCCTGCAAAAATGAGGAGCGACACCTTGGCTTTTGTACTGGAAACAGCGTCACGCCAGCTATCCGAGTCGGCGCAAAGCGTGGAAGACCTGAAATCATTGCTGCCAATGGCAAAAAGCGCGCAGGAGCGAACCACCATGAACATCGTCATCGACGACCAGAAAAAGGTGCTAAAGACGCTTGAGCGATTGACAAATGATCTGCAAGAATTGATAGCAAGCTGAGACAATATACGCTTGAGGCGAAGCCATCGACAATAGTCTTTCAAATTCTTTTGTCTGTTATCAGATGCCTCATTTAGGTGGAAGAATGTCTACAGTCGTACAATCCAAACAACTGGGAAAGCGCCTATCGCAAACCACTAGCCTGCTGTTATGTCCATCGTGCTACTGGTGCGCTTCTGGCACAGGTGACTGGAAGCCTGATTCGTGCCCTTCGTGCCATGGCAGCATCATCAACTTGCTGCCGGTAAAGATGGATAACCCGCTGCACTAGCGTCTTTTTTTGGTTTTGGTGAAATGGTGCTCCGGCCGGGATTTGAACCCGGGATCTGCGACTCGAAAGGCCACAATGCTTGACCGGACTACACCACCGGAGCGACGAGAGACCTGCGCCGGCGTTGACATAAAATCCTTGCTCTTTTGCCAAAGGTTTTTCTATGGCTTTTCAAATGAGATGTTTATGGACAATAACGATCTTGTCGAGAGGATCGACTCGGAAATTGAAAGAAAAAGCCTGCTAAAGCACGCATTCTACCAGATGTGGTCTGAGGGCAAGCTTACGGTCGACCACCTGCAAGGTTATTCCAAGGAATATTTCCAGCTTGTAAAGGCGGTTCCATTGTTTGTGCAAAACATTGCTGCCTCTAACACCGACGCGTCGCTAAAAGCCGACATCGACGGCAACATGAAGGAGGAAGCCGAGCACGTCGAGCCGTGGGCGAGGTTTGCAACCGCGCTGGGCGTTTCGCAAACCAACCTTGTCGCTTACGCCGGCGCGGCCAAGACTAATGAGGCAGTAGAGAGGATGATGCGCCTATCCAAGCTGTCTTTTGAAGAGGCAGTTGCCGCAATGTATGCATTTGAAGCCGAGCTTCCAAAGATAAGCAGAAGCAAGATAGACGGCCTCGTGAAATTCTACGGCATGACAGGCAGCGACGCGCTCAACTACTTCCAGATTCACGAAGAAGCAGACGCAAGGCACGCGCAGGTGTGGCGCAACATCCTTGCCAGGATCCCTGCAGACAGACGCGAAGCGGCGTTTGCAGCTGCTGTGCAGTCGCTTGCAGCGCAGAACCTGCTCCTTGACTCGGTGCAGGAAAAGTACGTCGGCGGCATGTATTGCTGACGTGCCAAACCTTTATACATGCTGGGCCAAACTTTTGCATTGCACGGGCCCATAGCTCAGCCTGGTTAGAGCGACCGGCTCATAACCGGTCGGCCAAGGGTTCGAATCCCTTTGGGCCCACTTTCCTGTTCCCTCAAGCAATAGAAGAAAAAACCTGAAGGCGATTACCATTTTACAAAAATACCGTAAAAAACTGTAGAACTCCTTAATACTTGCGCGGCTCTCTCTAACACCGGTGCCAAAATCCATTACTTTCCATTCTTACAAAGGGGGCACCGGTAAAACGACCATCGCGTGCAACCTTGCGGCATTATTGGCAGCCAAGGGATTTCGAGTATCGCTTCTTGATTTTGATGTCTATGCGCCAAGCATTAGCGCCTACTTTGGGCAGACCCCAAAAAAGTGGATTAACGACCTGCTTCTGGACGGGGCGGACATTCGGGACGTGATGACGGATATAACTCCCGCCCTAAATGCAAGAAGATTTACAATCAAGGGAAAATTGTGGGTAGGGCTGTCCAACCCACACAAGGAAGCGATTTACAAAATGGAGAGCGGCAAAGTCGACGTCGATCCGGCGGCTAGATCTCTGCGCAGGTTTGTGAGGATGAAAGAAGACCTAGTTTCAGATTATGACTGCGATTACGTCATTTTGGATACGAGCCCCGGTATACGGAATTGGTCGCTGAATTGCTTGGCAGTAACAGACGTTCTGTTTCTTACGCTGAAATTCGGCGACTTTGACATTGAGGGCACGCAGAGGCTGGCGGCAGAAATATACGGATCCCTTCGCAAGTCGGGCACCAAGTCGTACCTCCTTTTGAACAGGGTGGGGGGCTACTGTGTCCCAAACGTTGATGCAAAAATCCGCTCTGGCGAGCGCGCCAATGCGCAGGAAGGAGCCAATCTGGATGATGTCATCAAGCAGCAGATATTATCATCATCTATGGATGTGATTCTGGCAATCCTGTGTTACTGCGATATGCAGTTCAGCCCACGCGAATTCCTTACTGCGTTGCAAAATCCGGACCACCCTTTTGCAAAGCAGATGGAACGCCTGTCTTTGTCTGCAGAAATACGCGTGTGACTTGTCGCGCCATCCCTTTTCATGAAACCTGATCCTTTTCGCCGGAAGTTAATTCCTAAATGTTGAGAGCGATTGTCGATGTTCCATTACTTATCTATAACCTACGCATAGGGAGTCTCGATTATGCATAGTGAAGGCAAGTAGCAGCGATATCAGTCTCCAGACCTCTGAGAGGAGCAGGAGGAAATTCACAATTGCAGCGTCCATCACGCTAGCAGTATTGATGTTTGACATGATCACCGGATCATCTTATGACGTTTTGAGAGAAGAGCTTGCTACGCCCCTTGGCATCCTGCTTTTTGCGGCGACCGTAGCCGCGCTGTACATCGCAGGACAGTACGTTTTGATGGGGTTCGTAAAGCAGGCAAGCGAAGGTCTCAGGACTAGATCGGTGTCATTCAATGCCATATACGTCGCGACAATAACTTCACAATACGTCATCATCGCAATCCTGATCCTGCTGGTTGCACAGATCGCAACAGGCTCGTACTATGACATACGGCTGGTTGTCGCAGGGATGGCGCTTAGCACCATGCCTGCAGCCGTGCTGCTTGGATGGTTCAGCTACAGGTTTCTCCTGTGGTACAGGTCAAACAAGAGGCACGTCATGATCCTGCTGCTGGGCATCGCCGAAGCTTGCAGCGCCCTTGCTGCGGCCGGCAACGTCATTTCTATGGCCACCATGATGTCCGAAGACGGCCTGCAGGTAGGGCCGCAGCAGCAGGTCCGCTACCACGATTTGAGCCCTGACCTGAGAGTGCCGTTCTTTCTGACCATCGTGTTTCCAACCAGCCTCTCGTTCATCCTGAGGTGGGGCGGCATCGTCCTAGTTATCCGCAACTTTTCTAAAAAGATAGGCAGGCTGCGGTTCTGGATTTTTGTCAGCGTGCCGCTGGTGGTGCTCATGGGTGGGATATACACCGTCCTGCTCGATCCGTTTGCAGCCCACCTGACGCTTTACGACCCAGACATGATTTCAAGCAGGATAGTCGGGCAGATAGGAGCCGCCGTCAGCTTTTTCCTGATGGGCCTTGCATACTATGCCGTCGCAAAAAGCATAAGAAAGATAGACCGCACAAGCGCCGTCATTGACTACATGCTCATTGCAGCATTTGAAGTTATAATGCTGCCATATTCGCTCTCGTCGCCAGTGATAATCTATGTCGCCTACCCGCCTTTTGGCGCGCCGGCCCACTTTTTCCTGACAGCTGCGTCCTACCTGTTGAGCCTTGGGATCTATTCGTCGGCAATTTCTGTTTCGCAGGACATGAACCTGCGTCACTCTATCCGCAAACAGGCTATGGATGAGCCCCGGTTGCTTGGCAGCATCGGGGAAGCGAGCATGGAAGATGAGGTAGTAAGGCACGTCACAAGGCTGGCAAAAGAGAAGTCAAGCACCATGACAAACGAGACTGGAATACAGCCGTCAATAACAGAAGCCGAGATCAAGCAATATCTCGAGTGGGTAATAAAGCAAGTCAAAACCGGCAAAAATACTGGCTTTGGAGCTTGAATCCTCTCACATGGCTTTCCCAAAGTCCCATGCGGACAGGAATTTTGGCGTGATCTCGACTACGACTGCTATGCCGTTTTTAGTATTTTCCATCAGCATCTTTGCGAGAGGATGCTCAAGCGTGCCCAGATATTTCAGGTTTATCTTTTCGATGATCGGCAGGTTCTTTTCCGCATCCCCAGATATCGTGGCGCTTGCCCTGCCCTTCACTCCTTTATACGGAAAGTTCTCGTCATCTATGGAAAAGTAGACTTTGTCAGGGTTCTTGCGGATGTTTTGCACCTTCTTTGTCGTCTTTTGCGTGCCTGTGTATATCTTGCCTGACTGCTTGTCGTAAAGGAACCACACCGGCTGGATCATGGGGAATCCTTCGTCGTCGACGGTGGCGATCTGTATGTTGAGCTTGCTTTGAAGGAACTGGTTCACTTCGTCCTCGGTGACTGGCTTTGGCATACCCGGGAGAGTCTGGATGATTTTCATATGTATATGACTCAATGACGTCGGTTCTGTATATAAGCATTGGAGAAAGGGAGTGTATGTGTATTGTATGTGTATATGTGTGTGCCTGTTTGGCTAGATGTTCACAGTCGACTTGGCCTCTTCTTCGTGGTCCTGCCCTTCCTTGCTAAATGCCATCTTGTAGTCATGGTACATTGACTGCTTGATGATGTCTGCAAGCTCGGCCAGCTCTTTTTTTGTCGTTCAGCTCGCTCTTTTTCCTCGGATCAATCCCAAGCGAATAAAGGTCCTCGATTTCCTCAGTTTCGTTTCCCATGTCAACGTCCCCTGAGACTTTTTGGCCATCCATCAAACAAAAGCTTTTGGTGAACATTAGTGCAGAAAAATGATATATGTCCTCCAAATCGCGCAGAAAGCCGTTTCTATGATAAGATGGAAAATTACGCATATGGGGTCTGAAGATTTTCAAAAATTGAATGAGAGGAAAAGCTATTATCCGATCGTAGACGATGATACGATCCAGAGCTTAGTCCGGTACTACAGGCTGGAACGCAAAAAGGAAGTGCTAAAGTTTGTCAAAGATACTGGGATGAAAGGCGACACACTTGACTGACTAGTTTTGATTGATTGAGTGATTGACAAAAAAGAGGAGGAGTTAAGATCTGCTCGTGCCAGCGGTGCCCTGCTCGTACTCGTCGCCTGACTCGCCTGCGCCTGCGGTTCCCTTTGCCATTCCCTTGCTCCTCAGGGTTTCTCTTGCCTGCTCGGGATTGGTGCCCTCTTGGCCCTTTTCGACGATCTTTTGGTCAGACGGATCTCTCTTGACCGCTGTCGGCTCGTGCTCGTTTATCTTGGCCGGGGTCATCGGCTCTTTTGATCTGTACTCCTTTGTCGGGTCTTCTTTTCTTCCCTTCTCGGTTCCCGCTGCACCCTCTTCGTATTCTCTGTCGCTTGACATGGAAAAAAATATGTGAATAAAATATTTACAAGTTAGGAGATTCCATGCCACAACAATCCACCGCCAAGAAACACTTATCAAACTCTTGCGACGGCTATCGCCCCTATGGCGTTGAAAAAATGCATGAACTGCAAGCAGCAAGTCGAGGAAGCAGACTTTGTCGGTAACCAGTGCAAAGAGTGCCACGCCGCGTACATGGATTCGCTTGGCGGCGAAGACCAGTACTCATCATAGAATATATTTTGTGTGTATTTAAAATCGTGATAACAAAATGAGCGCGGAAAAGAAGAGCTATTCACTCACAGAAGACGAGTGGCAGACCATACTGGACTCGCTCAGCAACACCGTTTTCAATGAAGAGTTCACAGAGGACGCAAGAAAAAAGGCCAAGGATCTGTTTGTCAAGCTGCAAAAGGACCTGCCCAGAAAGTAATAATTAAGGGCACTGGCGCAAAGTATAGCGCAGTTGTCAGATTTGGAAAAGACTGTCGCAGACCTGGAAAAGAGGCTGGCGCGCCTAGAACAGGCGGTTTATGGCAATAAAGAAGATGCTGCCGGCATGGCAAAAGGCCTTGAGCAAAAGATCGTAGAAAATATAGAGAAGCTAGGCACGCAGGACCTGATCCTGCTTGCTCTCAAGATGCGGCCAAGCCAGACCAAGGCCCAGATAAGGGCAGTACTTGCCGACTGGGGCAAGGCGTTTGGCAGCTGGTTTGAGGGCGGCAACTTTTCAGGCAGACTCGTGAAATCTGGGCTGGTCAGAAAGGACGGGCAAAGCGACGGCGAGGACACGTTCTCGCTGACGAAAAAGGGCGAGATGGAGGCGTCCGCCCTAGCCGACGAGATCCGCTGCTAGGTGCTAGCTACAACTCCTTAATGGGCTCTTGTGTAGTGTAGAGCCGATACCTGCTCTTGCTTGCGTCGACATAGGACCACACAGATTCGTCTGCGTCTATCTGGACAAGCCCTCCCGATATCGATTGCGCCAAGCTGTCCCTTGCCGTCTGGCCCATTATTATCCTGCCAGACTGGACGAGTGAAAGCATCTTGGCAGCCATGCTGATGCTTGGTCCGATGATGTCGATGTGCGAGTTTTCAAGGCCCTTGCCGTACAACACCACGAGCACCTCGCCAAGGTCGATGGAGACCTTGACCTTTAGCTCCGGCATCCCCTTGGCGCAAAGGACAGGATTTATGCACCTGCTTACAATTTCGACCATTGTCCTGCCGCACTCTAGCGCGCTCGTGCACGCCTGTCTCCTGTCATGCTCTGCAGGGAAAAGCGCTATAACCGCATCGCCGACGTATTTCAGCACGTAGCCGCCATAGCTTGCCACTGCCAGACTCATCTCCTGCGAGAAGAGCTGGAGCATCGTCGCAAGTGTGTCAGACGGGAGGGAGAGTGTCATCTGGGTTGAGCCGTCAATGTCGACATAAAGCACCGCGACAGTAGTCTTGCGGCTGGCGTGGCGGCGCAAAAAGCGCTTGCACGTGGTAGTGGAGAGGTCTATCTGGACGCCTTTTTCGATGGTCCTAGCTACCCTTGCTCTTACCTGTTCCATATCGATTGCAGGAGAAAGCACGAGATCCTGTCTCCTTTTTGTGGTGACAGTTATGACTTGCCGCTAATGAAGTAAAAAGGATTGCCCCGGTCTGCAAAAGCAGAGACTTGGTAAGAACGCCATTACTATCTGGTTTATCTTGGTGCGTTTTCTTAAAGATGCCATGGCAAGATTGGTAAGGAAGGAAGACAAGGGTCCGATGCAGGTCAAGGTAGGCAACGAAACAAAGTGGATATGCATGTGCGGCCTGTCCGCAAATCAGCCTTTCTGCGATGGCTCGCACAAAAAGACGCATGACGAGCTAGAAGGCAAGGTCTACATCTACCACAAGGACGGTACAAGGACAGAGGAAAAAGAAGCCTAGGCGTGCTTTTCGTGCGCCATGATGGTTGCAAGGGCCGCGTTTTTTGCGGCCAGTTCGGCGGCCTTGGCCGTGTCGCCTCCACCTATTATCACGACATCGCCATCCTGCGGGCCAAGCTTTTCCATCAGGTTGCGCAACCCCTGTTCTTTTTTCAGCGGGTCTCCACTACTGTCCGGCATCGCAAACCCTCCGTCGCTGTACAAAAGCGTAGTCGCGCGCCGTCCCTCCTATCCTGATGGCAGCGTCGCGCTGCTCTATACCTGACTTTACCGCAAACCCCAGCTCTTTTAACAGCACGGCATAGTTGTATTTTCCAAGCGCGACGGACGAGCGTGGCACGCTCATTTCTGCCGGCATGGACATGGTTATTCCTCTGAAAATGCCTGCGCCACGCGCAGTCATTTTCGTGCCGCCGTTTGATGTCTCTATCAATCCTGCCATTTTCATGTGCTTGATGAGAGTCTTGACTGCCCCTCCGCCAAGGACAAGCTCTTTTTCAAGGGCGCTCCTGCTTGCGTGCCCTCTGGACTGCATTACTTGCAGGGCGATGAAAACATGCACGGCTCCAAACGACAAGAGCCTGCTTGGGGCATAGCGACTTGCCACTTTTTCGATCGCCCTTACGTACGTGTGCACGCGTGTCTTCTAAATCAGGCTTGCATTTAAAGAAGTTGGATAAACCATCCAGGTTGGACAAACCATCTCATTATTTATATAACACCGTCTTGCAACCGGAAAGGAATGTTGTCATTCAGTGAGCAAATTGTTAAAGCTGCTGGAGTGCCCAAGATCGCAGTAGGCGTTCTTTTGGGCGTGCTCGTATTCGGCATATTTGTGATGGGCTTTGACCAGGGCCAGATATTCAGCATGGCACAGGGCGAGCAGGCGTACAACGACATGTGGATTCACGAGTTTTCTCACGACATGAGGCACTCTGCAGGATTCCCATGCCACTAGACCTGACGTGGCCATGAAGGCTCTTACTTTTATTGCCATCACTCTTTTCTCTGGCGCCCTTGCCGGCGTCGTCCTTGCAATAGTCAATCAGGGTATCGTTGAGCCGTACATCGAGCGCGCAATAGCCATTGAAAACCAGAGGGCGTCAGCGCAGGGCGAGATGATAAACCCGGTCGAGTTCCAGGCGTACAGGGTATGGCAAAAGGGTGGAAGCGTTGCCGCTGGCGCAGTCCTTGGCATGTCGTACGGCGCCCTGTTTGGGCTGGTGTTCGCATACGGCAGAAACTCGCTGCCCGGCTCTACCAACCTCAAAAAGGCACTCGTGCTGGCCGCAATAATGTGGTTTACGCTGTACGTTGTAGTCGAATTAAAGTATCCTGCAAACCCGCCGGCAGTAGGCGACCCTGCAACTATAGGCCTGCGCCAGTCGCTCTGGGTTGCTATGATATCCATATCTGGGCTGTCTGCCCTTGGCCTTGCAGTCGCCCGCAGGTGGATGAAAGGCGCGGCCAGGATTGCAGCGCCGGTTACTGTCTATGCGGCAATCGTGATTGCGGCGTTTGCGGCCCTGCCGGCAAACCCCGACGCAGTGACTGCGCCTATGGACCTCGTGACTGGCTTTAGGATTGCAAGCGGAGCGACCATGACCATGTTCTGGCTCGTGATGGGCGCGACCCTTGGGATGTTATGGGACAGGACCAAGCCGCATGAAACTGCCAAGGTAAAGGCAGTGTAATAATATAAAATACCGCCATCTTTTATTATTGTCATACATATATATGGCTACCATCAACACAAGTCGCGAGATTGCCGCCCCGCTTGACCGAGTGTGGAGCATCGTGTCAGACATTGACAACGAGCCGCAGTACTGGCACGGCACAAAGTCGGTACGAAACATTAGCAAAGACGGAAACGTGACCGTACGCGAGGCGATAATCGCGTTCAAGGATTCCAAGACGATGCAGACCGTGACTGTGACGCCCAAGATCTCCGTGGAAACCAGAATAACCGAAGGGCCTATACTTGGCACCAAGGTAGTGACGCTCAGCCCCTCTGCCGGCGGCAGCAGGACAAAAGTCCAGGTCGACTGGGACTTTAGACTGGCAGGGTTCATGTCGATGTTCTCTGGCATGGTGAAAAAGCACATCGCCGAGGGCACAGAGCAGGCTTTGGATAGGATAGCCAAGGCAGCCGAATAAATAGCGTTTCATTTTCAATTTCTGCATGGAGCCTGCCATGCAAGTTCCCTTTGCGGTCCTCAACTTTGTGCTTGCCGCAATCCTTGCCGGCGTGCTTGGCGTATGGATATACTTTCTTGTGTACATGACAAAATCATTCCGGGAAGCCCCGCGCCTTGGCTCGTTTGACCGCTCCAAAGTCACAAGGCAGCCCAAGGTCAGCATTATTCTGCCTGCAAGGAACGAGGAGCCGTACATAGCTCGGTGCCTCGACAGCCTCCTTGCGCAGGACTATCCAGACTTTGAGATAATTGCCATAAACGACGGCTCGACCGACCGCACCGGCGAGATAATCCAGCAATACGCGTCCCGTGACAGGCGCGTCATTTTTGTCGATAATTTGCCAAAGCCAGAAGGGTGGGCAGGCAAGAACTGGGCCTGCCATCAAGGGTACAGGCGCGCAAGCGGCGACTATTTGTTTTTCACAGACGCCGACACTGTCCACTCGCCTGATGCCCTGCCCCTTGTAGTAGGGCACATGGTCGCACAGGATCTTGATGCGCTGACTGCGATGCCAAAGCTCCTTTGCAACGACGTTTGGACGCGCATAACGCTGCCCGGCCTCTCTACGTTTCTGCATACCCGCTTTTCGCCTCTGAGGGTAAACGACCCCAAGAAAAAGACAGGATATTTCTTTGGCAGCTTTTTCGTGATAACCCGCAAGACATACGAGGCGGTGGGGACTCATGAAGGGGTGAGACAAGAGCTAGTTGAAGATGGCGCGCTGGGTTCCAAGGTAAAGCAAGCCGGCTTTAGGATGAAAATGGTGAGGGGCGAAGAGCACGTAGCTGCGATATGGGCCCGGGACCTTGACACGCTATGGCACGGCCTTCGCCGGCTGGTCATACCGCTATATCATCAAGACAGGATAGGCGCAAACCTGATCGCAGTCGCAGTGTTTTTCATACTGTTTGCGCCATTTGCATTCCTTGCATATTCCATCCCTGCTATGGCATTCCTTACTGACGGAATCGCGGGATTTGCCACGCAGGTACTGCTTGCGGTGCAGACGACTACGATCGCTGTGCTGCTTCTGGCTACTGCTGTACAAAGCCGGTTTGGAGTGTTCCAAAGTGCCGCATATGCCCTTGGGGCGCCAATAGGCGGCGCTCTGATCTATTTCGGTTTTGCATCGGCAATAGTCGATGCCAGAAAAGAAGGAGCTGTCAACTGGCGCGGTAGACAATACACCGTCAGCGAAAAGCAGAGCTTTTTACACTAATAGTAGGCTTGGAACGCCCGTTCCAAGGCAAATTCCGCCGTTGCCCTAATCTACTAAACCTGATAATTGGATGGTAGTATGGCAATTCCTGAAAGAAAAAACAACCGCGGTCGCATCCAGATAATGGGTGACGTGCTTGGCCTGTCGACGGCCGGCATAAAAAAGACTCACATTATGTACAGGGCTAACCTCAGTTACGAGCAAGTCCACATGTACCTGGCAGAGCTCATCGAAAAGGGCCTGCTGGAGCAGGCAGCAACTGACGAAGGTGTCGTTTATCGCACCACCGGCAGGGGCAGGGAGTTTCTCCATTACTATGGCAGAATAGTGAGCCTTCTTGACATGCCACAGGCACACTCTGGCGGCCTTGAAGTGCAATACATAAGCCGCTAGGCAAAAGGATTATTAGCAGTAAACGGGCTTTTTTATCCCGGATTGAACAAGGCCATATTGGCAGCGGCAGTCGTTGTCGCTGCTGTAGCCGTCTTTTTTGCATATTCGCAGTTTAACGCGCTTGACTTTCGCACCCCCTCGATACCGAGCATACAGGATGTCCTCAACAGCAAGGGCGATCCTGCCAATCCCCGCAGTAACTTGGCAGAAGATGCCTTCAAGATAGGCCGGGTCAGCACGGTTGAGGCAGCTGATCAGGAGCTGACGTTGCCTGACCTGTTTGAAAAAACCGAGAACTCGGTCGTGCAGGTGACTGCAAGCGGCGATACTTCTGAAGGCGCGACGCTTGGCACCGGATTTGTTTTTGACGACAACGGTCACATCGTCACCAATAACCACGTTGTATCGGGCGAAGGTTCTACCCTTGACGTGACGTTTGTAGACGGCACCATATATCAGGCAAAATTACTCGGCAAGGATCCCTTTACCGACCTTGCCGTGCTGTATGTTCCAGACGTGCCAAAGGAAAAACTCGTGCCATTGCCACTTGCAGATTCGACCAAGATCCGCGTGGGTGAAGATGTGGCGGCAATTGGCAACCCGTTTGGGCTTTCAAGTTCCATGACGTCGGGCATCATAAGCGGTATCGGCCGCCTGATCCCCTCGTCAGAGGGGTCTGGCCCATTGCAATTCTTTATCCCTGACATTATCCAGACTGATGCCCCGATTAATCCGGGCAATTCTGGCGGTCCTCTCCTCAACACGAAAGGTCAGGTCATTGGAATCAACACTGCCATCCGTTCTACTACGGGCTCGTTTGAGGGGATCGGCTTTGCAGTGCCGTCAAATACGATAGCCAAGATCGTGCCTGCACTTATACAAAAAGGATCGTTCCAGCACCCCTGGGTAGGCATCTCCGGTACTGACATGACTCCAAACCTCGCCAAGACGCTAAAGCTTAGTGAGCCTAGGGGCGTGCTTGTAGTAGAGGTGGTCAACGGCGGTCCTGCGGCCAAGGCCGGCATCAGGGGCGGCGACAACCCTCAAAAGGTCGATGGCAGGACGGTAAACCTTGGGGGCGACATCATACTGGAACTTGACGGCAACCCGATCAAAAAGCTGGACGACATACTGGTGTACCTGCAGCGGGAAAAGGTAGTCGGCGACGACCTGGAGCTGACGATCTTGCGCGACGGCCAGGTACAGCATGTCACCGTGCATCTCGACGCCCGCCCAACATCGCAGGAAACGCCTTAGTGTTTATTAGTAGAGCTGGCAATATAGCAGATCATCAAATGCTGGCCTCTTACTCTGAGCTGCTGGACAAGCCCGGCTCACTCTCTAGAAGAGAGGCCAGCCAGCTGCTGGCGGACTGCCCTACTGATGTATTGCTTGCGGCAGCAGGGGCCATCCGCGACAGGATGCGGCCAAATGCTATTACATATTCTCGTAAAGTGTTCATCAACATTGTCAACCTTTGCCGCGACACGTGCTCGTACTGCACCTACAAAAAAGAGCCGGCAGATGCAATGGTGTCCATGCTGAACCCTGATCAGGTGCTTACAATAGCGGAGGCCGGCAGGAAAACAAAATGCACCGAGGCGCTGTTCGTGACAGGCGAGAGGCCGGAGCAAAAATACCCTGAGGCTCAGCGGTGGCTAAAGTCACTTGGTCATTCCTCTACCATCGATTACGTTGCTGACGTATGCGAGCTGGTGCTGAAAAAGACAGGGTTGCTTCCACATACAAATGCCGGCAGCATGACAAAAAAAGAGATGTCGCTTTTGCGCAACACAAACCCCAGCATGGGCGTAATGCTGGAAACGTCAAGCGAGCGGCTGATGGGTGCAGGTATGGCACACGAAGGGGCACCAAGCAAGAACCCAAAGGTGAGGATAAAGACGCTGTCAAGTGCAGGTGAGCTGAAAATACCAATGACGACTGGCGTGCTGGTGGGCATAGGGGAAACTCTTGACGAGCTGGTCGATTCGCTCTTTGTGATAAAAGAACTGCATGAAAAATATGGCCACATACAGGAAGTGATACTGCAGAATTTCGAGCCCAAACCCGACACTGGCATGGCAAACTTTCGATCAGCACCAAAAGAGTATTTCATCCGCTCTGTCGCGCTTGCAAGGATCATTATGCCGGGCATGAACATACAGGTGCCGCCAAACCTCAACCCTGCAATCTATGGCAGATATATCGATGCTGGCATCAACGACTGGGGCGGGATATCGCCCGTTACCATTGATCACGTCAACCCTGAATTTCCCTGGCCGTCAATCAATGACGTAAGGCAGGCGACGGAGGCGCGGGGCAAGGCGCTGCGCGCCCGGCTGCCAGTTTATCCCGAGTATCTCAAAGGTGGATTTATATCGGAACGGCTGTCAGATTACGTCCAGTTGCTTTCCGACGACTCTGGGCTGGTCAGGGAGGACTATGTAAATGGCGCTTGAATCCCTGCTAAAGAGCGCTGACCCGATAGTTGCGGCCGCCCTTGACAGAGCACTTGATGGCAAGGACATCTCTGTAGACGAGGCAATCGCGCTATTTGACGGCACGGGTCTTGAAATGAACCTGACGGTGGCAGTCGCAGACGAATTGCGCCGGCGCACAGTCGGAGACATCGTGACATACGTCGTGAACCGCAACATCAACTTTACAAACGTCTGCATCAAGCAGTGCGGCTTTTGCGCTTTTTCACGCGACTTTCGCGAGGAGGAAGGCTACTTTTTGCCAAACGAAGAGATTGTCAGGCGCGCAAAGGAAGCGGCGAGCCTTGGCGCAACCGAGGTGTGCATACAGGCCGGCCTTCCACCCAAGATGGATGGCCGCCTTTATGTCGATATCTGCAATGCAGTAAAAAAAGAGCTGCCAGACATACACATACACGCGTTTTCACCTGAAGAGGTCCTGTACGGCGCAATCAGGTCTGAAACGTCGACTATGGATTACTTGAAGATGCTCAAAGAAGCCGGGGTAGGCAGCCTTCCAGGAACGGCTGCAGAGATTCTGGACCAGTCATTGCGGGATGTCATCTCGCCGGGCAGGATAAAGGCCGACGAATGGACGTCGATAATCCGACAGGCGCACAAGCTTGGCATCCCGACGACTTCGACTATAATGTACGGCCACATTGAAAACTCGCGCCACAAGGCTGAACACATTGCGCTTTTGCGCGAGATACAGAAGGAGACGCATGGCTTTACCGAGTTTGTCCCGCTCTCGTTTGTTCATACCGAGGCGCCGATGTACAGCCATAACACGGTGCAAAACATACGCGCCGGCGCAGACGGCAATGAGGTGTTAAAGATGCACGCCGTGGCAAGGATAATGCTGAACAACCACATTCCGAACATACAGGTATCGTGGGTCAAGGAAGGCGCAAGGATGTCGCAGATACTGCTTGCAGCAGGCGCAAACGACTTTGGAGGTACGCTCATAAACGAAAGCATATCGACGGCCGCAGGCGCGCAGCACGGCCAGCTGATGAAGCCAAAGGAAATCCGCCGTTTAATCCGGTCGGCAGGCAGGGTTCCGGCGCAGCGGTCGACTTCATACAGGCTGTTAAAGGTTTATGAAAATGAGGAAGGCGAGGATTCGGCACTAGACAGGGCAGACAGTTCGCAGTTTGGCTCGTACCAGCAATTGATCAAACTGGACAAATTCCGCTTCAAGGAAGCAAGAAAACAATAAACTTATACAGACATCTTTCCGCTATCAAGAGCACGGTGCCACTTGGTGGGGTCGTAGCGAAGCCTGGCATCGCAACGGGCTCCAGATCTAACAAATGGGCTAGTTAGAGCAAGAAACCCGTGGGTCAAGGGTTCAAATGATCGCGGGTAAATCCGCATCAGGACAGATCCCTTCGGCCCCACTACTCTTTTGTAAATAAAATGACCCCGGCTTGAAGACAAGCCGGGGAATGAACTTGGCTCTACTGGTGTTTTTTTGGTCTGGACGGCGGTCTTAGCTACAGACTGGCATTGATACAGCAGCGGGGAACAAAAGGATGCCTGTGTAAATTTTATTACACAACCATCTTTTTCCTGCGGTGGAAAGAGCAGGGCATTTCGATTCTACAGGCTATATACACGCTGCCAAAGCAAGCTTGGGTTTATGGACCGGCAAACTTCATGCTGCAAACTCGCGTACGCACATACCTACACATATACATACACACATACATAGCTACTGCGACAGCCTCTCCATCGGACCCTTGTCTTCTCTTACCCCGGCAAAAGACTTGTCGTTGCGGATCTTGTAAAAGGTAGCTACGATGTGTGCTCTAGGGTAGCACCGTGCTTGAAATTATATTCTGTCTGGCGGCAGACGTTTTGTTTTGGAACCCACACGCCCTTTGTATCTTTTGTGATTCTTTTTCTCCCACGTCGACGCGTTTTCAGGCAGAGACCTTTAACATATTTCAGGACTGTTTTTTTTCTCCATGTGTTTTGCGTGTCATTCTTTCATTGGAAACCTATTCTTTACCAAGAAAATCCAAGATCAAGTGGAGGACCTGCCTTGCGTACAAGTCCAGTCTACGCAGATGAAAAACTGCCTGCGTCAAAAAAGGTTCTTATCTGTGTCATGCATAGTCAGGCTGTGAAAACCTCTTCTATGCTGCCAGAAGGTATCAAATGCCAATGCTCATGCTAAAGTGCAAGACCTGTGGAGAGGTTTTTCCGGGAATCTATGTTCCTGAAGGTGACAACAGCGATCTTCGGTCAGCAGCCACCAGTGGCGTTTCTCAGCACACGTGCTCTCGGGGGCACATGAACGGATATGCCAACGAAGACTATCTGGATTGGTCCTGATAATAATTGTCGCAATTAAAGAAAGTAGTTCTAGTCACCTACCCTGATGCCTTTACCTTGGAGGAAGCGAAAAGCCTAGTCGAGTCAGCGGACCGGCAGATTGCAAGAGTCTTTACGCAAAAATACCTCAATCATTCCCAGTACGGAATAGGTTCCGGCAAGGCAGAAGAGATAAAAGAGTTTGTGCAAGAGTCCAAGTCCGAGCAGATAATCGTTGACGAGCGACTCACCTCACGTCAGATATACAATCTGGAAAAGTTGACTGGCGTCCAAGTGATAGACAGAGAGCGCCTCATACTTGACATATTTTACTCCCGGGCTACCACAACTGAGGCAAAGCTCCAGATCGAGCTTGCCGAGATAAAATATGAAATCCCACGCGTGAGGGAAAACGCAAAGCTGACCTCCGGGAATGAACGAGCCGGAAAGGGAGGCATGGGTGAATACGTAGTGGACGTAAAGTTCCGCGACCTGAAAAGGCGCATGTCGTTTATCAAAGAAAAGCTCGAAGAGGCCAGAAAAAAGCGTGAGCTCTACCATCACCAGCGGGTCAGGACCGGCCTGCCCGTCGTCTCACTCGTGGGGTACACCAGCTCTGGCAAGACCACTCTTTTTAACTTGCTTACCCACGAGAACAAGCAAACGTCCAGCAGCCTGTTTACCACGCTGGCAACGACCACGAGGGCGGTGCAGGTTGGCGGCAGAGATGCGCTGCTCACGGACACCGTCGGCTTTATCAGCAGGCTTCCGACCTACATGATAGACGCGTTCAAATCTACGCTTGAAGAGTCGCTTGCGGCCGACCTGATCATGCTTTTGATAGATGTTTCGGAGGAGATGCAGGATATCCGGATAAAATATGCCGCCTGCTGGCAGGTGCTCGATGAGCTCAAGGTAGATAGGAAAAAGGTCCTAGTGGTCTTTACCAAATACGACCGGCAAGCCTCTGATGAAGAGATCCGCAGGATTGCAGAGGATCTGCGCCAGCCCGGCTCCATCGCGATATCGTCAAAGACCGGTCATAGCATGCACAATCTAAAGATGTTAATGGCTCAGAGGCTTTCTGCTCCAATGTAAAGCCAATCAACATACAATTAATACTGACGATGAGACCCTGCTCGTCATCTAATCCTTTTCAAAGTATGTATACATACACATACAGTATTTTTGTTTGTATTCTAAAAGCCTGATGTCCATGTTTTCATGACCTGTCTTCTGCGTCTGTTCTACAAGGTGCCGAGGGTCAATGTCTTTGTACCCCTATATACGAGGAGGCGTAAAAGTGGCACTCTGTAACCTTGGATGCGCAGCATGCATGCAGATCGGCAACTGCGTGCAGGAACTGACGCCTCCCCCCCCCATCCCTCACCAGTCCTGTTGTTAACCGCCCCTGATCGGCGCTGTTGTTTTTTGCATCCCCAAGGCGACCAGCTCTTCTGCGTTCCTGTCGTAGATGCGGGGACATCAAGGCAGGATATCTGCGTCCTGATTTGACATTTATCATTACCCCCTCAAGACGAATTTATTATACTCCACCGGCCCTCATCTGGAAGATAGGAATACTGCCAGACTAGAGTTTGAAAAAGAGTCGTGGCAATCGAGAAATATATCTCTGCTGGGGCAGGACTGTTGACTTGGCATTCAGCGATACGAGAAAGTGGGAATTACTGGATCTCTCCTTGATCCGTTCCTTTCGGTTCTTTCGACTGACGCTATCTGACAGATAGCGGATGTCCAATTGTATGCAACTGGGTTATAGAGCGCAGCCGTCACCTTTAGACCGATGCATGGCAGTGCATCTATAGCAATGCTCAAAAACCATCCGGCCTCTGCCTGCGTACAAAATTCGTGTTGCAGTTACAGGCAATGCCAAGCCATATAAGCAGATGGCGTCCATCCATACAGTGCGAAAACCTTTTCTGACCAGACCAGTCACGCTAGGCACGAAAAAAATGCCCGGCTTTTGTATATGCTGTTCCGCGACGGCGACTACAGAAGCGCTGTTTCAGCTGGACGAAGCCGTGGTAGTGCAGAAGTACTGTGATGGCTGCCTTTCAAAAGCAGAATATTGAGGGCCCATTGCAGAATGGGCTTGATCCATGTATGTGTATATGCGGGTCTAGCTTTTCAGTGAATTGTCATTCCGGCACTGCAATCCTGGCAAAAGCCGGCACACATACTAAATGGATTGCACGTCCATTTTGTTACATAAAGGCAGAAGTAGGTGGGGATGATGCATGATAATCATCCGCCATACCTACAACCTGGCATGGAAGCCGGGCGGTCTGCCATAATATTCTGAGAAGTAATAACTAAAAACGATGTGCACGTAAATGAAAATACAGATCGTCAATAGACATACTATACCTTTCAGCTTTTGTCTAGGCGTTTGGATCAACAGCAGCTGCGAAATAGCTGACCTCCTTTCAGAACAATGAAACCGTGGAAAACTTTTCCTAGACTTGGCAGGAGCCGCAGCTGCAGCACTCCTTTTGGCAGCCCTCTTTTCCATGGTAGCCGTACTCATGGTTGCACAGCGGGCACGGCTCGTGCGAATCTCTCTTTTCCATCTCAGCGTATCACTTTGGATATTTCTCGCTGCGAACCAAACGTTCCTTTTGCTTCCGGCAGGTGGTTCGCAATGGCCCTGTAAGCCGAATCGACGAAAACGTCAGCAGGGTCCTGCTTCTTTATCATCTTCATCAGTTTGCTGGCCGACGAGCCGAGCTTTTCAAAGTAGATGGCCGAGCTCTCTTCGATTATCCTGTCGGCGTCGTCGCACGATATGCCGTTTCTCCTGAGGTGCTGCTCAAGCTTGCTCGCAAACTGGGCAAAATGCACCGAGTACGGGTTCTCATCGAATGTCGACAACCTCTCCCTCCAGATGTTATATCTATGCACAGAGGATGGATTTTAATTTTCCATGCCTTTGCATAAGTTTAAGACTTGGACCTGCCTTTCTCACTGTATGGTCGAAAGCGGCAAGAGTTCTGACGTCTTTATGTGGCCATTTGTGGCAGGGAGGTTGACGATGGACATGGCAATGAACGCGTCCCTTGCGTGTGCGCGTATGGCGCAGATAGCGCTTCAATCGGCAAACCAGGGCGTTGCAAAATACATCGAGCTGACCGAGCAGGAAATGCGCAAGGGCGACAAGAGGGAAAGCGTCAAGGTCGAGTGATGATCCTGCGAAGGGACCTGTTGTAGGCAAGCCCAAACCTGTGGGCCTCGTCCCTTGCATGCTGGATCATGCGCAACCCAAGATGGCTCCTTGGCAGCACCACCAGCTCTGCCCTGTCTGGAATGTAGATCTCCTCGTTTTCCTTGGCAAGGCCAATGCAGGGAACGTCTGCAAGCCCAATTGATCGCAATGATGCAAGGGCTGCTGCAAGCTGCCCCTTGCCCCCATCAATGACTATGAGGTCCGGGATGTCATTTTCAGCAGAGTACCTGCGCCTTACAAGCTCGCCTATCATCGCAAAGTCGTTCTGGCCGGCCACGCTCTGTACCTTGAACTTGCGGTAACCGCTTCTAAGCGGCTTGCCTGCAGAAAAGCGCACGCAGGCGCCAACTGCAATGTCGGTGCCTAAATTTGAGACATCAAAGCAGTCCACGACGTCCGGCATGACTGAAAGTGCAAGTGCCTTTTTCAGCTCCACAACAGGGGGCGCATATCCACGCTCGACGTACATCGCCAAGTTGCGCATTATCAGGTCAATGAGCTGACGCTTTTCAGATTGCTTTGGAGCCATTATCCTGACATCGTGACCCGACAGCTCTTCAAGCGACATTTCAAGTACACTCTTGGATTCTGGCTCCTCACTCACGTTTATGATGTAAGGCACCGACGGCACTGATGAGTAGTACTGCAGCAAAAATGAGGAAAACGAGTTGTCAGCCACGATGTCAAACTCGAACTTGCGCCTGTCGCTTATCACTCCATGCACGCGTTTGAACGTCATGACATGCGCTACGCCCTTTTTCTCGTCACGTACGATGCCGACAAACTCTTCATGGGGGCTTTTGCCTGGCATCCTGTCCATCTTTTGACGGACCGTGAGGTTCTCAAGCCTGTACAGCGTGTCGCGGATTTCCTTGGCACGCTCATAATCGCCAATGTCTGACGCCTTTTTCATCTCGACAGCCATCTCTTGCGCAAAGCGCTCGATGCTGCTTTTGCCCTCCAGTATGTCTCGGAGCGAGCTGACTCCCTGCATGTAGCGCTCAGACGTGACGTTTGCAATGCAAGGCGCGTCGCAATTCTTTATGAAATACTGCAGGCACGGCGTCTTTGGCAGCCTGTTGCAGACCCTTATCTTGAAGAGCTTGCGCAACAGGCCTACTGTGAGGTACTTGGAACTGCCGCGCACAAAGGGGCCGTATATCGCCCCCTTGGGGCCTTGGAACTCGCCGGCCCTGTTCCTGCGGGCGACCAGCAAACGGGGAAAGGGTTCGTCTGTTATCTTTAGGTATGAATACCTGCTGTTGTCCTTGAGCGCGATGTTGAACTCTGGTCTGTAACGCTTGATGAGGCTTGACTCTAGCAAAAAAGCCTCAGTCTCGTTGTCGGTGACTACAAACTCAATGTCTGCAATCTGCGTAACAAGCCGGGCGGTCTTGCTATCCAAGCCGTGCTTTACGAAATACGAGCCGACCCTCTTTGTAAGGTCCTTGGCTTTGCCAATGTAGATTATCCTGCCCTTTTGGTCCTTCATGAGATACACGCCGGGCTCATGCGGAAGCCTCTTGTCCCTCAGGTCGGCAGTCGTCAGCGTCATTTGCGCACCAGCTTTTGATCCATCGCCAGCTTGGGCTTCAAATATTGCCCTGTATAGCTCTTCGGATTCTCGCTCACCTGTTCTGGCGTTCCTGCAGCAACTATTGTTCCGCCGCCTTCGCCGCCCTCAGGCCCGAGATCCACTATCCAGTCTGCAGACGCAATAACGTCAAGGTTGTGCTCTATGATTATTACCGTATTGCCAAGCTCAACCAGCCTCTTTAGCACATGCAAGAGCTTGCTTACGTCTGCAAAGTGCAGCCCTGTGGTCGGCTCGTCGAGTATGTAGACAGTCTTGCCCGTGTCACGCCTTGACAGCTCGGCTGCAAGCTTGATCCTCTGCGCCTCGCCCCCGGACATCGTAGTTGCAGGCTGCCCGAGGCGCAGGTACCCAAGCCCTACGTCGTTTAGCGTCTGCAGCTTTTTGGTGATTGCCGGGATGCTTGAGAAGAACTCTAGCGCTTCCTCTATCGTCATGTCAAGCACGTCAGAAATAGTCTTGCCCTTGTACTTTATCGCAAGCGTCTCGGAATTGTACCTGCGACCCTTGCACTCGTCGCACGTCACATAGACATCGGGCAGGAACTGCATCTCGATCTTTTTCACGCCTCCGCCCTCGCACGCCTCGCATCTGCCTTCCGCGACATTGAATGAGAACCTGCCGGCAGTGTAGCCCATCTCACGGGCCTGGGGCGTCCTGGCAAACAATTCTCTAATCGGCGTAAAAGCGTTGACATAGGTGGCGGCGTTTGACCGGGGTGTCCTGCCAATGGGCGACTGGTCGATGCCTATCACTTTGTCGATGTATTCCAACCCTGACAAGCGGTCGTGCCTGCCCGGCCTCTCTTTTGCGCCAAAAAAGTGTCCTGCAAGGGCATTGAACAATATGTCGTTTACAAGCGTCGACTTGCCGGAGCCAGACACTCCTGTCACCACGGTCATGCAGCCAAGAGGGAACTTGGCGTCGATTGATTTCAGGTTATTTTCAGATGCGCCATGCACCGTGAGCCACTTGGATGGTTTTATCCTGCTGTGCATGTGCGCAACGGTCTTTTCACCGCGCAAAAACGCGCCAGTGACGGAAGCAGGATTTTCCAGGATGTCTCCAAGGACTCCTGATGCCACTATCTGGCCGCCGTGTATGCCCGCGCCCGGCCCGATGTCGATGACCCAGTCAGAGCTTCTGATGACCTCTTCGTCGTGTTCAACTACGACTAGGGTGTTGTCAAGGTCACGGAGTTTCTTTAGCGTGTCGATGAGCCTGGCGTTGTCGCGCTGGTGCAGTCCTATCGTCGGCTCGTCAAGGACGTAGAGCACGCCGGTAAGGTTTGAGCCTATCTGCGTCGCAAGTCTTATCCTCTGCGACTCTCCACCGGAAAGGGTGGCGCTCATCCTGTTCAGGGTCAGGTAGTTGAGCCCGACATTTCGCAGAAACTCAAGCCTCGACATTATCTCCTTCAGGATGGTGCGGGCGATATACCGCTCTGTCTCGGTCAGGTCGATTTTCTGGAAAAAGCTAAACGTGCTGTCAATCGACATGTCGCACACCTCCATTATCGACATGTCGCCTATCCTTACTGCTAGTGCTTCGTCGCGCAGGCGCCTGCCGTTGCAGCGCTCACAGGGGCGCTCGCGCATGAACTGCATCAAATCCTCGCGCTTGCTCTCTGACTCGGTCGTCTTGTATATGCGGTCAAGGTTTGGTATCACGCCTTCAAATGTCCCGCTGTACTCCCACTTGCTGCCAGAATAGCGCGATTCGTATTTGTAGTGGATGTGCTCATCGGTGCCATAGAGTATGACCGCAAGCTGCCGCTCGCTCATCTTGGCAATGGGCGTGGCAAGGTCAAAGCCGAACCTGCGGCCGACGTCCTTGAGCATCGACGCCCGGAAAGTGGCGAAATGCCCTGACCACGGTTTGATTGCGCCGTCAAGTATGCTCTTTTGCTTGTCTGGTATTATCAGGTCTGGGTCAAACTCGATCTTGATCCCAAGGCCGTTGCACGTCGGGCATGCTCCAAACGGCGAGTTGAACGAAAATGTGCGTGGCTCTATCTCGCCAAGGCTGATGCCGCAGTGCGGGCACGCATTCTTTTGCGAGTAGAGGGTGTCCTTGCCATCAACCGAAACCACTACCGTGCCAGAGCCGACCTTTAACGCCGACTGGATGGACTCTGACAGTCTGCTTTTCTCCTCGACAGATGGCTTTAGCCTGTCGACAATGACTTCGATGGTGTGCTTTTTCTGCTTGTCAAGCCTCGGCAGCTTTGGTTTTCCTTTCTCCTCTTCATCTTCTTCTTCCAGGTTGACCAGCTCGCCGTCAAGCCTTATCCTCGAATACCCCTGCTGCTTTAGATCTTCAAACAGCTTTTCATACGTCCCCTTTTTCGCCTGCACCACAGGCCCCATCACCATGACGCTTTTTCCCTCTGACGTTTTGAGCACCGACTCGGTTATCGAGTCCATCGATTGGCTTGCGATTTTCCTGCCGCACTTGGGGCAATGGGGAATACCGATCCTTGCGTACAGCAAGCGCAAATAGTCGTAAATCTCTGTCACGGTGCCGACTGTGGAGCGGGGGTTCTTGCTCGTCGTCTTTTGCTGGATGGAAATCGCCGGCGACAGGCCGTCTATCGAGTCAACATCGGGCTTGTCCATAAGCTCTAGAAACTGCCTCGCATAGGCTGACAGCGATTCTACGTACCTGCGCTGCCCTTCCGCGTATATCGTGTCAAACGCAAGCGTCGACTTGCCGGAGCCAGAGAGACCCGTGATAACTACGAGCTTGTTCTTTGGGATCTCGACATGGATATTTTTCAGGTTATGCTGTCTTGCCCCTCGGATGATTATCTTGTCATGCATATATGTATCAGGACACCTCCATGACGGGGTTTGGATCGCCTATTGCCTTCTTTATCTTGGCTAGTTTCTCACGAAACAATATCGCGTTTTCAAAGTCCAGCTGCTCGGCGTACTTTTTCATCGCCGCCTCTGTCTCTATCGCAAGCCGGTGCAGGTCTCTCTTGGTCATCGACTTTGTCTCGGCGGCCTCAGATATTTCGCTTCGCGGGCCTTCCGGCACAGGTTTTACGATCGTCCTTGGCGTTATCTTGTGTTTGCGGTTGTAGGCAAGCTGCCGGGCTCGCCTGCGCTCTGTCTCTTCGACTGCCACCTTCATCGAGTCAGTGACGTGGTCTGAATACATGATGACTGCACCGTCGACATTCCTTGCGGCCCTGCCAAACGTCTGTATGAGGCTCGTCGCATTTCGCAAAAAGCCCTCCTTGTCTGCGTCCAATATGGCGACAAGCGACGCCTCTGGTATATCTAGACCCTCCCTTAGCAGGTTGATGCCGACAAGGACATCAAACTCGCCAAGGCGCAGCTGGCGTATCAGCTCTGTGCGCTCCAGACCCTCTATTTCGGAGTGCAGGTATCTTACCCTGATCTCGTTTTTGGCGAGGAACTCTGCCAGATCCTCTGCCATCCTCTTTGTCAGCGTTGTGACAAGCGTGCGCTGGTCGCGCTTTACACGCGCCTTTATCTCCTTTATCAGGTCCTCCATCTGATCCTTGGTCGGCCTTATCTCGACTCTGGGGTCGACAAGTCCTGTAGGCCGCACCAGCTGCTCCACGACCTGGCTGCTTGACTTTAGCTCATATTGCCCCGGAGTGGCCGAGACGAAGACGACGTTTTTGAGGTATTTTTCAAACTCGGCAAATTTCAGCGGCCTGTTGTCAAAGGCGCTTGGAAGGCGAAAGCCAAAGTCTACAAGCGACTTTTTGCGGGTGTGATCGCCATTGTACATACCATGCAGTTGCGGAAGCGTGACGTGAGACTCGTCTATCACAAGCAGGAAATCGTCGCCAAAAAAATCTATTAGGCAGAACGGAGGCTGGCCGGGCATCCTGCCGTCAAGGTGGCGTGAATAATTCTCGATGCCGGAGCAGTAGCCCAGCTGTTCTATCATCTCCAGGTCGTATTTCGTCCTTGACGCTAGGCGCTGCCTTTCAAGCTCTGACGGGAGCTGCGGGAGCCAGTTTGCAAGCTCGTCTTTTATTGCAGCAACTGCCATGTCACGGGAGTCGTCGGCGGTGATGTAGTGTTTTGCCGGGAAAATCCTGACCGAGTTGACGTCGCGCAGCTTTTTCATGCTGACATGGTCATGAATGCTGATGCGCTCTATCTCGTCGCCAAACATGGAGATGCGGATGATGTCATCGGAGTAGCCTGGTATGATGTCAATTGTGTCGCCCTTGGCTCGAAACGTGCCGGGAACAAGTGCCATGTCGTTTCGCTCATAGCGCGCTTCGATGAGGTTGTGGATGAGAACCTTTCTGTCTATTCTGTCGCCCCTGGTCATTGGGATGGCGCTGTTCTCCCACTCTTTTGGCGAGCCCAGCGAGTATATGCACGAAACGGTTGAGACGATTATGGTAGGCTCGCCGGACATGAGCATTGCCGTCGCCTCCAGGCGCATCCTTTCAATCTTTTCATTGACCTCGGTGTCCTTCTCGATGTAAGTGTCGGTCTGCGGGATATAGCTCTCTGGCTGGTAGTAATCGTAAAAGCTGACAAAATAGCCAACGTTGTTTTGCGGAAAAAACTCTTTGAATTCAGCGTACAGCTGCGCAGCAAGCGTCTTGTTATGCGATATGACAAGCGTATTCTTGTTCGTGCGGGCGATGACGTTTGCGATTGTAAACGTTTTGCCGCTGCCTGTCACCCCGAGAAGGGTTTGCCTTCCTCCATGCTGGATTCCCTTTACCAGCCTGTCTATTGCCTCCGGCTGGTCGCCACTTGGCGCAAATACATCTGCCAGCTGGAATTTCTTTGAGGTGGACAGCAAGTGGGTAAAATCTGAAAAACGCGCATATATCCTTACGGTTTGAGGAGATGGCTAAAAAAAGCGCCCTAGCGGTCCAGCGTCGCAACCTCCGTGCTGAAATACGGCGGCAGATGGAACCACCTGCCGTCAGAGTCATTGCCATCAGTTATGTACAGAAGGCCGACCCACTTGGCAGATTCTGTCTCAAATGCCGTATCAAGCGAGCTTATGTCATACCTTATGTAAGCAAAGTTGCGCTTGTCATATTGGTAGTGCCAGCCGCTACTTGAGGAACACAGCACGCAGTACTGCAGCCATGATATAGGCATGTATCCCCTTCCTTCCGTTATGTTGATGACATCGACAGTACCTACATAGCTCTTTGGCACATCAGTCCCGGGATTGCCCATTGTCATCTTCATT
>JBDUUM010000005.1:0-7256 GCA_039938615.1 Nitrososphaera sp.
GTTTGCGAGGAGCGAAACGCTCGTCGACCTTGACTGCAACAAGGTATTTCGAGAAGTCGCCGGCGCAGACGGCAGGGGAGGCGGCAAGCCGCATTTTGTCACCGGCGTCATAAAGAAAGACAGGGCAGCTGAAATCGTAAACATGATTGCCGAGCGGGCCCTACGGTTAAATTAATAACCTCTTTCATACAACCTCGCTCTATTTAATTTGGAAATAAGAGAACAAGACCTCGGCCAGTGGCGCCGGACGCATTACTCTTTAGAGGTGAACCCCTCTGCGGCCGAGCGGGAGGTCATAGTCATGGGGTGGGTGTCTAGCGTCAGGGACCACGGCAACATCCAGTTCATAATAATAAAGGACATGCAGGGCGAGATGCAGGTCACAGCCAAGAAAAGCGAGGTTGGCGAGCAGCTGTTCACGCTCGCAAAGGAGGTAAAGGAGCATACGTCAATAGGCATACGGGGCAAGGTCCGGCCGCAGGAGAAGGCCCCTAACGGAGCCGAGATAGTGCCATCAGAGATCAGGGCGTTCTCTGTGGCGAAAAAGGCGGCGCCTTTTCAGACGCAGGGCAAGACGTCTCCTGTCGGCATCGACACCCGGCTTGACCTGCGGGCGGTGGATCTCAGGCGCAACCAGCTTGGATCGATTTTCCGCATCCGGCAGACCGTGACAAATGCCGTGCGCGAGTTTCTGGCCCGGCAGCAGTTCATCGAGGTGAGCACGCCCAAGATGATCGCAACGGCGACGGAGGGTGGCGCGGCGTTATTCCCGATATTCTACTATGACAGGGAGGCGTTTTTGGCCCAGAGCCCTCAGCTCTACAAAGAGCAGTTGACGATGGCCTTTGAGAGCGTCTTTGAGATCGGACCGATATTTCGGGCCGAGCCTTCCAGGACAAACCGCCACCTGTCGGAAGCCACGTCGATAGACGTCGAGAAGGCGTTTGTTGACTATACTGATGTCATGTCGCTACTGGAGCGCATGATAGTGAACATCATTGACGCGATAAAGGAAAAGAACTCTTCCGACCTAAAGTTTCTGGAGATAGAGATGCCCAAGCTGGAGCTGCCGTTTCCAAAATATGCCTATTCTGACCTCATCGATAAACTTCAGGAGGCGGGAGAGCGAATCCAGTGGGGCGACGACATTTCGCCGCAGGTGATGAAGAGCCTCTCTGACGACAGGCTCGGTGGCTTTTACTTTATCGTCGACTGGCCGACTTCGACAAAGCCGTTCTACGTAAAACCCAGAGCAGACGATCCAAAGGTGTGCGAGTCGTTTGACCTGATGTACGGTCCGCTTGAAATGTCGTCCGGCAGCACTAGAATCAACCGCAAGGACCAGCTGGTGGAGAGGATGCAAAAGCAGGGATTGAAAACAGACGCTTTTGACTACCACCTCCGGGTCTTTGACTATGGCGTCCCCCCTCACGCCGGATTTGGACTTGGGCTTGAAAGGCTGCTGATGGCGATAGCCAAGATAGAGAACATCCGCGACGCGACATTTTACCCACGCGACATAGACAGGCTGGCTCCATAATGGTAGTGACCAAAGAGGAGGTAAAGCACCTTGGTTGGCTCTCCCGGATCGAGCTGTCAGATGACGAGGTAGAAAAGTACACGGTGCAGATAGAGCAGATAATCGCGTACCTGGACAAGCTGGACTCGATGCCTCTGGTAAAGGCCGACGACGTGATAAAGACAAAGAAAGACTTTTCCGACCTGCGGCCGGACGAGGCAAAGGCATTTGGCGCCGATCCAATAGGCACAAAATACCGCAAGGACGGGTTCGTAAAGGGCCCAAGGATGGTATGATGTGATGTTGTCGCTCTACAAGCTGTCTGCCGGCCAAGTCGCGCAGGGCGTGACAGGGAGAGAATTTTCAGCCGAGGAATACATACATCAGGTGCTTGAGCGGATAGAAAAGGTCGAGCCCAAGGTAAACGCGTTTGTGACGGTGAACAACAAGGGCGCGCTAGACCAGGCAAGGGCGCTTGACAAAAAAATCCGCGACGGCGAGCGTGCCGGCCCTCTTGCAGGGGTAGCGGTAAGCATCAAGGACAACATCTGCACACGGGGCATGCGCACCACCTGCGCGTCAAGGATGCTTGAAGATTATGTTCCTCCTTATGATGCGACCGTGGTGAGGCGCCTGCAGGACGCCGGCGCCATAATAGTCGGCAAAGTGAACCTTGACGAGTTTGCGATGGGTTCTACGACCGAGTTTAGCAGGCACGGGCCCACGCGCAACCCCTGGGACATTTCTCGCGTACCGGGAGGCTCGTCGGGAGGCACTGCCGCAAGCGTGGCTGCAATGGAGTGCGCCATATCGCTTGGCTCTGATACGGGCGGCTCTGTCAGGTGCCCCGCAAGCTTTTGCTCAGTCGTCGGGCTAAAGCCGACGTACGGCCTTGTGAGCAGGTACGGGCTAGTTTCATACGCCAACAGCCTGGAGCAGGTAGGGCCGGCAGGGAGGACGGTGGCGGACGTCGCTGCGGCTCTTGATGCAATCTCTGGCTTTGACGAGCACGACCACACGACTGCGGCAGGCAAGCCGTCATATTATAATGCAGGCCAGAAAAGACCGCTCCGGGTGGGCCTGGTAAAGGATCTGGTGCAGGGCGCTGACGAGCAGGTCTCTAAAATAATCTATGACGCTTTTGACCTTCTTGCCAGCCAAGGCTGCAAATGCGGAGAAGCGTCGCTGCCGTCTGTGCAGTACGCGCTTGCGTCATACTATACCATAGCGATGGCCGAGGCCAGCAGCAACTTGGCCAGGTACGACAACGTAAGATACGGCTTTGATATGAGTCCTGAGGGCTACGAGTGGAACTCGTACTTTGCGCACGCCCGGTCCAGCTTTGGCGAAGAGGTCAAGCGCAGGATAATCGCCGGCTCGTACGTCCTGTCGTCCGGCTTTTACGGCAAGTATTACCTGAAGGCTCAGCAGGCCCGCTCGATATTGAAGAAGGAGCTAAAGTCGCTCTTTGCGAAATACGACATCCTGATCGGGCCGACGATGCCCATAATGCCGTTTCCCATAGGCGAAAAAATCGAAGATCCAGTCAAGATGTACCTGGTAGACATTGACACGGTGGTCGCAAACCTCGCCGGCATACCTGCAATCTCTGTCCCTGCCGGCTTTGGCAACAGCAACGACAAAAACAGCAGCTTGCCCGTGGGACTGCAGATGATGGCCGACGAGTTTCAGGAGCAGACGCTGCTTGACGCCGCCGGTATGTTTGAAAGCGCCGCCGGGATAAACAGGAGGAGCCCCGACCTCTGATGGAGACGAAAATCGGCTTGGAGATACACTGCCAGCTCACGGGTCTGAAGAGCAAGCTGTTCTGCCCGTGCCTGTGCGACTACCGGGGCAAGGAGCCTAACGCAAACACCTGCCCAACCTGTGCCGGCCTGCCCGGCACCCTGCCATTGCTCAACAAGCGCGCAGTCGAGTTTGCCGGCATGATATCGCACGCGCTGTCGTGCAAGATACCCGATGAAATCATGTTCTACCGCAAGAACTATTTTTATCCGGACCTGCCAAAGAACTTTCAGCTGACGCAGTACAACGCATACGGCCTGACAAGCATCGGGTCCGACGGCCGACTCGAATACGGCGGCGATAATAGTAACAAATCAGCCCGGATCCGCAGGGTCCAGCTGGAGGAGGATCCCGGCCGGCTTGTCTACGAAGGTGGTAGCAGCATGGAGAAGAGCCTCTACACGCTTGTCGACTACAACCGCGCCGGCACGCCCCTTGTAGAGATAGTGACAGAGCCGGATTTTGTCGATCCCCGGGATGTCAGGGAATTTCTTAACAAGATAACGTCGATAGTGGAGCACCTCGGCATATGTGATACTCGCCTTGAAGGCGCCGTAAGGTGCGACGTAAACGTCTCTGTCGGAGGCGGCCACAGGGTAGAGATAAAAAACGTCGGCTCGTTTTCCGAGGCGGAAAAGGCGCTGCGGTACGAGATAACGAGGCAAAAGACGATGGTATCCCGCGACATCGAGGTCAAGGCAGAGACGCGCCACTGGGACGACGCCAGGAAAGTGACCAAGGAGTCGAGGTCCAAGGAGGAAGAACAGGATTACCGCTATTTTCCAGAGCCTGATATACCGACCGTCGCACTCGGCAACAACTTTATCTCATCGTTGCAGTCGTCGATGCCCGAGCTTCCCGACGCGAGAAAGGCCCGCTTTGTTTCTCTTGGCCTGACGCCACACGTCGCGCAGGTGCTCATTGACAACAAGGAGCTTGCCGACTTTTTTGAATCCGCGATAAAAATTTATGACTCGCCAAAAGAGGTTGCAAACTGGATTGTGACTGACCTCATGGGCTTTGTGGATGAAAAGGCCAAGGAGGAAAGGTCGGTACTTGCAGGATTGAAAATCGGCCCCGGGCATATAGTAGACCTTGCTCAGCTGGTGGAAAAGGGCGCCATCAACCGCGCAACTGCAAAGCAGATCCTCTCGCAGGTGGTAAGGACTGGTGAGATGCCCTCGCAGGTCGCCAAAAAGACGCAGGCAGCCAGGATAGACGACACGGGCGCGCTTGCGCAGGTGGTAGAAGCCGTGTTTGCGGCAGAGCCGGCGGCAGTGGAAGACGCAAAAAAGAACCCCGCTGCAGCCAACTTTTTGCTCGGCAAGGTGATGCAGCAGACAAAGGGGAGAGCCGACCCGAAAGCGACCCTTGAAATGATCAGAAAAAAGCTGCTGGAGTGACTCTACTACTCTGCTATTGCACAAGCAACCGGCCACAGACCGAGCACTTGGGCTGGATCTTTAACATCGCGGCTTCGCGCCTGTCGTCAATATCGAGACACTGCTTGCCGCCGTCCCTGCACAAATGGCAGAACTGTTTTATCATGGCACCTTTTCGCAGTTTTGCGATATAAGCGACCGCATGTAGTCCAAGCTACAGAGGAGAGCGCCGGCAGAGTCTCCCGCTGCACATATCAACTGCTTGCCAAATGTATATGTATATGTACACGTCCTCCAGATGCCGTTTTGCTGCTCCATCACTTGCCCATCGCCGCCATCCTTTCTGCAATATTTTTTATCCTGTCCCTGTAAGGCTCGATCCTAGTCCTGTCTGATTTTGACAGGTCCTCGAAATACGATGCATATCCTTCTATCTCTTTTAGCATGTCGTCAACGGTCCTTGGCTGCGCGCCGTGCGAGCCGTAGGGCCAGCCAAACAACCCTTCTCTAGTCCTTTGCGTCAGCTCGTACCTGCCGTCCTCTCTTTTTCTTATCAGCTGTTCCTGCACCATGTTTTCCAGCAACGGGTACATCGAGCCAGGCGACGGCCTCCACCAGCCTTTTGTCATCAATTCAATCTCGTCCATGAGCTCGGCGCCGTTCTTGGGCGACCTCTCTAGCATAGAGATGACCCATGTCCTCAACCCCCTCCTTCTCTTTGTTTCCCATCCAAAATGCCACATTCCCATATCGGTTTATCGATATCGATTATCCGATACGAGGATATGTGCCTTATGCCTTGAACCCCTGCGTCATCTCGTGGCAGTTCTGACTGTGCTTTTTTGCTTCCCTGCGCTCGCTTTCCCTGTCAATGTCAAACACCATGTTGCAGGTGTAGCACCGAACGAGCATCATTTTTCCATGCACGCCGGCAGCCTGCCTGCGTGTTTGTCCGCATAATCTTTTAGCAGCTGCTCTTTCATTTCTGCGTGCGACTGCGTCGGCATGTAGTGGAATCGCCTGGCCTTGCTTGCGCATTGATCGGTCAGCAATTGCAACAGCGCGGCCCGCATGTTGTCCGACCCTCCGATGTGCATCACCTTCATGCTTGCGTGCATCAGGTAGACGCCCGGCTCTTCAGGCACCTTCTCGACGCCGGCCCTGTCAAAGTCGAGCCATTCAGACCAGCTCATTTCTCTTCTTTGTCCAGCCTTAATGACAGCGAGTTTATGCAGTAGCGCAGGCCGGTGGGGTTTGGCCCGTCGTCAAACACGTGCCCCAAATGCGCGCCGCATTTGCTGCACATCACCTCGGTCCTTGTCATGCCGTAGCTCGTATCGCTCTCCTCTTTGATGTTTGCGTCATTTGCAGGAGCCCAAAAGCTGGGCCATCCCGTGCCAGAGTCAAATTTCGTGTCTGATTTGAAGAGCTCGGCGCCGCAGTTGACGCACCTATAGGTGCCCTTGTCGTGGGTGTTCCAGTATTGCCCCGAAAATGGGCGCTCGGTGCCCTTGTTAAAGCACACGTCGTACTGGTCAGGGGTGAGATGCGTTTTCTCCATAGCTGCTGTTTTGCAGAAGCGACGTATAAGATTTCTTCCACATCTCAGCCGGATGCTGGAGGCTGTTCTTCTGGCTTTTTCTCTGTCGCCTTTTTGAGGTTTTCAAGGTACGCCTGCGTAAGGGCGAGGTTGCCAAAACCCATCGAGTTTAGCGATTCTGAGGGAATCATCACAATCGTGTTACCCTGCACCTTTATCGACTCGTACAGCATGTTTGACTGCCTGAGCGCGTAGGCGACAGGATTGTCCGAATACACCCTTGCGGCCTCTTCAAATTGCTTTGCCACGAGCACCTCTGATTCTCCATACGTGACCCTTGCGTTCTTTTCACGCTCGGCCTGCGCCTGCATCGACATGGCGTCCTCCAGCTCTTTTGGTATCGCTACCTGCCTTATCTCGACTCCTGTCACCTCTATGCCCCAGCTGCTGGCCTCACTTGCTATTATCGTCTTGACATGCTGGTTAATCTCCTCTCTCTTTGAGAGGATGTCCTGAAATATCGACGAGCCGATGTTGTTTCTAAGAGTGGTCTGCGACACCTGCTGGATCATGTCGTTGAAATTCTCGACGTTTAGTATCGAGTCCCTTGCCCTGTCTTCTATTATCCTGTAGCGCAGGATGGCGTCGATAGTCACCGGCACGTTGTCCCGAGTCAGCATCCTTTCTGCCGTAAATTCCCTTACCTTTTCGCGAATGTCTACGACCAGTATGCTGTCGACAAATGGTATCCTAGTCTGCACGCCTGGTCCCACCTGGCGCTGGAACCTGCCAAGCCGCAGTATCACAGCCCGCTCGTACTGCTTGATTATCATGAGGAATGCCGATATTATTATAGCAATGCCTATTGCGACAAATACGTATGCCACCGGCTCGCTCCCTATTGCAAACCCAAACGCGACGCCCACGATCAGGACGATAAGCCCTGCTATTACATGCGACCCAGAACCCTTCTGGCTCACCAGCCTGTCGAAATTAAAGAACTGTCTTG
>JBDUUM010000006.1:0-24579 GCA_039938615.1 Nitrososphaera sp.
TCACTACAGGGCTTGCATTGTTGGCCGTGTCTACTGCAAAGAACTTGAGCGTAGTAGAGTTGGAGATGGATATCGGGGTAGAATACACTGTACTGGATGTGGTAGGCGTAGAGCCGTTTGTAGTGTAGTAAATAGTCGAAGGCTCGCTGGCAGTCAATGACACGGATTGTGTTGAATTGTAAGTGCCACTTGAAGGAGATGCGGTCACGGTAGGCGCGCTGCTGTCAACTGTAAATGTCAACGTATTGCTGTATGGGCTGTGGTTGCCGGAAGCATCGGCAGAGCGAACTTTCCAGAAATATGTGCCGGAGGGCAGGGCGGTGGAGGTATAGGTCGAGTTGACAAGCCCCGTCTGCTGTACGATAGGAGAATTAAACGCAGTGTTGTTTGCCACCAGCAAGTCGTATTTGACGTTAGAGACCGCGTCCACTTCGTCACTCCAGTCAAAATTCACAGGTCCGCCGGAGGAGTGCGTGCCGTTTACAGGAAGGAGCGGATCTGGGACGGCAGGAGCCGTTGTGTCCACTATGGTAATGGTTTGGGTCGCCGTCCCGACGTTGCCTGCGGCGTCCCTAGCCGTCCAGGTTATAACAGTCGTCCCAAGCGGGAACCCTGCGGACTCGCCAGAGCCGGGGCCGTTGCTAGAGATGACAGGCGCAGGATCAGAGTTGTCAAACGCCGTGGCCGTTCCCGTATAGACTGGTGTTTCTGCAGACGTGGCCTCTGTAGTGATGTTTGGAGGGGCGGTGACCTGCGGAGGCGTCGTGTCAGGTCCGCTCAGAGTCACGGTGATTGGGGTGTTGGACCATTGCTGGTTGCCCCAAAAGTCAGTCGCCCTGGCGACTATGGTGGTGCTCGTAGGCGACGTAAAGCGCAGAACCTTGGACCAGTTGGACCAGCTGTCAGGCGATGTCTTGTTGGCAATCGCATAGGCAAGAGTGTTTGTCCTGACCTCGACTATCTTGATACCTGTCTCGGCATCAGACGCAGTCCCAGTCACGCGGATGTTTAGTCCCGAAGCCGGCCCGCTTATGGTGCCGCTTGGAGGCGAAGTAGTTGTAATCAAGGGTTTAATGTTGTCTGCAGAAGACCTTATCGTCACGTACTGAGTCGCCAGCCGCGTGTTGCCGGTGTGGTCCGTCGCATTCCATACCACGGCAGTTGTTCCCTGTGGAAATCCGGCGGCCGGAGCGTTGTTTGTGACTATGGGCGACGGGTCGACATTGTCAGTCACAGTCGGCGTGCCAAGGTTGACCGTTGTAATGGGCTGAGAAGAAATCACAGTCTTGTCTGCCGGCGGCGTCAGGACCGGAGGAGTATTGTCTACTATTGGCGGCAGTGGGATGCCGGAGACTTGGGTGTAGCTCTTTATCGAAAACCCGGCGGAATGGATGTTAGTAATGAGTGTGTTCAGATCTGCAATCTCGGCGCTGCTCACCTGATTAAGCGGAACTTGTTTTGAGTCCTTAACCGCAAAGTCCTGCGGGTGCAGTGTAACGACTGCGTAGCCATGCGAGTTAATCCTGTTTGTGACCTGATTCATGATAGTGTCGATGGAATTCTTGTGAGGCGGATCAAAATCATAATTGTAAAAGCCGACTTGCTGGGGAAGCTCGTACAGTCCGAAGCTGTCCTTTATGTTTGAACCCGTCTGGCTCTTGAAGACCTGATTTGACTGAACATATGGTGCAAGGAGGTCAAATTCAGAGCTCAGTACCTTCATGCCAAGATTCTGAAGCGCCTTTTGAGTATCATTATTGAAGGTGTTGTAAGGCGGGATAAAGATGTAGGTGGATCTTCCCCAAAGCGAGGACATCTTTTGGTTGGCCTGCCCAAGGGTATTCTGCTGGTCTTGGAGGCTCAGGGCGGAATAGTCCACGTGGTTCCATCCGTGGCTCACAAGCTCAAAGTAACCTTGGGAGTGGCCTGTCCTCACCTTGTTGACTACCGACGCATCGTTTCCGACAAAGTTCATGACAATACCTAGACTGACCTTCTCCTGCTTGGTGATGAAATTGTCCATCACGGCATTTTGCACCGAGTTTAGCCACCAGTCCTGTATGTCGTCAAGCCTAAAGATGACGCAATTGCAGGCGCCAGGGAGGAGCGCGCTGGCATATTGCAGCGGCGAAAATACCAGCCCCAAAAGGAGTATGGCCGCCAGAGCAAATATCATGACATTTCTGTAGTAAAACGAACGCCCATGGTAGACCCTTTGGGACTGCACAAGGGTGGTATGCGGACTATCTATATACAAAGAACGTTCGCAGAAATGGCTCAAAACGGATTATTCTCCTGAGTTCTTTCACGAGCCTAGCGCAAAGCGGCAGGCAAACTATATTATATAACAAGAGGAAGCTTCTATAAGAAAGGCGAAAAGATGTATGCGAGGCGCACGATTGATTGCGCAACGCGCGTGCATGTATGTATCTTTTACTCTTTGGAAGAAACGATCGGGTTTACCAGGCTGTATTCTGGCGCGGACTCTAATATTCGGGCCAAGTTGGAGTAGGCCTCGATATAGGCCCGTCCCTTGTCGGTTACGAGCCACGTATTATTTATCCTCTCTACCAGCCGTCTCTCATGCATAAAGTTGATGTAAAGCTTAAACTGCTCGTTGCTCAGGTGCACCCCATAGATTATAGTGGTGTTGTTAACCGGCTGCGTCGCTATGGATAGGATGTCGGCGATTATCGCATGGCGGGACCGAAGCATGTTGTCATCAACCCCCTCCTGCCCCGGCTTTTGCCGGGGAATACCTGTTGTTTTCTACCCTATTGTTCTGGCTGTCGTCTGCCATGTGTATCTGGTCGACGACATTGTCGGCGACGATGTTATCTTTTACCGAGTTATCCTGCGACCCTTCCAGTAGCCCGATACCTATCCTGTTGCCTATCACAGTGTTGTTTTCCACGAGGTTGCCAAAACTCTCTTTCTGGATAAAGATGCCGTACTTCTCGTTGAACCTGACTGTGTTGTCCTGTATGAGGCTTGAGTTTGTCAGCCAGTGCAGTCCGATGCCCTCGACGTTGTACTCCACGGTGTTGCGGGTAATGGTCACATTTGAGCAGTACAGCGAGCAGATGATCCCCTGGTTGCCGTTGTCGTGGACATAGTTGGAATCTACAACAAAGTCCCTTGAGCGGGTGTGCGGGTCAAGTCCGTAGCGGGTCTGGCCGTAGACCTCGCTTCCGGTGATCTTGAAATTGCTTGAATCTTCAGAGTAAAAGCCATAGTAGTTGAACGAGATCGTCGAGTTGGCTATCGTAAAGTCGTGCGAGTCGTAGAATTCAAGCGCTGCATGGGCATACCTTGTGTCTTCCAAACCTCCAAGGGAATATCCTAAGTGACTTATCGTAGAGTTGAATATGTCCACGTGTCCTCCGCGGATAATAATGTAGGGCCGGGGCTTGTACGGGTCTGGGTCTGGAGCGCCTATTGCGTTATCCCAGGATGTGATTGACGAATCCCTGATAAGCCCCTCGCCGCGTATTTCGGCAAAGGTGGTGGCGTTGCCGCCGGGCCGGGTGTTCAGCAGTATCCGTTCGCCTTCTATCAAAAGCTTTGACTGCGGCCCCGTTATTATCGGCCCGGAAACGAGGTATGCCTTTAGCGCATCGTTATAGCTTGCATATTGAGGGTACTTTTCGCTTATGGACTTTATCGTCCATGTGCCCTCATTGAGGCGCAGCTGCGGCATTTCTGTTCCTGCTGTGGCAGGCTGAGCATCGCCAGCATTTGCGCCCTTTGCTGGCTCGTCAACAAACACGATCCCATTTCCGTTTTGCTTCAGGATGTCTTCAAGTATGATCTTGTGCTCCATGATCTTTGGGGTAAACGCCGCCACCGACGATTCATGGTAGCGCAGCGCAATGCGGTAAAATTCGATTGCATCGCGGTCCTTATGGACATTACTTAGCACCTCGCTTTCTATCAGCGGGATGCCCCGGTAGATCGTGGGTGCGTATGCGGTATTGTTCCCGTACCCGTCAAGGTCTGCCCATTCGCCTACGCTGTATCCCTGGCTCTTGATCCTGCTGATGACAAACTCATTGTCGTCGATAAAGCGCTTTTCGACGAAAAAGGCCGCCTTACCGACGTTGTATTTGTGCAACAGGTCAAGAAGTGGGATGAGGTCCTGCTGGTTGCCATACTGCACGTAAAACGCAAGGGTGACCTTGCTTGGATGGTCCCCCTTGTCGCTCATCACTCGCTGACCCACGTTCTGCGGCGGCGATTGGTCCGGGAGGAGGCCCATGCTCATAAGAGATGCCGATGCCGGCTTTACTATCGCCGAATCGATGTTGTTTTGCAGAAAAGAATTTGTCGAATATTCGTTTCTTGCGATGTAGCTCACATAATCGACAAACTGCGTATTGCGGCTGCTTGAGAGAGGAAGGTACATGTTCCATATGGCTATCGTAAAGGTCGTGATGAGGAGCACGACAAGGAGGAGGGAGGTGTACTTCATGCTTTTTGATCTCACCTTGTAAGCCAAGACTTGTTCCTTACTGTCGCAAAGGAGTAGTACTCAAGCGAGCTCAGGAAGAATCCCATTACCGACCAGGTGAGGCGGTATGCCCACATGCCGCCAGAATCTGGATTGCGCAGCTTGAACTCGGCCGCAAACAAGAGCCCGATAAAGAGCAGGCCGGCCATGTACACTATTGCAGACAGGTATTCGCCCTGGAGGGGGAGGTAAATGAGCGACCGTATTGCAACTACAGGCGACAGGAACGACCAGATCATCTGGAGGTAATAGAGCGCCGCTGCAAAGGGGTTCCGGTCCTTGTAGTAGTAAGGTGCGGTAAAGAAGAAGACACGAAGCCAGCTCTTTTTCCACCTGATCTGCTGGAATACGAATTTGCGGAATTTTGCCGGCACCTCGGTGTAGACTATGGCGCTTTCACAATACTTTGCCTTCCACACCTTGTGCTCCTTGCCAAGGTAATGCCTGTTGCCCCCGATGACGTAGCTCGTAAGATGGCGGTCGTCGCCAAGCGTAAACTCGGCTCCCAGAAAAACGTCATCTGCCCACTTGTCCAGCGCAGGCATTATTGCCTCGCGCCGGTAGCCTGCCAGAATGCCGGGGCAGCATGTCACCGTCCCAAAGACGCTCTCTATCGCCTTCATTATCGAGAACTGGCCGTCGTACCAGGTGTCCTGCATCTTTGTCAGCGTGTTCTGGTTGGCGTTTACCGCCCTGCCGTGGCCCGAGACGGCACCCACTTCGGGGTCGTCAAATACCCTCACTATGCGCTCTATGGCCGTCCGCTCGATTATGCAGTCAGAGTCAAGGAACAGGATTATCTCTCCCTTTGCAGGGCCGTTTACGATGCCTTCTCTCACCGCCTTTCTTTTGCCGAGGTTCTTTGGCAGATGTATAGTCTTGATGTTTCTTGAAGTGGAGCTGAACTCGTCCATCATCTTGCCAGTGTCGTCAGTAGAGCCGTCGTTGACGAGTATCAATTCTAGGTTTCGGTACGTAGAATTCATGATGGATTTTGCCGCTTCTACTATCATGACAGGGTCATTCTTTGCGGGTATGACCACGCTGACGAGAGGGTCTTTTAGGTCAGGGCTTCTCTTGAAGGCCCGGTAATCACTTTCCGATTCCCCCTTCTTCTTTTTCTCATCTTGCATGGGCTGGAAGGGATCCCTGTACATGGTGTATGAGACTATGAATGAGCTGAACACGAGAAAGGTCGTGAGAAAGCTGTAGACCCCAAGGAATGGGTCAAGGTAGAAAAAGAGCATATACAGCTTGGTCGCAATGAGCGAGCCGGCGCCTGCGATTATCAACGCTCTGACCGTCTTTTGCTTCTTGGAGATGCCCCGGGGCGATAGCGGGGTTACATTTTCGATGATGGCCATTTTCTTCAAGCACCGGCGTTTCCCCGCAGCGGGGAGATGATTGAGGCATACTCGATGATGCAGTTGTTTTGTGGCGCGGATTTCTCGGCGGGCGGAGCAGGGAATTTTGAGACAATGTTTTCAACTCCAAAGTTTTTCGAGATGTGGTAGCTAATTATTTCAAAAGCTTCGGCGGCGAAGGACTCCATCCCAAACTCAACGGCGCGCCTTCGGGCTAACGCGCCGGCGGCGCTTGTCCTGCTGCCTTCTTCGGCAGAGAACGCGTTGCACAGGTCCAGCTTGTTTGCAAGCACGTCAGAGATGTCATAGTAGGCCTGCGGCCTAAACCCGCCCGTGTCGGGCTGTTCGTACGCCAGCACATTGTATTGCGAGTCGGACGCTTCGATCACCCGACTTGCGACCTTGCGCCTCTGCAGGCTGCTGTCGTTTGGCGAGGGGCATAAAACGACGTCAGGCTCCACCAGCCGGATAAAGAACTTTAGATTATCAAGCACCCTGCTGCTTGTCAAAAGATCGTCCTCGCTGAAATTGTCCACCCACAGGCTCGTAGGCGCCATCAGGCGCCAAGCGGCGCCAAGCGACTCCGAGTACCTCCGGCCCTTTTTATGCCACCCGCTGTCTGAAAGCACGTAGACAAAGATCTGCTCATTTTCCAAGTGGGAGTTGATCAGGCAGCCTCCACAGCCAAGCTCAACCTCGCCTGGGCGAGTCCCAATAGCAAGGATTTTCATCCGCCGATCACCGCACGTTCACAGAGAGCTGGGCAGCAGGGGTAGGGGTTGCCGTTGCCGCTGCCTCTTGCCGGAGGAGATGGTTGCGGTACTTGTGGTCCACGAATTGCGCTGTTTCGATGATGCTTGAATCAAACTTGTCCTTGCTAAAGTTCAGGAACATCTGGCTGTCCTTTGGCAGGCAGTGGCCACCGATGCCGGTCCGCGGTTCCATGATCTTGGTATTCCACTTTGTATTTATCGCGCTCCTCAGTTCGTTAAAGTCCAAGCCGGCGTTATCGCACACCATCTTGAGTTCTTCAGCGAACGCAATTTCTAAAAAGCGGTACGAGTTTTCGACTATCTTGCATAGCTCGGCCACCTCTATCGTTTTCACCTCATGGAGTGGGATTCCCAGCGTTTCGCCATAGAACTCCTTGCCGGCCTGCATTGATGCCTCGTCGACGGCGCCGATGACCCGCAACTGGCTTACACCATGAATCTTTTTCTCCGGCCCAAAGTAGCGGTGTGGGACGTGCACAACGTGCATTTTCCCGTCAAGGACCTGCGCTATCTTTCTTGACGTACCCTTTGGAATGGTACTGTCAATGCCCACCAACGCACCCGGGCTTCCCTCTTCTGCCAGCCTCTTTGTAATTTCAAAGATGCCGTCCTGGTACGGAGTGAACATGTTGTTTGGCGCATGGGTCGAAATGCAGATGATATAGTGCGTAAAGCCTGAAAAGTCCTTGGCCTCATCCACGATTATCTGATCATCAATAGCCCGCCTCACCGCGGCAGGGTTAATATCAAATCCGTATACTTGAAGTCCACGCATGGTCATGTACTCGGCGTTATTGTAGCCAATTTCCCCGAGGCCGATGATGAGCACTTTCTTTTGTTGTATGGAAGTATTGCCCATAGTTACTCTCTAGAGCATTTGGCAAATTATGAAAGTCTGATGACCGTGGATGGAGTAGTATGTTGTAGGTTCTTCCGCAGTGTGCAGAGAATATGACTATTTCAGAGCGTTCTTTGGCAGTAACTCTTCAGAGCGAGATACGAGACCTTCGTTATAGACAACTATTCCATTGTACAGAATATGCCAAAAAAGGAGCAGACACCTACATGAGTTGCATGGATTTTCGTGTCAATAGGTTGTTGTTTAAGGTAAAATTTTGACAAATGTATAATATCATCTTGCCTCAGAAGCCCGTCTAGGAAAAAAGTGGGCCGTAAGGGATTTGAACCCTCGACCTTTCGATTATCAGTCGAACGCTCCACCAAGCTGAGCTAACGGCCCGTTGATTTCAAAACGAAGAGCGTTATTTAATCGTGGTGTAACTGGACGCCAAGCCATCAAGGCGTTTGCCTTGAGCCAATAATGTCATTTCCTGCCGGAAAATACTTTTATGAGCATGGCGGATCAGCTAGGTCGCCTTTCTTGTCAGGGATAATAGTTCTTGCAGAAGCAGGAGCTGGTGCGACCTCTGCGAGCAATGAGCAAATAGTGCTCGGATCTGAATACCTTATTCCGATATTCTTGGGCACTGTTTTTGCGGCCGCCTTTTTCTCATCAAGGATAAAGGTGCCGTACACCATGACGCTGGTAGGGATAGGCATCATAATCTCGGTCCTGAGCCTTTCGCCAAGGCTTGACATAGTAGGGAGCAACTTTTCAATTGACCCAAAACTAATAATTGATTTCCTCATCCCTCCGCTGATCTTTGAAGCCATGATGAAGATGAACTATCAGGAATTCAAGAAGGTGAGGCTCCCCGCCCTTCTGCTAGCCACTCTTGGCGTCGTAGTTGCAACCCTAGTTGGAGGCTTTATACTGACGTACGTTGCCGGGCTTCCTTCTCTGGTGGCGTTTGCATTTGCGGCACTCATTGCTCCTACTGATGCGGCAATGGTAATTGAAGTATTCAAGAAAGTCAGGGTGCCAAAATTGCTTTCCGCACTTATGGAGTCTGAGTCGAGCTTTAATGACGCTACGGGCATAATCGCCTTTTCCTCGATTGTAGCAGTGGCGTTTGCATCTGGTTCGGGCGTAATGGGCAATCCGAACATGGCAGGCGTTGTCGACCTTAACGTCATTGGCGAGGCGGAGCATTTTGCCCTAGTGTTCTTTGGCGGGGCAGGGATAGGACTCAGTATGGCTGCAGGCGCGCACAGGCTACACGCGTTGATGGACGATCCGTTCTCTGAAACGGCGCTTACGATAGCAATGGTGTTTGGATCCATGGTGATTTCAAACGCAGTAGGTGTCTCTGGCTTGGTTGCAGTTGCCATGGCTGGACTTTATTTTGGCAATGTGACAATAAGGCACGAGAAAGCCATAAGCCAGAAGGTGAGAGAGTCGGCATTCAACTTTTGGGAGATGGCGGCTTTTTTTGCAAACTCGGCCGCCTTTCTATATCTGGGCGCCACAATGGACCTGCTAAAGATCGCCGGCAATGTCCCGCTGATAGCCCTCGCTTTTGCGGCGGTCCTTGCCGCCAGAGCTGCGTCGACCTATCCCATACTGGCAGCCACAAACAGGTTTGTCAAGGACAGGATCCCTCTGGCCTGGAAGCATGTCGTGGTCCTTGGTGGAATGCGAGGAGCAGTCTCTGTCGCGCTGGTGGCCTCGCTTCCAGAAAGCGCTTTCAAGTCGACACTTGAGACTATAACTTTTGGAGTGGTCCTGTCCTCGCTCGTAATCCAGTATTTGGCATTAACGTCATATGTAAAGAGGCATTTCAGGCAGAATGCTGCAGCGCCGGACAATGGCCTGCCGCGCACAGGCGCACGGCACAATGATCCGGCGTGACGCTCTGACGTATTTTTTTCGTGTTGGCGCACCGCAGTACAGAGGTAGTGAAAACGACGCACAGGAGCTTTTTTAGCGGTAAACTTTTAATCCCAATTTTGCGAATAACAGGCGGGACCTGAAATAGGCAAGAAAAAGGTGCTTTCCGAGTCAGAATTGAAGGAGATGGTCAGGCCGCAGGAGGGAGAGTTGCTTGGCCGGGTGATAAAGCTGGTCGGAGGCGACAACATTATCGTGAAATGCACGGACGGAGTCGTGCGCACGTGCAGGATCAGGGGCAAGATAAAGAGGAGAATGTGGATAAGGGACAACGACCTTGTATTGGTGGCGCCGTGGGATTTCAAGTCCGACCGCGCCGATATAATATGGCGCTACATTTCTGCGCACGCAGAAAAGATGAAGGCAGAAGGGCTCCTGCAGGGCCTTGACGAATAAAGTACACTTAAATTATCAAATTTGTCTGGTTGTAATTCGTGGGCTGGTAGTTTAGTCCGGTAGAATACCTGCCTTGCATGCCATGCAACGGCAGAGGACACGTAGGTGGTCGTGGGTTCAAATCCCACCCAGTCCACCATATACATCTTTTTCCTGCGTTAAGTTCAAATATGGTGCTTGGGCGATCGCCTCTTACAATGGAATACGTATACGCTGCTTTGCTTCTCCACAAGCTCAAGCAGAATATCACTGAAGATAATGTCAAGAGCGTTGTCAAGGCCGCAGGCGTTGCGCCAGACGACGTAAGGGTAAAAGCCCTTGTCGCCGCGCTCTCAGAGGTAAACATCGATGAGGCACTAAAGGCAGCGCCGGTAGCAGTGGCCGCAGCAGCTCCAGCAGGTGGCAGTGCTCAAGCACCATCAGGCGGGGCAGCTGCAGCAAAAGAAGAAAAGAAGGATGAGAAGAAAGAGGAAGAGGCTCTGGAAGGACTCTCTTCCCTGTTCGGCTAAGTCCATCCCTTACTTTTTCCTCACTTTCTTGATCCTCTTTTCCCCTCCCTCTCTTTCTGTGTGAATTTTCCTGATAGGTTCGCTCTTTCTCCTTAATTCTGTTACCGGCATCTAGCGTGATTATAAATATGTCCATCACGCGAGATTTTGTGCGATGCCCAAGTCGACCATCCAGAAGCAGGCAGAGGAGCTCAAGGCGAGGATAAAGAGGCACGCAGGGAGGCACGACGAGAACTTTCGCGTCGGAGTCGAGATAGAGCTGTGCCTCATCGACGGCAGGGCAAGGCCAGTCAGCGCCAAGCCCTTGATTGAAGCGCTGTCTGCAAGGCACCAGGTCGACTATGAGTATGGCGAGTCCCAGCTAGAGTTCAAGACCGACCCCGTCTCCATGAGAGACATCGAGTCGCTCAACATCCAGCTTGAGGACTTTATCGGCGACCTTGACAGGGCTATCAAAAAAATAGACAGCGACGTAATCCCGGTCCTGTTTGGCGCAAACCCGTCGCCATACATCCTGCAAGGTTTGATAACGGACAAGCCGAGATACAGGCGCCTGCAGAGGTGGCAGGCCAAGATACCTGACGTGGAAATCGAGGGGATAAAGTTTGCAGCCCCGCAGGTGGCGACTGCCATCCAGGGGTTCCACATGCACCTGCAGGGCAGGGACCCAGGCTTTACAGCGCAGATGTTCAACCACATCCTCAATCTCATCCCGACTGTGATACTGCTTGGCGCAAACAGCCGGCTCTTTGCCGGCAGGCTCTTTTCCCTCCACGAGCCCAGGATCTTTATGTACGACCAGTCAGAGCAACAGGCGTCAGGGTTTCCAGCCATTTCCCGCTACCTTTCCGGCATAGAGGATTACATCGACTATGTCATTTCAAGAAAGCCTGTAGTCGCCAAGGACTATTTCGGGCTTGTAAAGGAGAGGCACGACGACGCAAGGATACGGCTCAACACGGGTGCATACCGCGTCGAGACGCGGGTAATGTCAGTCCAGCCGACGCCGGCGACCATGATGGCCATGATCGAGTTTTTTGCAGGTTACCTGCAGATGGCGTTACACACAGAGCGCGAGTTGCGCCCTCTTGCGGCGCTCAGGGAGGAGCGCCAGTCAGTCGTCAGGTCAGGCTTTGCGGCCAAGAGTCATTTCAGCGTGATCGAAACAGCAAGGAGCCAGCTTGTGTTTGCAAGGGAAGGGCTTGGCGACCTTGGCATCAAACCGGCGTTTTTGGGCATACTGGAATCGCGCCTTGAGAAAAAGACCACGGCAGGCGAATATATCGCCTACCTGTGGCAGTCAAAGCACGACGGCACCGACTCTGAAAAGGCCGTAGTCGAGGTGGCTGCAGATGTGTGGGAGAGGACACGGCACAACAGGGCGATTGCGTAAAAGAAAGGATATGATATAACGATAGAGGAGAAGGGAAGGAGAAGGGCGTGTGCCGTCCTGCCTAGGCAGGAAGCCCGTTCTCGTCAAGAGGAATACCTAGGTTCAGCACGATTGCCAGAAAGCATTGTTGCTCCTCTGTGAGGCTGTTCCACTCAAGTCCCGCCATGTCTGCGGCAAGCATAGTGTCGGACACGACCATGCCAGAGCCCACCAGCTCGTACATAGAATCGTACTGCATGACCTCTGATCCTCCCGGCAGGCCGTAACCGGACAGGTTCAGGTCTGGCACTTTGGAATTGTCGCCTCCATACACGGAGAGCCTGTCGGCAAGCTGTTGCACGTATGTCCAGCTTATGCTGCCGGCGTTCGTGTTTGTAACAGCGGCAGTAGATGCTCCAGACGATCCTTCGCCTTGCCCTGCATTGCCTGCGTCAGTCTGCATATCCTCCACCCTGTAGACGGCGCTCAGCGCAGTGTCCTCATTTATCGATATTGTCCTCACCCTGTCAGTAGAGCCTGTGTCAAGCCAGTAGTCAAAAAAGTAGTTGAGGTAGTCTGCCACGCATACCAGGTACGTTTCGCCGTCATTGAGCGTAAAGGTCGCCGGTGTGAATCCTGTCGAAAAGCTGGAATCGGGCAACGTAAGCTGCGTAAAGTATCCCTGTATTTCGGTTCCGTTTGTCAGCTGCGAAGTGATTGTCAGCCTGGACGTAGCAGATGATTCGGCAAATGCATTTGCGTTTGGCATGATGATGACTGCAAAGACCGCCAAGCCTGCAAGCGCCAGCATGAGCTGGTTCCGTATTCTCATGCATCACTGCAAGCAGCAAGGATAGATGTGTGCAAGGTTCAACTCGGTGCTACTTTTCCAGTAAAAATATTCAGTAAGAAATTACTAGAGAGCTGCACATGGCATGTGCAGGCAGGTTATCTGGGTCCCTAAGGCTACACCAGAACGTGCTTCTAAAAAAGAAGAGAGATAGCTACTGGGCAGTGTAGCCTTTCTTCTTGGCCTCGTTTGCCACTGCCTGCGCCTTGCCCTGCGCCCTTGGCAGGACAATGTCTGCAGTATCCTTTGTAAGGTAGCCAGACTCTGCCGCAAGTGACCTTGCGTGCTGCTGCGCCTTGGCAAGCATTGGCTTGACCGTTTCCGGCGTGACATAGCCTGCCTCGGTGGCAAGTGCGAGCGCTTGCTGGAACGACCTGACGAGCTCGTCCCGGTACTCTGCAAGGTCGATGCGAAGGTCCGCTTCCCTGAATAGCAGGCCTTCTGCGATTGCAAAGTTGACTGCGATGCCTGCCTCTATCGGCTTGATGTTAAGCTTGCTCATGAGAGAGGCCAGCTGCTGCGAGATTACGTCACCCGGTTTTGCTACAACAGTGTCTTTGGTGACCCATATCGTGCCCTGGTCTATCTTGGTCGGCACGTTGCCGACCTTGAACTCGGACAGTACCGGACCTGGAACGAGGCCTGTGTTGCCGGCAGGGACGACAATCTCTTTTGAGGCAATGTCGCCTCCCTTGGCCGCCAGGAATATCTTGTTCTGCGAAAAGATCAGGTTGAGCTTGAACGGGCTGATGTTTGTGAACATGAGCGCGCACTGGCCCTCCAGCTCTTTTCGGAGGCTGTCGAGGCCTACCACGCTCTTGACATTTTCAAACGCGCGGATTGCGACCTTGTTCTTGATTATCCTTATCTTGATGTCGTTTCGGAACTTTTTGCGAAGGAGCATCAGCTGAGAAGCGCGTACCTTGGTCATCTTGGAGAGTGCAATGACGTTGTACTGCTTTGGAAGCTCTTGCAGCTCCTTGTACATCAGCCGCTTCTTTTTCGGGTAGGTTGAGCGCTGGACTACTGCTTGGGACATGTCTTCTCTCTATTCTCCCTTCTTCTCCTCGTCCTTCAATGCGGAAAGCTTGACTGGCTTGCCCATCGTGAACTTGACCATTGCGTTTCGGATGTTCTTGTCGCCCTGCGGAAGCTTTTTCTCGACTGCAGATATCACGGCGTTAGCGTTTTCCGCCAGCTGGTCGTCGGACAGCTTTTCATCGCCTATCTTGGTCGAGACGTTGAGCTGGTTTTTGGCCTTGACCCTTACTGAACCCTTGAAACGACCTGCGATTGCCTCAATCGGTGCGCCGTATGGCAGCGGGGTCGGCATCTTGCCCTTTGGACCCAAGAACTGACCAAGTGAGCGGCCTACCGAGGCCATTTGACCCGTGTCAGAAAGGAAGAAATCATGAGTCCTAACGATTTTTCGCGCTTCGCGCTTATTGGTGCCAAGTCTGTCAAGCTCTTCAGGAGCCATGACGCGCTCTACGCCGGCAGCCTTGGCCCTCGTGCTCATGTCGCCGGACGCGATCACGCACACGCTTGGTAACCTGGAAGGCTTGTGTGGCAGAACAACTACCTCGTTGAGGTTGAAACCCTTCTTTACGTCGATATCCTTGAGTACTAGCGTCAATTCGGCAGACTGGTTAAAGTTGCGCTTGGTAGCCCCTTCGCGCGCCCTCCTGACCAGCTCCTTCACCTGGGCGTCATTTACCATCTTTGATACAGGCTCAAAGAGCATGACAAGCCACTTAAAATCTTTAGGATTGGCATGGTCGGATGGAGAGGCGTGTGCATGTATGTGTATGCGTGTGTCACCTGCGGCCGCCGGGCTTGGATCATAAATCGCCTGTTACTAGCAATATGGTTCTGTTGAGTCTTGAGTGTTATCCTAGGGTGTTGATTCTTGGGGGGTAGTGCGTTTAGGCGGTAGAAAGATTTGCTATTAAGTAATATCAAAAAATGTCAGTATTCAGTTTATCATATTTGTACAAGTCTGATAAGGGTAATTATCCTATTAGTGTCGCCATAAGGTTAAAGAATGAACAGAAATTAATCTCCTAGAGCGTGCAAAAAATCCATCTCTTTGTCGCATGTGTTTCATTGTCTCTATTTTCATTTCTCTCTACACCCTCGACATTTGCTGAGGTAGATACTGGATATCATTGCAGGAGCCCCTATAGCGGCGGGCCGGGCGTGTCTTCCCCACCTCCTGAGTCTATCTATAACTTACCGTACCTCTGGACATTAGACATTAGCGGCCAGAAATACGATGTCCATTTCGCAGGATACATTGCTAATGCTACTGCAAATATCGACAAACGCTCCATCGCATTTGACGGAAGGTCGGAAGGCGAACTCTTGCAAGTTAGACTTCCAAGGGCTTTAATCGATTCCACACAGGACAATCAAGATGTACCCTTTACTGTACTCGTGAATGGGCAGCCAATCCACAACACAACACAAGTTGTTGTACCGTCATCTGGAGATAGAGTGATATGTATCCCTCTTGCGAGTTTTGGCCCTGTGGCAAGAGTGGAGATAATTGGCACGACGATTGCACCAGAGTTTGGCTCACTTGCCGCGGTTGTGGCTGCAATAATTTTGTCGGTGATAGTTGTTGCCTTTAGAATAAGTTCTAGCAAGAACAGAAGGATACAAGCATCGCATGGCTTCAGTTAGGACTGATTGTGCTTTCATACACACCTGTTTTTAATACCCAATTACAACACCGATAGATTCAACAGAACTAGTAATAATAGTAGTATAGCCTCTCACAGCCTGCATGGCAGGTGGGGGCCTGGCACTGGAGAGAATAGCCGCCAAACCCCATGGTACATGGATATTGTATCCAAACCTAGAGGAAGTATCGGTAGCTAGACCTATATCATCAAGAACTAGAGGACAAGAAGGGAACAAGATATCATTGTCAACAATAGCTTCTCAATATAGGAATGACTCGTCAACAACAACAGTAGCAGCGGCACAGCCTTCAGAATCCAAAACCGTACAAAAGAGCAAAGAAATGGCAGCAGGGTACTGCTCGCCTGCCAGTTCGCGTACAGAGCTCCTTGGCGAGCTGGAAGACATGGGAGTTAACGCTGAAGGGCTTGGAACTCTTTCAATCAACCAGCTTGAAAGCCTGTTAGCAGGGCTTAACAACCTGCTTGCAAAGCCACACCACAAGCAAGAAAGACAGGGAGATGCCCAAAAGCCAATCGTACTCTCAAAAGTTGACAAAAGCATACTGAAGCACTTTATTCTGGCTCAAGGCAGCAACATCACATCCATGAACATCGCAAGAGAGCTTGGAATACCCCTCAGCACAATCCAGCGGAGAAAAAAGAGGCTTGAGGAAAACCTTATCGAAACGACCTGCAGGCTCAGGCTTGGCAGGCTGGGCTGGAGAGAAGCCAGCCTGTCGGTATCTTGCGGAAATGCAAGCACGAAAGGGCTTGGCGAGGAGATCCTGCAGATAAGCGATGCGATCACCTCTGTTTCTAGGACGATAGGCAATATGGAGACGAGTCTGTCGGTACAAGTCGTATTCAGGACCAACGCAGACCTGATGGGCCTGATTGACAGGATCAAGGAAAAAGAGGGGGTCAAAAAGGTGCAGTGGAGCGAATCAATAGAAGTGATCGGCAGGAATAACGGCGCCTATGTCATGCTCGTAGATTCGTTCGCACCCTGAGATCTCATGGCTATGCCTGGCTATTCTGGCCGGTGCTTTTCACAAGCGCGAGGACCTTTTCTATCAGCTCCTCGTAATTGCGCCTCTCCAGAAAGGCGACAACCAGCGTGGAATTGGCCCGCCAAGGTATCAGAAAAGCATGTATATCTCGTGCGAAATGAGCAGGAATTCGACCTTGCCATACAGTTTTTCGTTCATGGAAGGCATGCTGGTAAAGACATCAACCTGCAAAAGCATCCTCCGCATGTCTTCATTTGAAGGAGGATGAGGATTGGCTGCAGCGGCAGCGGCCCTTGACCAGTTCTGCGAAACCTTGCCAGACGAAATTATTGAAACGGATTCTATATCAGGTCGCAGATTGCCTATAGCCTCAAGCAACCCGGTATTCACACTTCCAAGTAAGGACAGTAAGATATAAGCTATCGTAGGAAAGGCTCATAAGAAATCATATCTGGTCTTCTTTTCTTTTTGACAGAGAGATGCCAGGCATTCTCCAAGGCCGCCAGGCTTCAGGCCCGCAATGATCACGCCAATGTTAAACTGGGCTGCGGTCTGGTTCAATGCAAGCTCAAAGATCGCAGGCGCTGCCGAGCCCAGTACTGCCGTAAAAGCCCTTTCGACAAGGTCGGACCTTTTGAGTAATGCAGCTTCAAATAACAGCTCTTTGCCAAAGTAGTTTTCCTCAATTTCTGCCTTGATGACAGCCATCGCGCGTTTGCCAAGGAGATTCTCCAAGTGGAGCAGAAAGGCAGACGCAAGCTCTTGGGCCTGTGGCAACAAAATTTCGAGATCAGTAAATGTAAATATATTATTCGCGTCCATGCACGCAAAAGCAAACAATGTAGCCAGATGTTCCACTTTTTCGCAACTATAATATAGAATATATCTATAGAAGATTTAAATATAGATTAAAATAACAACCAGCTCTTGACTACCGCTGTGCCTCACACATCGGAACAGAGAGTAAATGAGCAGGGCCGCATCCCAAAGATTGATAGTAGCGACTACAACAACAATGTCTCAAGAGCAAGTCTTTTACAAGAGATGGAGAAGCTTGGCATAAACACTTCTGCGCTTGAGTCGCTTACGCTCCAGCAACTGTCAGATCTTCTTTATGGAATGAACAAAATAGCGAGCATGCCTGTCCGGTCAGGGGCGAAGGCCGGCAACAAGGCGCATGAGGCAGGCGCCACCGCAATAATATCTCTTTCTGCAGTAGACAAAAAGATGTTAAAAATGATGCTTGCTTCCAATGGCAACACCTCTTCTATTGCTCTGTCAAGGGAGCTGAATGTCCCTCTCACCACCGTGCAGAGGAGGAGAAAGAGGCTGTCAAGTCTAATCCATAGCTCTTATTCGCTGGAATGGAAAAAGTTCGGGATGCGCTCCATGATGTTCTTCATCACTACTGAAAACGTGGCGCCATCGACTATAGCCAAGGAGATAATGTCGTGGCCAGAAGTGGCGTTCGTTACTAGAATGTTCAGCAGCAACGGCGCGGACCTGATGGTTCAGGCCATCCTAAAGACCAACAAAGAGGTGGTCGATTTTTCAGAGAGGATAAGGGTTCTGGGAGGAGTCAAGGAGGTCTTTTGGAACGAACCAATTGAGATTATCGGCAAAAACGACGATGTCTACCTCAAAGCCATAGATTCATTATAAGACGCGTGTACCTGTAGCCGCAAAAAAAAGACGCGTCACAAGACGAATGCAGGAAGGTAATAATAGTAGGAGTAGATTTCAGCTCCATATATCAGATCAGTACGCTCTGCTGCATGTTAACCCCGATTACACACTCAGGACTTTGTTCTACTAAAACCTTCTAGAGGCTAATGGCAGAAGAAATGCACAGAGGCAAGGCACGAATAGCCACATTTTTAATCTTGGCGACAATGATCGCAGGGGGCAGCAGCGTCTTCTTTTTTGCACCGGGCGCATATGCTGCTGCAGGCACCACGCTCACCGTCACCGGCTATGCCCTCGATGGCAGGCCACTGAGCATGTGGGTAGTTATCAGCCAATCCGGAGCCACCGTCAAGAGCGGGTTTACGCCGCTGACTTTTGCAGGAGCAGCAGGAACCTACACGGTGCAGGCGCATGACTACAGCGGAGGCGCCATCTTTTTCGACCACTGGGAGAATGGCAGCACGAACAGGATAAGGACGGTCACGCTTGGCTCTGACGTGGCCATCACAGCGTATTACAGGGCGCCGCCCCCTCCAAACAGGGCACCTGTAGCCGCCAACGACTCGGCGGTAATGGACCAGGACACGTCCCTGATAGTGAATGCGCTTGCAAACGACAGTGATGCCGATGGCGATACGCTATCGTTGATCTCGGTCGGGACGCCGGCGCACGGCGCTGCGCTCATCAGCACAGGCAGTGTTATTACCTACACGCCAGTGGCCAGGTACAGCGGGCAGGACGCCTTTACCTATACAATATCAGACGGCAGGGGCGGCTCTTCAACTGCGACGGTCGCTGTGCAGGTGAATTTCGTCAACTACAGGCCTGCGGCCATAGACCAGACCGTCGGTACGGGCGAAGATACGCCGCTGCCAGTGATACTGGGCGGGACAGATGCAAACGGCGACTCTCTCAGCTTTTCAATAGTCTCCGGTCCTGCGCATGGCACGCTTTCGTCGATATCTGGCAACCGCACGACTTATACTCCAACCGCCGATTATAGCGGCTCGGACAGCTTCTCCTTCAAGGCGTCTGACGGCTTGCTTGAGAGCAGCGCGGCAACAGTCTCCATCACTATCAGCCCTGTAAACGATGCGCCGGTGGCCAACGGACAAACATCAGTTTCGACGAGCGAAGATGTCGCAAAGACCATCACCCTGTCGGCATCAGACGTGGATGGGGATGCGTTGTCGTATTTCATCGCAAGCGCGCCGCTCCACGGCACGCTGACAGGTGTGGCTCCAAACCTGACATACACCCCGGCCGCCAACTATAACGGTCCGGACAGCTTTACGTTTAGGGCAAACGACGGCAGCGCGGACAGCAACGTCGCTGTCGTATCCATGACGGTGGTTCCCGTAAATGACAGCCCCGCAGCAGCCAACGACTCTGCGGCTACCAACCAGGGGGCACCAGTCACCATAAGCGTCCTCTCTAACGACAGCGATATCGACGGCGACGCGCTGAGTGTAACATCTGCGACGGCGCCTGCGCACGGCAGCGTCACGGTCAATGCAGACAATACTACCATCACGTACAGGCCGGCCGCAGGGTTCTCTGGCTCCGACTCGTTTAGCTACACGGTGTCTGACGGCAATGGCGGCTCTGCGACGGCAACAGTTGCAGTCACGGTCAGGGCCGTCCAGTCGACATATGCACTTACGGTCAGCTCGGTCGACATGTACGGCAAGCCCACCGGCGGGCTTTACACGGTCATCAAGCAGGGGAGCACCACCACGGTCAAGACAGGCTTTACGACCCTGTCGTATACAGGAACGGCAGGCGCAACCTACTCGGTGACTGTCTCTGACTATGGAAGCACGCTGTTTGACCACTGGCAGGACAATGGCAGCACGGCAAGGGCGCGGACGGTGACTCTGAGCAGCGACACGGCAATAACCGCGGTGTTCAGGGTACCGACAGTCAATCTGACCCCGACGAGCGGGCCAAACGGCACCATGATTTCAGTGTCTGGGACGTACTTTACGCCAAGCTCCCCGGTCACGGTGACGTACGATGGCAGGAGCGTGGCCGGTACAACTACTACCACCACAGGCGCGTTTTCGGCATCCTTTGCGGCTCCTGCACTTGGGACAGGATTTCATACGGTGCAGGCTGTAGACGGCAAGGGATGGAAAGCGTCGGCCAAGTTTGAAGACACGACTCCACCACCACCCCACCCTCTCAGGTACCTGATTCCACAGAACGGCATCTACGTCGCCCTGTACATGTATCCAGCAGGAGATGGCGCCTTGGAATGGCAGAAGGTCATTGACGCCAAAAATGCCCACCCGTCCGTGCCCATAGTGGCAGCATTTAACCCAAACAGCGGGCCGGGCAACCTTAAGGACGGCAACTTTGTGACGTGGGTTGCCAAGCTGAAAAGTGCAGGCATCATCGCAATCGGCTATACGCATGACGGTTATGGCTCAAGGCCGCTTGCCGACCTGAAAGCAGATGCGGACAAGTACAAAAACTGGTATGGCGCAGACGGGTTGTTCATTGACGAGTTTACAAACAAGGCTGGATTTGAAACCCATTACAGGGACCTGACTGCGTATGTCAAGTCAATTGGCATGAAGATGACAATGGGCAATCCCGGGACTGACGTGCCAAAGAGCTATGTAGGAACGGTAGATGTACTCAACATAACGGAAGGAAAGGGATACATGCCTATATCATGGCTGCGGTATTGTGTCCAGTGTACAGCCGACCAAGGATGGCACTACCAGCACGACTCGCTGTACTTCTCGTACATCCGGTACGCCATAGGCTCGCTTGACACGGCGTTTGAGGTCGAGTCTTCAAGATGGGCAGGGTTACTGTACATAACCGATGGCGACGACTCTGACGGCAGGTGGTTCCACGTTCCGTCCTACTTTGGCACGGAGGTAGGAATGCTGGACGGATAGAGCAAGTGTCAAAAATAGGATCGAGCCGGCGAACCGCCTTTCCTTTCTTTTTTTGAAAAAAATCACACTATTGCTTTTGCGGCATCATTACTATTTGCTGTCTGGAGCGGACTAGCTCATATACCAGAGAGCCGATGATAAAAATGTACGAGAAATTAAAGATGATATCCCAAACGTAATCCTCTGAAAGGCTCTCAATGTTCTTTAGGGCGGCATAACCAAATCCGGTGTCACCTATTCCTAGTAGTAACATAGCCAAAGACAGCATTATCCAAGAGAGATACTCTGTCCGACGGGTCCGAGATTCGTAAAGGATAATCATTGATGGAATTAGCAATAACGCATCAAGAATCGGATAGGCTACGCTAAAAGACAAAAGCACCATTCTTTCTAAAGATAAAGAAGTAACTGAAAACGACTCTTGGACAATATCAAAGATAAAGAAATTGATTATGGTGGCGACTATTGATATCGAAATCGCGCTTGTTACAAGCATATTTTTCTTGTTAGCACTAGATATTCTGCTACCGATCTGCATCAGAAAGATGCCAACAAAGACGTACCCCGAAAGATAGAACAGGTCTGCCAGAGAAGGAAAAGGAACCTCTACTTTCATGAATTGCACATAGTACATCCAGGTAATTTCTGCGGTAAACCACAATCCAAGCCCAACCAGCAACATGAAGAACGTTTTTCGATAAGCTGTAAATGAAAGAGAAATTACGACGACGGATAAGGCAAATGCCACTGCCGAAGTAGCGACCAACGTGGTATTTTGGAAGAATATTCTTAGTTCGCCTTCATTAGCCGCGATCATCAAAGCAACTGCAAAAGACAGTGCCAAGACTAGGCAGGTGACTTTGAACCTCAAGTCGCCAAGCATGTTTTTCAGATAAGCTACCCTCTGGAGAAGGTTCAAAACTCGGTATCGTATAAATATATAGCTTATAAGCAAGCAAACTTAATAGAATGCCGCATCAGGGGCACATAGGGTGTCAATTTACTTCCTAAAAAGAAAAGGCTTTGATACAATGGACAAAGAAAAGCGCGGCACCTTTATCATCATATCTATACTCGTTACTTCATATGTGCTGTTTTTCGTTTTTCAGATTTCAAATGAATTTGCAACGCTAAATTCGGTTTTTGAATACAACAAGCAAAGCCAAAAGCAAGTCACGAAAGTAATTGCTGGTGCCATCAATGCCAAATTTACCCAAGTTGAAGGCATGTTAAGGCATGTGCAGGATGCAAATGATCTAGATTTGGCCGTGCAAACAGCAAATCCGCAGAGCATCGCAGCCCTAGGCCGTACCAATGAATCGCTGCGTCTAATGAGCAATGAAATGAATGCACTGGCCTTGATCGATGAGAGAGGTAGGGTTGTCGCAAGCGTAGGACCTGTTGCCCAATTCCAGACCGGCGATATAATTCCCAGCAGCTGGATTTCAAATGCAAAAGAATCAGGTCCAGTTTTCTTGGGACAAGGCAAGACAGCCAACGTTCTATCGTTTGCTTCACCGATCCTAGACGAGAAAGGCAATTTCGCCGGCATGATAATAATTTCGGTTCCCTCTATTCTTTTGCAATCAGATTTCTCGGTTACAGATTCTACACCCTATAGCTATGTTGCTATCGTAGACAGGCAGCTGAATTTTTTGGCAAGCTCTGAACAGGACCTTGTCGATAGTTCCATTGTACAGGATACAGGAGAAATTCAAGGGGACATAAACCCCACTGTTGCGCTTCAGTCAATTCTTGATGGAAATGCCAAACAGACTGATAATAATATCGTTTATAGAAATGATGAAGGCGAATTTCTAATTACGGCGCAACCAGTCACATTCTATGGTAAGCCATATCTCGTAATAGTAAAATCAGATACGGCCAGCTTTTACTCTAGTATCGAGAATGTCCTTTATCAAAACAGGATCCAGATGTTTTCCATCCTTGCAGCAAATGGCGTATTAACAGTCGTGATTGCCTCGTTTGTCAGCCGCAATATTTCCTTGGATAAACAGGTTAAGGAGAAAACCAAGGAGCTGTCAGAATCAAATGCAAGGGTTTCAGAACAAAAGCTCCAGCTAGAAAAGGCAAATGAAGAGCTAAAACGGCTTGATCAGTTAAAGACGGAATTTCTAGGGATTGCATCACATGAGCTAAAGACGCCGATCACACCAATACTTTTGTACGCAGAGATGGCAAAATACGGAGATGTCGATAAAGACGTGGCCATAGATGTAATATTGGGGCAGGCAATGATCCTAAAGCAGCTGTCGCAAGACATACTTGAGGTTAGCAGGATTGATTCAAAGAATCTAAAGCCGGACAAACGTGAAACACGGATTGTTGATTTGCTCAACAATTCTATTTCGTCGCAGAAGGGAAAGTTGCGACCAGATGTGACAATTACATTGGATGCAGACGAAAATACAATCGTCAGGGTCGATCCTTTGCGGATAACCCAGGTTGTCAATAATATCCTAGACAATGCTGCCAAGCTTACCAAGGAGGGAACGATAACTGTAAAAAAGCGTACAGTTGTCGTGCAAGAGGGTTCGGAGGCAAAGTCGATGGTGGAAATAAGCATCAAGGATAACGGACCGGGGATCCCAGCAGAGCTTTTTCCAAAGTTGTTTGGCAAATTTATCACTGAGGACATCAATGGGATGAATCTGCAGGGAACGGGTCTTGGGCTCTACATTTGCAAAGGAATCATAGAGATACATGGAGGCAGGATATGGGCACAGAACAATGCAGATGGGAAAGGAGCGACCTTTACGTTTACTTTGCCTATTGCATAAGAGTCGTTCAGATTCTGCGTTTAATCCATATGCAGAATAAAGGACTACTATACATATACGGCACATCCAAACAGCGGATTGAACTTCTTGAAACATTTTAAGGTAACGCGCTTCTAGTGGTAGCCATCACCAATCTTTAATAAGCAATTCCCAGACTTTTTCTGGCTTTCGCTCAATGTTCTCAGTTGTTACAAAAGCATTACTCTTCAACTGGCATATCTCGCAAAGGCGGCGAACCTGGATGCCTATTGTGGCAGTGGTCTTTGCGATAGACCTGTTGTTATTGTCGGCTACAAGTAGTAGCCATGCATGGGGGTGGGCAGCCAAAGATGACAAGCACAAGCAGACTAAAGATGAAAAGAGAAATTCAGAGCGAGCCGACAACGATAACAAGAAAAATGATCCGGGGAAGGACGGAAATGATGCCACGGACCACAAAGGGCGTCAGCAACACCAACAGGAACAACCAAAACCCTCAAGGTCCCAATCAGAAACATCACCATCTCTTTCTCCTCCCCCTAAGAAATCTGGTCGCACAGTCGATGATTCTGTTGCGGTAAATGATTCATTTAATAGAATGGCAAAAAATGTTGCGCGCTTTATCTCAGACTCGGTAGGTGTAGGAGATGCGGACAAGCAGCTTGGTACAAGTAAGACTCTGGCGCCCATCGGCATGGATTCACAGGTAAGGATAAGTGACGCTATTGCTACGTCGGGCATCATCACTAACATACTGACGGCGCCAAGGATTACCGTTACTTCACCTCCGTTACTGCAAGTTTCTGAAAGCCAAGATGCACAGATAGCATTCGATTCTACAGCAGATGGAACCTATTCAATAACCATAATCAGAGATGACGTCGGGGAACCAAACACGCATCAGACCATCAAAGGTCAGATGCAAAATGGCGCAAATTC
>JBDUUM010000007.1:0-34934 GCA_039938615.1 Nitrososphaera sp.
CCAAAGAATCCGACATACATGACGGCGTTTGTGGCAGTTGCGGCAAAGCGCGTACCTACTGGTATGCTTCTTGTGACTGTGGCGCTCCCTGCGTTCCTACCTCTCAACCTGAAAGGGTGCACAAGAGTCATTCAAATGCATAAGATTCGCACATTTAAGCGCGGGAATAGAAAGGATGAGGGCGGCAAAGACCTGTGCCGCCTTGTTCTCACCTCATAGGGCCGGGGAAGCCGACATCCCCGGCTATAGTATCTCCTTGGCAAGTGACGCTATTGCCTTCTCTATCCTCGGCCTCTCTGCGTCAAAGTCTGGCCGGAAGTAATGCCTGCCAAACACGCTCCTAGGAACGCGGCCTTGCAGCAGGTCTATTAACTCCGGCTCTATGCCCTTCATTCGCAGGTGCGTCGCAAAGAGTTTGCGGCAGAACTTGGTGTGCGACGGCACACCGTGCCTGACGAGCATGGACTGCAAGCCCATGTACGAGTACTCGCCTGCCGCCTTGGCGATGTCCAGCGTGGCTGCGTCCACAAGGCTGATGTAGCACTTCTTTGTCCGCCTCAAGAACAAGTCGGGGTACTTGAAGTGCTCCAGCATCCGGCGTTCGCGGTTGTAATAGTCGCCGCCCTTGCGCACAAGCCCGACAGACATCAGAGCCTCTGTCGGTCTCAAGCCTGTCAACACGTCAAAGCGCAGTATGTTGGCATAGTCGGTAGGCACCGACTCGACTGCCTGCTTGACCTACGCGAGCATCTCCTTGTAGTTGTTCTTGCCGTTGACAATCTCCTCAAAGATGTGCGTGCTGTCGCCGCTGCCCCACTTTAGTTGGTAGCGTTCCTTTATCTCCCGCCAGAAGCCGTAGCAGCCGGCGTACTTTGCAAGCGATGCCACCGACTTCATGATGTGCTTGCGCCGCTCTGGGCTCATTGCCTGCAACTCGTGCGCGTCGCCTGTGCTCAGGATGTCTGCGTACTTTATCCCGTACTGCATGTGGTCTTTGACAGTCTTTGGGTTGTAGTTCTTCTTGAGGTACTGCTCGTATTCCGCCCAGAAAGCCAATTCTTGAGAGGGCGAAATGCTTAACCGGACTACACCACCGGAGCCCGAGTTTCACGCAGAGCGACGGTAATAATAATTTACTGCATGGCAGGAGTATGTGGCTGCCAGAATTATAACCAGCAGGCATTTTCTGGAATTCGAGTAGCTTTGAACGCACCTGCTATAATGTTGCGATCCAATTAGTGGGAAATAAAAGCTGCAAGTCCTAAATACAAAAAACGCGATAAACTTGCGCAGGGTTGCCCAGAAGGTCGGCTATCGCTTACATTGCATCAATAAGCCTAGGCGTACTTGCCGTTATTTCTTCTGTTTTTTTATCTGTCGGCTTTGATGCGACCAAACATCCATACCTATCCGCAGCCGGACTTTGAGGTGAACTTTTTTGCTTCCCTTGCTATTGCTTCTGCTGCGGGCGCCATCATTTCCCTAGTCATGGGTTTCACGGTAAAGGACATGCCAAAGGCTAAAGCATCAGAAGTAGTACCAAAATATGCAGGGATTGAATATCCTTTTGAAGTTATCAGGCTGGCTTATGAAGGCGTAATCTGGCCAGTCTACGCGCAAGATCCGCACCCAATAATGGGGGAGCCGTTGTTTGCCCCCGGTCCGAAATGCCCATTGTGCGACAGGCACCTTGTAGATTCAAGCAATCATTCCTCACCTAACAACCACCTGTGGAAGTGCGCGCCCTGCAGGTTTGCAGTTACAAGGAAAGAAAGCATTGAGGATGCATCAGAGCATGTCCGGAAAGTCGCCTACCAGAGGTTAAGGGAACAAAAGGAAAAGCACAGGGGCTATTTTGGCGAATTACAGTATTTCCTGACAGGCGATCATGACAGCAGCAACAGCAATAACAGCAGCAGTATAGCCTAAACCATCATCAGTGGAAATCAATCATGCAGCCTGCAGAGATGAATTTGAAAAGAACACGCACAGTCTTTTAATGATATAAAGGTCCGATTCGATATTTCAAACGAAAAATATGGCAGCGGAAATCACCATAACTCAGTGGTAAAAGGTGATACACTTCATCAGAAGAAAGTCACCCGCTTTTTAAACAGAAGTTTAAAATAAAATCATGCACCGCATTTGACAAATGACGCCTGTAAGGTTCCCGTGTGGGCGTTCTATTGAGTTAAACGCGGATGACAAGATCATTGTCATTATCTGCGAATTCCACCAGAACGGGACTAGAGCAAACTGGGTTCGATTGAAACGAGATAATAATAACAATACTGTGACTTGATGATATATGCGTCTTTTGCAGAGAGAGATACACGTGTGCATGTATTATGTATCGCGACATGGCGTGACAATATTTTTAACGCCTTTTACACAATAACTGCCAGCCGATGGGCATACCGGAAAAGATCAAGGCCATTCAGGACGAGATTCACAAGACCCAGATCAACAAGGCGACCGAGTTCCACATCGGCCTGCTAAAGGCCAAGATAGCCAAGCTAAAGCGCGAACAGGAGGCAAACATCCACGGCAGGACGGTGCATACGGGCGGTGAGAACGCTGGCTTTGACGTGAGAAAGGCAGGCGATGCTACAGTCGTCCTCATCGGCCTTCCAAGCGTCGGCAAGTCGACCCTGCTCAACAGACTCACGAACGCAAAATCACGAGTCGCGTCGTACCAGTTTACTACGCTTACCGCAATACCGGGCATGATGGATTACCGAGGAGCAAAGATCCAAGTGCTGGATCTGCCAGGCATCATCGAGGGCGCAGCATCTGGCAAGGGCTTTGGCCGGCGCGTCATCTCTGTCGCAAGGAGCGCGGATCTGGTCCTGCTCGTGCTTGACGTGTTTCAGCCGCAGCACATCGGGCTGCTAAAGAGAGAGCTGGCAGAAGCAGGCATAAAGATAGATGAGCGGCCGCCGGACGTTGTAATCGAAAAGACCTCTACAGGCGGCCTGTCCATAAACTGCCAGGTGCCAATCAAGATGGAAGAGAGGATGGTCAGGGAGATAGCAAGGGTCTACGGCATCCACAACGGCAGGATAATCATCAGAGAACCAAACCTTACCGACGACCAGTTCATCGACGTATTGTCTGAAAACCGCGTCTATACAAAGGGGCTTGTGCTGCTGAACAAGATCGACCTTGTCAACCAGGGGTTCATCAAAGAGGTCCAGTCGCAGATCGGTAACAATTTTATCCCTATTTCGGCAGACGCAAACGTCAACATTGATGCGGTAAAGGAGGCGATTTACAACAAGCTTGACTTTATCAGGGTATACATGCGGCCCAAGGGCGGCGAGACGGACTACAAGGAGCCCATGATAGTGCCAAGCGGCTCCACCATCCAGTACATCTGCGACAAGATCCACCGCAACATGGCGCGCAACTTTAAATACGGCATGGTGTGGGGCAAATCCGCAAAATTTGCGGGCCAGAAGGTCGGCCTTGATCATGTTCTGGCAGATGAGGACGTGCTGACGATAGTAAAGAACCCCGGCGCGCTTTAGGGTTCGGCGATTATCTTGCCCTGCATCCCGGGATGGTATGAGCAGAAATATCTATAGACGCCTGGCTTGTACGCAACGATTGCGGCATTGAAATGCTGTTCTGTCTTTAGCGGCGCCGTTTCAAAGTTCAGTATACCGCCTGTCTGATCCTTTATCTGCAGGTCATGTATGACTACGTCTTGGTTGAGCACGACTATTTTCTCTGGCACGTTTACCTTGACGTAGATGTCAGGGTTTGTTCCGTTAAACGTGCTTCTGTCTGCCAACAACAATATGCCTTTTACGTCTGGCACGTCGGCCTTATCCTCTTGCTTGGTAAGGTTGCCAAAGGCCCACAGCGCGCCAACTCCTATGCACGAGATGGCGATTATGGCTATGATGTTATTGATTGCAGCCACGCATAGCAGTTGATACTATATGCACTATTATCCGTTTAGAATTTGAAACAAAAAAGTAAAGCGGTCTGCATTCGTCAGAACGCAGGTTATTACACTAGCTTGTTGTCGGGTTCTCGGTTGTCGCGGCAGCGCCGTTGACGACTTCGGCAGTCGCGAACCTCGGTCCGATCTGCGTCACTCGGATCTTGGCGTTCTGACCTACCTTTCCGTCCTTTACAAAGATGACAAAGCCCTGAATTCTTGCTATTCCGTCACCCTTGCGGCTGATTTCCGTGATCTGTACGTCGTATTCCTTGCCCATTTCCACAGGCTTGGGACCAAAGTTGTCTCTTCTTCCGTAACTCATACGTAGCCGTAGCAACGCCTGCACCCTATATAAACCATGAAATATTTTACGAACCCACTCTTATGCCGTCATCGCATATTGAACGCAGGCACTCGATGGCAGACAGTACTGCCAGATAGCTGGTCTTGGGGTTGCCAGGTGACGGGACATTGCTTACTGTAAACTTGAATTGCCCAAAGCTTCCTGTCGCAGCTATTTTGTGTTGGTTAGTCATTGATCGTGGGTCTGCTACAATGCGTACTTTGGTCTTTTCAAAACCTATTCCTGCCAGGCTCAGGACCGCCGCAACATTGACGTTTGCAGGAAAGAGCCGGACTGCCTCTGATGCAGGTCCTTCGTAGACCGTCGTTTTTTCTTTAATCTGGTCGAGTTTCACCTTGCCGGTTTCAAAAAATGGCGCGCCGGCAAGCGCCTTTGGGCTCTTGGTGGTAGTCAACGTTACCGATTCAAGCAGGCGCCGGACAGACCTTATCGCGTCAATGCCCGCTATTGCGCCTGTGGGGATGTAGATCTGGCAGTCGTTTTCCTGCGCAGACTGGAGCAGATCAGACAGCAAGTCGCTGTCTGCAAAGGCGCCGACGCTCATTATCATGATGTCCCTGCCAGATTCTAGGACCTGTGACGCAAACTTTCTCACTGCCTCCTGCGACGCTGCCTCGACTACGATGTCGCAGCCTGTGCCGATGAACCTCTCAAAATCAACGTATGCGGAAGGATCTGAACGCAGTTTTGCCCTTAGCGCGTCTGCACTGCCGGGAACAATGTCAAAAAGGGAAACAAGCGTAGCGTTTGGCACGCTGCCAGAATCGACAGCTTCGGCCAGCTGGCCCCCTATTGTGCCGCAACCAATGACGCCGACCTTTCTTGCAGGCATTGCATGAAAGGGTTAGGAAGGGAGGGATTTTTACCTTCTTCCGCCGCGGCGCTCTGGCTTCTTTTGTCCGGGGAGCCTCTTTTTCTCAAAGCGCTTGACAAAGTTGTTCTTATTCCTCGCCCTAGCGATCGGGCTTGAGCGCGGCTTGGCCTGGACTTTTGGCGTCTGGCCTCTTACCTTGCCTGCCTTTGTAAGTGATCCGTGTGTTGGCATATAGTATCTCCAGCAGTCCAGTCAGCCTCCAATGTTTATATTTGTATTCCCCCTGCCCGTGCGGTAAATGTGGCAAGTATTGCCTGCAATTTCGATTGTATAGGCACGCATGTCCTGAATTGTACTGGTTTAAATGTAGAGGGGATGAATCAGTAAATTGCATACATACAGACATGACGATGCTCGCAATTGACTTTAAAGAACAGGTGCTGCGCCTGAAAAAGGAGAGAAATGCAGTAATCTTGGCGCATAATTACCAGGTGCCAGAGGTCCAAGATGTCGCCGACTTTGTGGGCGATTCATTAGCGCTGTCAAGAAATGCCGCAAACACAAAGGCAGACTTGATAGTATTTTGCGGAGTGCATTTTATGGCCGAGACGGCCTCGATAATATGCCCCGATAAGAAGATCCTGATACCGGATCTTGAGGCAGGATGCTCGCTTGCGTCCACTATAAACGCAGACGAGCTTGCCGCATGGAAGGCTGAGCACCCTGATGCGGTTGTAGTAAGTTACGTCAACACGACGGCAGACGTAAAGGCGCTCTCTGACTATTGCTGTACGTCATCAAACGCGGTCAAGGTGGTAAACAGCATACCTGCAGACCGCAAGGTGCTTTTCTTGCCAGACATGTTCCTTGGAGCATATGTAGCAGAGGTGACCAAGCGCAAGAACATGTACATATGGCCCGGCGAGTGCCACGTGCACGCGGGCATAAAGGCAGAGGACATCAACAAGATGCTGTCGACGCTCAAAAACGCAGACTTTCTGGTGCATCCCGAGTGCTCTTGCACCTCATCTACTATGTACCACATGGCAAAGGGAGACCTGCAAAAAGGCCACGTACTTTCGACTGAGGGCATGATGAAGCACGCAAGAGAATCTGCTGCAAAGCAGTTTGTAGTAGCTACGGAAACCGGCATACTCTATCGCATGAAGAAGGAGAGCCCAGACAAGGAATTCATACCAGTCAAGCAGGACGCAGTCTGCAAGTACATGAAAAAGATAACGCTTGACAAGGTCTACGAGTCTCTCGTGCACAATGTCTACGAGGTCAAGGTGCCAAAGGCGACGGCAGATAAGGCAAGGATAGCCATTGAGCGGATGCTGGCCATCTCTTAGGTTTTTACTATCTCCAGACTAAAGTCAACTGCTTTTGGCGAGTGTGTTATATAGCCCATTGAGATATAGTCAGGCCTTGCCTTTGCATACTGTCTGATGTTTTTATGGTTGACGCCACCTGAAATCTCGATCAGGGCTTTTTTGCGAAGTTTCATTTTTGTGATTTCCTTGATCGCCTTTGCAGCCTGGGTGGGGGTAAAGTTGTCAAGCATGACAATATCCGCGCCGGCGTTTATCGCAGATATCGCTTCTGGCAGGTTGCGCGCTTCGCACTCGACCTTTATCGCAGTTCCAACGTTTTTCTTGGCGAGCCTGACGCATTCTTCTGGGGTTCCTGCAAGATCCAGATGGTTGTCCTTTATCAGGACCATGTCGTCAAGGCGCATTCTGTGTGCCAGCCCGCCGCCGGCGACTACGGCCTTTTTGTCAAAATAACGCAGCCCCGGAGCCGTCTTGCGCGTGGCAGATATTTTTACCGGCTTTGCCTTGTCTGCAAGCGCTCTTGTTTCAGTGGCGATACCACTCATCCTCATGAGGAGGTTAAGCGCCGTGCGTTCGGCTTTCAGTATCGATTTTGCGCTGCCCGAAACAGCCATGACGCGCCTTCCTTTTTTTACGACAGAGCTGTCTTTTGCGAGCAATTTGCAGTCACAATTGCAGATGTCAAAGATCATGGCCGCCTCTTCAAGGCCGGAAATTGTTGCGCCTTCGGTCTTGCATATTATCTCGGCCTTTGCCTCGACGTCCTGTAAAACGCTATTGCTTGTGATGTCGCCGGTACCAGTGTCTTCTTGCAGAAAACTTGCGAGCATTTCACGGACGGCAAGAAATGACTCGAGGCTCGGCAATCTATGATACCTTTAGCGCGTATCTGCTTGGAGCGGTTATCTCTAGCGTGTTTGCGACAAGCGACTTTTGGGGGTCAAATACCAGAATTATGCCCTGCCAGTCGGGGCTCAGGTCGGACGATTTGCAGACGGGGCAGACCTTGCCTGTAGTAAGGGACTTGCACTTGCGGCATGCCTTTTCCTTTGCCATGCCCTACTTGCCTCCTCCTCCCTTCTTGGGAGCTGCCTGTGGCTGCGCGCTCTTGCCTTTCTTTATCTCATCCTGTATCCATTCAAGCGCGCCAAGGAACGGCTGCCTGCACGTTATGCCTATCTTGCCCATGCCGGCGCCTTTGCCGAGGCTCACAGCCGTGATGCGGGCGCGGATCTTTGAGCCGATCTTTAGCGATTTGGACGACTGGTTTGCCACGATGACGCCTTGCTTGACATCACTCTTTAGGTAATCATCAGTAATCTGCGACAGGTGCAATAGCGCATCGGTTGGACCTATCCTTACAAACGCGCCAAAGTCCGTGATTTCAACAACCTCACCTTCGACTATTTCCTGTAGCTTGGGGTAGAACGTAAGAGCCTTGAACGTGACTTTATGGTAAGTAGCGCCGTCGCCTGCGACGAGCTTGCCCACTGCGCTGACCTCGGCGTCTGTGATCATGACTACATAGCCTACGTCGGCAGAAAGCATACTTTCATATTTTTCCCGGAGAATCTGGATAGCGGCATCTTTGAGAGAGTTTGTCAGCCTGTTTGGAGGGATCCTGACGACGTCACTCATATGCACTATGGCAAACATAATATACGCAAACATCTGCGGAACGTCAATTTATGAACTTTTGGATTGTAGAATGTCTAAAATTTTCTAGCCGTCACCAAGCCGACCTATATGCTCCAGTCGCCGCCGCAAGGCTGAATCAGCTCTTATCAGAGGAGCCACCAAGGCGCCCCACGCTTTTGCAGGATTTCGAAAAAGGCCTGCACTATATGTTTTATATTATCATGTATGCTCGCCTGAGGGGTCTCCTCTGCGGTCAGGCAGATGAGCCATTCTTTATCCACGATCGACTGCGAGATTCCTCTGGCTTTTGAGCACCGTATTAAAATCCAGCAGCAGCTTGCCATGACTTTTTAAAAAACTGCGAAGTATTAGGGACAATCGGCCTCAGGTAAATATTCTATTGTCACAAGTGTGAGGCCACTTTGCGACAATACACAGGGTGACGGCTTGACAAGTACACACGGGTGCTTGAGGTCGGTTATTATTGTTATCAGCTGCGCAAAAGCGCAGTTTACGCAATGAAGTGCGCCCTTTTGATGTTTATTTGCCAAAAGCGGCCGCAAAGCCATGATTTAAATACGGTCGCGCCAAAAATTTGATAGATGGTTACAGTAGACCAAGTCCTCGGATCGCTCAAGAAGGTCATAGACCCGGAGCTTCACAAGGACATCGTATCTATGGGAATGATAAAGGATCTCTCGATAAACGATGGCAAGGTTGCTTTTACTCTTGAACTCACCACTCCTGCCTGTCCATTCAATAGCGACATCGAGCGCGATGCAAGGGCAGCTATATCCTCGCTTGGAGTCAAGGACCTTAGCATGAAAGTCACGGCCCGCGTTATGGAAGGCAGGGCCCTCAACCTCGACGAGTTGTTGCCGGGCGTCAAGAACATCATCGCAGTTGCATCGGGCAAGGGCGGAGTTGGCAAAACGACGGTTTCAGTAAACCTTGCGCTGGCGCTTGCCAAGACCGGCGCCAAGGTCGGTCTGCTTGACGCGGACATTTACGGTCCAAGCGTGCCCCTTATGCTGGGGCTAAAGGCGCAGCCCGAAGTGGTCGACAACAAGATCCAGCCTCCAGAGATGGCAGGCGTCAAGGTAATCTCAATGGGCTTTTTCTACGAGCAGTCGCAGCAGGCAGGCATCTACAGGGGTCCAATCGTGTCGGGCATCGTCAAGCAGTTTTTAACCGACGTCAACTGGGGCGACCTTGACTACCTCATAATCGACCTGCCGCCGGGCACCGGCGATGCGCCGCTTACGATAGCACAGACGATACCGATCACAGGCATCCTCATAGTTACGACCCCTCAGGATGTCGCTATGAACGTCGCAGTAAAGGCGGTAGGCATGTTCAACAAGCTCAACGTCCCGATAATCGGCGTAGTTGAGAATATGTCGTACCTAAAGTGCCCGCACTGCGACGAGCAGATCTATCTCTTTGGGCAGGGCGGAGGCAAAAGGATAAGCGAGGACTTTAAAATCCCATTCATCGGCGAAATCCCGCTGCACCAGCAGATCCGCGCCGGCAGCGATTCCGGCAAACCGACAGTCCTGTCAGAGCCAGACTCGTTCCAGGCGCAAGCGTTTGAGAGGTCCGCCAAGATGATAGCAGGAAGGATAAGCATCATCGCTGCCGAGATGAAGGCGCAGGAAGATGTCGAAAAGGGCAAGCCATCTGCTTAAATCTACGCCTGTTACATTGTGCGTATGTAGGTAAATATATGCCCCTCACGCCTGCAGTTCTTGCCAAACTCAAAAAGCCCTTTGGCATTTTGGTTCCCGCCTCTCAGGTCACAAAGCCAAGGGTAATATCAGAGATAAAGGGCGCACCCAAAGTAATCGCAGTAGGCGATGCGACCACTGACAGGCTACTTTCTTTTGGCATCGTGCCCAACGTTGCAATAGTCGATGGCAAGGAACGCAGACATGCCCGGGACATTCCCGACAGCCCCCCGGTCAAAGACTTTGCATGCATAAACCCTGCTGGCACGATCTCTGGCGGCGCAATCGAGCTTTTGAAAACAGCAATGGATGAAAAGCAGCCAGTGCGCATCGTGGTGAAAGGCGAGGAAGATCTGCTCGCCCTCCCTGCGTTTGTAATGGCGCCTGATGGCGCGGCCGTGCTTTACGGTCAGCCGCTTGAGGGGCTGGTAATAGTCCGGATCACCCCTGCCAAAAGGGAGGAGGCAAAAATCCTGATGCAGGAGATCAGGGCGTGACTGTCCCTGTGATCCATAATATGCGCATAGAAGACTGTCGTGTGTTCGATCTCCAAGAATCTTAAAACCTATGAGCGTCTAGTATGCCGGCATGACATACTGTATGTTTTACTGCTTCCGGTGCGACAGGCCGTCAGACGACCACCGCATCGCGTCGTGCCGGGGATGCGGCACCGAGCTAGTTTCGCTGGTCGAGAAAATCCAGAATCCCAAGAATACTTAGCTTTTAATGCAGAGCCAAGGATCCGGCTGGTGTGGGGTATGATGATGTGGTGGCTGGCTGATCCGGTGATTGGATATACCACTTTCTGACCCCAGTCAACCATCGCAGCCGCAGCCATCGCTGCTCATGTCATAGGTGCCTATATTGTATTTCTTGGCGCAAGGGTCGCAGACGCTCTTGCCATAGTCTATCTTGGCATTGCAAAACGTGCATACCATGTCGGTGACTGGCTTCAACAGGTAACAGAGCGCAAAAACGATTTTTAAATTTTATGCTACATCGGAGCTATCAGGATCTTTGGTCGGTTTGGAGTATTGTGATGGCATTTCTTGCCGCAAAGCGGGCAGTTCTTCCTGTCCAGAAATATGCACTGGCAGATGTGGACCTTCATGTAGCTGTCTGCGGCCTTGGTGCGCTCGCCGGTCCCATTGCAAAATGGACACTGCGAATCTGTCAGCTCGATAACGCCCTTTCCAGAGCACACAGGACAGTGTTCTGCCTGCATCATACACGCTACCACCAAACATGCCCTATTTATTCATATCAGCTGTTCGACGAGTAGTTATACAACTGGCTCCTCAAAGAGCCTGTGATCGCAGACGATCTTGTGCGCATTGCAAGGGGAGAGGTGCTTGCAGACGACTGGAGCCGGCAGGTCTACTCTGTTGACGCAAGCCACTATGAAATATCCCCGCAAGCAATAGTATGTCCTGCAGACGAAGGCGACGTGCAAGAGATCTGCCGGTATGCACACTCTAAAAAGATAGCAATAGCAGGCAGGGGTGCAGGTACCGGCCTTCTGGGCCAGTCGCTGTCACAGGGGCTCGTCGTGGACTTTACCAGACACATGAACAGGATTCTGGAATTAGCAGACGATTATGTCGTGGTGCAGCCGGGAATGGTCAAAGGCATGCTTGACAGGGAGCTGAAAAAGAAGGGCAAGTTCCTGCCGCCAGATCCCGCCAGCAGTAACTATTGCACGATAGGCGGCATGATAGCAGACAATTCAAGTGGCGTCCACTGCCTCGGGTTTGGCAATACCATCGACTTTGTGGAGGCCCTTGACATCATCTATGCAGATGGTGCAGCCGGCTTTGCAAGCGACGCCAGGCACGATGGGCGCCTTGCGAAACTAAAGAGGCTGATAGGGCCGTCGACAGGCGTCATCACTGACGCGTATCCAAAGGTCAGCAAGAATTCGTGTGGCTACCGGCTCGATGCCGTGCTGCAAGACGGCTTCTTTTCACCCCAGAAAGTGTTTGCCGCATCAGAGGGCACGCTTGGGCTGATTACTTCTGCCCGGCTTCGCATCATGGACCTGCCGGAGCGCAGGTGCCTGATGGTCCTTGCATTTGGCGACATGCTTGCGGCATCCGCAGCCGTACCTGAAATCCTAGAGTTTTCACCAGTCGCACTTGAAATGCTCGACTACACCGTCCTGCGCAGCAGAAAAGGCAAAGGCTGCCTGCTGTATGCAGAATTTGCTGGCGACAACGCAGAGGAAAGGATGGATGGCTGCAAGCGTGAACTTGGTAGCAAGGCCGCCACGGTCGTAGAGTATGCGTCTGACGAGGCGAGCATAACCAGGATGTGGGCTGCAAGAAAGGGCGCGCTCAACGATATCATGAAGATGACGGTCGGAAGCCGCAAGCCAATTGGGCTCATTGAAGACACAGTCGTGCCGCCTGCCCTACTGGCACAGCACGCGGCAAGCCTGCTTGCAGAGTATCGTGAAAACAACCTCGACTATGTCATGTACGGCCATGTCGGAGACGGCAACCTCCACACGAGACCTCTTGTTGACACTGACAGCAAGGCCGAGACAGAGATGGTCGAAAGGCTGGCTGCAAGAGTGTTCTCACGCGTGATAAGGAATGGTGGCACCATAACCGGCGAGCATGGCGACGGCATAGCTCGAACCGGCTATATCGAGAAGATGTACGGCTCCAAGATTACCGCGATATTTCGGCAGGTCAAAGAGCTCCTCGACCCCGGCTACCTGCTAAACCCGGGCAAAAAAGTGCCAATCGTTTAAGAACAGGCTCAATCCCAAGCTGGGCATGGCAGGATGGAAGGGGCGCCCATATGAGTTCCGCCAGCTGTGGGGATACTCGATCGGCTTTTATGGAGTATGGGTTGCCCATGTCGGGCGGAGGCTTGGACTTTTTGATCACATCGCCAGGAACCCCATGTCTGCAAAAAGATTGGCACAAAACGCAGGCATGGACACAGGCGCGGTGCAAGCATGGTGCTCTGCCGCAGAGGCCATGGGCTTTCTTATGAGCAAGGCCGGCAAGTTCCGCATGAGTGCCGTCATGAAAGAAATCCTGCTTGACAACAAGAGTGCCAACTATCTCGGCGGGCAGTTTTCATACCTTGCCATGAGAAGCCTCGAATACGGCGGCCTTGAAGACCTCTTTCAGAGTGGAGTAAAGCGCGACATGGCACGCACGTTTGACGCAATAGAGCAGGCCACTGACTGGGACCACAACGCTTTTCTCTCGGCAATCAAAAAAGGCACAAAACGCAGGCTGCACCTGATGCTTTCAAGGGGATGCAGGGTGCTTGACGTCGGCTGCGGCACCGGTACGTTCATTAAAAAATTGTGGAAGGTATACCCACGCTCTTTTTTTGTGGGGGTAGAGCCGTCAGAGGCGGCCGCCCGCAAGGCGATAGAGATGGCAGCGGGCAAACCTGTAGAGATATTGAAGCAGAGTGGAGAAGAGATGGCATTTGAGCAGGAATTCGACCTTGTCTATCTTGGCGAGTCGCTCTATGCAGGTTTGGACAAGCAAAAGATAATTTCAAACTGCCACAGGGCACTGAAAAAAGGGGGAACAATAGCCATAGTGGAAGGGTTGCTGCCGGAAAAGATAGACGACGAGAGCAGGTTGATAATGGGCATGCAGATAGACTTTGCGCTACAGGGCTACCGGTTCATGACGAAAAGTGAGATGTCCGCCCTGCTATCGGGCGCAGGGTTCGTAAAGCCAGATTTTTACGATTTAGGAGGCTCGCTATTTTTGATCACGGCGCAAAAGAGCTAGTCTGTGCCCAGCATCCCAAGCATGTCAAAGCCTTCGTCAGACTTGGTCTTGATCTCGGCTATTGAAATCAGGTGCCCGTCCGGGTCCTCGATTATGGCGTGCTTGCCAAACGGCTCATCCTTGGGTTTTTTAAAGAACTTGACCTTTTTGGCCTTCAGTTCTTTTACAGTTGCGTCCATGTCGCTTACCATAAAGCCGACCAGCATGCCTGTGCTAGAGCCTACAATGCTCTTCCTCCTCATCGGGTGTAGCGCGATGACAGTGCCATCCTGGAAAAACTCGGTCCAGTCCTTTGACTTGGTCTTTAGCGGAAGCCCGAGGGTGTCCTTGTAGAACTTGATCGAAGCCTGCATATTAGAGACCAGCAGTATCACGGCGCCGACTTTTTTGAATGCCATACACACTACACCTAACGAGATTCTGCGGAAGTAAATTAAGAACTTATCTATTCTGATGTGCGCGAGTTAATATCCTAGTTTTAGGGAATAATCAATAAAAAAAGACTCTCTCCCCTCCTTCGCAGGTTTGTGCCGCTTTTTTCAGGCACATAAATTGGCACTAGTATGCGTAACGTAGATCATAGGGGAAGTGAGGATGGATAGATGGGTCTATATAAGACAGATATCGGTTCCGCCGTTTGACACGAACCTGAAAACGGCCTCCTTACCTCTTATGTCTGTCAGATATGCATCTACACTGTTGATTGGTACATGGTTTCCGGGATGCAGCACCGCGGTAGTGCTATGCTGGTATGGGATCCTCTCATCGCAATAATCGTAGGCAATGGTGACAGTATTATCAACCACATTAATGCTTTCAACTTGCAATCGGTTGTTGCTATCCCCCTCTCCAAGCACGTCCACCTTCTCGCCAACATTTATTCTAAAAGAAGTTGCCGTAGAGAGCGGTTGAGGAGTATCCCAGTCAGAAACTAGAAAAGTAATGATGGTATAGTTACCCGGTAAAAGCGGTTGCCAATGGACTTGATAGCCATGAGTGGAATAGCTCGAGATCGTATGGTTTCCATAATTATTTCCATCGACAAACTGTGAGTATCCTTCATCGTCGATGACATTAACGACATAAAAGACGCGTGTAAGGTTTACCGGCTGCTCCGCAGGATTACGAAATTCTGAATAGATAAAGTAATGATCGGTAGCGTTAACAATCTTGGTTTCTATCTTGCCCTCATAATCATCTGTTATCCTGCCCATTCCTCAGCCATGTAGGGATAACCGACAGTTGTTGAAGAAGCTAGAGCAATCATCGGCGTGATGAAAAGGAGAGCTGTCACAAAAATAATGGCAGGTATGTATTCAGCCATATACCTATCTTTAGTAAAGTACTGCATCTTTGATGATGATAAATGTATGTATATATTGTTAGAGACGAATGAGATGCATCTGGATAAAAGCATGAGTATCGATTTTTGGTGAGATACCAAAAGGAAATCATGATTAACAAGCAGCGTGTTCCTCCTCTCCCCCAACAATCTTTTAGGTTAAATAGGCCCCGCCAAGAGGAGCTATGGAGCTAGCAAGTGAAAGAATGGCGGGGCCTGACTTGGTACCTGTGTGTAGAACCAGTTTGCGATATAACTGGACCGTGTACATAGCAAGCAACAGCAACCGGCACTCAAAACTCGTTAAAGTTTCTCGGCAATAATAAAAACATGAGTAAAGATATCGAAAAGGAAGGCAAGCAGGTGCCGCCGGTGAACAAAGGCGAGGAAAATATGCCTGTTGAAGAAGTGCCCCGCACCAACACAGGAGTCAAGATCGACAACCCCGAAGAAATGGAGCAGGCAGGAGAGGAAAGGTAAAACTAGGCATATTCCTCGATGCCCTGCTTTTCAAGGGCCGATCCGACTCTTGCCGCGATATAATCTGCGTTTGCAGAGCGGGCTAGCACCATGCCAGCAAACCAGTTGCCGGGCAGGCGCAGGAGCAGAGTCTTGGCACCCGTATGTTCCACCACTATGCTCCTTGTTTCTCCAAACGCCCCTTCCACGAGACCTGCGACTCCGACCATCATGGCTGCAAAGGCGCCGGCGCTTTTCTGGACTTTGTCTGGAATGTCGAATTTTCCGATGGTTGGCCTTGACGCCGCCTCTACGATGTTAAAATCAGGATCCATCAGGCACACGGCAAGGATGCTCTCATCAGCCGACAGCAGGTGCTCAAGGGTCACATTCATGGTACAGGCTCGCGACCTGTCTGTTTATAATCCTAGGGGCGCGCCCTAGGCAGTCGCCGTGGCGATGAGCACGTCCCAGGGAAAATCTATCCTGCCGTCCTGCATGGTAATAAACTGCTCCGCCCTCTTTCGGGCTTTTTCTTTTATCTCTGCCAGATCAACTAGTGATTCTATCTTGGAGCGTACTGCAGAGGCAGTAGTGGACATGTAGTCCTGCCAGTACTGCTCAAACGTCCCTGCCTCATAGTCAAACGTGAATTTCCTGATGTGGATGTTGCCAAAGCCGGCCGATGCGAGCACGCCCTTTAGGTCTTCAGGATTTCCAAAGCGGACCGCGGTTGGCGTTCCTTCAGGCCTGATTTCTGGGGCATGTTTTAGCACCGGCTCCATTATAGTGCTAAAGTAGGGCACGCCTGCGGCCGTTCCGTGCACAGCGACCGCTATGAGACCGTCGTCTTTCAAGAGCGACTTGAGGCTGATCAGGACTTGTTTGGGATCGGGAAAGAACATCAGCGCATACTGGCACAGCACCCTGTTAAACCCCCCTCCCCGCAGGCCGATGTGCTCTGCATCCATCTCGACAAAATTGCCAGATTGCACGTGCGACTTGGCTATCTTCAGGGCGCCACGGGCAAAGTCAAGCCCCACAAGCTTGCCGGAGGCACCAATATAGCGCGCCGCCTCTGCCGAGACTGCGCCAGTCCCGCAGGCAAGGTCAAGTACTGTGTGACCGTTTTCAATGAGCGCCGCCCTGACAAGCTCGGTTGTCGACCGGAACGGTCCCCTGCCGGCGCCGGCCCATCCTGTGTGATAGTCGTGGGCGCGCTTTGTCCAGCTCTCCATCGAGTCCTGCTTGTACCTTACAGGATCGTACACCACAGACACAATTTCCGACCACTGGATATATCTTCATATGCAAAAAAATGCCTGATTGAGAGCGAAGGGGAATAGACATTAATATACCCTTGCAGCCATTTGGGAGGTGTAGTTTCTGAGGGCTACCTTTATGATTGCGCGACAAAGCGAAACGCCCTCAATTATGCGCTGGGCGTATTTGGCAAGGACGCGTCTAGGCTCCTGATCTCACAGCTTGAGGACAAGTACAAGCTAATCATTGATGGCAGTACTCCATGCTCGTCGCTTGAAGAGATCGAGCAGGCACTCTTTGACATCGCCGGCCCAAGCTCGGACCTCATCATAGCGAGGATGCACGCGTTTTTGCGCTCGTCGAACAGCTCGCCAAGCACTGCTCACACAAGCTAGCAATTTTGCAGGTGTTTTATCTTTCTTCCGCTCCGCGCAGCTGCGAATAGTTCCTCGATGGAAGGTTGGTTAGGGCCAGAGCTGCTCCTCTTCTTTGCAAGCACGACAAGTTCAGTGCCGCAACATCTGCAGCTTCCCTCCCGGTGCTCTTCAGAAGGCATGTCGCAAGCAGGGCAGTAATACTCGCGGCAGACAAATTCACACATGTGTATCCCTCGTCCTCGATAGGCCGGCCCTCATCTGCCGGCCGCAGCATGAGCAGCGCACTTCTTTTGATGCAAAGAACTTTTCGCACCCCGAACAATACTTCATCCCAATGTCATATGGGCTTCCGTTGTAGCCTCTGATACCGGTGTCTTTGCACCTTCCCGTACAGGATGCCGGCGGCAAGTCCGTCTCCTAGCCTGCGCGTGCCCGGCGCAGCGCGCCCTGCAGCCATTCCAGCGCCAAGCATTGCCTGCCGAGTCGGTAAAACTCTTTAGGGTTGTCGGTATGGTTCGTACCTGTCTCCGCTGCGTCGATCGGTACCTGAATTGCATCCGCAGGACATAAGGCCTGCTTTCTTGCAGAAATCCATTCCATCATCATCAGCCGCCGCTTGGCCGCAGGGTCGCTTTTAATGCCAAAATATTTTTGCTTTTTCTGGAGTCGGAGGGTCTGGACAAAAGTTTCAAGTTCCATCGGTTCCCTGCGGTCAGAGGCGACATTTAATGGGGACAGCCCTGCAGGGGGAGGGGGTATGTCATAACATGTTATGCCATGCGCTACAGGCTAGGCAGGCAATAATAATAAAAAACAGCATACACAAAAAAGCTCTCGCTCACGAGAGCTGAAACCAGACGGAAAAGAGGGAGAAAAGAAGACCCTACTTCTTTGCGCCCAGCGTCCTGTTTTTGAGCCTCATCTGGTCGCTGTGGCATTTCCTGCACCTGCTGGCAGAAATCGGGTTCTTGCCACCGCACCTGAAGCATATCTTGAAGTAGAGGCGTCGGTGCTGTGCTATTTGCTTCTTTGCTGCGTCGGCAATTGGCATGTTGTTGCTCTCCTTTCATTCTATAGAGGGCTGATAAATACCTATTCCGAAAAGACGTACAGGACAGTCAGCGTGTCCTTGTTGCCATAAAAGTGGTGTGGGACGTGCGCAGGTATGAATATCACCGAGCCGGCCCTGACTGGCATGTCTTCATTGCCCACCTTAACAACGCCGCTTCCCTGTGTCACGTAATAGAGCTCGTCAGAGTCGTGCGGAGTCTGCGTGTCTTTTTCGCCCGGCTTTAGCGAAAGGACGCCGGCTTCCATCCTGCGCACCTTTAAAAAATCGACCCAGTAGCTATCTTTTGGGATCTGCGACACCAGATCATATAGGTCAAAGGTCCTGCCCTTTTCGCCCTTCATTTTTTGACGCCCCTTTCAAGCAATGACACCACTAGTTTCATCACCTGCTCGTGCGTCTCCGAATCATGCTTGCGCATATAGTAATAAAGTTCCTCGGTTGCGGCATGGTAGTCGATGCCGAGACCTTGGGCAATCTGGAGCGCGACTTGAGCCATCACCAGCTTGCGCACGGCAAGCGGAGCTCCATAGTTCGCCGCATCGGCGAGAAGCTCGTCAAGTGCATTTTTGAGCTGCGAGTCGATGTAGCGGTCTTTGGAGTCCCTCGTCTTTATCGAAAAGGCTACTCCCATCAACCTCTGCTTCATGTGCACCTGTTCGACCATCTCGATGAACCTGTCGTTCAAGTCAGGCCGCTCTGTCAATACTTCTGAAAGCAGGTCTGCCGCGTCGGCTTCGCTGAGGTTCATCCTGCCTGCGATTGTAAAAAGCACATGGCATGCCGCGCAGCCGTTTTCCTTGACCCGCCTAGAGTCGAGGCAGACTTCGCTGACCTCCTGCTCGACGAGGAGTTCTGTAGCCTTTTGCCTGTCGGGATCCAACGCTGCAAAAATGTGCAGTGGTGCGCTAAAAACGTTCTAGCTGCCAGGCGCCTTTTGAACCGTTACGTTGACCTGCTCCTGTATGTCAACATTTGAGGAGGTATTGTTCATATCCGGGCCCAGCTGAAACGCCGGCGGCCTCTCCATGCGCACGTCCATGGTGGCTGCAAAACCAAGGAGCAGGCCCATGGCCGCAAAGGCAAGCACAAACACTACGACGCTTGAAATCATGTTCAGTGTTGCAGGCAGACCCCTTTTAAAAATTTGGCGCTAGGTAAAATAGCCGCTGTACCGGGCTTTTCCTACCAGCAACCCGCTTTCCCTGTCGCGGACAAACATGGTGTTCATTTTTGGCACAAGCCCTGTTGGCCGTACCAAATGCGGCGAGCCGTAAATGCTGGCAAGGACGTATTCGTAGCGCCACATCAAATAGCGATCGCGATCATCCATCAGGCTCTGGGCTGGAACGACCGGCTCAGAGTGATCTCCGATCAGCTTGATATTGTCGTGCCAAAGTGGATACCTTGCCCATTCCGGGTCGTCGCCGGGCCGGTTGCGTGCAAAGAGGAACTTTGGCCTGTAAGCTATAGCAGTGGCCATCCCGACCATGCCTAGGCCCAAGAAAAAGTGCATGGTCAAGGCGACCTGTACCGACGTGGCGGCGGAGCTTTTTGCATAGTCTTTACTCTTGAGCATAAAGTCTGGAAAGACAGGATCCGAAGGCGGATAGTATGGCAGTATGATTGCGTTGTGCATTAGCACAATGCCCAGCGCGCATATTACCGCTGGCACCATGCCCTTCCATGCTAGGGTCACCAGAATGAACGACGCAAGCGCGATCGCCAAGGCATTGACTGCGTCTGATGTCTGCTGCGAAAACGCTGGCACGGTCATAGTAAACACGTGCATCAAAAAGAGGAGTGCGATGTTGACTGCGTTTACTATCAGGAGCGTCTGCTCGTGTCTGCGAAGCCACGACTTTGTGCCTGCGAGCCTTGCAGCCCTGCCCGCCATGCCTATCAAAGGGCCTGCAATCCATTAAGCGTTTCTGAGCGCAACAGTTTTGTTATCGCAGCGCGCTAGGCTTCCTGTGGCGCCCTTTGGGCTGTTCAAAAAGAAGGACAGGGAAGAAGCCGAAACCACGATAGAGGCGCCGGCTTCGGGTACCATATCAATGCAGGAGGCGCAGGCGATCCTGCAGAGCATCGAAAGCGCCAAAGCGCAGGCGCTAGTTTTGCGATTGTCGCCAGTCAAAGAGGCCGCGTCAGCCTCGCTTCGCGCACTTGGTGCAATAGCAGGGGACATGGAGAAGGAAAAGATAAAGCTGGAGGAACTTGAAAAAAGGTTTGGCTCTACAGCAGAAAATTCTAAAAAGACGGTCGTGGCCGCCCTCAGGCGCGAGGTGTCGTCAGATGTGCCTGCCATCCAATCGGCGGCAGACGCCAAGAAATTCAAGGAACGCATGGAGTCGATGATGAACCGCTTTGGTGAGGTGAGCGGCTCGCACAGCAGGATGATAAACTATTTCATGAAAAAGCAGGCCGACAGGATGAGGGACGAGTTTGAGACTCTCACCGAGTTGGTAAAAGAGACCAAGTCGGCCCTGGCAGCATTTGAGCAGGACCGGGCGCCCGTCGTGAAATGCAACAATACGATAAACACCATATCGCAAAAGATCGCGTCGATAAAATCCGACACGGTGTCTGCAGAGGCAGTCGCTGAAAGGATAGCTGCGATGGAGCAGGAGGCGCAAAAGAACAGAGAGGAGCTTGCGGCATTAAAGTCATCGCCCGAGTTTGCCCGCGCCTTGGCCGCTGCTGAAAAGATGGAAAGCGTCAAAAAGCGCGTAAGCGACTACCAATCAAAAGTGTCAGAGATGTTTTCCCACGTTTCCAGGGCGTTTACGAAATACTCGTACGGCGTCTCAAAAGAGACGGAGCGCAGGCTGCACCTGCTTGCTGATGAGCCATGGAAGATATTTTATGAGCAGGACATCACGTCTTACAGTGAGCTGTTGCATGAAGTAGGCAGGTCTGTGGGCACAGGCCAGATACAGCTAAAGGACTCGGACAAGATCCTCCACCACCTGCAATCCATCCAGTCGTCGCTTGAAGGCCTGCACTCACAGGCAAAAGAGCTGGCAGCAGAGCTTGCCGAGATCCGGCAAGGCGATATCGCTCCAGTGCAAAAGGCAAGGGACCTTGAAGAATCGATAGCCAGGTACAACGAGCAGATCTCAAGGGACAGGCAGTCGCTTGAGCAGCAAAAGCGCCAGATCTCAGAGAAAAATGAGGAGGTCAACTTGCTCCTCATTGAGGTCGCTGACGGCCTCTACGGCCTTACGGGCAAGCGGTACGTCGTCGTGTCTCGCTAAGAAACCTGGTCGATTACCTGCTGAAACGCAGAGTAAGGATAGGCGCCCTGTATCAGGTGCGGCTGGCCCTTTTCAGGCACGATGATAAAGCTTGGAGTCGCACTTAGACCAAGGTCTCTTGCAAGGTCATAATTGGCCCGAACCGTACTTGAATATTTCCCCGAGTCGAGGCACGACTTGAACTGGTCTATGTCCTGCACGCCAGCATTTTTCGCAAAGGTCAACATGCTATCCTTTGTCACCCATCCTGCCCTTTCGCCGCCCCAGTTGTCGTACATGCCGTCGTGGAACTCCCAGAACCTGCCCTGATCGGCTGCGCAGTACGACGCCTGCGCCCCAAGCGACGAGCCGCCGCCAAGGTTATCGTTTATTGGAAAGTCCTTGAATAGAAAGCGCACCTTGCCGGTGTCGACATAGTTTGCGATCAGCTGGTCCTTGGTGTCCTCATGGAACCTGTGGCAATATGTGCAGAGATAATCTCCAAATTCGACTATCGTCACCTTGGCGTCGGCGCTGCCGAGCGCGTTTGCAGCAGGAATGGTCGGCGATAGCATCTTGTCAAAGATGTCGTCCTGCGACTGGTTCTGCCGCTGCGGGGCGGCGCCTGCAAATGCAAATGCCGAAATGCCTCCGGCGACTATAATCCCGGCTGCTATTATTGCAATAATTGCGTTCTTTTTCATTAAAAGCTATCTCCAGAAAATGGAAAAGATCCCAAGGCCAATGATGCAGAGACCGCCAAAGGAGATCTGTGGAATGCCGATCATAAGGCCAAAGATTCCTAGCCCTATGCCAGCGATTATCGTTAAAGCTTCGCCTTTTCTCCTCTGGCTCCTCAGGAAGCCTCTCTGGACCATGTACGGACTGACTGAGTGCCGGTTGGCTTTATAAAATTAACTTTTCTCCCTAGAGCGTCGGCAGGCGACAGTTGCCACTACGAACACGAATATGAACACGGTCAGTGCCTGATTCTTTGTGATGGTATAAAAAACGACGCTGGATGATTAAACGGGCTTGGGTATCACGACGGCATCTTCGGTCTCGAACTCTTTGATGACTGAGGCACGTATGCTGGCAAGTATATCGTTTGCCTTTTCAAGGCTCATCGCCTTGTCCAGCTCGACGTGTACCTGGGCGTAAAAATCCGACCCTGCAGGACGCAGGAGCACCTTTTCCACCTTGACCTTAAAGTTAGCCTCGATGTACCGAGTCATCCTGTCCTGAAGCTCAGGATTCTTGACAGCGTCTACTAGCACAAGCGCGGATTCTTTTAGTGCGGTCGACGCCATGTAAAAGATATAACCTGCGATAAGGACGCTGCCGACTGCGTCCATGTACGGGATGCCAAAAAACGACGCTGCAACGCTTGCAAGGCCGACAAAAGACGCCGTGCCATCCTTTATCGAGTTCTTGGCGTCCAGGTTGAGCGATATCAAATCGTATTTCTTGGCAACATGACGGACCTTGAACGCCCTGTGCAGCGAGACTGCGCCGGCGCCTGCAAGGGCGGCCATGGTTATCAGGTGGTTGCCGACTGGCTCGGGATTTAGAAAATGAAGATAGGCGTTGTAGACAATGGTGCCTCCAAGGAACAGGATGATGACTGCCGCTATGAACGCTGCCAGGCTCTCTATCTTGGCGTAGCCGAAATGGAACAGCCTGCTTCGCGGCCTGTGCAACATGCGGATGCCAAACCACACGACAAACGACACTAGCGCGTCTGCAAGCGAGTCAAGGCCATCTGCAAAGAGCGTCAGGCTGTCGGTGAGGATAATAGAGACTAGCATCTCTGCAACGCCGATGCCGACCAGCGTCCATATCGAAACCCATGCAGCCTTTCTGGCCTCCTGGAAAACCCCGGGGTTATTCAAAAATTGGCTAGCATAAGGTCGTCTGCTTACCTATTATACTTACCTAGAGCCTCTATTTTAGCAGAAATGCCGCAAGTGACCTTCCACCCAGAATGGCTCCAATTGAGAGGCCCACGTTTGCCAGTACGTTGGCAGCTACTGCGCCAAACTGGTGATTGTCCATCAGGTTCAAAGTCTCCAGCGCAAACGATGACATAGTAGTGAGCGAGCCGCAGAATCCTACTGCCGCAAGGAGCGAGTATTTCGCATCGAGGTTCCATGCCACCGACAGCACAGAAAAGATGCCAAGGATAAGGCTGCCGACGACATTGACAGCAAGCACGTTAACAGGGAGCGTCCCGGCAAGGAGCGGCGATTCGACCATTTTAAAGCGCACAAACGCCCCCGCCACTGCCCCAAGCGCAAGAAATGCGAATTCTATTCCTTTTATTTTTGCCCACCATATCCTCTTTTTGATTGGTAGGCATTATCAGCACCTTTGCAAAAGGGCGGTTCTGGCTTGCGCCAAGGCTAATGCCATAGCCCGCAATCGCCACGCAGAAGGAGGAAATAAAGTTAGCGGGCGATCCATTACATAGCCTTAATACTCCAGAGTAAGACTATGCATGATGAGTTGGAAGTAACGATAGAGCCGTGGAAAAAGCTGGTGATCCACGAAGTGATCGAGTATGCGTTTGATGATCTTGTAAAAATAATCCTGTCGCAGGCAAGGGCAGCCGGCGGAGGGATAGCATCCATGAACTGGTGCAATGGTGTCGTGTTCCAGCACACTGTGTTTCCAGACACCGACAGCGTAATCCAAGAAAAGCTGAGAGGCGTCATTCATTATTCTTCGGTCGTGTTTGCGCCAAAGGAAAAATACGAGCGGCAAATAACCAAGGACGCCGGCACCCTCAACTTGGTCGACGTAAGTGCAAATTCGATATTTCGTGATCTGGCCGACATCCTGAAAAGACGCATGGCCTAGCCATCATCTGGCAACGGTGCATCCCTGTCTACTTTATACTTGAAGACATCCTTGTAGTCCATACCCAAAATCACGTTTCTGCCGACTGCGATTATCTTTGATTTTGGTATATCAAACCTCCAATCGCGGTGGCCCCATATCACTATCATGCCAATTGTTTCCTTCATGACGTGTCCGACGTGCTCCTCATCCTGCGTGCGCACGCCCTTGTTGAAGAGCGACTTTGGGTATTGCTTTTCATAGGTAGCAAGGTCTAGGTCTCCCGCCTGGCCGGTGTTGCTGCCAAGGGGCAGCGGGTCGTCTCTGCTTACCCTGTATTTTTCCACTATCTCGCCAATACTTGCGTCCACAAACACATTTCCGCTGACGAACCGGATTGCAGACTTGGGTATGTCGTATCTGTCGTTGCCCTCGCCAAACACCACTATGGCAGAGTCAGTCTCCCTGACTACGTGACCGACGTGAGGCGAGTCAAGCGCCTTTACTCCCTTGTTGAAATACTTGCCCGACGACATGTCTCTTTTACGCCCTCACCCGGATCAGCTGCGCGTCCTCGTTCCTGTTCGCAATTTTCCATGCCGCCTGCAATGCAGCCAGTGTTGGTGCGAAACCAAGCACAACAAAGAGGATTTGTTCCATCACGCACATAGTATGGCAAGAGTTGCCATAAGCAATGCTCAAAGGGCCTTCTTATGACTCCGTCTGCGCGTTAAAACTGCCAGAGGCGACACAAGGAATCACCACCGGTTATGACAAGTCAAAACCGGATTTTTCAAGCGTGTTTCTTCTTCTCATCCGGCCTGCGCAGACGGCAAACCTGACGTGTGGGGTGAATGCAGTCGCAGGATATATATATGCAGCAGGGTCGTCGCCGGGGTCCCCAATCTACAATTCCACCATCAGGTCTGCCTGGAGGACATATAGTCGCGCAGTACAACACGAGAGAATGAATGCGTTGCTGCAAGGACCTTATTGGAAGCTTGAGAACGTCCACGTTGCAGGCCGCCACCGCCCAAACTCGAGTATGCACTCGTTGAGTAAGGGATATGGTTGTTACTAGCTGCCAGCCCATTTGACATCCTGTGCATATGCCTCCTATTCCCGGCGTGCCAACCACCAAGCGGCGGTTGTACTAGCGGCTTGGAACATCCCATATAGCCCGGCTCCAGAGAATATTTAATTAACTTGTGTGTGCATTTTAACAGATATCCTAATGCTGCCGGGGCATTGCTTGGACGACTGGTGAGCGATGAGAATACTGATAATTGATGATGATAACGACATCGCAAGATCCCTTGAGAAATTTCTCACCATCAAGGGTCATTCTTGCAAGACCCTGAACAGGGGCTCAGAAGGCCTGCAGGCCATCCAGGCAGACACTTTTGACGTCATATTGCTGGACTTGAGGATGCCAGAGTGGAACGGGTTTGACATATTGAGAATGCTTGCATATGGCGGGGTATTGCACGATAAGAAGGTAGTGGTAATAAGCGCGCTTGACCGTCAAGGAGCGAGAGCAGATGAAGGCGGCAGGAGTGGTCGACATACTGAGCAAGCCCTTTTCGCCGACCACGCTTGAGAAAGTAATAGATTCGATCCATCATCCTGCCTCGTGAGGCAGCCTAGATGACGTTTAACATCCTGCCGCAGGTCACGTGGTAGTATTTCGTCCTGTTGCGCGTGGCCCTCTTTCTCACAAAATTCTCGTTCATCTTTAACGGGAGCAGGCATTTGCTGCACAGTGGTACGGATTGTGTGTCAGGTGACGAGTTGACCATCCGGCTGAGGATGTGAGTCTTTAGAGTGCAGATCTTGGCAGGCATATATCCGCTTTCACTTTAAAATCAGTCAGGGACATATTAAGGACCGGGATTGCACTGCATTGCAAAAAGAAACGCGGTATTGCCCGCCGCAACTTCGGCAAGTAATTTAATCCGCGCAAAGCCGCGTGGCTAGTTGTATTTTTTGGCAATGTAATTTTTGCAAACGGAAATAAAAATACGGATGGTTTCGTACCAGTTTTTGCTAAAGCTGGCGCGTTCCTGCGACAGCTCAATTTTGTTACACAAACTTTGGCCGGCAGTCAACTATCAACATTTTTAACTTCAGCCAGCTACTGATGGCGGGGGAGCTCGGTACGTCTGAAGATCTATCTGTAAAGAGTCCTATTCTAGTTATAGGCATTGGCAGCATGGCAAAAATCGCAAGGCAGGCAAGCATTACAATTGGATGCGACTGCCTTCTCGTGAGCAACGACAAAAAAGACCTCGGCGATGAGAGGTCAATCTATGTCAATTCTGGCGCGTGGGTCAACCCGTCAGGCTACAAGCTAAGGTCATTTCTCAACGCCAAGGCAGACCAGCTTGCGGGCGCGCTTGAAGGCTTTGAGACAGTCATTGTCATCTCAAACTTGGCAGGAAGAGCAGGGGCTGCAATGGCGCCGGTGGTGTGCAGCGCCGCCAGGCAGAAGAACGCAGTTATCATTTCGTTTGCGATAATGCCCTTTGGCTTTGAGAAGGACAGGCTGTTTGCGGCCGGCGTCGCTCTCAGGCGCATCAGGGAATATTCAAACTCCACCATAGTCATGGACAACGATGCGTTCTTGGACAATAACCCCGAGCTCTCAAAGGAGGAATGCTACTCACTTACCAACTCGGCCATCGTCGAGGTAGCCTCATCCGTAGCCTCAAGGGGCGTCAGGCCAGACATGAACGTGCTTGCGACCAGTGTCGCCCAGGGCGACTCGGAAAAGTCGCTGCGCGACTCTGCCTCGATGCTCTACCGCGACGTGGCAAACCCAGAGACTATCAGAAGGGCGGTCGTCTACGTAATGGGCGGAGACAAGCTGTCGATAAACGCGCTCAGCGACATTGTCAGCTGCGCCAAGGGGATCTTTAAGGAAGAGGGGACGACAGAGGTGTCCATGTCCTCGATGGCGGCTACTGACGGCGTGAGAGTGCACTTGGTGGCATCAGCTCCAAAGACGCGCTTTGACGCGTACGACCCGCTTTCTGAAATCATCCCGCTCGACAGCCAGCTGGACTGGGACGAGCCGGACTCGGCGCCTGAGATCAAGATCGCATTGCCGCTGGTCGAGCTTTAGAGAGTCTCCGGAACGGTTATTATACCAAAAAGCAAAGCAGAGAGCCGTTGGAGATAGCATGTGGCTGCAGATGCATAGTATGCAAAAGCCAGAGCCTCGAGGGGAATAGCTTCTCAGCTCCAGACGGCTACACTGACATACACCACACCTGCAGGTCATGCGGCGCTCACTTTGACCATCTTGATGGCACGGTCTTTGAGAAATGCGACATTTGCAATTATTCCCGCTAGGTACAATTCTAGAAAATTGTCCGTGAGCGGGTTTACAGATGCCCTAAATACCAAGCTGCCACCATATTGCCAATGGGGTTTAATCCCAAAAGCAAAAGAAGTTCCAAGGCAATAGTGGCAATAATAGTTGCCGCGGCGCTTGCATTCTCTTTTGTGGCGCTTGCCGTTCCTCTAAGCGTTTTTGCAGCAGACGGAGGAAACAACACATCAACAACGGTAAACTCTACAAATTCAATGACAAACTCGACAGGTTCCATGTCTACAAACGTGACGGTCAGCCCAAGCAGCACGGTCTCGACCACGTCAGGACAGGCTGAAAGGCCACAGGTATGGAAAGGGCGCATCGCAAACCTGCAGATGAATGGCACGCAGGTCGCATGGATAGTCTCTGGCGTGTGGATGTTAAAAGCTCCACCAGGAGCCGCAATAAACGACGACGCCAACCTGAAATTTGTCGCAAATATACAGATGGTCAAACCCGACGGTACCGCAATGCACAGCCACAGCGTGTCCGGCTTCAAAGTCTCGCACGCAACGTCAAACAGCACCGGCGTGTCTGTTGAAGGCACTGCGACTGTGACGATGAGGGAAGGGCCGGTTCAGGACGTTCCAGTAAAGATGAACATCATGAACAAGGCTGCAATAGCAATATGGATAGACCCAGACAAGGTGGACAAGCACTTTGGCGACACGCCGATGTATGGAACGGTCTACCAGCCAATGACACAATCGGGAAGCACAACATCGTCAACTACAGGCTCCAGTGCGACAACGACCCCAAGCACTTCATCCAACTCTACTTCAAACAACTCAACCTCCTCTAGCTCAAACTCTACCTCAACTACTTCAAGCAACAATTCAACTTCCAACTCCAGTTCTGCAAGCAACAACAATAATAATAGTACCGCCGCCGGCTCTAACTCGACAGGTTCCAATTCGACAGGCTCTTCCGGCGCTTCCAGCTCGTCCTCCTCTAGCTCCGGCTCATCAGGCTCTAATTCGACTTCCTCCAGCACAAGTCCTGCCTCTGCCACACCAAGCACGGGCAGCAACACCGTCCAGATGAGGGCAGGAGAGAGTGTCAACCTCTATAGCTGGTTCGTAGGGGATCAGGAAAACCCGACGATTACCCTTGCAGCCAACTCTCCGGCCACCATAATGATACAGAACCCGACAGAGACCAAGCACGAGCTGGTGATCGAGTCTAACGGGCAGGAAGTGGCGTCAAGTGGCGACATAATGTCTGGCAGCTCTGGCCAGCTGGTGTACACGCCAACTGCGGCAGGGACGCTGCAATACCACTGCGAATACCACCCGACAACGATGAACGGGACCATCCAGGTCCAGTGATGGTGGCTGAGGGGGCCGCTGTCCTCTATCTTTCTTTTTTTTATGACTTGAAGCTGTCGACCAGTTTTTTATGGTACATGCTCTTACATGGCTGATCGGGTGCAAGACGGATCTCTTTCATTTTTTTCTTGTCGTATATAGTCTGCAGAAACTTGAAGCAGACTGGACATACATCAACGGGCACATGCTAGCGTTACTGAATGGACTTAAATTCTTTCAGATGTTTTTATGCGTATGTGTGTACCATTGCAATGGAACCAAGTTCCATTTGCCTTAATAGCCTGCAATGCTTGCAACGGCTAATGGAAGTCCATACGTGCGTGGCGATAGACGCCCCGGCGTTTAGCGTGTGGAACCTGCTTGTGGATTTTGCAAACTATTCCAAGTGGAACCCATTCATTACTCGCATAAGGGGCGAGCTAAAACAGGGAAGCAGGCTCGACATGGACATCATGCTCAACGGCAAGGCAGTTGCGGTCAACCCCATCGTCGCAGGAGTAGAGATAGAGCGCCAGATAGTATGGGAGGGAAAAATAGGGAACCTCTTTGCGAGCGAGCACAGGATCGCAATAGAGCCGCTCATGCACGACCGCGTGACTCTGGTGCAGAGCGAGAGGTTCTCCGGGCCGGTAGTGTCGCTTGTCGCAAGAAAGCTGGATACTATCCTAAAGAGAGGATTTGAGGAAATGAACAGTGCCATAAAGCAGGTGGCTGAAAAAAGCTGGTCCGGCTCGATTGAGCGTCATGGCGTCGCAAGCCCTGTCTAGGCCTGCGGCTTTTCTTCTGGCTTGGCCTCTGCTGCCGGTGCTTCTGGCGCTGGAGCAGACGCAGGTGCTGCTGCAACAGCAGTAGTCTCTACCGGCTCTTCATAGAGCGAGACGGTCACCACGTCATCCTCGTCCTTGACCATCTTGACCCTCACTTTTCTTGGCGGGTTTGTCTTGCCACGGGCCCAGATCTGGCGATTCAGGTCCTGATCCAGCTTGACCTCTCCTGACTTCATGTGCTTTTCTGCGAACTCGCGGACCATGTTGACGACCCTGTCCGTCCTCCTGTGCTGTGGCGTAAGCCAAGCCCTCCCAAGGTTGATAGTGTAAACGCGGGTAATGTTTTCTTCTGACATATTTTTTCTTTCACTTATCCTACTCTCACGTCAGACCTGCGCCAAAGCCTGCGCTTGGGGTTGGTCCTGACCTTCCTGCTGGTTCTGATGATCACCCATGCGGGAACCGGCTGGTTCTGCCTAGTCTTTTTCATCAGCCGCTTTTTGCGCGACGTGTTTTTACGCGCAGCCATATACTTTCATGGATTCTTTTTCTCCGCCTTTTAAGTGTTGTTAGCACGTGCTCACGGCAAATGGTTGATTAGATGCCCCACGGAAAACGTAGCGTGGCAGGCAGCAGCATAGACCACGTACACCGGTATTTTGCGACGACCGTTGGACTGATAACTACCAGCGGCAAGCACGGCAGAAACGTGATGGCCGCCGAGTGGACCATGCAGGTGTCATATGACCCGATGCTCATCGCCATTTTCATACACGACTCGCCGACGCTGTGGAACATCAAAGACACGATGGCCTTTGGCGTCAACCTTGCTTCAGGCGATCAGGCTGAGCTTGTAAACATTGCAGGCGGATATTCAGGGACCGAGATAGACAAGCTTGCGATCCCCGGCATTTTCCAGACGTACAGGGGCAGGAGCGTGCCTATGATCAGAGGGTGTGTACTCTCTGCCGAGTGCAAGGTCAGGTCAATCCAAGAGATGGGCGATCATGTAATGGTCGTTGGAGAAGCCTTTGCTGCAACTTTTGATGAAACAAAACTCCCGTTGATATACACTAGGGGCAATTATCGCAGGATCGGAGGCAAGATCCCGTCTGGCAGAAAGGTCGCAAGGGTTTCGCCGGCGGCGTTTGCAGAATTCAAGCGCATGTCGCAGGGACAGTTTGTGCTAAAATGCGCATCAGCGCTTGCAAGAAAAAAAGGCGGCGCAGTGTTTTTGGCAGAGCACGCAGGGTCCTGGATTATCCCTTCTGTGGCAGTGACCAGAGGCTCCAGCTACTACGACGCGCTTGGCAAGCACCTTGGCGCAGGTGCCAAGGTCGGCAAAATGTTGGGTATCCGTCGGTTCATAATAAAATCGGAGGACAAAGAATTGCGGGCAAACTTTATCGTATTTGACTGCACGATCAAGTCGTCATCTGCAGGCAGATGGTTTTCGACGCTACCGCGCAATACGATATTACGCGGCCTTTTTGTTGTCAAAAAGCCCCGACTCGACTATTGACTCGGTTGCAGACAAGAGTTTCTTGATATCGCTTTCCTCATGCGCAAGCGAGATCGCACCCATTTTGAGCGGCAGGAGAAAGATGTTATGCTGGGCCATGAGCGCCATGTGGTACCGTGCAAGCAGGGTTTTGTCAGACGTCGCGACATCAGTCGCGTTGACAACCTGCGCTCCCCTGTCCACAAAGTGAGTCATGAAAATCGAGTTTGTGCCTGTCACTGCGCATGATACCCCGGCATCTGCAAATATCTTTTCAAGCCCCTTCCTTGCCAGAGACCCCAGCCTGTCTATCTTGCCATAGACCCTGCGCTCGTTTCTCTTCAGATAATCAAGGGTCGCAAGGCCGGCAGTCATGGTCATAGGGTTTGCAGAAAATGTGCCCCCGCCGATTGCGCACCGTGTGTCCTTGTCGCGAATGGATATTGGGTCCGCAAGCGACATTATTTCCTTGTTGCCGCACACGACTCCGATAGGCATTCCCCCTCCGCAGATCTTGCCCAGCGTGAACAAATCAGGCTCCAGTCCGTATATGCTTGCAGCGCCGTGGAGCGACAGGCGAAAGCCTGTCACTATTTCGTCAAGGATAAAAAGCGCACCGTTCTTTTTGGCAAATTCCTGCAGCCCCTGCAAGTAGCCTTTCTCCGGCGGTATGCACCCTGCGCCGCCGAGCACCGGCTCGATTATGACGCAAGCAAGGTCGTCTTTGATGGTCTCAAGAACCTTGAGCGACGCCTCCAAGTTGTTAAATGGTATCGACTCGACGTACTGTCCTTCGGCTTGCACGAGGCCAGGTCCCTCTTCCACCTCAAAAGGATAGTTTACAGTCTGCATGAGGGTCGTGTTAAAGCCGTGCCAGCCGCCTATCGCCTTTGCGATTACGCGCCTTCCGGTCTTGGCCCGGGCCAGCCTAACTGCATACATTGTCGCTTCTGAGCCCGTGCTGCTAAATCGCATCATCTCTGCCGCAGGCATCAACTTTTGTATCATTTCCCCAAGCTCCACGCTTGCGTCGTTTACCACGCCATAAAGGGTACCATTGCGCGCCTGCCTTGCAAGCGCGGATGCAACGGGCGCCGGCGAGTGTCCAAGTATCAGCGCCCAGTGGCCCATCCAATAATCAACATACTTGTTGCCGTCGACATCGTACAGGTTCTTGCCCCTCGCTGCGTTTACAAAAAACGGGTATGGCTCAAAATAGCGGATGTTGTGGCTGATGCCTCCGGGAAACACCTTGATGGACCTTGAAAAGAGACGCTTTGACTTGGCAGTCTTGCGCCTGTAGCGCGCCACGTAATCGTCATAATTCATGGACAGGTGCGCGTTTGATTTGATTGACGTATAATCTTTTTGCGCGCTGCGTTTATTTGGCATGGGTGCGAAGTGTCGTAACATATTGAACTGCATCAGATGCGGCCACGTGCATCATGCGCATGACATTTTCACGAACAGCAGCAAGTCGCTTTTAAAGGTTGGAAAATGCCTTGTCCCCGGCTGCGAATGTCCGCAGTACGTGGACAAGATTGAGACGATAGACGAGGACCTGCTCTAGCTCCGCGTGACGTTGCGAAGAGACGGAGGTATCTGCGCCTCTTGTTCTGAAATGTGCGGTGCAGGCGGCAGCCCATATTGCTCCCTTAGAGCGGCCTGCTGCTCGCGCATGACCGAGTCAGAGAACTTGGGGCCAATGTATCCAAACCATCCCCAGAGCAGGATGACGATTGCCAGCGACACACCCATCACAAGGATCGTCCAGGCGACGCCGGTCATATGATATCCTCCGCCTCCAGAGCCTTCATGGTGGTGAGCGCACATGACGGTTCTAATTGAAATCAAGGCTTTTTAAAAGTATTCGCTTTTTGTGCCTTACTTTTTTGTTGTTGCTGTTGCTGTTGCTGCTGCGGCAGCAGCATAAATAATAACGACGACGCTACCTTTATCGTGTGTGTATGTGTCATGATAGAAGAGGTACTGTCGTCGCTTGGAATAGTTCTGCCGTCGCCGCCGGCCCCTGCCGGCTCGTATGTACCTGTCGTTGTCACGGGTAACCTTGCGTTTGTAGCCGGCCAGATACCCATGGAGGCAGGCAAGGTAAAGTTCACAGGCAAGGTAGGCAAGGACCTGTCAATAGAGGCAGGTCAGCAGGCGGCGCACCTTTGCACTATAAACGCGCTTGCGCAGCTCAAAGTAGCGCTTGGAAATCTGGATAGAGTAAAGAGGATTGTAAAGGTCACAGGGTTTGTCAACTGCGAGCCGGCCTTCACGGAGCAGCCAAAAGTGGTAAACGGCTCGTCGGACCTTCTCGTGCAGGTGTTTGGAGAGAAGGGCAAACATGCAAGAGCGGCAGTCGGGGTCAGTAGCCTGCCCCTTGACAGCGCAGTCGAAGTCGAGTTTGTGGCAGAGATCAGCTGATCCTGCCGTCAAGCGTTTTTATAAATTCCTGCAGCCTGTCCTTTGGCACGACTGCGCCGCACGCTTTGTCGTGACCCCCGCCACTTCCGCCAAGGCCCGTTACGACCTCATTTACGAGCCTGCCGAGGTGCACCTTGCACTCTTTGGATCCGCGTATCGAAACGACGTATGAACCGATGTCTTCTTTTAATTTGTAGACCATTGCCGCCGGCTTGCCGGTAGAGCCCAGCACAAAGTTGACAACCATGCTTGACGACAGGTCGACAGTACTTGGCGCATGGGCAAGATTATCGAGCTTGACGATCGCCTGCTGTATGGTTTCAACCGCATTTGCCACCTTTTTTGCGTACCTCTCTGCAAGCTCAAAGCCGCCCTTGATGTCATGCGGATATTTCATCTCTGCCAGTGTGTCGACGATTTTGCCAAGGAACTCTTCGTTTTTCTGACTTGCAGATATCATGTACGACATTGACGTAGCTTCAAGCATCAAAAACTGTCTGTCATACCTGCTCACAAGGCCAGCGGCTATTGGCTTGCCCTCCATGTAATCGGTGAGTGCACCCATTGCCGCAAAAAATGCCGCATGCGCGGGCAGCTTTTTTCTGTATTTATGATAGACCTGGACGCTTGTGCATTCGTCAATCGTATGCACCAGCTTGACCTTGCCCTTTTTGAGTGCCTTGACTATTTTGGGACTGATGTCGTGGTGGTCAATATATGTGACTTCAGTGCCGGCGGCAGACATTTTTGCCAGCAATTCTGCGAACCGCTCCTCGTTCTTTTTCGACAGGCCGAGATCGCAGATGAACAGCCTGTCCACTTTTGCAGCTGCAAGTCTTTCAAGCTTGGGTATCAGCGACGGGTAATCTGAAAGTACTACAGTGTCGGCGCCAAATGCCGCCTTTACCAGCGCGGCGGAGCAGAGGCCGTCGACGTCCTCCTTGTGAGACATACAAGCTACTATGGTCAAACCAGCATAGCAATCGCCAGCCTAGATTTAATGTTAATGAAAGAAAGAAGAGGAAGAGGAAGAGAAAAAGGAAAACGCGACCGCCGTGCACAGGGAAACAGAAACACCGCCACCAAAATCAAACAGAGGGCTTTACACGTTCTTTACGTGTTCCGAGGCTGCAAAGGTGTGTCCATGGCAACGGTGCCGATGGCTATCCACCAACTAAAACCGGTTGTCTGGACAATCCGGTTCAAGTGCGTTGGGCTATTGGGAATGGCAGGCTGAACACCTCGCCGAAGCTTGGTGCGTACACCTCCATCCCATCAACGCCATCTTCTATGGCCGCCCTTCTCCTTACGGAAGGCTGTCTTTTCTCGGGAAAGGCTTCGTCCTTAGATGC
>JBDUUM010000008.1:0-63028 GCA_039938615.1 Nitrososphaera sp.
CTGCGAGGCGCCCGGCAACGCTATCAGGGCGACCATTACAACCACAATGGCTGCAATGGCTATCAGGAATTTTTTGGCCAACGCAAGATGGAAAAAAGCGGCCCAGTATTAAAAGGTGACAAGAAACGACACTGGTAATTCTTAGGCGGAAACTGGTAGGCCGTTAATTTCGGTGCATGGGGTGGCAACTTAGGGTGATAATGATTTATGGTGCAAAGCCCGCCATTAATTAGATGGAAATAAAGTGTGCAGACTGTGGTTGCTTGCCAAAAGAATGTTTAGAAAGTAAATCTCCTAGAGAGTGCCCCAACTGTAATTGGGAAGAATGCTGCTGTTGGGATGCAATACATGAGAAAAACTAGGATTGCATCTTGATCCAACAAGAGTCTTTTCCGTTTGACAGCCATGCAAATCCATTGATTCGTAGAATGTCGTTTATCTCCCGCCATTCCTGCTTTTCAATCCGTGCCTTTTGCTTGAACTTGATGCAGTCTTTTTCATTGACAATATTCAGCTTTGCAAACCGCTTGCCTAGCTGCGCTATTACATAGCCCTCAAAGTTCCTTTCCTTTTCATTGTTTGTAGCAGCCTTTACTATCAGGTCTTTGAGCCTGTTCTGCTCGTTTAGGTTCAGGTTAAGGCCAGCAGCTTCCGCAGGCGTCTTGCTGTCGGGTAATCCTGTATGCGGCCGTACAAAGTTGTGATACGTGCGATAGGCATCTACGAATTTCTGTGCAGATTTGTCATTTCCAAGACCCCTGCGAGCCTTTGTAATGGCGCGTACCTCATTATGGTATCTCTCAATAGGGCGATTCTCAAAGCCATGTTCAAGCGACTTGGCCTTGATGTGCATGGTTGCCCTTGCATTGAACTCCTTTAGGAAAGCGCTTTTGTACGTCTGCAAGCAGTCAGTTACCACGTACGACGGCTGCTGGCCGTTGGCTTTTCTGTTTCCTTCTGCAAGTGCCTGCCTTGCATCGGCTATTTCTCTGCGCTTGGATATTTCAGAGGCCAGTACAAATTTTGTCTGGCTGTCTAGTATGTTCCAGCACCAGTCGTAATAGCCCTTGCCCGCCATCTTTTCAGTAACTTTTACGTTGAGCATCATTTCATCTACATGCCAGACAGAACCTAGCTCTGGCTTTAGGGTATCTACGTACGACTGCATCATCTCTGAATACTTGTGAATCCACTTCATTATGGCAACGTGGCTCCAAGTGCGCCCGTACGTCAGTTTCAAGTGCCTTGCAGTGGCACGGTAGGACATGCCAGAGAATATCAAGTTCAACGCTTCCGTGATGATTTTCGGGTCGCTGCTGACCTTTGAAAAGCCGTTTTCGCCGAGGATAAAGCGCCTGCTGCATTTGCTGCATTTGCTGCATTTGTACTTTTGGCGCTTGATTCCACCCTTTATGATTCTAAATCCACACTTCACTATCTCAATCGAGAAGCACTTGGGACAGAGCTTGGGCTTTTCAGTTTGCTCTATCTTGTTTTCACGCTCGTACGTTTCCTGCAAAGTCTGTACGGCAATGATGTGCTTGCAGCGTTTGTCCTGCATCTTTACAAGACGGTATGAAAAGTCAGGGCACGTACAGGCCCATACGTCTGCATCTTCTGTTTTGCTTACGTATACCAAACATTGCGGCTCTGCGATTTTACGCGGTAGTGGTTCTTGCTAAGGCCCTTGATAGAGTCGCCTGAGACGGCAATATTGATTCCTTTCTCCTGTCGAGGGTTTGAAAAGCTTGTCTGACTCGTTTGCGGTGTAGCGGTCATGGCTAGTAATTGCTCCTTGGATAGAAAGCTCTATCGTTTACTTTCATTGCCATAATTACCTATTACGTAATACTCGTAATAAACATTACTAAAATTACTATTTCAACGATTTAGGTAATTTTAAATAGGTGTGAATAAATAGTAATACCGGTAATTGAGCATGAAAGCAGTTTTGGCTACGCCAACAAAGGTTGTGAGGGCGGCGACTAATTCCGAATCCCTGCGGGCAACAGTGCCGAAGGAGATAGTTGAAGCATTGAAGTTGAAAGAGGGCGACCTGATAATCTGGTCAGTAGATGAAGAGCGCAAGGACGGCAAGAAGGTTGCCAGCGTGCAAAAGTTTGTACCGTGATCACCATGCACGCTAATAGTCGAACAGGAATGGGAATCATGACAACTTTAATAACCTGTGGTAATTTCCTCTCAATTGTGGGCCAGTCTAACTTGGGGCTGAGGTTAGACGACAGCTTTTCAAACAGAATCCGTTATTGGGAGCGTAGTGCTATATGCTAGTTGAAAGAACCATATACTGTAAGATTATCTGTGGTGATAGCAGGGAAGTTCTGCCTACGCTTACTGAAAAGGCCAACCTGATCGTAACTTCACCACCATACGCCGACGCTCGTAAGGAGCATTATGATAGCATTCATCCAGACAAATACGCCAAGTGGTTCATGACTTTCCACCGAGCCTTCTATGATGCGCTGGCCGACGACGGTAGTTTCGTACTGAACATCAAAGACAAAGTTGTGAAAGGCAGAAGGCACAGGTTCGTATGGCAAACTATAATGGAGTTAGAAGCGGCTGGCTGGTACTCGTAGATGATTATATCTGGTACAAGACCAATGCCATGCCGGGCTATTGGCCCAACAGACTGCGAGATGCTTGGGAGTACTGCTTCCATCTATCAAAGACGCTCAAGCCCAAGATGTATCAGGAAAAGATTAAGGTTCCAATTGGTGGCTGGACTGAGGCAAGACTTGCTAACCTGAAAGGGAAAGACCTGTCAAGGCACAATTCCGAAAATAACAGTGGTTTTGGTCGCGACCTTAGATATTGGGTTGGAAAGGAGACGGTGATACCGCCAAATGTAATAAAGGAAAAGATAGAGGAAGCCGATATTCCACAAGTCATTGACCTTGCTCTGGTTGGAAAGAACTATCATCATCCTGCCGTATTTCCTGTAGGGCTGCCTGCCTTTTTCATAAGGCTATTTACCAAAGAGCATGACTTGGTTATCGACCCGTACGGTGGTTCTGGATCGACAGGAATAGCCGCTATCAACTTGCATCGTAACTGTATAATCATAGATAACAATGAAGAGTACTGTAAGACGGCTTACGAACGCATTAAGAAAGAGTCAAACCTGAATGGAACTAGAGTCATCAAAGAAGGATTCTAACTTTCATTACTTGATACTTCTGTGCTCTTGTCTTGTTTTTTCTCATGCTTCTCAACATACGCAAACAATTCTTAGTTCTTTGAAACGCTGTCATGATGGCTTCGTCTATTTCAGTCATTGTCAGTGGCGGATTTAATTTTGGAAATAGGCTTTGTGCAGCAAAGTCCGACCCCTGCTCCCTATCATACGGCCGCCTTGGCGGCAGCCTTGGTTGTCCCGCTTGCCTAGAAGCCATTGTCGGGCTATCAGCTTTGGCAATTAATTAAAGCTATTGAAGAATATGAATGGGCCGTAAGGGATTTGAACCCTCGACCTTTCGATTATCAGTCGAACGCTCCACCAAGCTGAGCTAACGGCCCGTGGAACTTGACTGCTGGAACGTATTTAATAGTAATGAGCATGTCAAAGCGCATCCGCCTAAGTTACCACCCCATGCACCGAAATTAACGGCCTACCAGTTTCCGCCTAAGAATTACCAGTGTCAAAAACGGCAGACGTGAGCTGATAAGTTAACAGAGCCCAAGAAACATATATCCAGAGACTGGGATATTTTTATTGATAGAGAGAGCGAGCGCATCATTGTCAGTTGAGATAGAGACGACGCCCCAGCTTGCCAGCCGAGTTTACGCCAAGCTGCAGACCAATGTTGAGAAGTTCCGCCAGGTTGCAAACGGGAGGCCACTTACTCTGTCAGAGAAAATACTGGCAGGCCACTTTGACGGCGATGTCTATGATCCACAGCGGGGCAAGAGCTATGTCTTTTTGAACCCCGACAGGGTCGCGCTGCAGGACGTAACGGGCCAGATGACGATCCTCCAGTTTGCGCAGGCAGGACTAAAGAGGGTGAAACTTCCGACTACCGTCCATTGCGACCACCTGATACAGGCCAAGGTAGACGGCGCGACTGATACGCGCTTTGCTATTGTGCAGAACAACGAAGTCTACGCGTTTTTGGAATCTGCCTGCCGGAAATACGCCATCGGCTTTTGGAAGCCGGGCGCCGGCATCATCCACCAGGTAGTCCTTGAAAATTACGCGTTCCCCGGCGGACTTATGATAGGCACGGACTCACATACTCCAAACGCCGGCGGCCTTGGCATGATGGCTATAGGGGTAGGCGGCCTCGACGCGGCAGAGGTGATGGCAGGGATGCCTTGGGAGCTCTTGTATCCACGGCGCATCGGCGTCCACCTGACAGGCGAGCTTGCGGGTTGGGCCGCTCCAAAGGATGTGATACTGTACGTCGCCTCGAAATTGACGGTGTCTGGAGGTACAAATGCCGTCATCGAGTATTTTGGCCCTGGCGCAAAGTCGATAAGCTGCACCGGCAAGGCAACTATAACAAACATGGGGGCCGAGATCGGCGCCACCTGCTCCCTCTTTGAATATGACGAGCGGATGGAAACCTACCTGCGGTCGACGGGCAGGGGCGAAATCGCGGATCTCGCCAACATGAACAGGGCGCTTTTGAGGGAAGACCCTGAGGTCGAGCGGGACCCTTCAAAATACTTTGACCAGGTGATAGAGATCGATTTATCGAAATTAGAGCCGCATATAGTGGGTCCGCACACGCCGGACCTTGCAAGGCCGATATCGAAAATGGCCCAGGACGTGCAACAGAACAAATACCTTGACAGCATTTCAGTCGCGCTGATCGGCAGCTGCACCAACTCATCGTACGAGGACATGTCACGTGCCGCCGACATTGCGCAACAGGCCAAGGCCCATGGGATAAAGACAAAAGTGTCGCTGCAGGTGACTCCCGGCTCTGAAATGATCCGCGCCACCATAGAGCGGGACGGCCAGATGAAGGTGCTAAAAGAGATCGGCGCAAACGTCCTTGCAAACGCGTGCGGCCCCTGCATCGGCCAGTGGAGCAGGCCAGAGCTTAAGAAAGGTGAGCCCAACACCATTGTAACATCGTACAACCGCAACTTTCCGGGCAGAAACGATGGCAGGCGGGAAACGATGAACTTTATTGCAAGCCCTGAGCTCGTAATTGCGCTTGCGCTTGGCGGCAGGCTGTCGTTCAACCCGATGACTGACGAGCTGACGGCAACCGACGGAACCCGGTTTCGGTTGCAGGCGCCAAAGCAGGCGCCAGAAGTGCCCAAGGCCGGCTTTGTGGAAGCGCGGGATGTCTATGTCGCGCCTGCGGCCGACCCTGACTCGATTACTGTAGTAATCGATCCAAATAGCGATAGGCTGCAGAAACTGGAGCCGTTTGCAAAGTGGGACGGCCAAGACCTTGAAAATATGCCGGTGCTTGCCAAGACCAAGGGCAAGACCACGACCGACCACATTTCGCCAGCAGGCGCGTGGCTCGCATACCGGGGGCACCTTGACAGGATAAGCGACAACCTGCTGCTGGGCGCAGTCAACGCCTTTTCCGGGCAGGTGGGCGCCGGCAAGAACCAGCTTGACAATAACGTGGAGCCATTTCCCAAGATCGCACGGCATTACAAGGCCGCTGGCCTCAAATGGGTCATCGTAGGCGACAGCAATTACGGCGAGGGCAGCAGTAGAGAGCATGCGGCCATGACCCCCCGCTATCTTGGCTGCGGTGCGGTAATCGCGAGGAGCTTTGCAAGGATCCATGAGACGAACCTCAAAAAGCAGGGTGTCCTTGCGCTGACGTTTGCGAACCCTGCCGACTACGACAGGATACAGGAAGACGACAGGCTGTCGATTGTAGGATTGCAAGGGATGCAGCAGGGCAAGCCCCTGAAATGCATTATCCGCCATGTTGACGGCAAGACGGAGGAGATAATGCTCAACCACTCGTACAACTCGGCGCAAATAGAGTGGTTCAAAGCCGGCTCTGCACTGAACCTGATGAGATCGCGCTGACTTGCGGCACACACACACACATATACACACCGCCATTACGGTAAAAACGCGTGAGTCAGAATCAGGACTCTGTGTGTGTCCTGATAGAGTCAACTTGGAGCATCCCAGTTACATGTCATATGCATATGCTTGTTGGTTCTGCCCCTCAGAACTACGCATGCACATACCCACCAGCTGCAATCGCAAGAAGAAGAAACACACAAACGGGAGCCGCGCAATTTCCTGCGGCAGAGAAAATATATAATACTTTAGCTTTTTAGCCGAACTCACAAAGTATAATAACTTTAAACCCGATGAGAATGCAGATGGCAAGCGAAGAGGTTGTTGTCATGTGCGATAATTGCGGCAACCCTATCGAATCGTGCATGTGCGTCTGCCCGTACTGCGGCAAAAAGGACGCCTGTGAATGCTGCCTGCTTGATGCTGCTACTGGCGGCTAGGCGCTTTGTAAAGTATTAAAAGAGAGAAATTGCAAGTCTTGCTGCTTGACAATAACAAACTCGCTCAGCTGGGTAATTGGCGGCGCACAGGGAAGCGGCGTCGACTCTGCCGCAAACATCTTCTCACGCGCCTGCGCAGTGGGCGGTCTTTATGTGTTTGGCAAGCGGGAATACTACTCCAACATCAAGGGTGAGCACAGCTACTTTACTGTCCGCGTGTCTGAAAAGCCTGTCCGGTCGCCCCTTGATGAGATAAACGTGCTGGTCTCCTTTGACGCCGAGACAGTACTCCGCCATTTTGACGAGGTGACCAGGGGCGGCGCGATAATCTATGACTCTAATGTGGTAGAGACAAAGCTGGGCGAGGTGCCCACCATCGATGACCACGCAGCGGCGCGCATACAGGGCACGCTTGAAAGGGCGGGGCTGGAGCTGACCGTGCAGGGCGCGCTAGAGCATGCACGGAGGCGCGGAGTGACGCTTTACCAGATGCCGTATTTCAAGCTGCTTGAGGATTTTGCGGAAAAGATGAAGGATCCCTCACTCAGCAAGCTTGCGAGGATGACAAACGTCATGGCACTGTCAGCCTCAATGGCGCTTTTAGAGTTTGACCCAGACATACTGGCAAAGGGGATAAAGCACATCTTCAGAGTCAAAGAGCGCGTGGCTGAGCTGAACGCCAAGGCCGCGTATTACGTCTATGATTATGCGAAAGCCCAGTTTGCAAGGGACGGCTTTGCGTACCGCCTGCAGACGCGGCAGCCCGCTCCAGGCATAATTGCCGTGCAGGGCAACCAGTCGTCTGCCATGGGCAAGATGGTCGCAGGATGCCGGTTCCAGACATATTACCCCATCACGCCTGCGTCTGATGATAGCGAATTTCTGGAATCAAACGAGGTACTGGAGCTTTACGATTCAGGCGAGAAGGGTTCGACCGTCGTCGTGCAGACCGAGGATGAGATTGCCGCAATAACAATGGCGATTGGCGGTGCGCTCGCAGGAGCAAGGTCTGCCACTGCAACATCCGGACCTGGGTTTTCTCTGATGGCAGAGGCGCTCGGATGGGCCGGCATCAATGAGGTCCCAATCGTGATTTCCCTTTACCAACGTGCAGGACCGTCGACCGGCCTGCCGACGAGGCACGAGCAAGGCGACTTGCAGTTTGCGATAAACGCTGGTCACGGCGAGTTTCCAAGGATAGTCCTTGCATCTGGAGATATTGAAGAAAGTTTCTACGACACAATAAAGGCGTTCAACTATGCCGACCGCTACCAGATGCCAGTCATCCACATACTTGACAAGGCCATTGCAAATAGCCTGACTACATGCCCTATCTTTGACCCGATGAAGGTCAAGATAGAGCGCGGTCTGGTGGCGACCAAGATAACCGAGGAGGACAAGGGAGCCGCAGGCAATTACATGCGCTTCAAGCTGACTGATAGCCCTGTCAGCAAGAGGATACCGCTTGGCACCGAGGGCGCGATTTTCTGGAACACCGGCGACGAGCACACCGAGGAGGGCCACATCACCGAGGACCCGGAGCTTCGCGTCCAGATGATGGACAAGAGGATGAGCAAACTTGACTTGGCGCTAAAAGAAATTCCTGATGAAGACAAGGCTGCGGTGTATGGAGATCCAGACGCAAAAATCACAATGCTGGGGTGGGGTTCTACAAAGGGCGTCGTGCTCGACACAATCGAAAGGTTTGCGGGCGAGGGAGTAAAGATCAAGTTTGTCCACGTGCGCCTCATGAACCCGTTCCCTGCAGAACTTGTCAAGTCGCTGCTGCAGCAACAGCAGCAGGGAACAAAGGTAATAGACATTGAGATGAACTATACGGCACAGCTTGCGTCGCTTGTGCGCCAGCACACCGGCATCGAGGCTGACTACCTCATCGTCAAGTACAACGGCAGGCCGATGGCGCTTGAGGAAGTTTATAACGCCGTGAAGCGAATAAGAGACGGCAAGGCTCCAAGGAGACAGGTGTTGAAAAGTGGCTCTTAAGTTAGCAGACTATAAAACAGATGTGCACAACGACTGGTGCCCCGGATGTGGCGACTTTGGGATATTAAACGCCATCCAGATGGCGCTGGCAGACATGCAGGTGCCGCAGCACAAGGCCACGATATTTTCCGGCATCGGCTGCTCGGGCAAGACGCCCCACTTTATCAGGACCTACGGCATCCACACACTTCATGGAAGGGTACTGCCTTTTGCGCAGGGCGCAAAACTTGCAAACCCTGACCTCGAGGTGCTCGCAGTAGGAGGCGACGGCGACGGACTCGGCATAGGTGCAGGGCACTTTGTGAGCGCAGGCAGGCGCAATGTCGACATGGCCTACCTCATTTTCAACAACGCAGTCTATGGGCTAACAAAGGGGCAGGCGTCTCCGACGCTAAAGCTTGGCATGAAAACAAAATCGCTCCCGCAGCCAAACGTCAACAATTCCGTCAACCCGATTGCACTTGCCCTCGTGTCTGGCTTTACCTTCCTTGCGAGGGGGTACTCGTACGACGTTAGACACCTGAAAGAAATTATCAAAAAGGCGGTGCAGCACAAGGGGCTTGCGTTTGTAGATGTGCTTCAGCCTTGCCCTACCTATAACGACATCAATACCAAAGGGTGGTTCCAGGGCAACGACAACATCGACCCTGCGACTAACAAGGTGATGCCTAGGATCTATAAACTTGAGGACACAGGCTACGACGGTATCGTCCGCGATCCGCACGAGGCAGACGCCAAAGTGGCCGCCGCTCTTTCCAAAGCAAACGAGTGGGGAAGCAAGATACCGATTGGAGTATTCTATCAGAACGAGCACATCCCGACGTACCAGGAGCGCATCAGCGTAAGGATTGAAAATTACGTCCAAAACCCACCTGCGCGCCAGAAAATTGCAGACGCCAATGGCAACACCATCACAAACATCCAGGCCATTCTTGACGGCTATACCCTCTAGCCTTCTCCTATCATTCTTATGATGGCAAAACCCACAATGAACCCTATCACCGCGCCAAACGTGGGCGCGCGTTTTTTCTCCCTATGCGCCTTTGGGATCATGTCGTAAAACAGCATGTAAAATATCCCGCCCGCCGACACAGCAAGCGTCACTGCAATGAGCGTCTTTGCGCCTTGGAAGAAAAACAGGCCCAGGAGGCCCAATGCAACAGGTATGGCCGAGACCATCCCTATCGACGCTAGCGCCTTTTTTCTGTTGTTCTCAAAAGGCGCGCCCTTGCCTGTGGTCATCTCTTTGAACGACGCTATTCCTTCTGGCACGTTCTGTATGCCAACAAGGACTGCGACTGCCAGTACAGCGCCGCTTGCGATCGTCGCGCCTATCGCAAGCGACTCTGGTATCGAGTCAAGCCCGATGCCAAGCAGTATGCCTGCCTCGCCTTTTTTGCGCTGCACCGTCCAGTCGGCGGCTGCAAATGCAATCGCTCCTGCCACAAAGGCGGCCAGCATCGCAGTTATGCCCAGGTCCTTTTCGGCCGAGATGACCATCGAAAATATCGCAGCCGCCATCAGTATGCCGGCGCCAAACGCTGTCAGAAAGAGCAGGATGGTGTCGGAAAATTTCAGCCTTCCAAGCAGGCCACCGACAAAGGACGTGCCGCCTGCAAAAGCTGTTATGGCAATGACACGCAGCACGTCGACAAGTTCCAAACGTCTAGCTTGGACGACTCTCACACACAAAAGAGTTTCCTGCCATACAGAAAGAAAGAAAAAACAATATGATTGATTGCCTTCGATGAGTTATCATCATCCTGCCATGAAAAATTAAGCGGGCCCGAAGGGCTTCGATCCCTTGGCCTGCGGTTCCGAAGACCGCCGCGATATCCTGACTACGCTACGGGCCCCCTGCTGACATAGCAGGAACATGCCGCTATATCAAGGGTGAACGAAATAGTAATCAACCCGTGCGCACAACACAATGGTTGTGCTGGGCCTGCGCCAGATGTTCTGCGACCACCCGGAGTCGTTTGCCTACCGGAGGTACGATGATTATGACTTTGTCGAGTACTGCAGGTGCTCCAGGTGTGGCAAGGTGTTAAAGTCATTCCGGGGATTCGACGAGGACATGAGAGGATGAAGTACAACTACCTCGCCCTGCTAATAGTGATATGGTGGGCCGGCGCAGCTATTGCTACCGTCGCGTTATTCGTGCCGATCTATGACAATTACGTCATCGCCGGCGGCATAGGGTGGACGGTTGTGGTTGTGACGACGGGCCTGATATTCTTTGAAATGCGGCGCATAAAGGCAGAAGATAAAAAGAAGGAAGAGTTGAAAGGCTAGTAGCTAGCCTTTTCCGCCCTGCTCTTCGATGACTACGAGCGTCACCGTGGACGTGATTCCCGGGATCTTGCGGATCTTGTTTGTGATCACGTGGTTCATCGCCTCAGTGTTCTCGGACCTGACCTTGACGAATATGTCGTGAACGCCATAGGTGCCCCTTACTTCCTTGACGTCTGGAAGGCGGGAAATCTCGTTGATTATCTTTTCCTCGGAGCCAAGAGTGCAGTTCACGAGAATGTATGCTGTTGGCATAAGAGCCAGAAAGGATAGAAAGTATTTAGGCTTTCCTACTTTTTGGTAATATCGCGCCTGTCAGGGGCGATGTAGTGGTCGGTCAGTTTCTGGCTGTAGCACTGGCCGCACACGTACCCTGTGATGTTCCATTGTGGCATGGGCGTGTACTTGAACGTAAGGTCTGCGCCACACGAGGCGCACTTGCCGGACGTCTTGGCCATATAAGTGGGCTTTCGTTTCCGCAGGGCCGAATAAAAGTCATTCTGCCTTGGTTGCAATAAAGTGCAATCGGCAGCACCCATTGTAAAAGAAATTAATATAGGTGAAGGAAAAATAACGCCAGCATGGCCAAACCCGGAGTTATTGCTATTCCTGTCCTTCTGGTCCTTGGAGCCATAACGGGCTATCTCGCATACAACTGGATGTACATCCAGTCGACGCCGGTAGAAGGCGACTATTCCAAGTCGCCCTACTACAAGCCACTATCTGAAAACTCGACTACAACTAGCTCCAAGCCGGCGGCCGAAGTCGACAAGTCCCAGTTCAAAAACGTAGTCAAGATATCGATATTGAAAGGCGCCTCAACGCAGGGAAGCCCTGACTATGACCCCGATTCAGCTACGGTTCCATCTGACGCTCTGATTACGTGGGTAAATGACGACAACGTGCCACACAGCGCGACATCCGGCAAGGGCTTTGAAGACGCAGATTATGGCTCTCTGACACTGGAATAATGGATCCGGGCAAGGACCATAGCATTCCTGCGTCAGACATAGGAGCCGGCGAGCACCCGTACTTTTGCCAGGTCCACCCCTACATGACTTCTACCCTGACCGTGCAGTAGGACTCTGCTGCTATCTGCTACTACTGTTACTTTTTAGCGGTCCCGCTGTCTATTACTCTGCCCGAGGCGTCGTACGCCGACCACTTGACGGCGCCAAGCGGCCTGTTAACCTTGAACGTGGCGTCCTTGCCTGGACCCATCGGGCCACTTGTGGCTGCGCAGTCAATGATGCCCGACTTGTCCACGCAGGTCCATCCCTTTTCAGCGACGAGCTTGTATCCCTGCGACGGCTTGGGGGTAAAGTCCATCGTAAAGCGCGCTATTGTCGGGCCTGACTTTGTTTGCGAATCGTAGATGCTTTGCAGCTTGACGTCTGTTTTGGCAGTAGTGGCACTCATGCTGACTAGGACGCCGGAGCCCTTGGCGCTCTTGTCAACAAGTTCTGCACCTACTGCGTCAACAAGGTTGCCTGATGGGGTGTTGGGCTGTGACCTGGGAGGTGATGCCGTAGCTTGAAAAGTGTACATGCCCGCAGGGATGTTGCTGTCAGGAAACTTGTATTCCTTGGACCACACGTACGAGCCTACTATTCCTCCAGGACCCTGAATTATGGTGCAATTTGGCGGTCCATAGTCAACACATTCTTTGAGCGTCACGTCAAGGAACGTATAGTTTGGACCAGCGATCTTTAGCTGCAATTTTTCCACTCTCGGGCTGATGTTCATGCTGACGCTTATCCTGTCGCCCGGATAGAACTTGCCGTTCCACTTGCTTCCCGCGCATTCCTGATACTGGCTTACCCCGCACGCCTTCTTTTCCGCAAGCGAGTGGATCTTTTGCACGCCGATGCAAACCAGCTTGTTTAGATCGCACGCGTCAGTATGTTTTTTCACTTGGGGCGCAGACTGGACCTTGCCGATGTCGATTTTTATCTCGGCTTTAATTTTGCCGTAGCTTGCCACAAGCCTGTACGTGCCTTCCTTTGGAACCTGGTAGTTGCTGATTATGGTTGAATACGAGCCTGCGGAATTCACCGAGGTCGCCTTTGGTATCTGAATGCTGCCGTTTGGCGCAATCAAAAGGAATGAGACAAGGACGCCCGGCTGGATGGCGCTGACTTGGCCGCTTACCTTTATCGGATCGCCGGGGTTGTACGCGGATTTGTCTGTTGCTACCGTTATAGTGGCCGCCTGCGCAGATGCTGAAGTTGCGAATGCCAGTGAAAGGACCGAGCCTGCAAGCATAGCAGTTAGCATAATAGAGACAATTCTCAGAGCCATCGTGCTATGGCCTTTCAGAATAATGTACTATAAAAATAATCCTAGTGGGGTTAAAAGACAAAATTTCAGGCCGATACCCCTGGCAGGTTGAAAAATGCGAGAATGAATAAATCAACAATCTCTGATGTGTTGCACGAGCGCGCTGTTGCCTATGGTGAATCTGCGGCTGTCATTTCCGCACTAGGATATCAAATGATCCGGCAGGCCAGTATCAAGGTCGAATCTCACATCTAGGTATGCAAGGCGGTTTGCCACTCCTCTAATACAGAATTCAATGACGCAAGAATTGGAAAATATAACGGCGTTACGTCTAAATACCTTTAAGAGTGCAGGAAAAACCGGAAAATGGCATTTCTAGAGATAAAGGACTTGCACGTCAGCATCGACGGCAAGAAGATACTCGATGGCCTGACACTCGACATTGACAAGGGTGAGGTGCACGCCATCATGGGCCCAAACGGCTCCGGCAAGAGCACTCTTGCCAACGCCATCATGGGCCATCCCAAGTATAGCATCGACTCTGGCGAGATCAGGGTAAAAGGCGAGGTCATCAACGACATGTCGACTGACATGCGCGCCAGAAAGGGCCTGTTCCTTGGATTTCAATATCCTACAGAGATCTCTGGTGTAGGCTACAGCCACTTTTTGCGCAACGCCTACAACCAGCTGAACAAGTCGCTTGGCGAGGAGCAAAATCGCGAGGTCTTTCTTACAGTACGAGAGTTCCATGAATATGTGAAAAAGAACCTTGACGCAGTGGGCCTCGATCCGTCCTTCCTCGGCAGGTATCTCAACGAGGGCTTTTCCGGCGGCGAGAAAAAGCGCTCCGAAGTCATGCAGATGCTTGTGTTAAAACCAAACATCGCGATTTTAGACGAGCCTGACTCGGGCCTTGATATCGACGCGGTAAAGGCAGTCGCAGAAGCGATAAACAAATTGATCGACACGGGCGCCGGTGTGCTTGTCATCACGCACTATGCCAGAATTTTGCGTTACATGAAGAAACTTGACCACGTCCATGTAGTCGCAAAGGGCAAAGTCATAAAGTCAGGCGGCAAAGAGCTGTCTGAGGAACTTGAAGCCAAGGGCTACGGATGGCTAGGCCTCGAAGACAAGTAATTAGTATTATTATATTATCACACCAGATGCGAGCGGCCCTCTTCCATTCCTTCTTGGACCCTCGCAACCTCTTTCTCTTCTTTTGTCGTTTCATCGCGCACCTTGCCGTGCTCCTCTTTTTCAAGATGCTGCATCCTGTCTTCATCCGTGGTGAACACGGCGCCACACACAAAGCAGTGGTAGTCGCCGGCTATCTTGGTCGCGTCGCTTCCCATACAGGGATATAATATACGCAGAGGTAAACTAAAAGACATTGGTCTAGTTTTAAATAGGGTATATAGGCAAATCCTCCTTGATGTCGGAAGAAAACAAGCCGCCGGCACCCCTGTTTCTCAATTTCATGTTCTTCAAGGTTGACCCCAAGTGGCGATGGCTCAACGAGCTGGGCAAGGAAGAAGCCGCAAAAGAGTTTGCAAGCCTGATCGAAGTCGCCAATACGAAAATGAAGGTGCGCACCTACTCTACGCTTGGGCTCCGGGAAGACGCAGATCTCCTGGTATGGTCGATATCTGACACGATTGAAAAGACGCAGATCCTTGCGTCCAAGATCTACACCACTGTCTTTGGCAAGTACGTCGAGCCATCGTACGTGTTTCTGTCTGCAAGCCGTCCGTCGCAGTATTCAAGCAAGGTGACACCCGGCTTTATGACAGATGAAAAGCCCCTGAAATATGTCATCGTCTACCCGTTTGTCAAGACGAGGGAGTGGTACCTGCTGCCGTTTGAGGAGCGAAAAAAGATGATGGAGGAGCACATTGCAGTTGGCCGCAAGTTCCCGCAGGTAAGGCTCAACACTACCTACTCGTTTGGGCTTGACGACCAGGATTTCATGCTGGCATTTGAAACAGAAGACCTGCCGGCGTTTCAGGAACTGATCATGCAATTGCGGGAAACGCAGGTCAGCAGGCATATCGTCCGGGACACGCCGATGATCGTCTGCGTACACAAAAACCCCGAAGATATAATCAAGAGTCTGGGTTAAAATGCAGGCGCTTAAAGAATGGGCAGTGGTTTGCAGGGCGCTGGAGCAGGGGCGCCAGACCGTGCTCCTGCGAAAGGGAGGGATACTGGAGTTCCGTCAGGGGTTTGAAGTCAAGCACGACAGGTTCATGCTCTTCCCCACCTTTGAGCACCAGGCAAAAGAGAGCCTGCAGGCAGATTTTGCGGACAAGCTAGACGAGGTGCTAAAGGAGCGGCCGCTGCAGGCAAACCAGAACGTCATCAAAAGCTATGCCGAGGCGACGCTGGTCAGGGAAATAACAGACGTTTCTATGCTCAAGAAACTAGAGAAATACCATATATGGAACGAAAGCTATGTTAATGCCAGAATGGCTTACAACCCCAAGAAGCCTATGAGCGTGATACTCGTGCGCACTTTTGTGCTTGATGATCCTATAACCGTTGAAAACAGGCCGGAATGGGCCGGCTGCAGGTCGTGGGTTCCTGTCGAATTATCTGCAACAGGCCAGCCCGCGGTTGACGATGACACTTTTTCAAGGATCTCCTCTGAAGTAAGGGAGGCCCTGTTGCAATGAAATACCGCAGGCTTGGCAAGAGCGGCGTAAAGGTGAGCGAGATAGGCTTTGGCGCATGGACACTTGGCCTTGACTGGTGGGGCAAAAAGATAGACGACAACGAAGCGATAAGGATGCTAAAGCGGGCTTATGACCTTGGCATCAACTTTTACGAAACTGCCGACATGTACGGCAAGGGCAAGAGCGAGAGGCTGCTTGGGCAGGCGTTCAAGGACATGCGTAACGACGTTATCTATTCTACGAAATGGGGTTATGACATGTACGGTGCAGAACAGATCGGCCATCAGGAACTCCCACAAAAACACGACCCCGAGTTTTTGCAGTTTGCGCTAAAGCAGAGTATGGAGCGATTGCAGACTGATTACGTCGACATATACAGCCTTCACAATCCCAAGATGGATGCCATCCAGAATGACGAGCTTTTTGCGTCGCTTGACGGCCTTGTGAAAAGCAACACGATAAAGGGCCACGGAGTCGCGCTTGGCCCTGCCATAGGATGGAGAGACGAAGGGCTCTTCTCGATAACAAACCGCAACATCACCTGCTTGCAAACAGTCTACAACCTGCTGGAGCAGGACCCCGGCCGCGACCTGATGAACGCGGCGGCAAAAAGCGATGTAGGCATCATGGTGCGCGTTCCTGATGCGTCCGGTCTTTTGACTGGCAAGGTTACTGCTGACACGAAATTTGACAAGAATGACCATCGCAGCTTTAGGAAGCAGGAATTCATCAAAGAAGCTATGCAAAAGATAGAGAACATGAAGCCGCTTGCCGCAAGCAAGGGCTGGAGCATTACTGAACTTGCGATAAAATTCATCCTGTCGCAGCCCCAGATCTCTGTCGTTCTCCCTACGATGGTGAGCGTCGAGGAGATAGAGGTGTTTGCTGCCCTATCTGACGGCAGCTACCTGAACAAATCTGAAGCGGCGCAGCTGGAAGAGATGTATGAAAAGAACTTTTACGTAAAGCCTGTGGCCAGCTAGACGAAATACTTCACGCGCTCTTTTTTGAACTCGCGTGAGCTAAAGAGTATCTTGTAGTCGGTGACGCCTATCATCTGCGACATCTCGACTGCCATTTTTTCTGCAGCTTCTAGCGACCTTGCGTGCACCATTGAAAACACGTTGTACTTCCAGTCCGGGTATACCGGCCTTCTGTAGCAGTGGCTTACCTGCGGATACGCCGCAAGCTTGAAACCTGTCTCGTCGACTTTGTCCTCCGGCACGTTCCACACTACCATGCCATTTGCCACAAAGCCGGCGTCACGGTGGCGCAATATTGCGGCATACCTGCGCATGAGGCCGATTGACTCGTATTCCTTTGCCTTGGCGTAAAGTTCCTGCGTGGTTATGCCTAGGTTCTGTGCCATCTCTTTGAAAGGCTCCTGCAGGACAGGCAGATCTTTTTGCAGCTCGCGCACAAATTCCTTGTCGCGCTCGGTGATTTCAAGGCGGTCTGGATTCAGTTCCTTGACTTCCTCAGTCGGCTTGGGTTTCTCTGCATCCTCATTTACCATGTCCAGCTTTACGCCGATCTTGTACATCTTTAGCGTCGGCAACAGGCGATATTTGATGACGCCGTCAAGCGCAGCCATCTTGTCTAGTTCCTGCTTCATGTCTGCGTCTGGCGGGACGGCAAGCGTGAACCACATGTTGTATTCGTGGTTGCGCTCGTAATTGTGGCTGACGCCAGGATGCTCGTTTACTTTATCGGCGACTGCGTCAAGTTTTTCCGGCGTTACTGCAAAGGCGATGAGCGCGCTCTTGTATCCAAGGCGTCTGGTATCGAAAATGGCATTTATCTGGCGCACCAGCCCCATACTGCGCAATGACTTGATCCTGCGCATCACCTCATCTTCTGACAGACCGTGTTTTTTGCCGATCTCCAGGTACGGTCTGTCAGCTAGGGGAAAGACCCACTGGATGTCGTTGAGGAGTTGTTTGTCGACTTTGTCCAGCTGCTGGTTTGCCTGCATATATGCTCTGCTGCCGTCTGTAAGACGGCCTTGATCCATTAAAAACCTACCTGCCGTTACAAAAAGTTGTAAAGCCGGCTGCCGAAAATTATGTGGCGTATTGATCGGGGCTGCTGGCATAATGGTTGCTGTCATCACGATATTGGCGGATCCTGCTTCGCCTCCTCCCCAATCTAATCGATCAGACGCTCTCTCATATAGAGATGTACGATCTGGATGGAAACCTGCTTGATCATGCTGTTAAAGGGCAGCAGCAAGTAATCCTCTCCAGCGCAATATCAAACCAAAGAAATGTCACACAGTCCTTCGTCGTGGTCTTTGAAGTGCGGGACTCTGATGGCTCGAGTGTGTATGTGGGGTGGCAGAACGCCACATTAGCGCCAAAAGGCCAGATGCAAGTAGGCATGTCTTGGCTTGCGAATGTCGCCGGTGATTATGATATAAGGACAGTTATTGTTTCAAGCCTTGCCAATCCTATTGTCTTGGCAGAGGTAACATCTACCATGGTATCTGTGCAAGATTATTCATGACTGGCAAGACAACTCTAAATATCATTCCCGGCTAGCCAATGCCATGGGCATCATCACGCTCCAGCTCGTGTGCGATACATGCAAAAAGATCCTGCTTGAAAAGGAAGGCGAAGAGCACCTGATGAACGAAAGGTTTCCCATAACTGGCGAGGAAGCCCAGACGCTCGATAAGGAACACCGGGGTCATGAATGTCACATAGAAGCCGTTGAAAAGGAAAAGTAGTAGGCTAAAGGCTCAGGCCAAACGAGTTTGCGACTTCTGCAAACTGCTCGTACCTGTGTAGGTACTCCTTGCCCTGCTGGGTGATGACGTATATCCTCTGCCCCTCATGCACCTGCTCGCTCACAAGCCCCGCCTGCACCAGCTTGCCGGCGACTGCCGCCATCCTGCCATAGGACAGGTTTGCCTTTCTCAAAAGCGAGGTAATGTTGACGCCAGTCATCCCTGACTCGTCGGTGATACGCAGGACATCCCCAACTATCTTGACGCTGTTACGGTAAGGCGCCATATGTATGCAGGCAAAGGGGGCGATCGCTGTAATAAGGGTTACGTAGTCAAACTCTGCCGCCTTGCCTTGGTTGACTTTTATACAGGCCAAGAACAGAAATGCACGTGAGCAGCAAGCCCATCACGTGGTACAGTGACTTTATGGGCGTAGGCTACCGCTACCACGACGTATACATGAACGTCTTTCCGCTCTTCACGGACAAGATGGCCGCATACAAGCTGTGGAAAAAGACGATAGACTGGTGGCCCGACGACAGGATAAGGCTGTCGTTTGTCGAGGAGGGCAACGAATACTACTGGTTCATACTCTATGGAGGCTCCGACCACGCCGGCGACAACACGGGCTTTGTGAAAAAGATGCCGATTTCTGAAAACTATCTCCGCTTCAAGGCAGGCTTTGAGAAAAAGGCGATGCTGCGGTTTGGCATATACAAGGAAAATACAAACCCCAAAAAGAAAGAGAAGGACGGCACGGTCAGGAAATACGACCTTGAGGTGCTGAAAAAGGCCAAGTCGGTGTACGAGATCTCTTTCACTGCTATTGAGGATCTGTCGCAGGACAGTGTCGAGTGGCGTTGCATACAGGAAAAAAACAGGCAATGAGGAAATTTTCCTGCATACCTGATTGCTCGGACTGCTGCATCTATAGAGAATACTACCCCTCAAAAGAGTTTGGCAAGATAGGTGTGCTCTTGCTGCCGGAGGAAAAGGCAGGGATTGAAAAGCTGGCCAAAGACAGCGGCGTTTCTGTGGATATATTGCCACGCCTTGCAGTAGGAAAGGAAAAGCCAGAGCAGATAATCGCTTACCAGATGATGGGCATCGACAACGGCAACTGGTGCCCATTCCTCGATACGACGAAAAAGTCGCCGCATGGCGGCCACGCCTGTTCCATCTATGATCTCAGACCGCTTGCCTGCAGAGCGTATCCTGTGGTGGATGCGCAAAAAACTGCAACGCTTGATGAGCATTGCCAGTTTTGCAAGCATTATTCAACCACAAAAGCAACCCTTGAGGGGCTGCAGGGCGAGCTGGAATCGCTTGCCAAAATAAAATCCCAAGTTCGAGCCGACGACGACGATGACGGCCTGCACGTATGGCGCTATGCCACCGCTACAGGTGAAGGCGCCATGCTGCTGCCGCAGGGATGGGTACTAGAGTCGTGATTTTTCGTAAAGCACCCTGTCGCCTTTCCTGATTCTTGTTATCCTGCTAGCCGGTATCACCGAGAAGTTTTCAGACAGCTGGACAAATTCTGCAAGCGTCACCTCTGCTATAGAGTCAAAGTCGCGGTAGCTTACAAAATAAAGAGAGGGATCGTCAGCGTGCAGCGCCCTGCTAAAGATCTCTTCTATCCTTCCCTTTTTCATTCCGGCCTGTACTTCATCAGCCCGCCGGCCTCGACTATCTTGGCAATGAGCTCCGGAAACGGCTTCATGGAATACTGCTCGCCCTTTGTCACGTTTGTTATCCTGTTCTCTGCCAGATTGATCTCTAGCTCGTCATGGTCGCCAATCTTTTTCACAGTCGACTCATCTATCTCTATAGGTAGCAGGTATCCACCGTCGACTGCGTTTCGGTAGAATATCCTTGCAAACGTGGGCGCAAGTATCGCCCTGATGCCTGTCTGCGAGAGCGCTATTGGGGCGTGCTCGCGGCTAGAACCGCATCCAAAGTTGCTGCCGGTGACTAGAAAGTCGCCTTGGCTGACCTTCTCCGGGAATTTTGGGTCGATGCCTTCCATCGCATGCTTGGCCAGCTCTTTGTGGTCATGTATCTTCAAGTACGGGCCGGGGATGATGACGTCAGTGTCGATGTTGGCCCTGTCGTACTTGTGGACCTTGCCCTTCAGGACCTTGTTCAATTTCTCACGTCCCTTGGGTCGGTTATCCTACCCGTGATTGCCGACGCCGCGACCACCGCCGGCGATGCTAGGTATGTTTGCGATTCTACGTGGCCCATCCTGCCTGGGAAATTGCGGTTTGTCGTGCTGATGCAGACTTCGCCCTTGCCAAGGACGCCCATGTGGGCTCCGCAGCATGCGCCACACGTCGGCGGACCGACGATTGCCCCTGCCTCCATGAATATCTCTACTAGGCCCTCCTTCATGGCTTTCATGTATATCGACTGCGCAGCGGGCAACACTTCTGTCCTGATCTTGACCTTCTTGCCCTTCAGTATCTTGGCCGCGGCGCGCAGATCCTCCAGTTTTGCGCCCGTGCACGAGCCTATGTACGCCTTGTCAAGGTCGGTGTTCTGCAATTCCCTTGCGACGCTGATGTTGCCCGGGGAAAACGGCTTGGCGACGGTCGGCTCCATCTTTTCAACCTCGATCGTAAAGGTCTCTGAATATGTCGCGCTGTCGTCGCCGTGCACAGGCGAGTATTGTGCGTCGGTGCGGTCCCGAAGGTATGAATACGTGGTTTCGTCAGGCTCGATGATGCCATTCTTGGCGCCTGCCTCTGTCGTCATATTGGTAAGCGTCAGGCGCTCTTCCATCGACAGTTTCTTGATGACGTTTCCGGCAAACTGCATAGCCTTGTAGTTGGCGCCGTCTGTGCCGATCTCGCCTATTATTTTCAGGATAATGTCCTTTGCCATGATGTGGTCCGGCTTGTTTCCCTCCACCCTAAAGAGCATCGTCTCTGGTACCTTGAACCAGATCTGGCCGTTCATTAACACGTACGCTATGTCGGTATGTCCAAGGCCTGCTGCAAAGGCGCCCATCGCCCCTGTGGTGTTGGTGTGCGAGTCGCCGCCTACGTAGACTTCACCTGGCAGCACCATCGCTTCTTCGTGCGATAGCGTGTGGCAGATGCCGTACTGTCCAAGGCCGTATTTGAAGTGCTTCTTTATGCCGTACCTCTTTGTAAAGCTGGAAAGGGTGATGATGTTCTCTGCCGAGACCCTGTCGGCCGCAGGAACAAAGTGATCCTCAGTCACCCACACTCTGTCGGCATTCCATATCTTTTCTAACTTTAACCCCTTCTTCTCCCACTCGCTGAACACCTTGATGACGCCGGGGCCGGAAACGTCGTGCATCATCACCTTGTCGACCTTGGCAAACAACACGTCGCCAGGTGACACGCTCTGCCTGCCCGATGCACGGGCGAGGATCTTTTCTGTTATTGTCATGGCTGCCAAAACGTAGTCGTGAGGGGATGCCCGTCCGACGGATTAAAACGTTTGGCGCAAGACGAAAGCCACAAAAGGCCCGTTGCGGATATCGTCATCCATTGGAGATATTTACCCTCCGCGTGCCTGCCAAAAAGGGCAAATTTGACCTGTTTGAGGCGCTAAAGGCCGACTTTCGGGACGGCGATATACTGGTCGTTTCAAGCAAGTTTGTGGCCATGAGCGAGGGCAGAGTCGTGAGGATGGATCTGGTGAGGGCAGGCACAAAGGCGAAAAGGCTGGCGAAAAAATACCGGATGGACGAGAGGCTCGCTCAGCTGGTCATTGACGAGTCCGACGAGATAGTGGGTGGCATTTCCGGCTTTGCCCTGGCAATGAGAAAAGGCATGATTGCGCCCAACGCCGGCATCGACAAGTCAAACGTGCCAAAAGGCTATGCCATCCTTTACCCTAAAGACCCCTTTGCAAGCGCCGAGAGATTGCGCCAAAAGTTTCTTGAAAACGGGGTAAAAATAGGAGTAGTGCTTGCAGACAGCCGCCTCATGCCTACGCGCAGGGGAACGACTGGAGTTGCAATAGCATGCGCAGGATTTGAGCCTGTTGAGGACGAGAGGGGCAAAAAAGACCTGTTTGGCAACAGGCTGCGCGTCACCTTTAGAGCGGTAGCCGACGGCCTTGCCACAATGGGCGTGGCTGTGATGGGCGAGAGCGCCGAGTCGACGCCAGCGGCAATCGTAAGAGGGTTTCCAGTCACCTGGACGGACAGGCGCCTCTCGTGGCGCGACATGGCAGTCCCCTCAAAAGTGGACATCTATTTACAGGGAATTCGCAGATAGTTCTGAGATGCACATGCACAGAGTTTTAATAATGCCTTTAGTGATGCAAGTGTAACAAACGCATATGTCGGAATTCCTTACCCGCTATCCCCGGACGATGAACATCGTCAAGGGCTGGCAGGATCTGATCAAAAAGGAAGAGATTGAATTCGACCACCTCAGCCTCATGGTCAAGATAAAAAAGGACGAGGTGATAAACGCCCTCCTTTCAGAGGGGTTCCGGCTCGTGAAACTGGAGAATAAAAAACCAAACCAGCTGGGCTGCGGCCTCGCAAAGAAACTGGCCAAACCGTGGGAGATGCACGTGAGGCTCTTTGACATGGAGCAGGGACTTATCGCCATTCAGGCGGAGGTAGAAATCTCTCGACGGTACATACAGCACATCAGGTCGGTGAGGGCTCCTGTCATATATGAAATCGAGTCGATTCTGGCCAAGCACCAGATAGAGTACAGGATATGGAACCACAAGATCCGCGACTATATCATCCGCATCATCGACAACCACGAGATAAAACTCGAAGCGCCCCGCCTGCCGCCGATATCGTGGAAGCACATGGTCGGCTACGCGTCAATGCTCTCCGTCGTATACCTTTTGAAATTCACCGGCGTCATTTCGTAAAGGCTTTTTACTGCTGTCGTTGAGATTTCCTAGTGGAGCCTGCGACCTTTCGTTACTATGCCATCTCGCCATGGGAGATAGAGACACTCTACGACACGCTAAAGAGGTCATACGAGGTCGACGATGTTGAGGTACCTGCAGACGACCCGCAATTTGTCAGCATGGTCGAGATAGGCTTTCCAGTATCTTTCGGCGAGCCGTTCTTCCAGGAATTCACGATGGACAGCTGGTACAAGGTAAAGGGCGTGCTCAAGGACATGAAGCGCCGGAGAGGGCGAAAGGGTGTGAAAACCTACATCCGCTTTGCAGGCTTTGAAAACGTAAAGATACCGATAGTATTTCCCATAATGTCAAAGGGCGACAGGCAATATGAGATGGGCATCGAGAAGATCGAGTACCTCGTCGACATTGTCCCGCTGCAGCTGAAAACCGTGCCTCCAAACGCTGAGGAGATATTATTCTCCTACGAAGATGCGACGTTCAAGTGGAGCCCCAGCACCGCCTTGGTAAACGGCATCAACCTGGTGTTCAAGAACAACGAGTGGGTAGTCCCCCAAAAAAAGCCTAGCCCTAGTCCAGCTGGTTGATGACGCCAGAGTCGTGCAAGCCCTTGCTCAACTCCTTGTATTTCTTGTCCATAAATTCAAGAGACTCGGATAGCTTCTTGGACTTGCCGTACTTGAACCGTACAAGTTCGCGGTGGCGCCAGTAGTGTTTGCCTTCTGCCAGCGACAGCGTCGTGAAATAGTCTGGCCCCTTCAGGTTGTCCGGCAACTTGACGCTGTGGGGGAAAATGTATTCGACTGAAAACCACTCGTCGCCGTCTGGGTAGTCGTTGCCTGTAATGACGTCAAAGTAAACGTGCAAAACGTTATCAAGCGTCAGGCCGTCTTCGGGGATGTTCGGGTGCTTTGCCGGAGACTTGCGGTAGTCCATCTTTAGCATTTGCGGCTCAAAGTACGCCTTGATGATGGCCCGGCGAAAGATCTCGTTTGCTTCCTTAAGGTTCAAAGATACTGTACCGGTGTGCCTCTATTTTATAATCTTTCAAGCTCAAAGGCTGAAATTTTTGCATGGGAAGAACCGCTTGAGCGTATACAGCCAAATGGGCTGTTGATTAATATAATGTCGGTGCTCTTTGCATGGCGCGGGCGGGGGTCGCCTAGCCTGGTAGGGCGTGGGATTGCTAATCCCATGTCCGCAAGGACCCGTGGGTTCAAATCCCACTCCCCGCGCCATATTCGTGTAGTTGGACCGAGAGGTAAGAACACTAGTACCATAGTAAGAGCGCAGTGGCAAGTAGAGATGTCAATTATCTGAAATGCAGTGTGTACCTGTGGAAACTTGTAAATGCTTGAAGTATCTAATGTATCCAAAAACTGAGATCCAAATACCTGCAGCAAAGGGGATGGGCTAGCTGGATCATATTTTATTGGTATAGGATTTTCATTCCTCTTTTCAACAAGGGTAAAAATCGCCAGCTATCTACGGATGTAATTATATGTTAAACTACGCTTTTTCATGCGTGCTATGCAACAAAAGCGTTGCATAACTCGTTGCATAGACACTGAACCGTCAAAACATCATTTCTGCTAAACATTTCGACCCAAATAAATCAAGTAAGACTATAATATTTTCCGACTTCATTATTTGTTATATGGTATATCTATCCCCCTACCACGTCAGTGTCAAGCAATCATCCGAATGTTTTGAAAGCTATTTCTTTTCTGCATGCCAGAGGACTTCATGCTCGCTTCTTTCCTTTTCAGAGTTGTAAGATAGCATGCAATAGTGGCATTTCAAAAGAGGTTTAGCCTTTGTTCTTTTGACCCGTTTCTTCTTGCAGTTGTTAATGGAGGCGTCATCTGGCAAGTCTATCCAGTTGATTTTGGCAGGCTGCTCCTTTTCATTCCCTGTGTCCAAGAGCCTGATGCTTCCGTTCTTCACGCCGGCCCAGTGTTCCAGCAGGTATTTCCAATCATAATCCATATTCTCAAAGTACTCTGCCTCCTCGACCAGCTTGGTGTATTTTGCCGCAGGATTGGAAACTACTCTAAAATCAGACTCGTTTGAAAGCCGGACGGCAAAATCTTTACCATGTGCATCAGACCAGAGCTGCAGCCTGCGAAAGTTTGAACTGGAAAACAATGACCTTGCACCCTCGTATCACTTGACAGGGCGATCACTCAGGCCATGACAGGCTTCCTGATGCCCTTTCAGCAGAAAACTCAGCAGCTCTTGCCTTTCCCTTTCGCCTTTTGTGTTACATAGCTCGATTTCCTTCTGCAAAGCGGAACAGAGGCGACACGGTTGCAAGGGCTGTTTTCTAGTGTCTGCCATTCATCGAACCACTTTTTGCCCTCGGTTTTCCGTGTAGTCTGCGATATTCCTGGATGGCCAGCCTCACTGCATGGCTCAGTGAGGCAGCTTTGCCCGACTCCTTCATTTGCTTCAAAAATTGATAATTGTCATCATCGACGGTCAGGTTAATTCGGGGCATGGTCTATACACATTCATACACATCTACTGTATAATATAAAGATTCTGTATAACAACGCCTTTATGATACAATCATACACAAATATACACAGAGCGACAAGGGAGATGAAAAGATTGCAGATAACACTGGAGGACGAACTGTATCAGTGGGTTACAAAGGAGATCAAGGCATTGCGGTTTGGCAGCTATTCGCACGCGATAAACTATGCACTAAAGCAGCTGAAGAATGAATCAGAGAAAGGCTAGCATGAACAAGTAAGTTCTGCTACCATTTCGGTTGCTGGCGCTAGAACGCCGTGGCTAACGTCGCGGGTCGCTTGAAGGGCAAGCAAAACCTACAGCGAAACAACCTTTAAATTCTGTCCGTGCCTGTTTGCAGACAGTGGCTACTTTCGCGTACACAACGTAACTGTCGTGTATTTTGGCGAATGTAGCGTTTGCTCTAGTTATTGACATTGCATACCTGCTGCATTTTCGCCTTTTGCGATGGCAGCCATCAGGAAATGAAGCGTGGGAATCAAAGTCGTAAAGGAAAACAAAGCCAAGGATTATACTTTCATAGATGAGGCGCTGAGCCTCGCGCAACCAGCAGAAAAGAGCGAATCGGCTACCAAGAAGGAAAGGGCAGAACCAGATTTTAGGCTGCGAGACAGTACCAAGGTCAGCAAGCTGAAAAAGTCCAAGATAGCTGGCGGCCATAGCATGCAGGGTCATTCGCCTGTTTACGAATAGCAATAATAACACCCCTCTCTTTCGGATTATAGACCGTGAAACTTCCAACGAATAACAGGGTTCTCATAACTCTGTTTTTCTTTTTCCTAGCTGGCCTGTGCGAGATAGGCGGGGGCTACCTCGTTTGGCTCTGGCTGCGAGAGAGCATGAGCTGGATTTTCGGCGTCCTCGGCGGCTTTGTGCTGTTCCTGTACGGCGTAGTTCCCACGTTCCAGCCGTTGCATTTTCACAGGATTTACGCCGCATACGGCGGCGTCTTTATCGTCATGTCGATACTCTGGGGCTGGCTCTTTGAGGGAATCCCGCCTGACAGGTACGACATCCTAGGCACGGTAATCGCGGTTGCAGGCGTCGCCATCATATTCTACATGCCAAGGAAAGGGGAGAAGGGGATTTGGTCGAAACAGTAACTTCCGCTCCCCTGACGGCCATCCTGTTCTTTGTCGCCGCGATGGCAGAGATCGGCGGCGGGTATCTGGTCTGGCTCTGGATTCGTGAAAAGAAAAAGTTTGCACTAGGAATATTGGGCGGAATCATTCTTTTCGTCTATGGGATAATCCCGACGTTGCAGCCAGCCGACTTTGGCAGGGTGTACGCGGCGTACGGCGGGATATTTGTCATCTCGTCTATCATCTGGGGCAGGATAGTTGACAAGAAAAGACCCGACAGGTACGAGATAATAGGCTCGATTGTTGCCGTAGCGGGAGCGGCGATCATCTTTTATGCTCCCAGATAGAACGTCAAAGTTCTTATCTCTAAACCACGTATCGCTTGGCATGGAGATAAAATGTGCAGATTGTGGTTGCTTGCCGTCTGAATGCAAGGCCAGCCCGTCTCCAAGAGAATGTCCTAGCTGTACGTGGGACGAATGCTGTTGCTGGGCGGCGGCTCATTCTGTACCATCCTGATCCAGCAAGAGTCCTTGCCGTTTGATAACCAATTGCTATCGGGTCTCTATCAATACACCACTTAGCTATGAAATAACACACAGTGTATAACCCATATTTGTAACTGTTCAATATACGACATGTATGAGCCTAGCAACTGACATCTTTTGTGCATTAGGGCAGTGCTGGATAGGGGAGGGCATAGATGGCATTTACGTTGTTGCAACAACCCTTCTGGACATTGCAATAAAGCTGTCGCCAATGTTCGGTGTCATGTACTTTGGCTATTGGCTCTTCTTGATAATCCGGACGGTAAGGGAAGGCAGCCCTGAGCCTATAATGAACCACGTGATGTTTGCCTGGCAAGTGATAACCGGCATAGTCCACGCCTTCATGAGCTTTATCAAGCTCTTCATCCCATGAGGTGAGAAAAGGTGGCAGACCTTGAAATCATAACCCAGATCCTGAACAGCGAAGTTGTGGTATTCGGCATAATCATGGGAATAGTTGCCCTGGTTTCAAAGGTGATTATCCCAAAGGTGCTGCCTCACCTGAAGAAGATCCTAGATAAGCGGCAGAGTAAAGACAGCGGCATCCCGGAAAGCCTCGGAACTCTTAAAGTGTTCATCAGAAGCGGCGACCTGATAAAAGAAACGCGGGGCAGGATACTCAAGGACGGCTCGATAGCAGCCGACGGCAAGACATGGGTGATTGAGCGGATCAAGCCATACCTACTGACAAAGGGGCGTAATTCAAGGCCGGCTGTAATTCTGGACGCAGACAGACAGGTGGAATACAGGTTCAAAGATGCTGTTGAAAGTAACAGTACTGATAAGCAGCAAGACATTGCCGGACAGGCCACAAACCCGCACCTGCTAAAGCAATTCTCAGACAGCATCGTGATTCAGAAACTGGCAGCCGCCAAACCTGACAAAACAATGATGTTCATGATGTTTATGATGGGGATGTTTGCGCTGATGATGCTTCAGCAATTCATTCCTAAAGGAGCGCCTTAAAAGATATGAGCGAGCCAAAGAAGGAGCTGAAAGACACAGAGCCCTGGACATCGGTAGTACTTGCAACAAAGGCCCTGACAAACCCGCAGGGCAATGAGATATTCACTCTGACGGAGCTGAATGAAAGCGAGATCAGATACGGTGTTCAGGCGTTAATTCTGGCTGATGCATTCAAGACGGACCTTTTGAAAAATGTAGTAGTTAATCTGGCAATACTGAAAAGAAGCCGTGACAGAAAGGGAGAGTCCAGCGTCATCAAGCTTGTAAGGAACGCAAGTATGAAGATGATGCAAAATGTTCAGATGAGCAGGTTCAAGCGGATCATGTCAAACAGGGACGATTTCACCGACTATGACAAGGATTGAGCAGCTACGAGCGCAGGAGAGGCAGCTAACCAAGCTGATACGCAAGTGGCACAAGGAAGGCGAATTTAGGCTGGTCCTGATATATGGCACGGGTGGCATCGGCAAGACTAGCTACGCCATGCAGTGCGTCAAGCAGGTAGACCCTGACAACTACAGGCAGCGGTTCATCTTCCCGCCAAGGCAGTTTGTAGACACTGTATCTTGGCTGAAGGCCAACAAACTGAGAATACCGGCGTTAGTATGGGATGACATGGGGTTTTGGATGTACACGCTGGACTACAACGACCCTTTTGTCAAGTCGGCTGTCAAGTTCTTTAATGTGGCAAGGACCGTTGTGTCCTGCATTATCGGAACTACAACTAGCATGAAGATGCTGACAAGCTCTGTCAGGAACATGGATGCTTTGACGGTCAAGGTGGTGGCAGCAAGAGACAATCCTTATACATCATTAGCTAAAGGCTACAGAACATCATTGCAGCCAAACCTTATGCGATTGGTCAAGACGGTGTTTGAAGATGAATATCCACGGTACATGGAGGAAGATGATTATCGGTGGTACAAGCCGGTAAGGGACAGCTATGTGAATGAAGCTATCCGCTTGATGCAAGAATCCTTAACTAAAAGAAAGACTATTGGCGACTCTGATACATCTAGCCAGGATCATCAATTATCTTGACTGTGATTCTAGTGACGGCTATGCACCGGACTTTTTCATAGAATCCAGCTTGGTTTTGGCACCAATCAGTTCTAGAAACTTCTTACCTTCTTCTTTGATGGTATAAAGCGAGAAGTTCTGTCCATTCCTTTCCCCATATTTTCTTTCTATCAGGTTCGCTTTGCGGAGTATTTCCAAGTGATACGCCAATAGGTTCGCCTTTATCTTCACATGCTTTGCGATATCTGACTGGTACATAGATCCCTCTGTGTATAGCAAACCAAGCACTACTCGCCTCAATTCATTGGACAGGGCGTGAAAAACCTCTGGATTTTCCCCTAGCCTTGCCAGTTCTTCAATACGCGAGGACAGATGTGAAGCCATGCGTATACTTCGGCATCGTCCATTATAAAGCTTTTGACTTACTCAAGAGCATTTGAGTTATTCAACCCACTATGACTGTAGCAATCTCATGGTTATAAGGTCATCGACCGTGTCGCATACCTTCTTCAGCAGGTCTTTTGAATCCTTGAAAGACTTTACATTGTCGTACGCCCTTCTGAAAACTTCAACTGGACCTTTTGTGAGAAAGCCCTTTGACCTGGCAAACTCTTTAGGTATATACAGTCTTATCTTTGGTGCTATCCGGGTGTCCTTTACAAAGAGGGAGAATTCAGAGAAGGTTCCTACGCTGATCAGAGGGATTACGATAAAGTCGTACCCTCGAGCCAGAATGATCTCCTTAGTTGCAGGGTTCTCTAGGATTTTCTTGAGGTAACCCGGATCTTTCGGGTCTGCAACTTTTTTCAACACTTTTTCATCAATATCTTCCGGAAAGTCTGCGTTCTGTCTCTTCTTGTTACGTATCATCTCCTTGATGGGGAGGCGATGCGTTTTGAATTCCGGTGTATCTTTGCTAGGTCCAAATACAAGAAAGTTGATTTTTTCGAATGATTCTGCTGTATTGTATAACGCGGCTTTGATGATGTCTGAGACCTGCTTTGCCCGGTCGCTTGAAAGCTCGAAATCAACATCCTCTTCAAAATCATCGCCACTCATCCAGCCATAAGATTTTGTTCCGAGAGTTAAGCATTACTGGTCAGAACCTGAAATGCAGAAGTGCTTGCGTTGATTTCTTTCTACACAATATGACATATTTTCGAGCTGCAGAACCTAGTTGTTAGTCATTTACACTCTGTTTATACGAACCGTGTGCTATTGTAAATAGCACCGTGCTAAAGTCTTATTTTGAACTGTTCTTGAATTATTATTCATGGCTACAAAACCAAAGAAGCAAACCAAGCGGGCAGCCATGATGGGATTTTTGGCAGCACTTGGAGCGATTGCAGCCTACCTGATGCCAACTCCAGCGTATGCCCAGACTACGGGAACGATGGACATGACGCCGCTGGTGTCGGTGATAGTTGCAATCATTCCGGTGTTCATCATGATAGCCCTGCTTGACAAGCTGATGGGGAATTTACAGGTGTAGACGTAAATGCGATAAATATGCATCGCCATTTAGGCGACTACACCGGTAATGGTGAAGAATAGCGTGGTTGAAGACACTGAAGCGGAAAAGCAATTTAGGGAAAGGTATGCAGACGAGCTCAGAAAGAAGAAGCAGACTGGCAGGGATTCCGATTTGGACATTGAGAGAAGCGAGGTAAAGCAACAAGGGATGAAGACTCCTGGAAGGAGAGGCGAGCAGATCAAAAACGAAGAGATTGACAAAGAGATTGTTAGGCGCTATACTTCCAGACAGGTAAAGAAAATATCCGATGATAATATCGAAAAGACCTAGTTTTTTATATTTTAGGTATGAACACTTTTTTACATGCATGATTAGTCAGGTATCTGAACTAAATACTGAATAAAGTTCTTATGCATCATCAATGAAGTATTGACGCTGATAATCGATATGACTATGATGCTTGAAAATCTCTTCAAGCATAGTTACAAGGTGTTTAGTCAGTACGTCATCTCCTCTGCTGTGGCCTTCCTTCAGGGCTTTAAAGTGTCAATTATCGTCGCCACTGCCGTAACTTTCCTTCTGATCTCTGTCGCAATGGCAATTAGACAGGTTAAAAGACTGCCAAAATCATACTTGATTGAGATATACGATGTTAACGGAAGGTTGAACTATGTTGATGGATTGCGGCAAACATTTTCGACATATGAGGGGGCGGTAAGTTACGCCAGATTTTATCAAAAAATGTATGAGGGTCAGTATAAATTTAAGGTGATAGGAACTATGGAAAATCCATAAGAAGGTTTAGAGCACGACGCTTTTCTAAATCCAGGGGTCTGTGCGATAAACTAAAATATCATTTCTAAAACCCGGTTTGTTCATTTCTGCGAATAACTTTGCATTTCGCATCTGCAGGCCAACAAAATATTTCATGTTTTTGGAAAATAGAAATCAGCATCGCATAATCAAAACACAACGGTCCTTTCGTCTTTACCTTTCCGTCTCTCAGACATGATAGAGTGGCTTCGGAAAGCAAGGGATCACGACAATAATAATACGCCAAACCTCATCATGAACTCGTCTCTGACTACCTTTTAATGGCAGCCGGTGTTACAGTAAGTTGCACTTCACATGCATGAGTTCCTAAGAGACAGCCTTAGCCTAAAATATGAGGAATGTAAATCATGCGAGAAGCGAACACAATTCACCTGTATAAAATGTGGCTTTTGTTGGAGCTACCATTGGAAGCAGGAACCGTATGCCGACCGCATTCCGCGCTATCTGTTAAAAACAATCGCATGAAATGTAAGCCTGTTCAAGGAATTCTTCGATTTCGTCTCGCTGGAAGTACCAAAGACTGCAAATTTTATGGTCTAAGTTGGCTGCCGAACTAGAAAAGTTGTTGATCGTGGCAGCGAATTCAGAAGGGCCCCATTGAGCATGTGGAAAAGGCGTATTAACTTCATCCTCCAATGAAATAATAGTCATATGTCCGATTTACGTGTTAGCGATACCATTGTAGAGCCCTTCTCATCTGAAAGCATCCATGAATCAGGTGACAAATCGACTGAAGTCATTCACGCAAGAAGAAGAATCGTTTTAATAATCCACGAGCTCAAAAATGCAACCGCGAGACTAAGAGCAACAAGCGCGGATCTGGTGACGTCCGACAAGAACCTCTTGGAAGCTAATGAACATATTGATAGCTTGGTAGCAGAGTTAGCACATGCCAATGAAGAACTACTAAAAATAAGTGAGCGGATTGCAGAAAACCAAAGGATGGAAAAAGAATTCATCAACATTGCGGCGCACGAGCTTCGCACGCCCCTTACCCCGATTATTACCACAATGTACCTCGCCAAGCCGCAAGATGACGACGGAATTTCTGACATCACTTTGACTAGGGAGGGGTATGAGACCGTCGTCCGCAATGCGAAGAGGCTGGAGAAGCTGTCAAATAACATCCTTGATGTAGTACGAATCGATGGCGGCAAGTTAACGCTGCAGCGTGAAATCTTTGACATTACAAAAATGATCGAAAAGGTCATCGAAGAAACAATGAACACTGTCCCGAGCAGCGAGACTACACCGATACATTGCACGCAGACCTTAGAGGGGATAGGCTCTAGCGCACCCATACTTGTAAATGCGGACGATCTAAAGATCTTCGAAGTCCTTTCAAACCTGCTGAGGAACGCAATGAGGTTTGCCGAGGGCGGGATTATCACCGTCTCGGCACAAAAGCAGGGCGACAGCGTCGTGGTACAAATCAAGGACGACGGCAAGGGCATTGATCCTGATGTGATGCCCAAGCTCTTCCAAAAGTTTGCCTCGTCTTCAGACACAGGCGGAACCGGCCTCGGGCTGTTCATTTCAAAGAGCATAGTCGAGGCTCACGGCGGAAAAATATGGGGAGAAAATAACCTAGACGGAAGGGGAGCGACTTTTGCATTCGCCCTGCCTGTTGGTGAGGCCTAAGTTAACTTTGAAAGCACTTTATTATAGACCTTCAGGGTCCACCCATCTGCCAACTTTCTCCGTTGATACCACAAGCCGGCTTTGCTTATCCCGAGGGCTTTACGCTGCGATGGCGTCATCGTCAAGATGCGACGCTGAACCTCAAGGCTGTCATTTCTCTTGAGGGTAAGCGGAGGAATATCAAAGAGCAACGTCCTGCTTTTGCCGACCACAAAATTGGCGAGCGCCTTTATGTTTCGGTAAAGGATTGTCTGATGTATTGCATTCCGTTCTTTGTAGAGCGCTTTTGCATTCATATTCAACTTTATCTTTTCAATCAACGCCCTTGCCGTATGCTCCCTGAGCCTGAGGTGATAATTTTCCGTGATTACAAAATCAGATTTTTTCAATTTCTTTTCTTCCAAAAGCTGAATGACTGATAGGTCAACGAGCCACCTGAAAAGCTCTTGCATGTCATACGCAAGCGGCTCTTTGCTGTCATCTAGTTCATGCAAAAAGCCAATTGCAGGATCAAGCCCAATTGCATTGATGTCCTTTCGCACTTCACCTTCCAAAATTGCATAGCCATAATTCAGCAGTGCGTTAATCTCGTCAGACGCGTTCATGTTCCACGAGTACGACTTGTTTTTACTGCTGTTGAAATTAAAGGACGGATATAATTTGTTAAAGACCTTTGAGACATTCCCAATAGAAGGTCGCGACTCTGCCCGCGTACATCATCAGAAAGTTATTGTTATTATCATTCCCAGTAGATTGCTTCTGGTTGTAATAATTTACCCCTTCGGTTGCAAATGTTTTTTTCTATCGCCTTGACATCGAGAACATCGTAATACCGCGAGAGATCATTGAGCAGGTGGTAACTGTTGGTTATCTTTTGGTTCACAATTTTTGCAGCCAAGTCGTAACGCGCAGTGCCGTCAAGGTACTTGCAGTACTGCATTACCCTAATTCGCCCGGATTTTGGCCCCTGCGGCAACGTGACTCCAAGTAGATTGCCGTTCCAGTTCAACAATGTAACAGTTATGTCGTGCTTCATCATCCACCGCACAGCCTCAAATGTGCTATTGCCGGTATGACCGTCGACGACTATGGACTCATAGTTTATCTAGTGTAGGTAAAACTCTAGCGTCTGGGTTTATACACCCTGTTATTGCATTACATACCCATGCCGCCCATTCCAGGCGGAGGCATGGTTTGACCGCCACTGCTAGTCTTGCTCGAAGAGATCACGTCATCAACTCTCAAAATCATCGATGCCGCCTCTGTTGCAGCTTTGACTATTTGCTCCTTAACTGCAAGAGGTTCGACTATATCAAGCTTGGACATGTCCGCGATTTTTCCACTCTTGGCATCGACGCCCATGAAATGAGCGCCTTTACTTTGTTTTGCTCGCAGCTCCGTAAGCGTGTCTATCACATTCATTCCTGCGTTTTCGGCCAATGAGAGGGGGATGATTTCAAGAGCCTCTGCAAATTTTTCTGCGGCTAGTTGTTCGCGTCCAGAAAGTGTGCTTGCCCACTCTCTGATCCTAGCAGCCGCATATGCTTCAGGGGCTCCGCCACCAGCAACAATGGCCGGTTTTTCAAGAACGGCTTTTGACACCATAAGCGCGTCGTGGACTGAACGCTCTGCCTCATCAACAACCCGTTGAGAGCCTCCCCTTATCAGTATGGTTACAGCCTTAGGGTCTTTGCAACCTTCAATAAACACCCATTTGTCCGTCTCTACTTTTCGCTCATTTACAAGTTTCGCGAAGCCCAAGTCTTTTTGTGCAAGGTCGTCAAGATTGTTTATCATTCTAGCGCCGGTAGCTTTTGAAAGATTAATCAAATCACTTTCTTTTACGCGTCTTACTGCCAGGATGCCAGCCTTTGCTAGATAGTGTTGAGTGGTATCGTCAATTCCTTTCTGACATACTACAACGTTTGCTCCGCTTTGTACTATTTTGTCCACCATTGTTTTGAGCATATCTGTCTCTTCATCTAGGAACTTTTGCATTTGGTCTGGAGAGCTAATGTTTATCTTGGCATCAAACTCGGTCTTTTCAATTTCCAGAGCAGAATTTATCAAAGCAATCTTGGCATCGTTTATCGTCTTTGGCATGCCACTATGTGTAACTTCTTTGTCCAGAATTATGCCATGGATTAAAGCAGTATCGTGAATAGAACCTCCAGCTTTTTTTCCTACCTTTATGTTATCGATATCTACACGGTAATCCGAAGTTCTCCTTTCCGCAACTTGCATTGCAGCTTTAACTACAATATCTGCAAGAGGCCCTGCCTCTGCCGAAACAAGTTTTGTTTGCATGGCTGTTTTGGCAATCCGAGTTAACTCGGATTTCTCATTCCCGTGAATCTTTTGCGCTATACTTTCTAGAACTTCAATCGCCTTTGCAGCGCTTTTGTGATAGCCATCAGCTATTACTGATGGGTGAACACCCTTGTCGATCAATTCTTCTGCTTTCTCTATTAGCCCACCGGCAAGAATGACTACTGATGTGGTGCCGTCTCCAACCTCATTGTCGGTAGCCTTGCTTATCTCTACCATAATCTTTGCAGCTGGATGTTCGACGTCAATTTCTTTCAAAATAGTCGCGCCATCGTTTGTTATTGTCACGTCGCCGAGGTTGTCGACCAACATCTTATCCATCCCTCTAGGACCCAAGGAGCTGCGCACTACTTGGGCAATCAGTTTTGCAGCCGCAAAATTGTTCTTCTGGGCCTCTCTGCCCCTGCTTTGTTTGGAGCCCTCTCTTAGAATCAGCATTGGCGTGCCACCAATGTTGGCTTGTTGAATCGACATGTTGTTAAGCTGTTGTTCAGAGATAAATGCTTTGCATAAGCTGGAAACTCAACATATCGCCGTTTTCCCCATATTCCCATGAATAAGGAATTTCATAAATTATCTGTGATCTACTGGTAAATCTATGATGAGTGATTGCATTTGAGTGTCGTTCATATCTGTAGGACAAAGAGTGGGTACGTTATACGGAGATTATTAGTTCAGCGGGCGCTAGCCGTCCTCGTTATATGGAAGCGCACGTTATATTGTATGCATATATAGCATGAATTTTGCCATAAAGTTACGTCTTATCTCCTGTTCGTGTGGAAGCTATTAAAAACAAGAGGGATAGGATAAGATGCCACTCATTTGTATGAAATGTGGTAATCCGCCGGTTAGAGCCAAAAGATGTCCAAAATGCAGTCAACTTACGGGTAGCTGCGCAATTTGCGGTAATAAGTGGGAATGTTTGTGTGAAATCCGCCGAGCTCAATTGAACGATTAGAGTTTTTGCCTTTTGAGTGACCCCGGAATGCAAAGTTACATTTGCACTAGTCACTATCGTCATCGTCAACTTCATCTCGAGTGTCTCTTTCTTTTTTCAAGTCATTTAATTTATCCATTAAATCGGTTTGATTTCTCTCTAGCGACTCCAGGCGCTCCTTTAGATTCTTGACTATTATGCTTAACCTGCTGATTTCGGTGTTATTGCTAGAGGTAAGTGAGTCTAGTTGGTTATATTCTCGATTATCCATGTCCATCTCTTATCTATTAGATAGTAGTGTAGACTGATGCTCTTAACCTTTGGCAAATGGAGTTCTATCAATTATCCCCGCGTACAAATTCATTTCCTTTCCTAATCATACAATGTGAAAGATGCTGTGCGCAGTGACAAAGGATCACCTATAGAAGCAGCTACCAAGCTTCAGCTGCTTAATTAGGCTGAGCCGAGTATAATTGTATAAATGTCCATTAACAAGAATGATTTTGATAACGGTCAAATCGAGGACACAATTATCCATAGAATCCAGACGTTTCTTGGGTCAAACAATGACGCCTTTATCCCAACCATTACGCATGGCCAGGCGATCATAACGGTTTCGCCAATGCGATGCAAACCTTGGCTTATGCGGGAAAAGTTGAAACGAGGCTTATCAACACAGGCGAAGGAGTCCAGACTTACTATAAAGGGGCATAGATGATTCCGATCGAGCCAGCTCAGTTGCGAGACCAGCTAAACTAGAGACTGGTTGCAAACGGATATAATCCAAAACTAAAGTCCATCAGTATCCGTAAATATGAAGGGAACTCGCAGGCTGGCATGACATCTGCAAAGATATAGCATGAATTCGAAAAAATGCACCTATCAGAGACAGAAATGAATCGAGCAGATTTGTCTGTTGCTGGATTAATCCGGGAAGTTCTGGACAAGTAAACTAAACTGTCAACAATGTCTTATGGCGACAATTGAATAACCTAACCCATCACAAAATAACGTGATGTATCTCGAATTGCGGTTATCTTATTTCCCGAAGTTAGTGCTCGGGAGTGTCCATCTGCATAGTCCTATTAAGGCAGGAGGTGTCGCCGTTCTCTTAACTTCTCTAGTATTTTTCATTCAAATCGGCAGAAGATATTCACCATAGCTGGTAATTAGAGCCTTGAAATAAGGCATACCCCGCCAAAACTGTGAAGTTGCGGTGATTCTGGCAGGGATGGGGAAATGAACTTTTTATGCGTCGGGACCTACATTACCGACCTATTGCTTAAAGCAGTTGCGCTTTATGCTTAGCAGACCTTCTGTTCTAACTAACCACTATTGATGATATCCTACAGCAATGTTTGTTATGCGACGATTAGAGGCAGGACAGCTAGCATTAGGCGTTTACGAAAGTGGTGTGAAGTATTTTGGGCAGCGTTCTTGTTCAAGTTGTTGCTTGACAAAAATAATGCTGACCGCAGGAATTGCGGGTCTTAATGCTTGTTTCGTTGTGGGGCATGTTCATCTTTATTCTAGCAACCAGCCTTTTCCGCCGCATGTACTCCACTTTAATTTATTGCCAAGGCCGCCTTGAATTGATAAATGGTCGGCGTTAGCAGCGGCAACCATGTATCGACCTGCGCCCAAACACATTGTACAATGCATTGCCATACTCTCACAGGCTTACCATTGCTTTTAACCCTTGTCAAACGAGATCCCTAGGCCTCTTGGAACTTGCCATACCTGAAAGTATTGCACAAACTTATCAACTTATGATCGGGAATAAAGATTGTACACCTTGCCCGTCGTCTTGGCCACATAACTCCATATATCTGGAGTAATTGATAATAGCTTGAAAGCATTCCTCTGTTTCTTGTCAAGCGCCTCGTATACGTACTGCCCTACCACGATTTGATTTGGTTCTGCAATACCCGTGATTTTAGATGCGATGCTAACAGTATAGCCGATAATGTCATAGTGTGCCTTTTTTGTTGTTACTCGTGTCTTGCCGTCAACAATAGACGATTGGATATTCCATCCATATTGGACTACTACGATTTCACCAACGTCTATGCCAACGCGGACGCTTATTTCCGGATAGCCTTCTTGGCTCAGAACAGGATTGAATCCATCTTTTACTGCCTTGATCATGGACCGTGCGCATTGCACCGCGTTGATGCACGGTATGTACCAATCGGATTCGTCTGTAACAACAAAAAACGCAAGTATCGCATCTCCCAAATACTTTAGGACATAGCCTCCATATGCCGACACTACAAGCGACATTTCGTGTGTAAATGCTCGAACTATTGCAGCTAATTTGTCCACCGGTAATGTCATTGAAAGCTTTGTTGAGCCTACAATGTCAATATACAATATTACGAATGTAACTTTGGATCCTGCCAACTTAGCAAGTACATTTTGAGTATCTTCTCCCGATATGTTAAATTCCATTTCACCCTTCAAAGACTTCCACATTTCCAACTGTGCGGATTTGATGATGTTGTCGATGTTAACTACCGCATCTAGGTAAAACATGCCCATGGAAGGAGCGTCAGCAGTCCCTTTGACTGCAGTTTTTTTGCCCTCGTCTTGGATATTTCTTTCGTTGATAATCATGGAAACTTCTTCCTTGCTCATGTCAAGCTGCATTGCGATTACATCAGGCAAAACTCCTGCACCATGAAGGTTTAACACAGTTTGCCTCTGTTTCCTTTGCAAGCCGATTATTTCCTGACATCGGTAGGACGTCGCGCCATTTAAGATGTCCTATTCTTTCCCTTGCTAATTTGTCCAATGGCGGTACATTTATGCTCAGCACGACATTTGCACCAGTGTACAAACGCGCCCCACCAGGATCTGGTTTGCTGCTTCTATGAAGGATTGCTGCTGCGACTAACAGCGGTGCGATGGAAAAATACTCGTTCGGATGCTGCTTTATATGGAGTCCGGCCAACTGCATCAAAAATCGAGTATCCTACTCGGACGATATTGCGCCCCTTTATATAGCGCACGCAAAAATGATACAATTCAGGGAATAATTCCGCGGGCAGAACTGGTTCTTCTGCGGCTGCCTGCCTGTCTGTCTGCCTGATAGGCTAAAATTAGTTCTTAATATGTACGCCGTGCTAGGCTGTGCCCGTGAACAAGTCTGCCATCAGGGCGCGAAGAGAAAAGGTGGCCTACTATCTGGTCAAGGGGACTCCGGAGATCCGCATCGCCGAGCTCCTGGGGGCCGGCAGGGCCACGATTGCAAGAGACGTAGCTTATATCCGAGGAGCGGCCAGGAGCTGGCTTGACGATCTGGCAAAGGACGGCTTTATCCACGAGTACCGCCTGGCGCTTGAAAAGATAAGGGACCACGAATTCGAGCTGCAAAAGCTGCTGGACGAAGCCGACGTCGCGCAAAAGGTCGAGATACTGCGGGCTCTTGACCAGAACGTGAGGCTGTACCTTGAACTGCTCGGGGAGACGCCGGCCGTGCACGCGTACAGGCGCGCCTTGAGAAAACTGCAGGAAGGCAGGGCGAGATCTGATGTTCAGGCAGCTTAAGAGGGAGGTGGACGCGGCGGCCGGCGACGGCGACGACCTTGCCAGGGTCGCAATACCTGCGGAGCCGGGCCCGTTCTATGCCGACCTTGGCTGCCTGCCGCACCCCCGGACTCGAAGGTCGGTGGTGCAGCTGGCGCCGTACCAGATAGAGACCTGGAAGGCGCTCCTGGAATGCGGGCGCGTGCTTGTAATAAAGTCAAACAAGATCGGCCTTTCGACCTCGACTCTGATGGTCGACTTTCAGCTTGCGGTGCTGCCGTCCAGCCATCCGAGGTCCTGCCGGGGATACGACCAGCTCCTCATTGCGCAGACCATCCAGCACGCCCGGGAGCATCTGTACACGCTGCGCAAGCTTGACAGCCCGAAATACCGGCCCTGGCTTATCGTAAAATCCCACGACATGGTGCTCAAGGACGAGGCGACCAAGGTGACGGTCCTGTACATCCGAAACCCAGAGAACGAGAACCGGCCGTCGAGGATCATAGGGCTCGGGCTGAACAACGCCGGCTCGGTGCTTTCGTGGAAGAACGTCAAGCACATCCACATATCGGACCCGACGGCCGCGGAGGGCGACTATTCGCACGCCATCAACGCCGGCATGACGAGGCTTGCCAACACGAGCGGCAGCATGGTAATAGAAACCGTCCCGGCCGGGCCGCGGGGCAGGATCTACGAGCTGTTCCAGCAGTTCAACGCGGCTTCGGGCGGCCCGGCTGCGTTCCGGGTTTTTGTGATCCCGGCGTCCGAAGCGGTAAAGGCGGGGGTGATTGCGCAGGATTTTCTCGACGCCGAAAGGGAGAGGCTCGGCGGCCTGTACGGTCAGTACTACGGGGCCAAGTTTGTAGCGGCTGGCGGCTCCATCTTGCTGCCGTCGCAGGTGGACGCATGCGTGATGCGGTACAGCCTTGCGTTGCAGGAAGGCGCGTACAGGGTAATGGCCGTCGACTGGGGGTTTGGCAGCAGCAGGACGGCCATAGTCGGGATTGAAAGACGGGTTGACGGCAGGCTTTACGTTGTTGACTGCAGGCAGTTTGAGCGGGCGGCAGTGTCCGGCGTTATCGATCTTGTCGCCCTCCAGTACCACGCGGACGGATATTCGCAGTGCTACGCGGACAGCTCTCAGCCGGGCATCATCAAGGACCTGCAGGACGGCTCGGAGTTGACAGGCAGGCCTGCGGTTGACGTGCGTCCGGTGGTATTTCGAGAAGAGCTGCCCGGAATGGTCCAGGAGGTCGTCAAGGCCGTCAGGGAAGCGCGGGTCCTCATCCACCCAGAGTTTGCAGACGTCATCTCTCAGCTAAAGGCCGTCCAGTACGACAGGAAAGGAAACCCCGACAAGTCGGCACACACGATGGATGTCTTTGATGCCTTTATGATGGCAGTTTCGCATGTGCAGGAGGGAGGCAGTCTCTATATCGCCGACATTGGCAGCCTGTTCTAATGAAGGGAAAAGTGGAAAGGGTTTGTGGGGGAGCGACGGAAAGACAAGATCTTCGGCATAAATGTAGTGTTCGCTAGACTACGCTAAGAAGTCGCATCTCTACTTTTTCCAGTCAGAGATTACATATTGGTAATCGACAACGGCTTCTTTTGTCACAATGTCCTTGAAGGTCTCTGCCGGGTTCTGGTAGCTATGAATTCTACCTTCTCCAAGAGCATCCTCGACTACATAGAGCCAATAATCTCTACCTATTCTTGTCGCTGTGCTCCATTCATGGCTAGTTATTACTACTCTCCCCGTGGTTGAAAAAGACTTGGCTTCTATAAACCGGTCAAAGGAAGAAATATCATAGCCAGTAAGGCGGTCAGAAACGTCTTTTATATGTGAACGTTGTTCATCATTCTGGGCTCTTTGTTTTTCATACTCCATCACCTTCTGCATGCCTGCCACTTCTGCAAGGCCTATAAACTCCACAACGGGAAACGCTTGATACTTTCTTTCGAGATCCGCTAACCTCCGGCTCATTTCCTGCTTTAATCTCTGCTGATCATTTTCGTTCTTTTTATCAGACCTTGAAAATGTGGTCCTTCTGAAAGTCTTTTCTCTGAATTCCAATATTTTGCGTTCTAGTTCTGCGATTTTGGCAGATGTATTTCTGATTGCAATATTCCTTGTCACCCGTGGTGCCACTGCTATGGGCGCGGCTAACAAGCTGGCAGAAGCCTTTCCTTCAGCTCGAGTTCGCCTGTTTTCTGCAATGCGGACAATAAGCCCGCCGGATATTTTCGCTGACACGGTGAATCCTTGCATTGGAACAATCGAGCTCCGAGGCATTGATACTTTCCGGCGACCATAAGCATTCTAGAAAAAGTCCTAGCATGTAGGTATTATTGCCTGGGCAAGATTGATTGAAATAGCAAAGCAGATGTGATCGCTTGTATTACAGCATCAACCTGAGCCATAACGTCACCTCTGCCTGAAAAGTTATTTTAGCACATCCTCCATCCCATTGCCGTGACAGATGGCCTGAAGAGAAGCGATGTGTCTGCCAGCTGTTTCGTGCTGCATGATCATGACAGCCTGCCGTCGATCTCCACTTCTATTCTGCCTGCCTGAGCAGGTATTCCCTGAGCGCTACTGCGTTGTTGAATTTCTCGTCTTTAGCGCCATAAAGCAGCACGGGGACGCCAGAACGCAGCCTTTGGAGGATCAGCCCGACTGGTTCTTTCTTGCCGTCCAGCTCTCCAAAGTATCTCTTCCTGAATTCGTTCCATCTGCCGGGGTCATGTCCAAACCACTTCCGGAGGCCGTCGCTTGGAGCAATGTCCTTTAACCACAGGTCTATGGCCACGTCCTCCTTCCTGATTCCCCTAGCCCACAGCCTGTCCACAAATATCCTGAAACTCCCTTTCTCTCCGGCGTGCTTCTCTATCTCGATCCTCCGTATTTCGAGAGTCGTGGCTGGTGCCTCTGGTAAGAGCATCGCAAAATCCTATTTAAGTACCGGGATTTTCAGAAATCCAAAGCAGCTATCGCTGCCTGCAATCATTCCTTTGCCAGGCTGTGTCCATCCACATCCTCATAGGAAGCGACCAGAACACCACTCCAAGTGCAATGTTCACAAGCGCAAGGTCAAAGAGCCCCATCCAGAACCTCGTGCTCAGCTTTACCAGGTCGGACTCTGGATGCCATTCATTCCTGTCGCTATCGGGCAATTCGTCCTCGTGCTCTGCAGAAGCCATGCGTACCCTTTTGCTCCCGCCGTATTATAACGTAGAGGGTGCGTTGCACGGCAGTGCGCTCCGACGCCGGCAAACCTGCAGTGAATGTACGTTTACTCACAGGGTGCAAAGAACGGCACTGCAAACCAGAACGTTATGAACACGCATGTGTTGCTATGGAACATATGTCGACTTCGACTGTGATGCCATACTACGACAGCATGGTAGATTCTCTGAAGGAAAAGTTTGGAAACGTCGAGCCGTTTCTGATAATCAAGTCTTCCATGCTGGCAAAAAAATACCCCGGCGAACGCAGCCAAAAGTTCTACCTTGAGCTTTTCTACCGGCAAGAGTCGGACGGAGAAAAGGCGAAGCGGATATACGAGCTGGTGGGCAAGCTCCCAAGCAGCCACGGAAAGGGCCATTACCAGATCGATCTCCAGACAGACCTTGACACCGTGCTTGTGATTGCCGGCGACAGGGACCTGGAATGGGTTGACGGAGAAGTCTACCCCCTCTGATGAGTTGCAGGAACATTTGCGCAAGGTATAGGGCGACGAGGCCTCCAGGCGGCAGGCGCTACGCCGCAGGGCAAAAGCGCTGCCAGGTCTGCGAGATATTCATTGACTGGAAAGGCTCAAACTGCCCCTGCTGCCACTACCAGCTTGGGACAAGGTCGCGCTTTATGAAATACAAATCCGCGTGCAACAGGATATCATATATTCTAGGGCGAAACGCCCGAACATTTGCCGCCGGGCGATAGATGGCAGGACACTGGCCTGCATGGCCGTCTTTTGCCCGCAATGCATCTGGGCTCCTCGGTGCGGGCCGCCGGTCTACCTCATAAACTGTATCTTTAATTCCTTGATCTTTTTCTCGGTGCCCTCTGGCGTTTGCTGGCCTTCCGTCCTGAACTGAAACCTGCCCTTGACCGTGCCTCCACGCGTAAACTCGACAATCACCTCGATTGCATTCTTGCTTTGAGCTATGAAATAGATCTTTTTCTGAAGCCCGCGGTTGGCCATGCGGGCAACCTGGAGAAAGTCCTCTATCGCACCCTTGCCCCTGAGGCTCTTTTTGGTGCTGAACGGCTCGTACAGTATGGCGTCGTCAGCAAAAAGAGCCAGCGTACTCTTTGAATTCTCTGCAATTCGCCTAAAGTACTCCTTCACAAGCTGCCTGCCGGTATGTATGCGACTTTGCGCCAGCTCGTGCACCTGCTGCTGTTCCTCCATGCTTGATTGCTTGCTGCCCAGTAATGCATTTAAGAGATAGGAATGCATTGCCCTGCCCTGCCGTGCTGAAATCCTGCTTTTTTTGAAATTAAGTCACGCGCATGACCTGTGTACTGCAGCCGGGTGCCAGATTTTACAAGAAGATCCAATATAATGTCGTGTTGCACGCCCCATAGATGTGAGGCAAAAAAGCGAATTATGAATGTCCGCCGTTTGTGCCGCCAGTTACACGGGACGTTTCTGCCTTGCCAGCTCGATTACCTCTCTAACAATGCGGTCTTCCAGATCCACCTGATCCGCTATGTCTTCCAACGTGTGTCCTCCATCGTAGAGGTTCGTGATCTGCTCCATTTTCCACCTGTCTATTCCTGTATGCACGCGCTTTGGAATATCCATAGCGTTTGTTCGACGGGCAACGATTTATCTATGACGAATGCACTGCAGCGCGGAATTGCGGCTTTTGCCATGCGGCGCAGGCCAAAGCGTCATGCGTTGCCGTGCGTTGCAGACCTGCTATCTAAATTGTGGTCATGCCTTTTGTCAGGTACTTACCGGTTCCGCAACCAAGTCAACCCATCTGCGCTGTCGATGATACCCCAACGACGACATCGACGCGGATGGGCAAATAAGTTTTCAAATTGCCCTGACCAGTCAGGGCGTACACACCATGCGGCTCAGCAACCTTTGCCTTTTATGGCAGCCAGAGATGACGGCAACCCCTGACTATGCGACGTATCTTGTAATTTTTGGCCCGGCTCTCTTTGTGATTCTGGGGTTCCGTGCCCTTCCCCTCAATACGAAATTGCAGCAGGGGCAGCGAGCTCCCTCCCACCGGATAAAAATGTCACATATCCTGCATCGTTTGTTGTTGTCCCGGTATCTTGCCTTGCCCTTGAGATGGATACATGCTCCCCTGCATGACATGCGCCTGCGAAGAAGGCGTTCTGCTCTTGGGAGAATGCGGTGCCATGCGTTGCAACCTGAGCCGACTTAAAATACCTGCAAGCAATAACAAAAGAAGACATCATGATTTCTGCAAGGATGCATGAATATCAAAAGCCTCTGGTCGTCGAAAACATACCCGTGCCCAAAGCAAGGGGTGAGGGAGTTCTGGTCAAGGTCGGCGGCGCCGGACTGTGCCACAGCGACCTGCACCTGATATCGGGCGAATGGAAAGATGCCATTCCGCTTGCGCTTCCCATGACCCCTGGTCACGAGGTGGCGGGGTGGGTTGAAGAGGTCGGCGAGCATGTCCCTCCGGGATTGTTCAACCCCGGAGACCTAGTCGCAATATTTGGCGGGTGGGGATGTGGCGCCTGCGCCACGTGCAAGAGGGGAGATGAGCAGATGTGTCCCTTTGCAAAGTGGCCAGGCCTGTCGCAGCATGACGGCGGCTATTCACAATACATACTGGTCCCATCATACAGGTTTCTGATCAAGGTCCGGGGTTCACGGCTTACCCCTCAAGAACTTGCTCCCCTGACCGATGCCGGCCTGACCCCATACAGGGCAGTGCGCCGTTTTCGACACATGCTTGTTCCCGGCACATCCATAGCTATAGTCGGCATTGGGGGTCTTGGCTCTTATTGCGTCCAGTACGCGCGTCTTTTGGCCCCAAACTCTACGGTTATTGCGATCGACAGGAATGAAAAAAAACTGGACTTGGCGCGCAAGTTTGGCGCAGACCATGCGATCAGCCTCAAGGATGGCGACAATGATGCGAAAAAGGGAGTGTGGGACATTACTCAGGGGCGTGGCATTGACGTAATAGTTGACTGCGTCGGCGCGGAAAATACAACCTCTCTTGCAATCAGCCTGCTTGCAAGGGGCGGGGCGCTTGCGGTGGTGGGCCTGTTTGGCTCAAAGATAAGCGTGCCCCTTTTGCCAGCAGTCATAAACGAATATTGCGTGACGGGATCTCTGTGGGGCAATTATAATGAACTCTGCGAGGTGATAGAACTGGCCAAGCAGAACAAGATCCGTCATGCATTGCAGACATTCAAGCTGGATGACATAAACAGCGCAATAGACAGGCTCCGGGAAGGCCAGATTGTTGGAAGGGCCGTAATTGTGCCCGGCTAAATGCCGCACAGGCATTAGCCCGGCTCCGGCGCAAAAATCTCTCTTCACTGCGCAGGCCCGGTCCCGGAAAAAGACCGCCCATTGAGCAGCAGGTGCGCAATCATGCCCGCACCCGTTGCGGCCAATCCAACCACAGCTACCGTCCAGTCAAATTGCGTGAGCATGACAATCGAGGATACAAGCCCAAGCCCTGCCAGTACCGGGAACCTGCCGACGTGCCCCGGAGAGCGAAAGGGCCTTTCGATTTCCTGCCTTTTGTAACGCAACATTATCAGGGAGAGGTTGACAAACGCGTAGACTATAAAGATGCTAAAGACGGCCACATTTGCCAGGGTTCCTATGCTGCCTGATGATGCCGCGATAATTGCCACCGCTGTCACCATGACCAACACTATCGCCCTGAAAGGAGTCCTGGTTTTTGCGTGCACACCTGCAAGCGACCTGGGAAAGGCTCTGTCAGCGGCCATTCCAAATATTATACGTGACGCTGCTACCAGTAGCATCAGCACCGTATTTGCAGTGGCAAAAAGCGCGATTGCGGACAGCGTCGCCATCCCTGCCCTGCCAAACACCCTTTCCGCGACAAGCCCTAGGGGGGCACCTGTCGACGAAAGGTCCTTCCATCCTGCCAGCGATATTGCAGATACCGCAACCAGGACGTAAATGGCAGTTGTTATGACTATGGATGCGATTAGCGCAATAGGTATGGTCCTGCGCGGATTTTTTGTCTCTTCCGAGATGTTGGCAAGGTTTTCAAATCCAAAGTATGCAAAGAACACAAGGCCGGCCGCGCCCAAGACGGCTCCAAGGGCAGTTGCCGGCGAAGTTACTGCCGGGGGCATTTCAAAATAATCAATTTCCGGCGAAGCAGAAAGGAAGACGCCTGCGCCTATTATTATGCCAAGTCCTGCGAGCTTTATCAGAGTGAATGTTGTGTTTGTCCATGCCGACCCGCGGATGCCTGCAAAGCTCAGCCCGGAAAGGGCTGCTATCAACAACATTGTCGTCAGGACAGGGTTAATGCCCGGAAGAAAAGCCGCAAGGTAGCCAGAAAACCCTGCAGCCACTGCAGCGGCAGACACTATTGCAACAAATATTATCAGCCACCCTGCCAGAAACGCAAACGGCCGGCTCCCAAACGCGTTTTTGACAAAGACATATTCGGCGGCGCTTTTGGGGAACATTGACGCAAGCTCAGCGTAACTCAGGCCCGTAAGCGTCGCAATAACTGCAGCCAGGATAAAGGATACCCACATTGCATTGCCTGCTATGCCGGCCACGTCGCCTATCAAGACATAGATGCCTGCTCCAAGTATCAGCCCCGTGCCATACATTATCGCCTGAAAAAGGCCTATGGTCTGTCTCAGGCCCGGGGCAGCGCCAGCATCTACTGTATTCATTTTACGACCATAACTGGTATCTTGGCGGTCTGGACTACTGCCGCTGAGACGCTCTCCAAAAGAAGCCCCTTGACTCCTCCCAAACCTCTGCTCCCTATTACTATCAGGTCAAAGCCGCCTCTGTCAGCGTACTGCACTATGGTTTTTGCAGCATCGCCTTCAACGGCTGCCGTCTGTACCACATTTACTCCAAGGTTTTGTGCGAGTGTCCTGAATTCGTCTAGCACTTTTGCAGACTCTTGCCTGAAACTGGCCAGCAGCTGGTCAAGCAGTTTTTGCGATTCGATGTATACGGTCGGGGGCATGTCTATAACATGAAGTATGGTTATGGATGCACTGGCATTTTTTGCCATGGACACTGCATGTTCAAGTGCCCTTCTAGAGTTCTCTGAGCCGTCAATTGGGACTAGAATCTTTTCCATGATATCAGCGGCCGCCCGGCGTGTATATCTCGCTCAGCATAAAGTCACTCAATTGCTCGTACACGGGCTTGTATTCAAAGATAACGGTATCGCTTATCATGTCTGTGATCAAAGTCTGGCTTTTGAGAAGCGCGCGAAATATGTCTTTATCAGTTACGATCCCTACCATTTTGCCGTTCTCTACAATTGGTAATCGGCGTATGTTTTCTGTCTGCATGGTTTGCACGGCGTCCCGTATGGAGGCCTTTGGATCCGCAGTTATGAGCGGCTTTTTCATTATCTCTTTTGCCCTGGTTGCAGGCGACATCTTGGCGCCGACAAGCCTGACAATGTCGCGCTCTGTAATTATCCCTACCGGTGAGCATAAATCCGTACTCTTTACTATTACCATGCTGCCTATCCCATATTCTGACATGGCAGACGCTATAGCACTTATTGTCTGGTTTTCCTTTGCCGTCTTGACATCTCTTGTCATTATCGAAGAAACCTGGACCGACTCTATACTCATGCTATAATTCTAGCCTGCGCGATATTTTACAATGAAGAGTATACTGCATTGCAGTGCATACAGCGATATTATATCCGCCGGGCACCTATTTCGTGGTAAGATGCAACCTGACAATTACCTAGACAAGAAGGTGGGTGATGTCATAAAAGAAGCAGCAGTCATCCTTGACGAATCAACAACAGTAGCTGAAGCTGTCAGGACAATGCGCGACAGGGATGTCTCGAGCATACTGGTAGCCAAAAAGGGCAATCCTGTGGGTATAGTGACAGAGCGAGACGTTCTTTACCGTGTCGTCGCCGAGAGCAAGGGTCCGTTCAAGATTACTCTGAAGGAGGTGATGAGCGCCCCTCTGATCACTGCATCGGAATCGACTGCGTTGAAAAAAACAATATCGCTCATGCGTGAAAAGGGGTTCAGAAGGCTTCCAGTCATGGGCAAAGACGGGATAATACTCGGCATCTTGACTCTGAAGTCAGTGGTCGGAAACATCCCGAGCAAGAGTGTAGAGCTTGCAGAGGTGGACATTGCTCCGGCAAACAGGATTGTATGCCCGTATTGCGGGTCGGGCTTTGAAAGCAAGGAAGACTTGTCAAAGCACGTCGACAGACTGCATATTGGCTCCGGCCTGCTTGAAGGTGACATGAGGCAACTATAATGTACCAAAAAATACTGGTTCCCTACGATAGCTCATCTTTTTCGGAAAAAGCCTTGGAACATGCCATATACCTGGCTGGGCTGTCAGGCGCAGATCTCTTGCTTGTCAATGCGACGGTGCTGCCTGCACTCGTCTATACTTATCACGAAGCGGCAAATGCTGCCATAAACGAGGCTGCCCAAACATTGGTCGGCTCCTCCGCAGAGGCAGTAAAGTTACTCTCTGCACTTGTCGAGAAAATAAAAAAGAAAGGCATATCGGCATCGTACAGGCACGCTGTTGGTGACCCTGCAGATTTGATAATCGAGACTGCGGAAAAAGAACAAGTTGATCTTGTGGTAATGGGGAGTAAGGGGCTGCGAGGTGTGGCAAAGATCAAGGCTCTGGGGAGCGTAACTCGCAAGGTCGCAGAGAATGCGAGTTGCCCTGTTCTGATTGTGCATTAAATGCCATGGCAGCGCGTACACACATATGTTGTGTGCTCTTGCCAAAGGGCTCACTCTACAAATAAAATGAAGGCAAACCAGCTATCTTATTATCACAGAATTCTTTCTTTTTTTCTCTCTATATACGTCTGCCACACTTTTGCAAAACCGCATTGCACTGCATACCTTGCGGTTATGTATGGAAGAATTGATCACAACCTGTAGTGAAAAGAACATGATCCCAAAACCTCCCAAGAACGAAAGGGACATGATAAGGCGGTTCTTCAAGCTGGTACAGTCGAGAAAATTTTCCAACTTTGAGACGGTATTTGAGCATGATGCGGTTGTGAGTGAGCCGTTCAGCCAGGCTGCTCACCTGCGCGGCAAATCCGAAATCCAGCCGTTTCTGGAGATCCTGCTGCCTTCTAATAATGCTACGCAACTAGGAGTTAAGGTGGAAACAATACGGGAAACTGTGGATCACAAAATGGCTGCATTTGTAAGCCTTGATCCCGCTGATCCCAAATCAAGGTGCAGGCTGGTGTTTGACCTGAATCCAGAAAGCAAGAAAATAAGGAGGCTGGAAGTTCAGATCATCCGGTAGCCATTTTTTATCGTATTATCATGACGGGACAGTGTGCCATCTCAGAGACCTTCCTTGCGACGCTTCCAAGGGTGATAAGCGTGTCGCCCTTCAGCTGCCTGCTCCCGATGACTATTAGGTCTGCCTTCGTCTCTTTGGCAATCCGCACTATTTCGGTTGAAGGTGAGCCCACTCCAAGCACAAACTCGGTCTTGATTCCAGCTTTTTCGACTCTGGATAGCCTGTCTTGGAGCATTTTCTCTGCGCCTGCCTTCAGTATTTTTATCAGCTGAAACTTGGCGTCTTCCAGCGATGTCCTGTCACTTATGAATCCAAGCGTGGCACTTGGTGGGACGAACCTGTCGTCAATTATATGAACGACGAGTATCTCTGCCTTTAGCGGCTTGGCAAATTCGATTGCCTTCTCAAGGGCCTTGTCCGCCATTTCTGCTCCGTCATGGGGCACCAGTATTCTTGAAACCATGCCGACAACTGATAGAAAGCACTACTACTATTTACGGCAGACGGTAGTCTTTTTTGTGTGTGCGTGCGTAGTGCATCGCAATGCGTTGCATCCCTGTTCTTTAATTATGATAGATGCGTCTTTATCGTGATGCGCGCAAGGACTAATCATCATGACGCAGACTCGTCTGAAAGCCGTATCGTTCCACCCGAGAATCTGGATGAAATGCAGAAAAGGATTAGCGGGGAGATATTTCCAGCGCAGATCCTCGAGGTTTGCGATAATTGTCGCGGGTGCGCGACTTGCTTCAAAAAGGGGCAATCACGTACTGCCCGCTATGTAACATGCGGGTTTCGCGTATACCAATGACCTTGGACGAGATATGCACGTTCGATGATAACGTGGAGAACGGCTTTACACTCAAATTCTCAAGAAGGCTTCCACTTCGCTGATATTGCTTTGTTGTATATATATGGCTCTTGACGACCGCATTGCGAAAAAAATCCAATATGTTTTTACTGATTTTTTGATTGCAAAAGCGCAGGGGCGCGATATGTCTCGCTATCCAATTTCAGGTTGCTTGCTGGAACCCTTCTGGCTTGCTCACGTGCTTCTGACATGAATGAATACGTGTTGGTGCGTGCTACTATTAGGTATGTCGATGGCCGGAGCAATGCACTGCAACCTAACCCGTTAAATAAAACGGGAATCAAACCTAGCGTACATGTCTGGCAATGCTGTCCACAGAATCCTCGTTCCGGTTGACGGTTCAGAAAATTCCTTCCGAGCTGCTTCTTTTGCAATAGATCTTGCCAAAAGGTATGGCGCCGAGCTGGCGGTCATAAACGCACTGGACCTGCATCAGACCTTTGCGCAGGTGGGCTTTTACGGACTGGCATTCCCTAGCAACATACCCGAGATGATAGAGACTGCAAAGAAGGAGGCCCTGCCCTGGTTTGAAAAAATACGAAAAGAGGCTGAAGGTTCCGACGTTAAAATGCAAAGCGAGGTGATAGAAGCTCCACTTTCAGTGGCTAGCCAGATAGTAAACTATGCGGAAAATCGCCACATAGACATCATTGTGATGGGGAGCAGAGGCCAGACGGGCATCAAGAGGTTGCTGCTTGGCAGTGTTGCATCGGCCATCGTTACCTATGCTCCTTGCCCTGTGCTGGTGGTAAGATAAGAAGAGATATAGCGCGGCCGCTTTTATCTTATCTCATGCCCCTTCGCCTTTGGTTTCCAGCTTCTTTACCGTGCGGATAATTTCCTGCCTCTCCATTTCCACATTTAAAAGATCCGTCTTGCTGACTATGCCAACCATCGTAAAGATCTGGGTCCGTTTGCAGACTATGACGCATTGATCCTAGCTGATAAACTCCGTCCCTTTCATCACGATGTCCCACGGGGTGAGGATCTTGTCTTCTCCAACAAATACGCATGACGTGCCAAGCCTAGCAAGCAGGGGAGCAACTGATCCTGCACTACTTCTTGGGTCCACCTTCTCTCCTCTGACCCCACCAATCGTCTTTAGACTAACTTTTGCAAGGGCTCCAAAACCGGAACGCATCACAAGCGACCTTGATTCGTGCCCAAGCAGATATTCAAGCACTTTTCTATCGTTGATGACGTGGTGAACGCCGCGCTCAACTGATACAAGGTTACGGATGCCGCCATTTACCATCATCTGCAGAGCGTCAAGGATGCTTGCGTCTTTGCTGATGGTATCTAGTGGCGATGCCATACTGCCGACCTCTCTGTCCAGATTGCCTGCAGCCACTAGCAAGTCGCGGATGGAAAGTGAGGCCACCACAACTCCATCAACGGCGACGGGAAGAAATGCGAACCGTGTCTCGGCAAAGATGTGAAATGCCTGCTCTACCCTGTCGCTATCCTTGAGGGGAGCCTCAAGGGGATCCATGATGTATGCGGCCCTGTATTGTGGCCATTTCTGCCGCTTCTGCAGTATGTGTCTTGCCAGAGAATAGCCGCCAATCCTGCCCGCAAGCCGCCGGTTTCTGGCGTCGTTATTATTATCATCATCCTTATCATTATTGTCATCCTGCAACACAACCAGCCCATCGACGTATATCTGCGGACCTACTGCAAGAAAGGTTGCGGCCTGGATCAAAGAATCGTCAGGCGTTATATGCAAAAGAGGCCGCCGGAAAATGTGCGGAGCCGCCTGCCGTATCGAAAGGTGGCGCACGTCACTAAACCGCATAGCTGGGCATCCACACAAGTCTTGCTGCCATCCTTATGGCCATGCAGGATTGCTCTGCGGTCTCTACTGATGCGCCAGTTTCATACATCCTTGCAAGGGGTTCTTGAATTCTTTCGATCCAGGCTGATTCAGCGGCTCCCATGCGCGTATGCTATGGCCAAATGAAAGATAAGTGCTATGGGTACGATGCAATGCGTTGCATTCTACGGAACGTCCTGCGCAAGGTCCACAATGATGTGTCACTAAAACCGTCCCCTAAATTGGCAATAAACGCTTTAATGCTTCACCATCATTAACACTGGTGTTGACTGGCGACAGTTCGGGGCAAGTACGAAAGACTAGGAGCATAACCTTTCGGATAGATGCCGAAGTGGTGGACAAGCTCCAGACAGAATCCGACAATCATGAGGTGACGCTCAATGTTTTGGTAAATCAAGTCCTGAGAAGATATACCGACTGGGATACGTATGAGACAAGGATTGGCATGATGCCAGTCCCAAAATTGTTGCTGGTATCTCTCATAGAGATGGCCATATCCATTGCTCAGCGGGAGGGACTCAAAGATGTGGAACGCTATCGAAACGAGATCATTAAAGAAGCTGCCAAGATTGCTTTCAAGCTAATGAAAGAGTCAGTCCTTTTCATGAAAAACAAATACAGCTTATGGGTAGTGCTGGCAGTCTTGGAAGAGTACATGAAAGTATCCGGCATAAAGTCAGATCATCGTGTAGAGCCGGGAAGCAGGCATGTATTTGTCATCCAGCATGATTTGGGAGATAACTGGTCGCTTTTTACAAAGGAGCTTTTGGCGATGATATTTGAGAACTTGGCCAACGTAAGGCCGGAAATACAGGTTACCACAAACACCGTCATTGCTTCGCTGGTGCTGTGAAGCAAAATCTTGCGATTGCACGCGTACATATATGCTACTACTATATCATGTTCTTATCTCCACTCTAGTGTTTTTGCGTTCGATGCCGCCAGGCATGCGAGATCATATGCTGATAAGAAAAAAAGTGCTTTCAGCCGACTTTTTCTCGTTTAAACGCACGCTCTGTCTATTCATACTGCGTCACCCTTATCGCCCTGATCTGGCCCAAGGGATCGCTGCCTGCTCCCCAGTCGTAATAGTTGTACGTCGCCTCGCCTGCTGAGCGGAGCGTTATGACGTCACCGTCGCCGGGCCTCAGCACCTTTGTAGAGACGTTCATGCCGTCAATGAACAGGATGTGCATTTTGTCGTCCTCATTTATGATTGTCAGCTCCATGACATAGTCGCCAGTTCTCATTATTAATGTGGGGTTCGCCTGCGCGATGCCCTTGATGCCTACAAGCGCAACATCGCCGTCCACCTGCCTAAATGCCAGCGTGTTCTCTGTCTTCTCAGGCAGGAAAATGTTGACATGCCTGACTGCACCCCCGCTTATGAGCGCGAACAGAAGCGCAAACGCGGCCATGCAGCCTACAAGCGCCACTATGACAAAGGTCCTGTCGTCAAGCCGCTTCCTGCTGGCGATCATGTTCCAGAATGCTCAAAAAGAGTATTTACGGGCTAGGAACGCGTTGCCGTGCAGTGCGTTCCTTTCTTTCATATAGGATGGTCCCGTGGAAAAACTATATGGCAAAATGCAGCAGGACAGGCGGCAAAAAAGAACTTTCTTCAACAGACTGCTATGCACTTGGGGACTTTCAGCGCAAGGCGGATGATGCCATGTTGCGTTTGTGGCCGGCGATGTGGTGGCGATCCCCGCGTATGGATGATGCTCTCCCTCTTTGCGACACGGTAGACAGAGGAGATAAATACGAATTGCAGGTAGAGATGATGCCGGGAGTGGAGAAGGACACGATAAACATCAAGGCCTGCCGCGGCATCATCATCGAAATCTCTGGCAAGCACTCTGAAAAATCGGTGGAAAAAGCAAAGGATCATGTATATAATGAAAGGCCACACCGATCGCTCTACCGTAAAATACCGGTTCCGGATGAAATCGAGCCGTCAAAGGTTTCCACCAAGATGTCAAATGGCATCCTGACCGTAGTGATTCCCAAAAAGAACCCGGTAAAATCAGCAACGAGAAAGGTGGTGGCAGCAGTCAAATGACTCGGATGCGTCAACCTCACAACTTTCACGAGGTCAAGGAGCACAGCCCGGAGACAAGATATATCAAGTGCGGCACCGAGACTCCGCATGTATGCGAGTGGTGTGGCGCCTGCAAGGCCTGCCACATCGGAGGCGCTGACGCCGACAGGTACTGACACGACCGACTATATCTGTCTCTTTCTTCTTTTTTCGGCCGGCTATCCATATGTTGTCTGCCGCAGGTATTTTTTGTTTTTTTTACAGTTCCAGCATCCTTTTGAGCGAGCGGTAGCGGTTATAGTCGTCTGAAAGTATCTTTGCCAGTCTTTTCGCAATGTCGCTTACCGAGAGGATGCCTGCAAGCGTGCCATCCTTCTCGACTACCGGCAGCCTCTTTATCTTTTTTTTCGACATGATAGAGGCGGCTGTATCCAGCGAGTCATATGCCTTGACCGTCACCAAGGGCGCAGACATGATGCTTTTGGCAGAGATATCCTGAGCCTTTTTATTGCGTGCCGAGACCTTTTTCATGACGTCTCTTTCGGTAATTATCCCTGCGGGCTTGCCCGAAAGCATGATTATCACCGAGCCTACCTTCTTTTTTACCATTAAATCTACAACATCCAGCACTGAAGGGCTGGCATCTCCATCGATCGTCACGACGCCTGCAGACATTATCTCGCTTACTGCGCTCATGCGATCTGACGTAACTGCGTCTTCTTAATAGGTTTGTTGCATCGCAACGCGCAGACAGTGTGTATCGATCAAATAATAATACTGTCTACAAATGAGCTCTGACTTGGCAATAGAATGGGACTCACTTGTAGTCGAAATGGTCTTGCTCGCCGTCATAATATATGGCGCAATCTATGTCGAAAACTGGGTAGAAAAACGCAAGACCAAAAAAGAAGAAGAGAGAGACAGGCAGCAGGTAATCCAGTTCGTGGCAAACGATCTTCAGAACAAGATGCGCTTCTTGGAAGAATCAATCCATTATCGAGACTTTACGCCGTTCTTTACAGATATGTGGGATGTCGTGATACTTGGCGGCAAGCAAACCTTGCTTCCGTTTCCGCTCTTTGAAAATCTGCAGCATACCTATTCGTGGATGAAGTACTATAACAGCGAGATCGAGCGGCTGGAAAAAGGCGACAGCTATGAAAAAGAAACAATCGAGGTCCTAGAAGAAGTCAGAAAATCAATCAAGCAGTCGCTCCAGATACTCAAAGGCCCATAAAAGAAGGAGAAGTGGTGCAATACCTTACCTTTATTGCTCCTCACCCTTTCCACCCCGCTCTGCCCCCCCCCCACGTGCGATGCACGGCAATGTACACCTTCTTCTTAATACTCATTCACACGGTAAATTATATCACCAAATGTCAGAGACAAAATTAGTTGGCGTAAGCGATGTCCGAGATAGGTTCTCGCAACTACGTGAGGCCTACGCAAAGGTGCTGCCAAAAGTGGACCGCGCCCTCTTGAATGACCTGCTTGAGCGGGAGAAAAGCTCTACACGACTTGCATACACGATCGAAGTGTTCACACGGGAGGGGGTTGATGTGGAAGAAGCACGGCAATACATCATGAGAAAAACAGGCATGGCGCCTGCAATTTTTGACAACGGGACGCATTATGTGACAAACCAGATATTGACCCTTGAAATGCTAAAGGAAATCTCTGATTCGGATGATGCATTAGAGATACATGGGAACTTTTGCGGCGGAGTGGGCATGAAAGGCGCGCACTTTGAAAGAGTGCGCTGACTCCGTCCCATTCCTTCTATCCTCTCCACCCGCCATCCCTACGCGCGCGTCCACCTTTATTTTTCTCATATGCAGTGTATTGCAACGCATTCTTCCTCTTATAATACGATGGAGGAGAAATCTATGCATGACACTGGATCCAAAGAGTCCAACTGAAGGCGGTCCCAGCCAGCCGCCAAATGAGCAACAGCCAGAGATACTCCTGGCCAAGTGGAGCACGAGGTTCTGGGCTTGGCTTGTAGATGCAATTATAGTAAACACGGCACTGGGAGTGATCTTTGGAATCTTTTCTATGCCTATGTGGATGTACGGCTTGGCAAACCCGAGAATGATGTCGCCGATATATGGCGCGGACTGGTTCAACGGCCTGTGGGGGCCGTTTGGATTTGCGGTAAACAGTCTTGTGTTCTTCCTTTACTGGACATACATGGAATCAAGGCACGGCGGCCAGTCTATAGGCAAGATGCTCCTTCACATCAAGACCACAGACCTTGAAGGCAGGCCTGCAGACGTGAAAAGCATTGCGATTTCCAGCTTTGGCAAGTCCTTTATTCTCATACTGGACGTGCTTCTTGGCTGGATATTCACCAATGACAAAAGGCAGAGGTTGCTTGCCAGGGCGGCAAACACTTTGGTCATCAAAGTAGATGAAAACCATGGCGGCAGTAACGTGAAATACGTAAAGGAGTGATGATCTTGCTGCAAATGCAGGCGAGCATTGACACTACCGCAAATGAAGGACATAATCAAAAAGCATGCAATTCAAAACTGCTGCAGCAAACCTTATGGCTTGGCAAAATACCTTCTCGTCGGCGGCATGCACAGGATGACAATCATCACTGCTCCTATCCCACCAATGAGCGGATAAAAGAACGTAAAGCCAAAAGAGTAGAACATGATTATTTCTGACACTATCCAGATGACAAGCACTGCGCCAAGGCCAAGGGATGCTGCCCACGCCCAGAACTTTTTGAACCACAATCCAGCAGCCAAAGCGAGAGGGAGCGCGCCATATGCGACGATCAGCCATACTCCCACTGCAGTGTAATTGTGTGGGCCAAAGGGGAGGTAGGGTACGAGTGGCTGCAGGCCCAGTGTGCTTCCAGACGGATCGTCCAGCAGTATCTTGCCTCCGCTTATGGACGTGACGGCGAGAATTGCCTGAATGACTATCAGTACTATTATGCCCGGTGGTCTCATTTGTGGCTGCCTGGTTGCGGATCACTCTTTCCGCCCAATCGTGCCCCGTGCTTTATTCCCCAGACAGCCCAAGTAGCTCCTGCCGTGGCTATAAAAGTCAAAATAATTACGATAACGACAGCGATGTTCTGGTAAATGCCAAAGTTGCCTGCAAAGAAGGATAGCCAGATAATGATCCCAATTATAGAAGCGAAAAAGGTCACAACGGTGACTGCTATCCTTCTACCCACTCCTTCAGAGGCGTTATTGTTCATAGCCGGCTCCATAATGAATCATCTATATTCTCTTTCAACGATATAGGCAGAAGGTTTGCAGTGCCGTGCATAGAAAACGAATTTTGGATGACGAAAAATATTCGTCTCCCCTGTACCTAGGGGGAGATCCTCCAGATTGGCATCGGCGTTCAAATATTGCCGAACCTGCATCTAGGGCTAGTCGCCAGCCGTTTCGATGTGGAGCAGGACGAGTATGACCATCAGGAGCACAAGGAACACCTGCCCGTGCACCTGCGTGTTGAACAGTCGCGCCCTTGAAGCAGTAAACCTCATCAAAACCCCAGTCGCTACCAGCACCGTCATGACTATTATCAGCCCAATTGATATCCCGTCTGCGCCCCGCGAAAGCAAGAGCCCGTGAACCATTCCCGCGGCGTATCCAATCAAATTCATGGCCATGTGAAAGTTTAATGCAGGTTTATACGCCTCAGTTAGAGACTTTGTTATTCCACCTGAGCCAACTGTTGCAATCAGCGCCCTTTTGGATGTCTTGAAAACCACAAGCGACCCAGTGCCCAGTGCTCCTGCTCCAATGGCGGCCCAGCCAAGCGCCACCGCGCCACCGCCACCTCCGCCTCCGCGGTCATCGCTGTCTGCCCATGCCCGCGGAAGCCCGGCCAGAGAGCCTATAGCGACGACTGAAAAGGTGGCCAGAAAAAGAAAAAGAAGAATGGGGCGAAAGACCGATCACCCTCAGACTATGGATGGGTCCTCACGGCCTTTTTGCGGGCCACAAAGATTTTGTATGCCGTGTAGCCTATTGTCCCGACGACTGCGGCGATTACCCCGTACAGTATCAGCCCTGACAGGCCTCCTACGCCTCCTCGCTCATCGTCATCGCCGTGATCCCCCTCGCGCTCCAATGAGGATGATGATGACGATCCTTCTCTTGCCCCGTTGTCTTCGTCTTTGTCATCGTCTGCAAACACGGGCATTGCCCCTGCGACGGCCGCTCCTGCCAGCAGAAAGGCCGCCAGAACTCCTGCAAGATAGACGTTCTTGTTCATAGGCATATTATGCAAGCCTGATGATATTAAGACCGAATTAACAGAGTTGCAAATGCCATTAACTTTGTTACATGCCAGATTATATAGCATGTCAAAAAAAACCTGCCATGTCCGATCCCTCTTCCTCGATAATACTTGCTACAAAATATGGCGAGCAGGCAATAAGGCTGATCAGATCCGCCACCCGCTCGCTCTCTTATGTAATCTATGTGACCGGCGCACTGGTAGTCATTGCGCTGATGGATATCTTTGGCGTTCTGTACAGGTTGCAGCTTTATTCAGAGCTCCAGCATGACTATATCATATCTGTCATAGCGTTAGTTTTGCTGGGCGTACTGGTTCCTCTAATATGGCGGGTCCTCAAGGCAAGGGCTATGCTGGACTCCTGGCAGCAGGTATTTGCCCGGGGATCCTTGCAGATGGCTATCTCCATTTCGATGGCAAGCCGCAATAAAGGCGAGGCGCTAAGGGCGGTTGCAGAAGCCGTGGCGGAGCTGGAGCCTCTCAGGCAGCACCTCGATCTGGCAGGAACTTTGTGCTTTACAGACGTGAGCGTGTCAAAAGTTTCCTTTGACGTACTGGTAGATGAGAGTCTGGTCGAGTCTGATGAACTGAAAAGCCTGCTGAGGCAGTATGGCGCCATTGCCATTGCACTGTACGATGTAGCAGATGCCTCTAACGTTTTGGAATTTCACAAAAAACTAGAGTCATACTCAGAAAGCACCGGGAGAGAAATCGGGATCGCAGTTATCGTGGCAGGTGAAATTACCCGCGAAGCAATAGAGCAGGCTGGCGACATTCTGCTGATAGAAAAGTCCTGACTTTCCAATCCTCTTTATAGGATAACCTATCGTAAGGGTAGCGTATTATTTGGTTGACAGGAAGCGTTTTTCCGCAGAATATACCATGTTTTCCATACTGGAATACATCTACATGGTGCGCCAGCCTGTCAGCAAGTATCACCTGTTAAAGAAGGTTCCCGGCATCAGCACGCAGCGGCCAGACAGAGTTTCTCACTTTGTCGACATGCTGGTAAAAAACGGGTACCTGGAAACGATGCAAACTGCAAATGTCATGTACTACCAGATATCGCAAAAAGGCAAGGATGCTTATGATCTCTGGATAAAGCAGTTTCTTGATTTTATGAGGTCGCTTTAGCCATCCATTGAAAAGTGGTGGCGGCCGGTGTAATGCATAAATGTTTTTTCAGTGTCATATATCACACAGGTTTGCCTCTGGATTTTGTGATCAAAAAGTCTGGAAAATTTGATGCCGAGATATTCTCAGAGGGGAGCAAGGTGGCAGAAATCAAAAAGAAGGAGGAGAATGATGGTGAAGGTGGCCCGCAGCAATATCTCCTCGCGCATTCTGATGGACGCAAATGGCTGCTGTCAAATAGTGTGCATGGTGAGCCCCGCCCGTTTTCCTTCTCGGTGCGCAAGCCCGATTCGGGCGAAGTGTTTGTCGTCCGGGATCAGCTGTTCAAGCATAATGGCAGGTTTTACATGATGGCAAACCATCCGTCGGGGAGGCATTGGAGCGATCACGTCAAAAGCCCTGTTAGATACATCGGCAGGCTGGATGGCTTTCCCTACCCAGAGCTTGAACAGGTGGATTACCACGACAGAGACCTCCGGGACAAGATAAAGAGGTTGCGGGGCACGCCTGTGGGGCAGGCCTCCGGCCTTGGGATCGAGGAAAAGGGGCACAGAGTACACGTCGACAGCGAGCTGGAGGACGCGGGTCTCTTTATTGCGGCGATCTCGTACCTGATCTACGCGTCAGCGTGAGCGCCAAGTAACTCTATTAAATAAAAAAAGGGAATTTTACCGCAATGGTTGAGCCTAACCGCGTCGGGGGTTTCCTTTCAAAAAATCTGATGCAAACTGGCGCAAGACGAATTTTTCTGAAGTGCAGCAGCCATATTCGCAGGAAGAGGCCATGCGCGAGGCCGACAGGTGCCTGTTGTGCGGTACGCCCGTCTGCATCGATGCATGCCCTGTCCTTCTGGACGTCAGGGGGATGAACGAGGCGGTCGCAAGGGGTGATATGAAGACCGCATACGACAGGATCAGAGAAACAAACCCTCTGCTCGGCGTCACTGCGAGGTGCTGCCCGCAGCTTCAGGGACTGTGCGAAGACGCCTGCGTATTGAAATGGTCAGGCCAGCCTATCTGGATAGGCCTCATCCAGAGGTATGTCGCCGACTGGGAGAGAAGGAACAGGCAGAAGCCTGTTTCTGTAGCGGAGGATACTGGAAAAAAGGTAGCAGTGATAGGCGCGGGCCCTTCAGGACTTGCAGGGGCAGCGCTCCTCCGGAGATATGGCCATCGGGTCACGGTGTATGAGGCGCTGCCAGTGCCCGGCGGCACTGCGTGGTACGGCGTACCTGATTATCATCTTCCAAAAGACGTCCTGTTTGACGAAATAGAAAAGATAAAGGCGCTTGGCGTGACCATCAATACCGGCGTCGAGGTCGGAAAGGACATCTCCCTTTCCAAACTGTTAGATGAAAACGACGCGGTGTTGATAACTACTGGCTCCAAAGACGCACGAAAACTTGACACCCCTGGAAGCGACCTTGCCGGAATCCTGTCAGGGTATGACTTTCTCGAAAGCGTCTACGGCAACGGAGTCGACAGTTACCTGAAAAATCCAAAATATGAACTTGGAAATGAGATCATCGTCATAGGTGGCGGCGATACATCCCTTGACTGTGCCCGGACCGCGCTCAGGCTCACAGGCGGCAAAGGCAACATTACTGTACTGTGCAGGCAGCCGGAAACCGAGCTGCATGTCGATCCTATAATGCTTGAAGAGGCAAAGGAGGAAGGAGTGAAATTCAAGTTCTCAGTCCAGGTCAGATCTTTTGAAGGCGACGGTGCCGGTCATGTCGCATCGGCACTGGTGGACAGCATGCGTCCAGGCAAGCCCGACAGGTCCGGCAAGCCGGCACTGGAGCCTGTCCCGGGTAAGGCTTTCAAGATGGCCTGCTCGGCCGTCCTAGTCGCAATAGGGCGGAGACCAAACTCTTTTCTGCAAAAAAAGGCAGGCATCAAGACTGCCAAGCATAACGCAATAGCAATAGGCGACGACTATAGGACATCTGTTGACAGGGTGTTTGCGGCAGGGGATGTCACCAGCGGCGAGACTCTGATCGTCAAGGCCATGGAGAAGGGCAGGGAAGGGGCGCAGCGGGTCCACGAATACCTGATGGGTCTGGAAAACAGTCACGTTTCGTTTTACGAAAGGTATTACAAGCAAAGGTCTTACGAAGAGATGCTGCAAGGCAGAGAAGACAG
>JBDUUM010000009.1:0-62537 GCA_039938615.1 Nitrososphaera sp.
GTGGCAAGCATGTGGATGGTAGTGGTCTTGCCGGCGCCGTTTGCGCCAAGAAGCCCGAACACCTCGTTTTCTCCGATCTCCAGATCAAGGTTATCGACGGCGACGAGGTTGCCGTACCTCTTGGTCAGGCCCTTTATGCTTATCATAAATCAGTATTTTTTTCGCAGCAGCGGCTATTATACCTTGAAAAAATAAAAAAGAAAGAAAAAGAAGATAGAGAAATGAGCGTATTATCTCGGGCGCCTGTCTCGGACATCTTGCGCGCGTACTATTAGTCATATATGTATCAAGACAGGTGTGTGTGCGCGCGTGCGTACATGCATGTGTGTGTATGCGTATGTATATACTTCTCAATCCCACAAAGTAATTTCGCTTGCCAGAACGGTAGTAGTAGAGCTACACATACAATATACACACATACCTGCGTCGCCAAGAATATGATAATGCCTATCTGACGTAGTCGATATCTGACGTAGGAAAAAAGTCGAGATATGCCTGCTCATGAAACGTCCACAGGCATTCCGTTGCCGCGAGATTATCCACCAATTTTGAACATTTTAGTGCCGCAGTGCGTGCAAATTCCCTGAGTGGCGGGCTTGCCGTTCTTCATCGTGATCTTTTTAGCGTCCTTCATTTCGCGCTTGGCTTTACACTTGACACAGTATGCTTCCATAAAGCCCATACAGAAGGGGGATAAAAGAAGTTTTCCACTACCTGCTCTCAGGCGCGAGCCAGTCCGTAAGGGCGTCAAGCTCCTCGCAGTTGACTGTCACTCTTATTGGGCCAAGGGGCGATTCCTGCTCGTCCTCGATGACGACTGCAATGCCTGCAGAGGCTGCCTGCTTGTTGAGGAGGAACCACGTGCTGTCGCCGGCCCTGTTGTCGACCATCATCCGACGAAGCACGCCCATTGCCGAGCGGGAGCGGACCTGCTCGTATATCCGCGCCAGCGCCTCTGCGCCTGCCGCCCTGCCTATTGCACGGGAGCCGTAGCGGAACTCGGGTGAACACCTCTCTATGACGTTAGAGATGGCGGCAAGGACCTTTTGCGGATCCTCGGAGGGGTTGACTGCCGCCTCTGCCTTTACCTCGATCGGCGACGAGATGTAGTGGGGCTTTTTCACCTCTTGACCTCCTCAAGCCACCCTTTGACTATTGCATACGCCTGCTCCTTCAGCTGGTCTATCGTTATCCCGTTGTTTGGGATTGTCTCGTCGGCAAGCGCGATGGCCTCGCTGATGCCGACTGACAATTCCCGTTTGTCCCTGCCCGCAAACTCGTCGCTTGTGGCAGGAGCGTCGGACCTGCCCCGCTGCTGCAAATGCCTAAAGCGCGTGTCCTGAGAGGCGTGTATCGCCAGCAGCCTCACTTCTCCTATTTTTTTCAAAACTTCGACCTCCGGGATGCTCCTTATGCCGTCGATGACCAGGTTGCTGGTATTGTTATCGCGTTCCAGCTTTTTCAGTATGAGGTGCGCCACAGCCCCCTGCCCGAACTCCTGCCTCAGCCTTAGCATCATGCTGCCGAGGTTGGCGTCGGTAGGCTCCATCCCCTGCCTTTTTGCCTCCTCACGCACGGCGTCGCCCATGGTGATCGTCGAGAACCCTTTCTCCTTGAGGTACGACGCCACCGTGGACTTGCCGGCGCCCGGCATCCCGGTGAGGCACACGATAAGTCTCTTTGCCAAACAGGTTCTCTCTGTATGAAATGCGGTTTTTATCTCTATTCTATTTTTTATTCTATTCCGCCGACAGATCCCAGTAGTTGGCTTCCTTGAATTCGTCCTTGGGCTTGCCAAGCGACTTCCATTCTTTGAACGACTTGGGGTACAGCTTGACATTGTTGTAGCCGGCCAGCTTGAGCGCGTAGTACGCAAGCCCTGACAGCGTGCCTACGCTTCCGCAGTAGGTGATTATTTCAGAGCTTGGCGATATGCCTCTGTTCTCTATCATGCGCTTCAGCTCGTCTGCCTTGCGCAGTATGCTGCCGTTGTTAGAACCCAGCATCGTGTAGGGGATGTTGCGCGCAGTGGGTATATGCTCAGTAAGGAAATTGAGCCGCTCGCGGGAATCGACCAGCAGCTTGCCCTGCTGCGACTGAACTGCTTCGACGTACTGGGCGTCGGCGTACATCTCTTTTTGCACGTTGAGCGGGTGCGACGAGCGAGCAAACTTGTTTGGTTTTGTTTCCACTTCCAGCCCAAGCTCCTTCCATTGCTTGAACGTCATTTCCAAAAGCGCCGTATTGGCGTGGCCGACGTACTGGAACGTCCATGCCACCCTTGCTGCAAGGGCGCCAAACGTGTCGTCATATACCACTACCGGCATCTTTTCAGTGATGCCAAATTCTTCCAGCAATTGCACGACGCGCTCTGGCCTGTCGTCCTCAAGCAGGCGCGCCAGAGGCAGCGACACCGCCGTCGGTATGTGGCCGGCAGAATAGTCGTCTGCCTTGCGCACGTCGACTACGCGTACTGCCTTCTTGCGTATGAGCGTACGCAACGTGTCGGCGTCGCACACTATTGGCAGCTGGACAAACTGTTCTTTTTTAGTTTCAGGCTTCTTCTTTATCGCAACGACCTTTCTTGCCGGCATCATAATCATCTTTTTCTTGGCGACGGCCTTTGCCCTGGCAGGTTTTTCTCTCCTGGCAGCCTTTTTTTTCAAGCGGCGCATTCTCCTCTTGCGGTCTTGGCAGTGAACTTGGCGTCGCTGCCAAAATCGCGGTAGGCGTCCGGATCCTGCTCTGGCGGAGGCAGCTGTATCACAGGAGCCAACAGCTCCTTTATCTCTTCAAGGCCTTTGATTCTGCCGGTGCCCTGACCTTTTACTATTTTTGCAATCCACTGGTGCAGAGTCTCTCCTTCTGCCCGCTCGCTCTTGTAGGCCTCGATTATCTTTAGTATGGCGTCAACCACGCGCTTTGCGGGAACCCGCATCACTGCCCTGCCAAGCTCGCCCTGCTCGCCGGCGCTCCCGCCAAACAGCATAGTGTAGGTGGGCGACATGGAGTTTCCAATCCTCGATGCGCCTCCAAAGAACCCGATGGTGGCGATCTCGTGCTGGCCACACGAGTTGGGGCAGCCGCTTATCTTGATAGTCGCGTCCGCAAGCGAGTCGTCGGTGTCAAGCCCAAGCTCCAAAAACTTACGCTGCACCTCCTTGGCAAGCCTGTGCGAGTTTGTGATCGCCAGGTTGCACGAAGTGGTGCCGGAGCACCCGACCGCAGAGGCGATGGTGAGCGCGCCGGGGTTGGCAAGGCCGGCAGTCGACAGCCTGTCATAGAACTCTCGCAGGTCCGTCCCCCTGACATAGCGCACCGCAAAGTTTTGTTGCGGTGTGTTCCTCGCCGCGCCCTCTGCGGACAAGTCGCGGATTGCAGAAGCAAGGACGCGCAGCTGGCTTGCCGTGATGTCGCCGGCGCCAAGTGTGATAAACACCGTAAAATAGCCTTCCTGCTTTTGCGCTACTACGTTTGAATGCAGCCACCGCTCAAACGCCGGCCCGTCCTTGGTCACCTTGTCAAACATCGGGAGTTTTGCCATCCGCGGAGGGGCCTTTGGGAGGACGCGCGTGTCTTCCTGCGACCTGACGTCGTACGCCGCCGCAGTTGCAAGCGAAGTCGTCATCTCTACTGCCGTGCGCTCTTTTAAAACCATCTTTTGGAACTTTTCCCACCCTGTCTCATGGACCAAGTAGCGCATCCTGTTGCGCGCCATGTTCTCGCGGTTGCCATGTCTGTCAAAGAGCCTGACTGTAGCCATGCAAGTTGCAAGCACCTTGTCCTCCGGCGTAAAGTCCTCAAGCAAGTGGCCTATGAACGACGCGGCGCCAAGCCCGCCACCGAGATACACCCTGAACCCCCTTACCTTCTCGCCGTTTTCCTCCTTTACCATCGGCACGAGGCCAATGTCCGCTACTTTTACAAGGCCGTGCTTTTCGCAGCAGCCAAAGTTTATCTTGAATTTTCGGGGCAGGTTCTGGCACATCGGGTTGCGCAAAAAGAACCTCGCAATAGCCATCGAGTAAGGGGTGGCGTCAAATGCCTCGTCGGGGCAGACGCCTGCAAAGTGGCTGCACATGACGTTTCGCACCGTGTTGCCGCACGCTTCACGGGTGGTAAGGCCGGACTCGACAAGGCCGCGCATCACCTCGCTTACGTCCTCAAGCTGCACCCAGTGCAGCTGTATGTTCTGCCTTGTAGACACATGGGCGGAGCCTATCGAGAACGCCTCTGACAGGCTCGCTATTTTTTCAAGCTGGTCTGGCGTCACCTCGCCGGATGGCACCTTTATCCTCACCATGCTGTAATCGGCATGCAGCCGGGAGCCGTAGGCGCCGTGCTGCAACCTGAAACGGCGGAAATCGTCTTCAGATATCTTGCCCTGTCTGAAAAGCTTGACTTTTTTTGCGAAAAACTCTGTCTCTTCCTCCCTGCCCCACCTTGGGTTGGGCTTGGGCTTTGAGACGCCCTTTTGCTTGGGGTTCGCACTGACCGCTCTTGTCCTGCTCATTTACTGTAAAAAAGCAGGGTTTTAAATCATATATTTTTTATGGATACAGGGATTTTTGGCCACGATATCAAGGCACGCGGCAGAAAATGGCCGCTATATCGAGGTGCCGATTGGGAAGGAAAAGGGGTAGCAGCCTGCGTTCAGACAAAACTTGATTAGTTTGCACCTGCAAGAAATAGCAGAGACGTGTCTGACAGCAGTGTCCTGCCAGCTGCTGCAGCAGGTCTTGCGGCGGGGATCCTTCTGATAGCGATATTTGCTGCGTGGATGGGCAACAACCTGCTGCTACCGCCTACCGCCACCTCCACTCCCCGCCAGCACGTTTCCAGAGTGACGATCCTTCAGGATGCAGACGTGCAAAACAGCGGCAGCAGCAGGGCGTTTGATCCTCCCGTGATAACCGTCGTGATCGGGGTCAACAATACGGTGATGTGGAAAGCGGAAGGTGCCGGAATATACTGGATCGAGCCTGACAAAAACGATGATCCCGGCTTTGTAGCCGCCACAAAAGGAGTGCTGATCTCCCGGGATCATTCTTTCCAGTACACCTTTACAAAAGAGGGCAAGTTCGGTTATCACAGCAGGCCCTGGATGATGGGCGAAGTTGACGTCCTTCCTGCACGCTAGACCAAATCAGGCTCTCTCACATATGCCACATACCGGCATGCTTAATACGATCTGCTCCGTGCTTTGCGGCATGGCTAAAAGGAAAGCTTCCAGGAAAAAAGCAACTTCCACAAAGAAAGCAAGCCCGATCCCAAAAGGATACAGCACGCTGACGCCCGGCCTTGCCGTGCGCGACGCAGCTGCGGCTATTGATTTCTACAAAAAGGCGTTTGGCGCAAAGGAAAAGGGCCGGATGCCCGGGCCGGACGGCAAAATAATGCACGCCGAGCTCGTAATCGGAAACTCGCGCATCATGCTTGGCGAGGAAGATGTCAACATGGGCAACCCATCGCCTCTGTCACTTAACGGCAGTCCTATCGGGCTGTATCTGTATGTCAAAAACGCCGACAGGGCGTTTGACCAGGCGGTCAAGGCCGGCGCCACAGTCGCGATGCCAATGATGGACCAGTTCTGGGGCGACAGGGCGGGCATGATAACCGACCCGTTTGGCCACAAGTGGTGGCTTGCGACCCACAAGCGCGACCTGTCTCCAAAGGAGATGAAAAAGGCAGCAGAGGACTTTTTCGCCAGCATGGCTGCCAAGAAGCCACAAGCTTAAAATCACCTATCGGACGGCTTTCCTCCAGATAAAAATGGGCAAGCGAACCCTAGTGCGCCGCCGAGGCCGCGGAGGAAAGCAGTTCCGCGCGATCATTGTAGGCAAGATAGCGCCGGCAAAGTATCCCAATTTCAAGCTTGAAGAGCATCACACTGGAACAGTAGTAGACATCGTCCACGAGAGAGGCCGCGATGCGCCTCTGGCCAAGGTGTTCTACGACGACGGCCGCTACTCGTACGTGCCGGCGCCGGAGGGGACGACCGTCGGAAGCAAGATCGAGCTTGGGACAGGCACCGCCGCAAACCGTGGCAACGTCATGTCGCTTGAATCGATACCTGACGGCACCGTCGTGTGCAACATTGAAAAGAACGCCGGCGATGGGGGCAAGCTGATAAAGGCGGCCGGCTCGTCGGCCATCGTCTTTGCGCACGGCACCGAAGGTGTGACGATAAAATTCCCATCAGGCAAGTTCCTGACGCTAAACGCCAAGTGCAGGGCCATGATCGGCGCAATCGCAGGCGCAGGTAGGAAGGAAAAGCCGTTCCTGAAGGCAGGCACAAGGGCGAAATACATGCAGGCGCACGGCCGGCTGTACCCGACGGTGAGGGGCATCGCCCAGGCGGCGGTATATCACCCGCACGGAGGCGGCAGGCACCAGCACATCGGCCGGCAGTCGTCCGTCAGCAGGAACACCCCGCCGGGACGCAAGGTCGGCAACATTGCTCCGCGCAAGACCGGCCGGGGCAGGATAAAGGACGTCCCGCAAAAGGCATAAGCCTTTTTCCTTTTTTTGGGCAGGCGCGCAAAACGCCTATATTCCCTATTCTTTTACGCTAGCATGTGTGTATATATAAAAAATGAGAGCCGAGCAATTTTCCAAGAACATACTTGCGCTTCACCCAAAGATCCGGTTCGCCGGCGTCGTTGAAAAGTCCGGCCACCTCTACGCCGGCATCAGAAGAGAGGATGCGCCCGACAAGCTGTCGGGCAGAAACAGCGAGATAAACCTCGCCCAGTCGGCCTACATAGTCGACCTGCGCAAGATGTTCACGCAGGAACTGGGCGAGCTAAAGTCGGTCGTTTACAACTATGCCAGCGTGCATCTCATCAGCGTGCCGGTCAAGGACCACATACTCGTAGTGTCGACTGAAGCAGACGTCCACCCCGAGGAAGTGATAACCAAGATCCAGTCGTACGTCAAGTCGGTCGAAGGCGAGCTGTCGCTCTACCCGCCTGCAAACGTGGTCAACCCTGAAAAGAAAGAGATGCTCCGAAACCTGCTTGAATCAGGCATATCAGAGGAGCTTATCGCAGAGCAACTCGACTTGGACATCGACCTGGTCAAGATGCTGGTGCAGGAAATAAAATAAAATAAAGTAGCTATAATTAACTAGCTAGCCTATCGACTTGAATTTTTCAAGCGACTTCCACATGTACCAGGTCGCCACGCTCCTGTAGGGCCGCCAGGGCTGCGCTATCTTTTCCATCCTTTGAGGCAGCGGAAGGGCGCGCAGCGAATACGTCTTTTGCATGGCCTTTCTCAGGCCAAGGTCGCCCACCGGCAACACGTCGGGCCTGCCGAGGCAGAATATCAGAAACATCTCGGCGGTCCATCTGCCTATGCCTCTCACCTCAGTCAGCTGCTCGATGACTCGCTCGTCGCCCATTTTTGCAAGGCCGTCCAGATCCAGCTGCTCGCTTTCGACCCTTGAAGCAAGGTCCCTGATGTATTCGACCTTTCTGCCCGACAGGCCAACCGAGCGGAGCTTTTCAGTGGGCGTCGACAGCAGCCGTGCCGGCGCTGGAAACCTGTTTTTGTAAAGCGCCATAAAGCGTCTGTGGATGGCGTCGGCCGCAGAGCCTGTCAGCTGCTGGTACATTATGGCCTCTACAAGCGACCGAAACGGCTCGCCTTCCACCGTGTTGATGGTATAGCCGCCGACGGCCTTTATGACGCCGGCCAGCCTAGCGTCTGCCGCCGCCAGATGCCTTATCGCCTGCATCCTCCTCCTCATCATCATCTAGCCGTACATCTGCTCCTTTTCGGCCGGCTGATGATGATGACTTGGCTGCGTACTAGTGCTCCTTATCTTTTTGAGCGTCTTTTCCATCACCTCTGCCTCCTTTAGCAGCGCTGCCACATCGCACGACGCGCCCGGGGCGATCCTTGCAAGCGCCTCAGCTATTGCCGCGCCCGCCCTAAAGTCCGGCGAGTCGCGCACCACTCTTACCAGTAATACGATGACATCGTGGCTGCGCCACATCCCTTCGTTCAGCAGTATAGCCGGGATGCCAGTGACAGAGACGCCCGGTGCCGGCGTAATGCCCGCGTCTACGGCCCTTTCCAGGGCGTTTTGCGTGCTTGCGACTGCAAAGACCTGCGGGGAATCCTGCGGGCTTTCGCCTTCATCGTAAGGGATGCCTGCGGCGCTTATTATCAGGTCACAGTTGCTGTTGACCGCCCAGTCGATGATCATGTTGGCCACCGACCGGAACATGGACGGGTCGAGGTTCAGCTCTGACACGAACATTGCCAGCTTTAGCTCCTCGTTTGCATAGACGCGCGCAGGAAACGTCGGCATGGCGTTTTTGACTATTGAAAGGGGTGGAAACGCAGGCGAGTCGATTACTGCAACAAGCTCTGTCTTTAACGTGTGTATCAGGCATTCTGACGCAATGGCGTTTGCGAGGCCGACGCTTGGAAAGCCGTCGATTACGATGCCTGATTTCAGGTTCACGTTGCGGATCTTGCGGATCTCGATCGGGGGTTCAGCCAATGCAAGAGGAGCTATACCCAGCTTGGGATTAAAAGCATAGCTTGGATCCGGAAAAGCGCTGCCCGGTTTGGAAATTCTTATATCCGCCATCGCGCCTCATGTAAGGCTGTGCCAGTATTTCTCGATGTCCACAAGGTGCCCTTTGGCGAGGCGCAGCTGCGCGAGCTATGCCAGTCGCCGGTAGATGAGTTTGGAGTAACCCACGTAAACCTGTTTTACAACAAGGAATCCGGCGTCTGCTTTTGCCTGCTTGAAGGGCCGGACATGACTGCGATAGAAAAGCATCACTCCAAGGTCAACATCAAGTGTGAGTGGATAACCGAGGTCAGCCTCGCCCGGCCGTTTGTCCCGCCTGCTGCCTGACATACCACATTTTTTTGCTGTCTGGGGCGAGCCGTGACTTTATATCCTATTTTCATGTATATATCGCGCTACTACGTTGGCCAGCCCTGACTTTCAGGTAGTCGCCGCCGGCGGCAGCATCTCTGCGCTTGTGCCGCAGCTCGTCCTGAGCAGGAGCCTTGACTGCTACCTTGACGCCAGGAGCGCGGCGTCAGTAATAGGCGCGCTTGTGCCCGGCCAGCATATGATCCAGCTGAAGGGCAGAGGCGTCAGGCTACGGTGCGTGACAGAGATCACCGCCGACAACTTGCAATACTGCAAGGACGTGATGAAGTATTTCGACCTGTACCACATGCCTGCGCTCACCGGCAACTTTGTCATAATCGACGGCAAAGAATACCTGGGGTATGTAAGCAGAGACGGCGGGCCGCAGCAGAAGCAACAACAGGAGCTGCCGCTGCTCATCAGGACGCAAATCCCGTCTTTTGTAGCCAGCCAGCAGTTCCTGCTTGAAAACGTGATCAAAAACGCGGTGCCCGCGCAGAAGAGGATACTTGAAATCGCAAAAGGTTCCGAGGGCGAGTTCATGGAAACAATCCGCGACCCTGCCCGCGTAAGCGGGCTGGTGAGGGACCTGATAAACTCGGCCATCTACGAGGTGTCGGTCCTCTTCTCAACCAAAAACTCGTTTGTCCTTGCCGAAAGGGAAGGGATACTCGACGCGCTGGGCGCCACGTCAGAAAAGGGGACCAGGGTGAGGATACTGGTCATGGAGGACAAGGAGGTCAAGGAAATCTCTGAAGCCAAGCTAAAGGTCGCCTACAAGGACGTCAGGATAAACTACCTGCAGCAGTTTTTGCCAACAAAGATAACGACGATAGTGGTAGACCAGAACAAGAGCATTGTGATGGAGGTAAACGACGACGAAAAAGAGACCTTCCAAGAAGCCATAGGGCTTGTCACGTACTCTAACAGCGAGTCGACCGTGTTTTCAAACACATCGATGTTTGAGTCGCTCTGGATCCAATCAGAGCTTGACAAGCAGAACAAGACCAAGCAGGTCTACTTCCAGATGTTCAAGGGCTTCAAGCTGAAAGACGAGGTCTACAACCGGCGATGGTCGTTTGAGCGCAAAGAAGGAGAAGAAAGCTAGAGGATCGACAGCAGCGCGTCAAAGTTCTCCCTCGTCTGGTTCCACTTGTACTTTTTCAGCGCGGCTATGGCTCTTTCTCTGTCTATCCCTAGCGCTCTGGAAAACGTGGCAGCCACCGCGCCTGCCACGAAAAGCGACTGGCCTGCCGCCGACACGTTGCTCATCTTTCTCTCTGTGCTTGCGCTCTCAAAATCGATGATCGTCGCCCTGTTACCGCTGCCGCCGACGATCACGTGGTTGTCAAGGTGGCTCAGCTCGCCATGGTCGATGCCGGTCCTGTCAAGCCTGTAGCACTGTTCCAGCACCGACCCTGCTATCCTGCGCGCACTTGATGCGCTATCTGGCGTCCAATCCGATATGCTCTTGCCCTTTACAAACTCCATCAGCATGAAATTGTCCGAGTGTTTTAAAAGCACCGGGCCGACTTTGGCGGCATTTGCCATCCTGTGAAGGCGGACCTCGCCTTCCATGTTCTCCCTGTTGGCGTCAGTCCTCCTGATTTTCAGCGCGCACACTCTGCTGTTGCCGCCGCAGCCGCTGTCGTCGTCTGCCATTACCTTTATCACGAGGCCGACGTTTCCCTTGCCGGCTATCCTGACGCCCCCTATCATGGTCCTGCCGCCGACTATGAGCGACGTCACGCCGAGCCGCCGCAGCTCGTCAAGCCTTGAACGGTACTCGTCTTCCTCAAAGCGGGGATAAGTCAGTATCCTAGCAAGCTGTGGCGCGTCAGGCTCAAACGCCGAAAATGAGTCTCTCTGTCGAGGCAAGCTCGTCAACGGCATCCCTCACCACACTTTTCATTCTCCGGCCGGCGGCGCTATAAATCTTGATCCTGCCCTTTATTATCATGTCCCTTGCGACCCCGCTTCCGTCCATCATCCTGTCGCACAGCAGCGATTGCAAAAACCGCGCCGCGTCGGTTTCCTTCCGCGCCGCTATCGCAGAGACGCGCATGTCCCTGTCGGCCCACATCGCAAGCGGCCTGCTTGCTTTTGAAATGAAATTGTCAGTCTCTTTGCGCCGGGATATCTCTGGGCCCTTCCTTAACGTATATGGCGCAAGCGTGAGCGACTCCAGCAAAAATGCAAAGGCGCCGCTCTCTAGCTCGTCCGTGGCGCACGCAGTCCGAAAGACGGTAAACCCTGCCAGCTCTAGCTGCCGGGCAAGGGAACCGGCGCTCCTCTTTACCTGTCCCCATATCGTGTCGGGGCTGCGCCTGCGGTGCGAAAACTCGACTACGAGGATGTGCGGATACAGCTTTTTCTCCACCCTCCTTGCCTTTTGCCCTGCAAAGAACCTGCCTGACGGCCTGCGCAGAAAGGCGCGTGCGGCAAGAGAAAACCTGCCTGCGCTCTCGGGCGAGACAGCTGTACCGAGGTTCCTCCTTGGATCAACAGGGTCGATGATTACAAGGGGGCTTGCAAACCCTTTGACCACGTCGGCGTCATAGTTGCCCACTGCGATCACCTGCTCCTGCACAAACTCGGCCGCTGCTGCAAGGACGTTTTGCAGCGAGCCATACTTTGCAACCAGCACCTCGCAGACGTACCCGGAAAAGCCGCCGGTCGATATCTCGGCGCCGTATATGCCCGCGGATTTCAGGAATTTTTTAAGGAGCCTCACCTGCCCCTTTTTGTAGTCGTCAAACGTTTCAGTAACGTACTGCGTGTGAAAAGGCGACCTGTCTGCCGCGCTCCTCCACTGCCCCTTTTGCACGTCGTAGCAGGGCACGACGTTTACCCTGATCCCCCTCACGGTAGCCTCTACATAGGGGTGGTCGGAATACCGGAGATGCGGCCCGTATTTTTTCAGGGCCTGACGGCCGATCCTGACTCCAAGCTCCTCAAACCTCTTTTCGTCCACATCGGGTTTTACCTTGACGAAAATGTCAATGTCCGCGTCTCCACGGAGCCACGTGCCCTTGGCAAACGACCCGCCAAACACGACGCCGGCGACTTCCTTCCAAGCCTTTTTCTGGACAAGCCTCTTTGCCTCCTCTGCAACCCTCGTTATCCTGGCCGCCTCCTTTTTCGTGGGGCTGCAAAGCTCAAGGGCCGCTGCGATGACAGAATCTGCCGCTGCTGAATCCGCAGTAGTAGTCATGGCTATTGTTGTTGCTCCTCCTTCTCCTCCCCTTCTGCGATAACAGTATGGATGTTTGAATAGACGGGGCCAGACGGGCCAAGGTCGCTCTTTTTCAGGTGTATTTTATTGACCGTGTCTGTACCGAAGGTCTTGCCTGCGTATTTCTCGGTGTTTACCCTGACATGCCTGTTCTTGGCGCGGAAAAGCGTGAGGTGGGGCGAAAACGGCTTGTCCGGCCGAAACCCTACTTCAGACATCTTCGAGACTACCTGCACAGCAAGCGCTCCAAGTTTGGCGGCGCCTTCGCTGTCGACGCCAACCCATACGACCCTTGCATTGCGGGGGCTTGGGAACGCGCCTACGCCTGTGTACGTTATTGTAAAGGGTGCGAACCTGACGGCGGCAAGTCTGTCTTTGACCCTGTCGACCTGCTGATGCTCGCCTGCCTCGCCAAGGAAGATGAGGGTAAAGTGAAAGTTGCCCGGCTCGACGGGCTTGACATCCCGTGGGCTCCACCCAGACGAGGACATCATTTCTGACTGCAGCGCAACAAGGGCGCTGCTGGTAGCGTCAACTGCGACAAAAGCCCGCACACGTCACTGTAGAAAAAGTTTGTTTATATTATTTTGCAATCCAGTACCGGTCATGGCGAGCGCGGACAGCTTTGCGGTAGAGCATGGCAAGGGCGAAAAGGCGATAGCGTGGATGAACGAATACGCAAAAAAGAACAACATCAAGTTTGTGGCAAGGTTGAAGGGCTATTCTATGCAGAGCGTCAAGTTCGGCAATTTCGATCTGATAGAGTGGAAGGGCGACTGGCCGGCGGCCCGCAACATGATCAAGAGGGTCAGCTCCAAGCTTGGTATAAAGACCATCGAGTCGGGCTACCATGAAAAGAAGGACCTGATATCGACGATGTTTGGCGGCAGTTCGGAATACGGCAAGGTCTACTCTAACGGCAACCTGGTGGGCCAGGTGGAGATGACTACTACTGCCAAATCCGGGAAATGGGCGGTCAAGTCAGAGGTGTTTTCCTGACTTGTTCTTGTTGTTCTTGAGATAGATCTTTTTCATCTCGGCCACCCACGCATCCTTTTTGCCGTAGATCTGTTTCTGCTTTCTTGGCTTGCAGACGGACAGCGCATAGGAGCACAGCAGCGGAAAGTAGACGGACGAGTCGCCGTAGACGATGACGTTGCCTTTGTGCGATGTCTTGATCTTGCCCCAGCTCTTGCCCTCCTGCAAGGTGGCGCCGGAGAGGCCGCCCGTGTCGGGCCTGGCATCTGTTAGCTGGATCAGATAATCCTGCCCGCCTTCCTTCATCTTTAATATCTGGTATAATGCCGGCCCCGTCTGCTGGAAAAAGTTTTTCGGGACGCCGCCGCCAAGCTCCAGCCCTCCTGACCTGTTGCTCTTCCACAGTATCGCCGCCGACTCGGCGACATCAAGTATTGTGTTTGGAAATACGCCCTTGCCCTCAAGGAGCAGAGGGAGCATGTTGAGGCCGATGGACGAGTCGCTTATCGCAGGCATGTACACCGGCACCTTGTTCTCGTACGCCTTGACCAGAAACGACTTTTCAGGATGCTTGGAGTTTTCCTTTGCCGCCTTGCCAAGTGCATATGCAATGTCGGCGGTGGAAGCGTTTGCCGGGATCTCGCCAGAGCGCTCCTTGATGTCCTTTTGCACAAGGAGATCCTGCGCCTGCAAAGTCTCTAGCTCTTTAATGTAGACATCGTATATTCGCACAATCTGCCTTGCATAGAGGACATCGTCGTCGACATCGAAATGGCCCTGCCTGACAGGCAGGCCGTAGGCGAAATGCAGGTCGTGGTAGACGTTTGCGCCCGTTGCTACTATCCAGTCGATGAACCCTGCCTCCATCATGGCAGAGATGGACCTGCCCATGCCTATCGGCGTCATGGCGCCGGCAAGCGTGAGGCAGACGGTGGAATTGGTGTTTATCATGTCTTCAAGGATATCTGCTGCTTCGGCAAGGCGCCGGGCGTTGTAGCCGGTAGAGCCGTAGAATTTTATCAGCTCTGGAACTGTCATGTTTGCAGAAACCCTGGGCGGCTCTAGCTTGCGGCCCGTAAAAGAGTGGCGGGGGTCATTGTCGTCATCATGATGGCTGTGGTCGTGCATCTTATTGATAAAATAATGTTACCTTTTAAGATTTTATCTGTGGTTAACCTTCAATGCAGTTTTTAATAACTCGAATTTCTTCTACCCATCTCTGACTAGGCTCGTCTATGGGGGCAAGCGCGGGTCTCTTTTGACATATAGACTCAACATATGCATTAAGCCATTTTTTCCCGAACTCATCTGGTTTGGAGATAGAGCGACGTAACTGCTCCTTCCACCACTTTTCAAAGGACATGATCTCTATGCGTATACCATAGATCTCTTCTATTTCTGCTAACTTGTCTTTAACGTCTTGCCGTATCTGTGGCTCATCATCTGGAACTAATCCTACGCGTCGCAAGGATTTGTGTTCCGTTAGTTTATCTTCTAGTTCTCCTAACTCGTCATAGAGATAGGGTTTCCAATATTTTGCATCCCACGCTTCTATAATTTCACTCAAAGGGTCGCTGGTTGCTAGGACTTCAACGTCGCCTATATTTCCTGCTTTTTTATTTGCAGATCTCATTTGCGACAGAGGTCTTAACCATCCACCAAGCACACGTTCCTCATGGAGAACCTGAGCCACACTATGCATTGCTATTTCGAATAACCGTGCTGCATAGTCTGAATTGTTGACGTGCGTCATTATTAGACGTGCAATATCGTCTACAGTTACGGGCAAGGAGAGATACTGTTCTTTTAAACTCATAGTTTCATTAGCTAGCAAGATGAATTTCTCAGATTTGTTAATCAACGCGGAAATAACTCTTTTCAAACATTCTAAAGGGTCCAGCAAACCGTCTTCCAATTGATCAACTAATTCTAACCAAGCTTCTTTCGGACCGCGTATAGATGCTTTATAAAATTTTGTATACGGATAGTTTTCTGCGAGAGACCTTGTCATAAATGCGCCAAAGATGTTGTATTTGAGTAGATTCTCTGAACGAAGAATTGGTGCTATGTATTCGGAGTTGAAAGTCCTCATAGATAGTCCATCTTCCCAAGAAAAGATCCCTCTTCCTGCTTTATGTAAACGAATACTTGTCGTGGGGTCGATACATTTAATGCAAAGTTGTAGAATTGTGACTGCCATCAGTGCGCGGCCTTGTTCGGATGTTACTCCAGAAATTAGTTTATCGATAATTTTATCCTGCTTTTCAGTTATATTCCAAGATATATCTGGGCTTCTGCAGTTATCTATTATTTTCTTCAAAAAACCTTTTGAAAGTTCTGCTCTTAACTTGTTTGTTCTTTCTTTTGAGCTCTTGTTCGGGGATCCTTCTCGAAAAATGATCTCACTACCATCTTCTTTGACTAGTATGCTTCTATCTTTGAAGATCTTTAGATGCGGTTCTACATCTTTTTCTTCGTTGCGTTTTTGCTCGTTTATTCGATTTGATTCTGAAGCCATAGTTCCATCGGTGGTTGTTTGGATGCTTCCTTGATTCTTTCTTCGGCAATCTTACAGTATTTGGGGTTTATCTCTATCCCTATGAACCGTCTACCCATTCTTTTAGCAACGACTGCCGTAGTACCTGATCCTAAAAATGGATCTAGGAGACAAATATGATAACGATTCTCTATCATTAATTCCATATAGGTTTGCAATAAAAATGACGGATGAAACTAGTGCTAAATTAATTAGTCCACGTCGCCCTAAAAACCGAGCATACAGTTCGGTCCATTCTTGGTACAATTACAAGGATAGAATTCTGGGCCGCCCCCTTTCCGCAATCTTTTTGAGCTACAAAGATAACCTGTCCGCAGTCTGGAGAACGGCGGAATTGCCCTTCAACACCGCTGATGACAGCCGACATATTCAGAGAGAGGCAGAGATGCTCGGGAAAGCATACCTCCCCTTGTATGCAATGTTTTTGATACTCGGGCTGTATGTAAGGAACGCTCTATTTTTCTCTATTTTATTCGGCTAGTGGCGAAGGTTTATCGCCTGGAAATGCGAAAAGGCGGCTAGCTGGATAAGCGCCCGCTAGGCTGCCATGTTGACATGAGCCCTTCTCTTCCTAATTGTCTTTACAATGCCATGTATGATAAGCCCTAGGCCAGCTACCTCAAAGGGACTGCTAAATACACCAAACCAATTCATGGTTGCCCCAACAGAGTTGTATATACAAGTTCAATCGTCTTGCCATTTAGGCTACCGAGGTGGCACTCAACCTACAATGCATCGTCCGTCTGGACCTTGCTTGTGAGTCTCTCGGTGTTTATGACAGCCGATTAATCGGTGTTCAGTGCATCCACAAATAGGACAGCGTTTTATTTGCTTGGCACCATTATTATCTTCTTCCACGTTGATGGAAGTGCCATACAGATAGATATGCTATCCAACCAATCAGTTTAGTTTCTTGGATTTATTCCCTAGGCTTGCCTTTCCGATTTGGTTTATATCTAGAATTCACGTAGATCAAACTGGTGAATTCGAATAATACAATACAGGAGAGAATTCACCGTCAAATGTGAGATCAAGAAAGCCTGGGAATTCTTTATGGACCCAAAACATATTGAAATTGTCAGCCCTAGCGATTTCGATGAAACCTTGATCAGGTGTTCGACTAGCCGCCTTACTTTAGGTTCCGATCTCTCAGTCTGCACCAAATTATTTGTGAAAAGGTATTGGCATTCCAAAATTACAAAGTTTGAAGAGTTGAATGAATTCGTCGATGAAGTACAAAATGATAGGCTCCTAGAATGGACGCATCTTCATCGGTTTATCCAGGTAGACAATGTACATACTCGGCTGATTGATGAGGTAAGAGTAGAATTTAGATTCGGGATAATCGGACGGATAATTGAGTGGGTCGTTTTACCGAGACTCAAAGAGGTTTTCTCATACCGTGAAAAGAAGATCAGAGATATTCTTGAGCTGGAAACTTAACCGATATAATCCCGAAAAATTACGTCTCAAAAACTACTTAATTATGTCAATCAAATGTTGCGAAGATAATGAATTATGCAGCAGCCTTTATGACGGCATAGTCAATGACGCCTTTTTCCGACACCTGCTTCATCTTTAGGATGGACAGGTAAAGCACTGTCTCGAGGAACGACGGATATTGCGTGAGGATCTTGCGTCGGATCTCGGACCTGTTGGCAACATAGTAATTGGCCAGCGGGTCATATACCTGCCGGCCTATCATCCGGACAGCTGCCATGGCAAAACCTGCGTCCTGCAGGGCGGACTTGACGCGACTCAGGCTGTAATGCTCTGATGACCACGTGGCCGACAGGATGCCCAGCTTTAGCGCCGGATGACGGGCAGTGACGACAGGTATCGTTACTATGAGCAGGCCGCCATCCTTCAGGATCCGCTTTGATTCCATTGCAAAATCCTCAAGGGGCCTGAAATGCTGCGCCGATTCCAGCGCGATTATTCTGTCTGCCGACCTGACAGCGTAAGGAAGACAGGTCGATGTCGCATTAACAAGCGACGCTCCTACCGGTTTCTTCTTCTTCGACGCCCGCAACTGGCCGTAATTTATGTTGGCGCAGCTGATCTGGATATCATACACAGACTTCCACAGGCGCGCCGGCGCGGCCAGGCCGCTGCCCACATCTATCACGGTTTTTGCAGAACCCAGCTCGGCGATATCACCCACAAGCGAGCATAGTGCCTGCTGCGCCGCCAGTGGCTCTGCGGCTCCCTTCCAGTATCCGAAATTGAGCATATCGCCTCCTCCCGTCGCAAGCTGCATCACGGGCGAGAGCGAATTATAGAGGTTGACGACGTCGCGGCCCTCGCGCCGAAAGGTCCACAAAAAGACGTGAAGAGGGTTGAGCGAAACCAATAGAGGCAGCCGCTGATGGATTTGCGGCATAATATATTTGAGATCTACATCCTGATAGTCAGGGCTCCGGGGGCTATCTGGAAGGTCGCGGGGAGTATACCTATTGGCTCGCCATCGACTGTCACCGTGACATCTCTGTCTTTTGACCGGATGGACACCTTTCTGGCCTGGGCGTACAGTATCTTGTCCTCGTTCCTATAGTCGCCTTCCTTCAGGTTGGCGAGCTCGTCAAGCACCTTCAGGCTGCCCGAGTCCTTTATCACAACAAGGTCAAGCAGGCCGTCTGCCATGTCGGCCTTTGGAGCCGCCCTAAAGCCTCCGCCAAGAAACATGCCGTTTGAAACGACGGCCATAGTCATGCTGGTGAACAGTTTTTTCACCCTGCTGGGGCCGGCGATAGAAATCTCGCACCTGTTGCTCTGGTAAGCGGGGACAGTTGCGATTATGCCTGCCACAGTCGACAAGAGCCTGCTGTTGACTGCCTGCCTCACCCTCTTGGACCTGTCGATTATCTCGGCGCCAAGGCCTATCTCTGCGGCGTTCAGGACAACCCGTCTCCCTGATGCAGAGCCGTTGGCAGCGTCAGTCGCTGTCGCCACTATCACGTCCATCTTTTTTGGAGTTCCTGCAGAAAATGTCCTGCAGCACTCCACAACTCCCTGCGGCAGGCCCATAGACCTTGCCAGCACGTTTCTGGTGCCGCAGGGGACTATGGCCATAACTGCATCTGGATTTATGGGCTTGAGAAGAGGAGCCTTGTGCCCAAATATGCCGGTCGGTTCTTCAAAAAAGCCGTTTGCCACCTCGTTTAGCGTGCCGTCACCCCCTATTGCGACTATCCTCTCAAAACCCCTCTTCAGATACTTTCTTGCAATCGCCGTGCCGTCGCCGGGCTTTTTGCTCGTAACCACACGCAGGTCGTCGCCAAGCACCTGCTTTATCTGGGCGTAAAGCGAGTCCCAGTTCTTGCCAGTCAGGCCGCTGCAGGAGTTTGGATTGACTATTACAAGCGTGTTATTGCCTCTTGCCCGCCGGGAAGCCCTCTGCTGTACCCTGACAGCAGAGATCCTACCATGTTGGCTAGGCTGCATCATAATTTTGACACCAGAGCATTATTTCTGGCTATAGCTCCATACGGCTTATAGCAATGGAAGGTAAATCCCTCCCGGGCAGTTTTTATTGGGCAAGAACCTTAAGGAAATAGAGAAAAGCGCCGGAGAGTACGCGAGGCTAAAGCAGGAGAGGGATAATGGCACTATAGACGTCAAGGCGCGCCTGGACAGAATCGCCGCCGGGATAATTGAAGAGCTCTCGCAGCCAGAATTTGCGTTTCCGCTCAGGGACGAGGTACAAGTAAGCAAGGGGACGACGACCTTTGTCTACGAGGGCGGCGCGGCCTATCCAAAGCTGTATGAATTTCTTTCAGAGATACTCCACGTCACCGTTCCCATAGTTGTAAATGACGTGAAATTTGGGCCAGGCGAGATAATCGTCGAAGCAGCGGACGGCGCGGCTTCCCGCCTGCAGGCTGCAGTCAGGGAGCTTCAGCAACTGGTCAGGGCAAAATCAAAATCATGATTGCTTGCACACGGCCATCGCCCCTTCCAAAACTTCTGGCAGTATGGGCTTGCTCAGCACGTCGAGCACGCCTGCCGACTTTAGTTGTGCCTTTTGCCGAGCACTGATGTCTAGGGCCGTTATGATGATGACGTTCTTTTCCCTCAGCACCCCTCCGTATGCCAGCATACGCAGTATGTCAAAGCCGCTGAAGCCCGGCATCTTTATGTCGAGAAGGATAAGGTCAAAAGCACCCTTCTGTATGGCCTCCAGCCCCTCGGGGGCGCTGTTTATCACTCTGCAGGGGCGCCCAGTCGCTGCGAAATAGCCAGCAAGGGCTGCAGAGACGTCTGGATCATCGTCCACTATCAGGATCATTGGCGGCTTCTTTCATGCGGGATGATGCATAGAGGTATTTACGGATAAAGGATGCACAATACATAACAATCTAACATTCCCAAGTGACTGGGGTAATGACAATTTAGCTTGTTGCTCAGCTTGGAGAGCCCTGCGCAATTAATAGAAAAACCGCCCAGATGCAGGGAGCCAGCCATGACTCTAGACCCCAAGACCGTTAGTAGGAAAGAGGTGACAAGATACGCGCAAAAGACCGTCTCAGGCAGGAGCGGGCTTTACGACAACATGACGGGGCAGTTCATACCGGCCGAGGTGTTTGACCTTGCAAGGCAAAAGGCGAGGGACGCAGGGAGCCTCCTTGTCGAGAGGCAGTCAAGGGTATTCCGCTCATTGCGCTATGGCATGACGTTTGAGGCGGCCACAGGTCCGGCAGACTCGTTTTTGAGAGCGCACCTCTACCACAAGGTGCCCATGGTGGTACTCTATGCCGACATTGTGGGCTCGACCAACATGAGCCTCACAGTGCCGGTCGACACACTCTCTGCGATAATCCAGGTGTTTTTCCAGGAAACCTCGATAACGATAACCGAGCACGGCGGTTACGTCCTGAAATACGCCGGCGACTCGGTGCTTGCATTCTTTCCGCTCATAGGGACAGACGCCTCAAAACCAGAGGACGAGGCGGTGGCAAGAGAAGTGGCAGAATGCGGCAGTGAAATCGTCACGGTCATACGCCAGGTGATAAACCCGATATTGTCAGAGCATGACTATCCTGAGCTTGCTGTGAGGATAGGGGTCGACGCGGGCCAGTGCGCCGTGGTGATGTATGGGAGCGACAAAAAGGCGTCGTACGTCGACATACTGGGTCCCTGCATAAGCCTGGCGGCAAAAATGAAGTCGCTTGCGAGGCAGGACAGCGTCATAGCAGGCCAATCGGTCTGCGACCTGCTTGCAGACAGGAACCTGACGCCGCTAAACGTAGATGTTGACAGGTGGAATTATGTCGACGACTCTACTGGCGCCATATACAAGCTATACCAGCTCTAATGTATGCGCGCACATACACACACGTTTTCCAGTGGAAAACAGATACGCAAGCGCAGCTGTGTAAATGTTGTCGTTAGTTCTTCTTTTATAGCAGGGCAAACCTGTTGCCGTCAGGCGCTCCAGAGTAAGGAGGAGGCAGACCCTCTTCTGCAAAATTGTAGCAGTAGACGCTCCCCACAATCGGCTTGCCCTGCGACACTCTTGCGCCATTTGCCCTTGCAAGCGCCATCAACGCCTCAAAACCCTCGCCAAAGTTCAGGAGCCGGGACCTTGAGATTTTGCCGCCTGCATGCTCGTGCCACAGCCTGATCCTCGTCTTTGCCGCCAGCTCGTCGGATGTTATGCCCAAGTTAAACTCTGACGAGTCAGAAACCCCATTCTTGTCGAGGTTGGCCGATCCCACCGTTATCCACCTGTCGTCGACTGTCATCACCTTGGAATGGACGTAGATCTGCTTGCGCATGTTTGGCATAGTCTTGTGCTGCGAGATGAGCGAGAATGTGGCCACTCGCCCATGTGATATTTTCCTCAGCCGGGCGAGGTTTCGGTTGACATCGTTTACGCTCATCTTGGCTATCATGCTCCCGACGAACCCCGGCAGGTTAGGCTCCATCGGCCCCACGATGATCACCCGGAGGTCTGGCGCCTCCTTTAGCCGGCGCGCAAGCAGGTTTGTGAGCGCCCTTGACTGGAAAGGAAACTGGTTTTCGATATAGATGCCAGTCGTGGCGTTTCTGAACATCTCGGCATACCACGCCCGTATGCCACCGTTTCTGTCCATCTCCTTCCAGGTGCGCAGCGCAGTTGCCGCTACCGTTCCCTCTGGCGCGTTCCTTGGCGGCATTTTCACGGCCCGCGCCTGCCTTGCGTCCTTTGTTTGGGCATATACCCACCGCTGTCGAAAATGGCGTTCAAGGTCGGCTACCACGGGGCCTCTCGCAATCACATGGATATCGTGCCACGGCTCCGAACCTGCGTCGCGGAGCGAGCTCTCGTAGTCGTGAGTGCTCAGGTCCCATTTGCCGCGTGAAAGGTCCAGCCCGCCGCAAAAGCCTACCTTGCCATCAATGACGATTATCTTTTCATGGTGCGCCGAGGTGAGCGTCGGCGCGGTGCTATCTACCTTCACTTCCAGCCTGCCGACCATGCCAAGGCTCTTTGAGATGGCGTTTAGCGTCTCGACCTCGTCAGCTCTGCCGTCTATTCCCCGCTCGTCGGCGCCTGGCAGAAGCCGAAGGACGATCCTAGGCTGCCACACTATGGCCTTTACCTCCACTCCTTCTCTAGCCTTTTCAATAAGGAGGTCCTGAAGCGAATAGCGCCGCGATTCAGGGTCAATTGAAGTGACAAGGCTTCCCTTGCATCTGGAGCGAACAGGAGCTGACCTCAAGGTAGTAGGATAGCTTCTCGCAAACCGCAAGTGGGGGTCAAGGTCATAGTTTGCGATATAGATGTACCTTTCCGCCTGCAGCATGTGGTCATACATCTGCTCAAAGGTGTCCTTGCCATCGATGGTTATTGCTATGCAGTTTCCGTCTGTCGGCTTGCCAAACGTGGCATGGGCGGAAAGAGCCGGCCTCACACGGATATAACTTTGGGCAATGTCATAAAAACATTAGATATTCCGGCACTAGAACTGCTGACCTACAGGAGAGAGCCAGAAAGTTAATGTTGGCAGGGCGAGGAGTGTTGCCGTGAGCAAGACAGAGCCCTACTCTCCCTACCAGTGCATCAACTTGGAAACCTACAGGAAGAACGGCCACCCCGTGGCGACGCCGGTGTGGTTCACAGTGGATGGCGACGACAAGCTCTTTGTGGTCACAAGAAGTGAGACTGGCAAGGTAAAGCGGCTCAAAAACAACCAAGAAGTCAGGATAATGCCCTGCGACATGAGAGGCCGGCCCAAGGGGTCGTGGGCGCCGGCGACAGCGCGGTTTGCGACGCAGGAGGAGACGGAAAGGGCGTTGCAGCAGCGCAACAGCAAATATGGGTTCAAGGCCAAGTTATCGGGGCTGCTTTCAGCAAGCAAGGGTCAGCTGGTGGCAATAGTCATTTCGCTTTAGCATCAAGCGGGTTAAAAACAAGAGAGTCGTGAATGACACAGCCCATGAAGGTCAGCATCTCTCGCGTCTGCGATGACGCAAGGCCGGCGGTCTTTGCCGCGCTTGCCAGCAGGAAAATGCGCCAGGATGGCGACGCAATAATAATCCTGCCTGATGCAGAAGCCAAAGACATCCTTCAGTTGCTTGAAAAGGCTCTTGCAGGCACAGGCTATGTCGCGGCTGAAAACATGCAGGAAAAAGGCGAGATCGCAATATTGAAGAGCGGCGAGATCGAGCAGCTTGGCCTCTATCTCTGCGGCTATTGCGCGATGGTTTTTGGCAGCGACATTGAGCGTAATGTACACCAGCGGGTGCATTATTTTGGCTTTGGGTAGGATCGTCGATAGCCGAGAGCAATTCTTACATCAGAACATACGAAATATTGAAGATATCTTGTTTGTAAACAAAAATCATGATATAATGGCATAGTTTAATGTATATTGGTGGAAAACACAATGTTTTAATACTAAAAATCATATAATATACCTGATGACAATGCCGCCAACCGATGCTTAACGTAGGCGCTTGGCGGGAGACGAAAGCAAAACTGCGTCAAACGGTGTAACGCCGCGACTTTAACGGCATAGGCTGTAACAGGTCGGGACGCGGGATCGCCAAGCGCCGAACACACACATATCTTCCTTTACGCCATTTCTACCTTCTTGACATCCAGCCTGCATTACCATGAAATATTCATCTCCGGCCTGTAGAGAATGTGTCATCTGCCTGCATGCATATACATCCTGCCGTTGAAACAAAGCCGCCACGCGTGTATCCAAATGGCCGCCCGTCGTTTTGAAAGCGCAGCCATATTTTACCTATCGAGGCCATAGATCGTATCAGGGGCCTGCAAACCAAGCAATCAAGCCTGCCCTGCACGGCGTCCGGCTCTTTGCAGAAATAGATGTGCGCATACACATACACACACGTACCTTCATGCGATCATCACCGCTTGACCCTTGGCGCCTGAAAATTGCCGATATCATAGCCCTGGAGGCGGAGGTATTTGAGCGCCAGCTTGTAAACGATCTCGTCGTGGCCCGATGCTTCAAGCACGTACGACCACGAAACTTCGCCTGCTTTTGCAATTTCCTGCACCAAGGCATCTGCCACATGCCTGGCCTCCTGCCTGCACTGGTCAAATGTCTTGCCATTGCGGTAGGCCCTGGTGCGCGAGTCGCAGCTGTCCACGGGGGCAATTGTCCGGCAAGAGATTTAAACGGTTCAGGGAAAAGGGCTGCTGCCATAAAATCGGTAATAATTATCGCAATTGCAGCCGCAGCAGCGTACTTTGTACTGTCAGCGTACGTCCTGCCCCAGTCGTACCTGGCGATTCTTGCTGCGCCAAAGCCGCAGCCGACGCTTGCCAGCGTTTCGCTCTCTGAAAAGACGATAACTCTCGGCAAGACGTTTACGATCCGAATCGTGGCATCCAATAAAGGAGACCACGCAGACAGGCAGATAGTGTCTATTGCGTTTCCAAACGCCACCAGAGCCGATGTCGCGCAAATAGCAAGCAGCAATTTCAGGCAGGCTCCTCTGCTCATAAAGCCGGGAGACAAGATAGGTGTGGGCTACAACGGCCCGCAGGCGACGGCGCCGGCCCGCTATCCCGCAATAGAGGCATACAGCAGCCCGTGGGAGCCTGGAGAGAATTTCAGCATAGACCTGACAGTCACGCCCGAGTCTGTTGGCAGGTTTGTCGTCCTTATCAAGGCAGTTGGCCTTCCTCACAACGGCGATTTGGCGCATGACCCGCAGAGTGGCTTTGTCGACCAGCAGGGTGAATACACAGAAGAGTACGAGGTCGACGTAACAAAGGCTTAAAAAACTGAAGGTGGAATTGCAGTTAGTTGAACTATTTTCAGCGCGGCATCATGAAGGCGCAGCCTAGCAGGAGGCTCATCGCAGGCTATGCCACCATAAGCATCGGCATACTGATGGCTATATCCGGCGCCACGTGGGACGTGACGTATCACCTGCTGAACAAGCCCGAGACGTTCTTTTCAACACCTCATGCAATACTCTATGCAGGCGTCGCAGTGGCGCTTGTTGGCGCCATAACAGTCATCATTGCGTCGCGTGCAATAAAAAAGCTGGAATGGCCATCCAAGCTTGCCGTGGCAGGCATTGCGCTCCTCATATCTGCCGGCCCGGGCGACTTTGTGTGGCATTCGGCCTTTGGCCTTGACGGCCTGCTGAGCCCGCCGCACTCGATATTGCTGTCAGGGATGCTTGCAAGCAGCATCGGTGCCGCAATTGGCCTGACAAGGGCGTTTCCACAGACGGAGCGCAGGGCAATCCCTGCCGGCCTGGCAGTGCTTGGCATGCTGCCCGTCTGGCTTGCGACTGCAGGCGCGGTGCACATGTTTTCGCTTCCGTTTTCTGACACGGCGTTTTTCAACTTTAATCCTGAGCCCCACGCCGGCGCGGTAGTCGCCACGCTTGGATTTCCGTTTGCCACTGCCGCAATATTGCTTGCCACAAGGAGCATGACAGGACGCAGGTTTGGCGCAATGTCCATGCTGGCAAGCGCATTCGTGTTTACAGGGATGCTCACATCGATACTGCCAAACGAGGCTCTGGTGGCCACTGCGCCGCTCTACGCCGGCGTGCTCGTGCCCATCATCGCAGCCGACTATGTCATGTCGCGGTGGATCTCGCAAAAGGCGCTCTATGTCGCAGGCGCGTTGCTCGGCCTGTCGTTTTTGATGCTTTACTATCCGTTGATAACGCACACGTACAACGAAATCCTGTCGCCGGAAAGGGCAGTATGGGCCAGCCTGACTGCCATCATCTACTTTGACCTTGTCGGCATGGTGTTTCCGGTGGTCGCAGTGCCGGCGGCAGCTGCAGGCATTGTCGGCGCCATAGTGGGCCAGAGGATGGCCGACAGGGCGGAACTTGAGCTGTTGAAATAAAGATAAATCCCAGCCCGACTGCGCTTTAGCGTTGGAGCCGTACAGAGTCGTGCGCTATGGTAATGCGGCGGCAACTTTTTACCTGCAGGACTGCATCGCTGGCCTCGACAGCCTTGGCGAAAAGTCAATTGATGTCATAGTTACATCCCCTCCATATAACATCGGCGTCAGCTACAATTCCTACCGCGATAAGCTGCCCCGGGAAAAGTACCTGTCGTGGATGCGCGACGTCGGGATAGCGGTAAAGAGAGCGCTTGCAGACGACGGCTCGCTTTTTCTGAACATCGGCAACAGGCCAAAGGACCAGTGGATAGCATGGGATGTCGCGTCTGCCCTGCGCAATGATTTTGTTTTACAAAACGCAATAGCATGGGTCAAGTCGATTGCGATTGCAAAGGAGGATGCCGGCAGATATCCTGCAATAGCAGGCGACATTGCAGTCGGGCACTTCAAGCCGGTGGTGAGCGACCGCTTTTTGAACGACTGCTACGAGTATGTTTTCCACTTTACCAAGACGGGTGACGTGCGGCTTGACAAGCTTGCGATAGGCATCCCCTATCAGGACAAGTCCAATATCGGCCGGTGGAAGCGCGCAAAGCAGGACAGGCGCGACAGGGGCAATACGTGGTTCATACCGTACGAGACGATACAGAGTAAGAAAGACAGACCCCACCCGGCGACGTTTCCGTCAAAGCTGCCCGAGATGTGCATAAAGCTGCACGGCCACGCAAGGCTCGTAGCTGACCCATTTGCAGGTATCGGTTCTACCGCGTTTGCCGCAAAAAAACTCGGCATATCGTCCGTCGGCTTTGAAATAGACAGAGACTATATCGATTGGGCAGTGGCTAGGCTTTCGTAGCCGATATCATCATCACAGGGTTCCGTGCAAGCATCATGGTGCCTGTTGTTACTTTGCGCGCCTTGGCTATCGTCACCTGCGTCACGTCGACTTCTGTCAGCTTGACCTCGTTTACGGTGGCAAGCGCCTGATACATCGTCTCTATCAATATCGTGTCAATTACAATCCTGCCTCCTCTTTTTAGCCGGTCGCAGGCAAGCTGGATGACCTGCTTTGCGTCGCCCCACGTGCCGCCTACGATCACGGCATCGACCTGCGGCAATGTCGGCAGGACGTCCTGCGCCTTGCCCAGGATGATGTCCGCAGTAACACCAAATTTTTGCAGGTTTCTTTTCGTAAGGTCGACTGCGTTTTGGTCAAAGTCGATGGCATAGACCTTGCCTCTTGTCTGCAGGCACAGCTCGACGGTAATGCTGCCGCTTCCGCACCCCACGTCTATAGCGGAAAAGCCCTCCTTTAACCGAAGCTTGCTTATCGCAAGCGCCCGCACATCCTCCTTGGTTATCGGGACATCCTCTGTCCGGTCGAACATATCATCAGGGATGCCAGGGGTGCGAAAATCCCACATGAAAGCGGTTATGGAAAAGGCTCTATTTTAGTATGAGGCTTTGGTGCAGGGCGGTATAGATTATTATCATAAAGACAATGTTCATGAATATGAAAGGCACTATACCGTCATAGCCGGCTTTTTTGCGCACTTCTTTTGGCAGGCCCTTTGACATCGCCCTGCTCACTACTATCGAGATGACAAAGAGCGCAATCGCCACGCCAAAAGCGATTGCGACGGACACTTCCTGGCTGTATTCCGGCGCAATCACAAGCCCAGAAATAATGCCGCCAATTACGCCCAGCGCTATTCGCACAAAGTATATCTTGTCAGGGCTCAGCACGGTCCTGACTTGTTATTTTTGGCCGGTAAAATGCCTTGCGGCTAGACCCAGCCCATCTTGTGTTTGTAGTAGTTTGCCAGCTTGGCGTGCCTCATGCGCTCGCCGGGTGTGTCGGCCTCATCGATCCTGTTGAGGTGCGTCCTGAACTGGTAGAGGTCGCACATGCACACGCCGGTCACCGGCTTGTACTTTACTCGAGACACTTCGTGCTTTTTGTGGTTGGCATACATTATCGCAAGTTTTGGCACAAGCTTGCTTGCAACGACTCCGCCGATGGTGAGATAGAGCGCAGTGCCGGATGCAAAAGCATGGTACGGGTTGACCCCTATAGACTGGAAATACAAGAGTGGCGTCAGTATGGATGCGATGACGCCCCCAAATGTCGCTATGGCAGAAATTTTAGAGATCCTGTCATATTGCGCGGTTTCTTGCTCGAACTGGTCGATCAGCTTTTGGTATTTCTCGTCAAGCTTGGCCTTCTCCTGTTCTACAGAAAGTGCCGCTAAGTTTTCCATCTGATTTTTGAGGAGCAAGCTTGCTAATTAAGTTTGTTTAATCTTTGTATACCTGCTTAATTTGCAGCCAGTAATTATTTTGTCGATATTTTATTGAAATTGCAAGTCAATTATTTGCAAAAACTTGAAATTGGCTTTCTACGTACGACAGAGAAAGACGCTGGAAATTACAAATATCAGGACAAATATTTGTAACTGTTTGCACACATCAAAATTGAGGCACTATAATAATTTATTCTACAAGAATAGCGATATACGTAATTTGACATATCATAATTAATATTTCCTAATTTTTCTAAATTATGTCATGGAGACAGGGCAGGCAGCATCGAGGCAGAAGTTAAAATTTCCGGGCCAAAGCTACGAGAATCTTACGCCGGAGCTTATCACAAAATCGATATGGGTCAGCACTGCTCTTGCCATGATATTTGCGCTCCCGCCCATCGTAACGTTTGTTGGCCTCTATCAGAATGGCATCAACATTGGCATAGCCGCAGGCATAGGCTTTGGCATCCACTTTGTAATCCTAGCGTTTTCCAGAAAGATCTCGTCTGCTCTTGCCACGCTATTTGACTAGAATTTTTGACACTGTCAGTTTTGCGCTTTGCAGGCTTGTGATGTGACGCATGAAGATCTTTGAAATCCACAGGTACAGAGGCGACGAGTTCCAGTACGTGGTGGCGAGGACCAACAAGCATGCAGAGGATTACGTTAAAGCAGACGTTGAAAGGATGAACTCGCTTCTTTCGCCTGAAATGAGGAACGAGGGTATAAGGTACGTCTTTGCGCTTGGGACAATAGACAGCATCAACAAAAAGACCGGCGAAAAGTCGAAAAAGAAAGAGCAAAAAGCAGCAGAAGCCGCTGCACCCTAGCGCTTTTTGCTTTCTCGGTGCTTCTCTACAAGCGACTGGATCCTGCTGCCATGTTTTTCGCGGTAATTGTTCCTGCACGTAGTACAGCAAAAGAACCGCTCGAAATTTGCAAACTTTAGTACTGTCGGCCTGCCGTTGACGGGGCCTCCGCAATACTCGCAGATCATTTTTACTTTCATGCCCTCTAGTTTTACGTGAAAGTAGCGCTTGTTGTCTGGCAGGGCAAGCTCGGCTTTTTTTGAAGAGTCTATTTTTGTAATGTCGATCTCTGGCCTGACCGACTTTATCAGACCCATGTTCACCAGCCGTTCGTACCGGGCCTTGACGGTGGGCGTGCTCACTCTGATCTCACGCGATATTGCCCTGAACGACTTGCGACCGTCTTCCATCAGCGATTTTATGATGGCGACGTCGGTGTCGTCAAGCTGCACCGGCACGCAATTTCTTCTAACTATTTGCATATAACCGTGGTGGCGAACACATGATTTTTATAAAGCGCTAGAAGCATTGAGGTTGACGCATGGCAAACAAGGTCAGCACTCCAAACAAGATCTTTGGCACCGTTCTTGCCCACACAATGAGGGGCAAGATGCTATCGACTACGGGCCTGCAGACCCTTGCGGAATCCCGCGATATTGAAGAGCTCGTGACGAGGATGAAAAACACCGTATATCTTGATGTCCTTGCCAAGCTGACCAAGCCGTACACCGCAGAAAAGGTGGAAGGCGCTCTCAGAGAACACCTTGTGAACACGCACGCCAAGATGGTCACGATTGCAAACGGTTCTGCCGTGCTTAACGCTTATTTTATCAGGTACATCACGTGGAACCTCAAAATTATACTGAAGGGCAAGGTCCTTGGAAGGACGTATGAAGAGTTGCTGCCAAAGGTCAACCTGAGGGCTGAGGAGCTTGTCGGAAGGCGCGACCTTGTCGTAAAGGCACTTGTAGCCAAGGACTTTGACGAGGCAGTCGCGTCACTTCAGGGAAGCGAGTTTGGCGAAGACGCAAGAAAGGCCGCCGCTGCTTACAAGGAGAAGGGCGATGTCAGGGTCTTTGACACTTTTCTCGACCACGCTTTCTATTCTGCGCTGCAGAGGTCGATGGTCAACGAGTCCAAGCTGGAAGACGTGCGCAAGCTGGTCGGAGTCGACATCGATGCGTACAACGTGCTTGCAGTCCTCAGGGCAAAATACTGGGGCCTGTCGGCGGCTGAAACCAACGACCTGATAGTCACCACCACTGCCAAGGTGCCAAGAGAGCTGCTGCAAAAGATGATGAACGTGGAGAAGGTGCAGGACGCTATAGGCGAGCTTGCAAACACGCCGTACCGCGACCTCATCCCAAAGAGCGCGGCAAACGACATTGACGCAATAAGGCAGTTGGAGCAGGGCTTTGAGATGATGTCGATCAGGAGGATAAGCGCGTCTTATAGAGCGGTATTTACGGTCGGCAACATGCTTGCGTCGATAAAGCTGATGTCCTTTGAGATCAGGAACCTGGCCGCCATCGCCACAGGCGTCGAGCAAAAGATACCGGCGGACAGGATAATGGCAAGCCTGGTCAAGCCCTAGGTCATTGTTGTTGCATCATCCCATCATGCACACGGATTTCTTTGCAGTATTCAGAGATCTCTGAAATGCTAGGCACGTCGGCATTTTTCCAGCTTTCCCATTTTGCCATCTTGCCGGGTGGAACTGAGCAATCCAGTGACTTGGCACCCATTTCAATGTCATACGTGATTGCCATCGTGCACGACCCATTGGCCACTCCTTCTATGGCTACTTGCATACCTCCTAACCCATAGCCTATGATAATATAGGCAGGCTTGCATGATTTCATGGCCTCTTCTGCATGCATCAACTTGACGTCTGTTTCGTAATTGCGGCCGCTCGACCCCTCGTCTAGGCTTATTGTTTCCAAAGGGTTATTGTGGAATCTTGAAAGGTAAAAAAAATCTTCTCTCGCATGTTTTATGGAATAGGCATCATTATCATCAATCATTATCACAAGCGCAACGATAAAGACCAGCATGCCCGCTGCCAGCCCAACCACAACAGGCAGGAGGTCTTGCATGGTGGTGATAGCACAGCACGCAGATACTTAATTTTTCTCGATCTTTTTGCTCTACATGCAGTAGTCCGGTAGATGAGATCTAAAATGGCATGTTCTGCAGGGCCGGTAACACGATGCCCGGCCTTGCAGAACAGATTTACTTTTTCTTCTCCGCGCCCTTCCACACCAGGTTGGTGTAGAGCATCTGCGGCACGAGTTTCTTAAAGCCTACGCCGTCAGACATGTACCACTTGGGGAACCACTCGTAGAGGTGGAGCCTGATGGTCTGGATGTAGACGATGAGGCCTTCGATCATCATGATGCCAATGTTGCCGCCGATGAGGACCGCGTAGCCGCCTCCGTGCTCAAACGAGTTGTTGACTGTCACGAGCAACGCGGTGTGCACGAGCAACATAATGCCAAGCCGGGAGTAGCTGATGGTATTGGCCAGCATCTCTATCGTCCTGACCATGAAGGTCTCGACGATTATGCCCATCATGCCACCGTGGGGCGACTCTTTGCCCAGCGCCTTGTAGTGCTTTTCCTCCTTCATGCCGCCGATGATGGTTATGGCAATGCACGCAAAGATCACAGGCGGCCCTGCCTTTGCCACCAGGTTGACCGTGACCCAGCTGCCAAACGCAAAGGTCAGCCAGGGCACCGGCTCGTTGTGGTCGTTTGTCAGGAACATGTCTATGATGTCATAGTGGGCACCGATGGACGCCAGTATGAGCGCGACCACCGCAAGGTACTGGATGATGATTGGAATGTCGTGCATGAAAGCCAGTGTCTTGTTGCCGGCCTTCAGGTCCGCCCTCAACCTCAAAAAGAAGGCCATAAGAAGGTGCACGATGCCTATCGCTATGGATATCGCAAGTATCTTGACCACCTGCTCAAACGTCAGCTCTGACACCGACAGCAGTCCGATGAAGGGCAGCGCCTGCGTTATTCCTCCCAGTACTGCAAGCTCGTTAAAGTGGAACCCAAACATTTCTCCCGTCCCTAGGCCGCCGACTGCCGCAGCCACTCCAGACGCCGCAATGAGCGTGCCCCACACCTTTAGCCGGCCGTTTCCGCGGATGCGAAAGAGCATCCCAAGGCCAAAGAGCAGTATGCCGTGGCCAAAGTCTGCGAACATTAGCCCATAGAACACGGGCCAGACGATCGAGATTATCGGAGTAGGGTCGACCTCGCCGTACCTAGGCAAGCCCTGCGTCTCGGTGATGACCTCAAAGTTCTTTGAATACCCCTTGTTGTTCAAAAGTGTCGGAAGAGCAGGCTGCGTTGGGTTGTGTGCATCTGGTACCATTTCTGCATCTTCGACAATGGATACATAGTCGCCGGCAAGTTTCTTGAACTTACCTTCCATTTCTGCTGGGATGTAACCTTCTATTACTGCAAAGTTTTTGGTCCCGCCAGGCTTGCGCGTCGTTTCAAGCACATCTTTGGCGACGCCTGACGCCTCTCGCAGAGACAGTAGCTTTGTTATTATCGCCTGCGTCATTGCGGCGATTTGCTTGTCTATCTGCTCGGATTTTGCTTCAAGCTCTTTTACCTTGGCCGTCGCCTGCGAAAAGGCGACGCTTGGGTTCTGGGGCATGTTGGCAGGTATTGCAAGTGGGTTGACGCCAAAGCTGCGCATCACCTTTGCAATGCGTTCAGAATCGGTGCCGGCGCCTATGACAGTGAGCGCGACTTTTTTCTCGCCAAGGCGCGTCGAGTAAACCGGCAGATCTTCGAGGCTTTTCCTTATTTCGGCCTCGTCAGTCGCATCGATGACAAACATGTTGGCGAAAAAGTGTCTTAGCTTGCCCAGTACCGACAGGTCCATGCTGAGCCCTGACGCGCCCTCTGTGAGGGCAGCGAGGTTGCGGTACTCTTCCAGCTGCTTTTGCACTGCGGCGCGCTCCTCTATCACCTTCCTTGGCTCTGCAAGCACCTTGGCGCTCTTGTCCTCGAGGTCTGCGATAAAGCTCTGTATGTCGTCTATCTGGTAGTCGGTCTTGCCCTTTGGCGCGCCCTTGAACATCGTGGCCATGACGCCGGCTTCCGTCGGGATGCCAAGCGCCTTTACCACTTCGTCGATATCCTGGTACAGCTTTTGCGCCTTGAGCAAAAGGTCGTCGTAATACGGATTGATGTGCTCTGAAGTTGAAGGCTTTTGTATAGGGTGGAACCATTCAAGCTCTGTCAGCTTGCTGACGGCATCCTGCGTCTCCATTCTCGGCAGGATGATTGTAGCCTTCTTTAATCTGGCTAGCCCCATTTACCTGTCTGACGAGATGATCTCTTTAAAATCCTTTCCTTCGTAGGAAAGATTATTTTTCAGGAAAAATGAAAGGAAAAAGGAAAAAGATCGCCTGAGGCGATCACGGTCGCATGTATGTTCTTACTGACCCAAGATGATGAACATCATGACGATACCATAGATGGCGATTGACTCGACCATACCCACAAAGATGAACACGCTTGACTGCATCTTAGGGTTCTCGCTGATGGCTGCAAGACCACCAGTAGTCACAAAGCCAAGGCCGATGCCTGCGCCAAGTGCCGCCAGACCGAATGCAAGACCTGCAGCCAGGAACTTGAACGATGAGTCGCTCGGAGCTGCGGCGGTGCTTTCCTGTGCATAAGCAGCTGGGATTGCAAAGGCGATGCCTGCAAACACAACTGCCCCAAGAACTGTCAAAAGTGAAACTACTCCTCTTCCCTTCAGTTGCATCTTCATTATGGCAACGACACCGAGAGCCCTATTTATTTATACCTACATTGCGATAGTTACAATTCCTGCTCTAATTATTGCAGTTAAAAAGTGGAAAAATAGAGAGTTTAGGCCTTGGTCAGAGCCTTGCGTTTGCTCTGCGCGATCTCTTCCTTTATCTTTTGCACCATCGCGTCGCGCTCTGCCTGCAGCTCGGCCTTGGCCTTTTCAAAGTGTCCCGATATTTCGCTCATGCTCTTGTCATTGCCTCCGCTTCTGCTACCTTTTTCTTGTCGAGCACTACTTTAACCTTCTTGATCCTGACAAACTCTTCGCGCTCGCGCTCTTCAAGCGTCGCCTTGATGAAGTAGACGGCTTCCTGGTACTGCGGGATGATGATGAATTCCAGCGCGTTGATCAGCTTTTGCGTGCGTTCCAGCTCCTTTGCCAAGCTAAAGATCGCGTTCTCATATTCTGCCGCCTTGCATACGGCAGGAAGCATGTTCTTGATGAGCTTGGATGCCTTGTCAACCGACGCGTTTGTCTCGATAAAGCCGTACGACAGGTGCTGGCCTCCTTCCCTCGTCTTGACAGTGAGCGTCGGTATCTTGACATCGACTATCCTGCGGACGTTGACGTCAGTCTCCATCACGCTAGGAGTAGAGTCAGATATCGATTCAAGCGTAGTCGTGCCAAGCGTCATGTACGCGGTGTAGACGGACGAGTAGATTTCGGCGAGGGGTGACCAGATGTCGTCGCGGGCCTTGTTGGCCTCTTCGATCATCTCATCTATCTTTTTCAGGAGCACTTCGCGCTTGTCGTCTAGGATCTTGTGCACCATCTTGGCCACCTGCATCGAGCGCCTGATCTTGATGAGCTCGATTTTTGTTGCAGTTACCCTGCGGGACGACATCTCGCTACTTACCCTTGTAGTATGACTTGATGTGCTTTTCCTTGATCTTGGTCAGCTCGCTTTCAGGGAGAGTCGACAGCACGTCCCACGCCCTGCCAAGCGTCTCTTCGAGGTTCCTGTTCTCGTCTGCCGCCTGCTTTAAGAAGTAGTTCTCAAACATGTCGCCGGCGTCAAGGTATTTCAGGTCGGTGCCCGTCAGGCCTGCCCTGCCCACGATTTCCGCAAGAGCGCGGACTTCCTGCGCCCTTGAATAAAGATCGTAGAGCTGGTTTCCAACTTCTGGATGGTCAGAGCGCGTCTTGCCCTCGCCTACCCCGTCCTTCATGAGCCTAGATAGCGACATGAGCACGTTGACCGGCGGGTAGATGCCCTTTCGGAACAAATCACGACCAAGCACTATCTGCCCTTCGGTGATGTATCCCGTAAGGTCGGGGATCGGGTGGGTTATGTCGTCTGCCGGCATTGACAGGATCGGCACCTGCGTGACAGAGCCGTTCTTGCCCTTGATCCTGCCTGCGCGCTCGTAGTTGTTGGCAAGGTCCGTGTAAAGGTATCCAGGGTATCCTTTTCTGCCGGGCACCTCTTCCCTTGCCGCCGAAATTTCGCGCAGCGCCTCTGCATAGTTGGTCATGTCAGTCAGTATCGCAAGCACGTGCATTCCAAGGTCAAACGCAAGGTATTCCGCGACCGTGAGCGCGACCCTCGGAGTGATGATGCGCTCGATTGCCGGGTCGTCTGCCAGGTTGAGGAACAGCACCGATCTGCGAAGCGCGCCGGATTCTTCAAGCGAGCGCTTGAAGTACTGAGCTTCGGAATATTGCACGCCGATTGCGGCAAACACGACGGCAAAGTCCTCTTTTGTGCCGACGACTGACGCCTGCCGGGCAATCTGCGCCGCCAATACGTTGTGCGGCATGCCGGAGCCCGAAAAGATCGGAAGCTTTTGTCCGCGCACAAGAGTCAACATGCCGTCAATCACTGAAACGCCTGTCTGGATGAATGATGTCGGGTACTCCCTGCGCTCCGGGTTCATGGGCTCGCCGTTTACGTCGAGGAACTTGTCTGCAATCGGGTCTGGCAGGCCATCGTTTGGCCTCCCAAGGCCGTCAAACACTCTGCCGAGCAACTCCTGCGATACGGGCATCTCCATCGTCTTGCCAAGGAACTTGGCTTTAGTGCCGGTGATGGTGAGGCCGGTGGTGCCCTCGAAGACCTGGACGATGGCCTTGCCAAAGCCCACCTCGAGGACCTTGCCGAGCCTGCGCTCGCCGTCGGATGTCTCTATTTCCACGAGTTCGTCAAAAGAGGCCTTGGTTATGCCGTCGATAACCATCAGTGGCCCCTTGATCTCTGCTACCTTTGTATACTCAATTCCAGATGCTGTTGATTCAGGCAACTACTTTTACCTCCTCTGTCTTGGCGCCGCCGCCAAGCTTCTTGAAGTCTGCGTCAAGCTGCTTGTCAAGGTCTGCCAGTTTGGCCAGCTGGTCTTCGGGGATGTCAAATTTCGCCTTCAGAAGCAGAGGGATTATCGGCATCGCCCTGATGTCTGATAATGGCACGTCTGCCTTCAATGCTTTTTGCGCCTCCTTGAAGAACTTGACCATCATCCTCACCAGCTTGACCTGCTTCTCGGGGCTGCAGTACGTATCTATCTTGTCAAACGAGTTTTGCTGCAGGATGCCGATTTTTATCATCCTAGCGACTTCAAGCACCAGTTTCTCCTCGTCTGGCAATGCCTCCGGGCCGAGCAGCCTTACGATTTCCTTGAGTGTGTCTTCCCTCTGCAGGATGTGATAGGACTCGGCGCGCAACTCGTACCATTCCGGCGCGACATTTTCCTTCCACCACTTGGCCACGTCTTCAAGGTAGCCCGAGTAGGACTGCATCCAGTTGATAGACGGGTAGTGTCTAGAATAGGCAAGACGTGCATCAAGCGCCCAGAAGGTCTTGATGAACCTGATGGTATGGGTTGTCACCGGCTCGGTAAAGTCTGCGCCCGATGGCGACACCGCGCCTACAAGTGTGACAGAGCCTGACCTGTTTGGAGATCCAAGCGCACGAACACGGCCTGCGCGCTCGTAAAATTCTGCAAGCCTCGACGCCAGGTACGACGGGTAGCCTTCTTCTGCAGGCATCTCTTCAAGGCGTCCGGACATTTCGCGCAGCGCCTCTGCCCACCTTGACGTAGAATCTGCGACTAGCACCACGTCAAAACCCATGTCGCGATAGTATTCTGCAAGCGTGACGCCCGTGTAGATTGACGCTTCTCTTGCCGCCACCGGCATGTTGCTGGTGTTTGCGACAAGTACTGTTCTTTCCATGAGCGGCCTGCCGGACCTCGGGTCGATGAGGTGCGGGAACTCGACTAGCACCTCAGTCATCTCGTTTCCGCGCTCGCCGCAGCCAATGTAAACGACCACTTTAGAGTCGGCCCACTTGGCAATCTGGTGCAAAGTCACGGTCTTGCCCGTGCCAAAGCCTCCGGGGATTGCGCCAGTTCCGCCCTTGGCGATCGGAAAGTAAGTGTCAATTACGCGCTGTCCGGTCACGAGTGGAACTGTCGGGTCATATCTTTCGGCATAGGGTCTTGGCTTGCGCACTGGCCACTTGTGGTACATCTTTAGCTGGCGTTTTTCGCCTGCTTTTTCAGAAGTTGCAATGATGTGCTCGATGTCATAATCGCCCTCTGGCGCAATGTCTACCAGCTTTGCTCCAGTCACATGGTCTGGCGGGACGAGAATGCTGTGAACGAGAAGTTGCGTCTCGTCGACTGTGCCGAGGATAGAGCCGGGGCCGACCTCGTCGCCCTTTTTCATCGACGGCTTGAAATGGTATTTCTTTTTCATGTCGACAGGGCTTGTCTGGATGCCCCTGCCGATGAATGCGCCGGATTTTGCAGCGATCTCGTCAAGGGGCCTCTGGATGCCGTCGTATATCTTGCCGATCACGCCAGGGCCAAGCAACACTGACAATGGTTGCCCGGTGCCTACTACCGGCTCGCCCGGCTTTAGGCCGGACGTCGATTCGTAGACCTGGATGAATGCCACGTCGCCTGTCAGCCTGATGACTTCGCCGATGAGCTTTGAATCGCCCACCTCTACAGTTTCGTACATCTTGGCAGCCGCCATGCCGTCAGCCTTGACCGCAGGGCCGCTAACCCATACAATGCGTCCCTTTGCTACCATTACTCTTCTTCTCCTCTCAACATCCGTGCAATATTTTTCCTTATTAAAGGTTTGAGTCTCTCCACGCGAGAATCAAGCGTATTGTCAAACGTCATGGTGCCGTCCGCGGATTTCACCTTGATGCCGCCGATTGCGTTTATGGGCTGATCTGACACTCTCACCTTTATCTTGGTCTTTTTAGAAACGTCGGCGACTATTTTCTTGACAAGCTCTGAATCGTTTTTCGTGCACTCGATGATTACCTCGTCAGAACCTACCGATGGAAGGCTCTCCTCGATTATCTGCGCCATCAGTGCGCGGTAAGATTCGTCCTTGCCCGAATTGGCAAGCCACGACCTTGACCTTTCAAAAGCCTCGTTGACGCTGCTTTCCAGCATCAAGAGTTCCTTGTTGCGGGCGCTCAGCCTGCTTGACCCCACTATCTGGCGTTTCAGGTTCTCGGCCTGCTTTTTGGCAGACTCGATTATCTTGGTGCGCTCGCCCTCAAGCTTGCTCCTTGAAGCTTCGAGGTGCTTTAGCGACTCTTGATAAGCCGAATCAATTTGCGAAATCAAATCCGCTTCCTTCTGCGATAAAACCTTGTTTATGGTTCGCTCTAGGGCAGAATTCGAACTCATGCTGTCAGTCTTTGCCCGCTTGTCGTGATTTTAACCTTTTGATGCCTCAGGGCCGGCGTTCAGGCGCCTCTCAAGCGCCTCTGCAAATGCCCTCATCTTCTTCATGTGGCCGCCTTCCCAATATACCTTGCCACATCTTATGCACTGGTAAAATTCGCGGTGGCGCCCGGCGACTGCAGGGGGCACCTCCACCTGCCCTTTGCTCCTGTCTTCCAGGATGCCGTTGCATGAGGCGCACCTTGATCCAAGTGCAACGCTGACTTGGGTTATGCCCATCTTGCCCAGTATGTGCGCCAAGTCGCCAAGGTCGTTTGAACCATCAACCAATACGCCCTGCGCCCCGTGCTTGACTATCCTCTTGAAAAACTCCTTGTCAGCTGTCAGGATTGTCCTGCCCTGCTCCATGCCCATTTTGAGGATCTGGTCGTCGCTGGTGTGCGCAAGGTATGCCGTGTCAAAGCCAAATATGCGCAGCTTGCGCGCGACGCTGCCAAGCATCGCGTCTGCGAGGAACCGGGGCTTACTCGGCTGCCTCGCCGCGGCAGACTTCGCAGACAAATGTGCCCTCGTCGTACTGCAGCAGGTCAGACCATTCGCCGCACTCGTCGCAATAGCCGGACACCTTGCCGGCCGACCTTCCAAGCTCGCCACGGATGATTGCCGCCTTTTCCGACACGACATCAACCAAGTCTGGCGTCACCGCTATTACGTCAGAAGCAGAAATGATGCCGACGAGGCGGTTCTTGTAGACGACCCCGAGTCGCTTTATGCCGTGCTTTCTCAGCAGGCGCGCCGCCTCCGTGATGCTCTCCTCGCTTTCAATCGTGTGCAGATCCTGCATAACGTCTCTGGCCTTTACCTTGCTTGGCAGCACGTCTTTGGCCACGCCGTTTATCACGATATCAAAATCGGTAACCAGCCCGGCAGGCTTGTCATCCTCCATCACGACGATGCTCCCTATCTTTTCCTCCTTCATTTTTTTCGCCACGTCGCGTATGCTGTCGCTTGGGGACGCAGTGACGACGGGGCTGTTCATGATGTCCCGCACGATGACCCTCGTAGTCATATTTGCGTCGGCGTGTTCCCTGACTGGCTTTTTTACCACGAGGAGTTTACCGGCCCGGCTTTTAATTACCTTTACTGCCCGCAAGGCCCCTGGCGGCAAACGAGACCCTCGACTGGCCGGTGGGCAGCGTGCGCACAAAATCATCAAGGCTGATGCGCTTTATCGACTCTGCAAGTGTTTCATCGGCTGCCGCTGCCCTGACAAGCTCAGCCTTGGCTTTCTTGGCGGCAGTCATCGGGTCCATGCCTCCTTGCAATAATACTGCATATACAAGCGACTTTGCCTTGATTGCCGGCTCGGGCCCGCACACCAGCGCATGCCGGCCGTCGGCGCTGGCTGCAAGGCCGATCGCAAGCCTGACCTCTACGCCCTTGATGTAGTTGCGCTTGCCCTCTATTACGAACGAGCCTTTTGGCAGAAACTGTCCTGTAGGCGCGCCCTTCTTTATCTGGTCTGGCGATACCCAGTAGGCGTCGGCGCTGGAGAGTCCGTCCTTCCATGCCCTGCTGAATGCAACAGTGGCTTGGGCGACCTGCTGGAGCGATTGTTCGATGGAGCCTTCCTTGGCGCCTGCCGCGGCATTTTTGACGATGAAAAAGGGCGAGCCGTGCACCTCGGCATGGAACACGATGTCGTCTTCGGTGAGGTGCTTGCGCACAAGTGCCGAGTTGGACGACGCGTCCCGGCCGCCGATGGCGAGGAGCCCGTCGGTCGTAACGAACCACCGGTAACGCTCGTACCATTCCTTTGCGGCCTGCTTTTGCACAATTATTTTCTTGTGTATAGCCGCAGTCTGGCTGCGCAGTTTTTCTATCTGCGCCAGCAGCTTTGAGCGGGCTTCTTCAATGGAGGCGTTGCCCCTCTCCATCTCTTTCGCCCGTGCGAAAAGCAGCGAGCTCAGTTTTGCGATGCTGTTGTTTGCCTGCAGCTCGACCTTTTCGCCGGCAACCTGCAGGTATTTCACGCCCTTTTCGACAACGACCTGTGCGTCGTTGGCAGCAAGGATCTGTTTCAATGCGTCTTGGCTTCCGTACGGCGCAGACATCAATTCGCTGGCCAGCTTGCGGATCGCAGACGCCTTTTGCAGCACTTCTTCTTTTGCCTTGTTCTGCTCTGCAAGGTCGTGCTCCAGTATTGCGATCTGCCTGTCGATTTCAACCGTCTTGGAGCTCTTGCCGGCGTCGAGTATCTCTGCGCTGAGCACCTCATCAAGGGCCTCCATGAACGTGGCGACTTTTTTCACTTCCAGTTTTTTTGCCTCATCGGTGATTATCGGCAGTGCATCGACGGGCTTGGCTTGCTGCGTCGTCGTCATCGTCATCATCACCACCACGGGCTCATGGTTTTTGCCAAGCGAAATGTCGTCCACAAGCGACCTGATTGCAGTAAAGATTTTACCGACCTCATCATCTGTGAGCTGCCCTGCCTGCTTGCCCGGCGCAATGCCGGCGCGTTTGGCGACCTCTTCGACAAACTTTTTCGGCATCGACACGCTGCGCCCAATCCACCGCAGGACATCAAGGTTCTTGGCCTCGTCCCGGAGCGACAGCAGTTGAGGAAGCGACAGGTTAAAAACGTCGACACCCCTAGAAGGCGGAAACGCGTACCTCAAGCCGGCCTTGAGCGTCCTGTGCCTTACCTCGATTGGATTGAGGATGGCCAGTATCTGCATCCCTTCGTCGCAGATGGCAATGTTGCCTTCGCCAAAAAACTCGCACACCATTATCCTAGCTGTGCCGTCCAGTTTGCGCACCTTTATGATGGCTATGCGCTCGCTCCCCGCCTGCCCGACTGACTCTATCTTGGCCCGCTCGATCTCTGCCTGCGCGGCGCGCTCTAGCGGGTTGTCCTCGACTGGCTTGAACTTTAGTTTCGTTATCCATATCCCCCGCACGGAGAGCATGAGCATGATATCCTCCTGCGTAGGATGATGAAGCCTCAAAAGAAGCGACCCGCGCGTCACGGCGTTTATGTTGGATACGTAATACCCGGTGGTCAGCCTTGCCGCTATCTCGTTGACAAGGTAGCGAAGCTCTACCCCGGACAGCTCCATGCCCTTGGTTGTCCAGGGCGCCAATAAGAAGTACTTGGCGCGTGACAACAATGCTTAAATTAATTCAGCCCCTTGACACCTGCGTGTCCGGCGACAAGAACCCGGCCGAATTCATAGGCCGCATGTACGCGGTAAGCACGCTCCTTGCGGTGATAATAGCCGTGCCTGCCGTCGTAGTCGCCGTCGTGCTTCATTTCGTGATAAAGACAGAGACGGTGGTCACCCTTGCCGCATCGGTGATCACGCTCTTTATTGGCATGGGTTTTGGCTTTAAACTCGCAAAGAGGTTTGCAAGGCCGGCGCCAAAGGGCAGCCAGTGATATCTGGCGCAGATTTGGAAAAAGCGTCAAATATCAGGAACGCAAAATATAGTCTTGCTGTGAACCTGAAACACGTCGCGATGCAGCTGTGCACATGTACTTGGATAGAGATAATGACGGGTGCAGGCATCACGCTGTACATGCTCTACATGCACAACTTTACGCTTGCCGCAATAACGGTGGCGGCGTTTGGTCCACTCATCGGCTTTCACTTTGCAGTCGACAGGATAAAGAAGCTTGGCGGAAGTAAAGAAGAAGAGGAACGCACAATCCGGATAAAATCGCTGTCAGGCAGGTCGTCGTGGCCGCCGGCTCAGAACACCAGCTCATCTACAGAAATTGTCCGGGCGCAATAGCGGCATTTCAGCACCATCTTTTCCTTGTCGATCACGTCGATGACTGATTTTATGTCCTCGCCTGAGTTTGTGATGCATTTCAGGTTCGGGCACTTGAATATGCCCGATATCGAATCAGGGAGTTGTATCTTGCGCTTTTCGACCAGCTTGTAGTCGCGGATGATGTTGATGGTCGCCCTCGGGGCGATGAGTGCAAGCTTGTTCGTCTCGTTTGTCTCCAAGAAGCGGTTCTCCACCTTGATGATGTCCTTCTTGTTGTGTTTGCTTGATGGCACGTTGAGCGCGACCGTGATCACGTTGCCCTCCTTGCCGGCGATGGCAAGGGCCTGCAACACTAGCAGCGCCTTTCCAGCCTCTATGTGATCAATAACGGTGCCGTCCTTTATCCTGCGCACCAGCAGCTGGCTTGCCTCGGACATGGCAAGCTGTTGCAGTGGATAATATATCAGCATATCGACGCGCTAGGCGCCGGCCCGACTTCTTGTCAGCCGCAGCGCCTTTGGCACAAACTCGTCCATGTCATAAGGGTGCCTGACGGTGAGGAGCAGGATCGTCGGCTTGTCGTCATAGTCGTCAAGCCCAAAGTGGAAAATGTCCATTTGATCGTAGCTTGACATGGCAAAGTGCATCTTGCCGACGTACTCTTCGCGCATCTTTAACATCCCGTGTAGAGCGTGCGCTGGAACATGAGCGCCTCTACCTTTTCTGGCTCGGGTAACTGCAATCCCTTGCGCATTCGCCAGTGCGTCAGGGTTCCACCCCGGACGAAAAACGCCCCCATGACATAGTCTCCGATTGCAAGCGCCAGAGTGCAAAGGTCTTTCCTTGCCACTACAGCGTATTGTAGGTGTCGTGTTAAATCCCTTTTGGTGTGTTAATTATTAGCCTTGGACAGCAAAAGGTTGATTATTCCGTCCTGCGCAATAGCGCCGTGGGACTTTTCAACCGCTGGAAGCCAAAAGGCAAGATGTACAGCCAGAAATGCACCCAGTGCGGGGCGGGCTTTTTATCCAGCTATAACTTGGAGGCGCCGATATGCCCCACGTGCCTGCAAAAAGCCAAGTCGCTTGACTCTACCATCGACCATGATAGGATATGCATGAAGTGCGGGGCGACAGGTGTGATATACGGCAAGGATTATTGCCACTCGTGCTATTTTGGATTCAACAAGAAATAGTTTAGCTAAAGGTCATCTACAGTCTTGCGAAGAGGATTAATTTTTCAAAGGGGAGAGTCGCGGCGTCGGTTATTGGATGACGACGACGCCGCGGAGGGAGAACGGGATGCTCGGGAAGCTTCCATTCTCTCCCCTTTGTGCCAGAACAAGCTTTTGGAGCAAATAAGGAACGCGTTGTATTTTGCCATTTTATACCGCATGATGGGAACTATTACCATAAAACGGTGCTAATTGCACGAAAATGAAATGCGCCGTGGCCTAGATGGGCGGGGAAAGCTTGGCTCAACCAAACGTAAAGGTGTATATCTGAAAGTCGTTTCCCACCGCGTCTATCACTAGCTGGTGGCGGCCATAGTTGTTGTGCGACACCAAGTTGTACAGCCGCTGGCCGTCGATCGTAACAGAGCCGTCCTCGTCCACATCGGCGCCTTTTGCAGAAAGTGCTTGGTCGTCCTCTGAAACATAGAGCGTACCCCTGCCGCCGGCGACGATGTTGACCGACTTGGCACTATAATCGAGGATTATTTTCCCGCCGCTGTTACCCTGCAGTTGCATGTTGTCTGCGTTGTTCAGCCACCTGCCTGACAGGTATATGGTGTTGGGTTTGAACTCTTGATTGTCCGATATCGAGTACGTGACTGTCTGCTGCGGATTAAAGCCTTCAGGGTTGCCAAGTGGAGTCCGGGCAAAATTATAGCCAAAATACAGCTCTGGCGTGTTTACCTGCCCAAAATCGACGCTTTGCGCGCTTGGGTTGACAGTCGAGCTGTCTATCTTGATCGTCGTCTGCCCTGCATTGGCGGCGCGCTCTTGCAGCAATGACTGGATGATGCGCTCTGTCTCGGCGTAGCCACCCTCGCCGATATGGTCAAAGCGGACATAGCCTTCGTCGTCCAGTATGTATTTGCGGGGCCAGTAGCGGTTCTGGTATGCGTCCCAAGTCGCCCGGTCGTTGTCCTGCACAACAGGATATTTAATACCAAACTTTTTCACGGCGGCCTCGACATTTGAGGGGTTCTTTTCAAAGTCAAACTCGGGTGTGTGCACGCCCACGATGACTAGACCCTGCTCGGCGTATTTCTCGTACCACGCGTTAAGGTACGGGATGGTGCGGATGCAGTTGATGCAGCTGTAGGTCCAGAAATCCACTACCACAACCTTGCCCTTCAGGTCTGAAATCTTGAACTCTTTGGAATTGATGTAGTTGCTGATGCCGGCGAGCTCGGGCGCCTTGTGGAACTGCGACTTGTCTATTTTTATGCCTGCAGAGACGGGTGCGATCTGATCCGGCGTTTCCGCAGAGGCCTTGTTGAGACTTGGGTTGTTGAAATAGACCCCAAAGCCGGCTATCAGCGCAATGACTGCGATGCCCACCGCAAGGGCGCTCAGGTTGTCGCTGTTCATATGCCCCGCTCCAAGTTGATTATCTGGCCGGTGAGCGGAAAGCTGCCAAGGACGCTCAGCTGGTTTGTGAACAGCAGTATGCCAAGGACGACGAGGACGCTGCCCATTATGGGGTTGAAATATTTCAAATGCTTTACCATCCTGCGTATCAGGCCGGTCGCCTGTGAGAAGAAGGCGCCGGTGACAAGGAAGGGCACGCCAAGACCAAGCGCGTACGCAAGCAGAGAATTGTAGGCGGCGCCAGGTGACGTTGCCGCCAGCGTCAACGTGCTCCCAAGGATCGGACCGACGCACGGCGTCCACCCCGACGCAAAAGCCGCGCCAAACACGAACGATGTAAGGTAGCTGGTCTTGAATTTCGGTATGTTTGTCATCCTCTTTTCAAAGTTCAGCGAGCGGAATCTGGTAGACAGGATGAGGTAGGCACCAAAGACGATTATTACGATGCCGCCTATAGACTGCAGCGTGCCCTGAAAGCCCGTGCCAAGATTGGCAAGGACGCTGTTGAATATCACACCGAGGACCGCAAAGACGAGCGAAAAGCCAAGCACGAAATACACGGTGTTGAGAAAGATGCTCAGGCGGGTCATGCGCTTGACCGATACCTGCGGCCCTTGCTGGTTTTGCACCTCGCTCAGAGTGGTGCCGGACAAATAGGATATGAACGCAGGCACTATTGGCAATATGCAGGGAGAAAAGAATGACCCGGCCCCTGCAAGCGCCGACACGAGCACGCTTGTCTCTACCAATTCATGCGAAAATTTGCCGTTTTTGCACTTATACTTTTTTCCAGATTCGCACCAGATCTAAAACGGCCTTACAGTCACCTTCAGCAGCGCGCCTATGCCGGCGAGCTCGGCGATGTGCACGCCCACGAAATAGGGCAAGAGCGCGTCCGCATATAATGGAGCCATCGCAAAGTAACCATAGACTGCAATGATGTTGTGCAGCGCAAGCATGGACGCAAAGAACATCAGGCCAAGGGTGAATGTCGCCCGGGTGTTCTTGTATATCCTGCCATAGGTTGCTAGGAGCACTGCAAGCACTGCAACGTTGATCAGGCTCACTGCAGCGCTTATGTCCATCATCAGCGACATGGGCTAGCGAAACTCCGACAGTTTGTCTTTAATACTTTTTTCCATATCCGCTCAGATCTTCTTTTTCTTGCCGATCGCGGCCTTGACCTCTTCAAACGCGGCGAGGTTGTGTTCCAGATAGTTTGAGATGAAATAAAGCACTCCGTATTTTTCGCCCTGCCGGCTCACCATGTTGTTCTTTTCAAGGACATGGATGTGGTGCTGGATGGCCTTGTAGTCGAGCCCCATCGCTTCTGCAAGCTGGTTCATGTTGTACGGCTGCTGTTTCAAAAGATCGATTATCCTGATCCGGTTCTCGCCGCCTCTGGAACCCGCAAAAAGGAACCACAGCAGGCGCCGGGCGTCAGGATCGGCCATCCAGCAGCGTTAGGAATGGTCAGGATTTAAACTTGGATGGCGGGAAATGCTATATTGAAGCCCCTGGAACTATCCGTATGGCCAAGTGCGTCGCCTTTCACTCGTACAAGGGAGGAACCGGCAAGACCACCATTGCCTCAAACTGCGCCGCGCTGTTGGCAAAAAAGGGCGCCAAGGTTGCTCTGCTGGACCTTGACGTGTATGCACCAAGCCTCTACAGCTATTTCGAGAAGGAGCCAAAAAGGTGGCTCAACGAGTACATGCTTGGCGACGCGCCCGTCGAGGATGTGATGACGGACGTCACCCAGACTCTGCACCGGCATTCTGGTGACGGCGTCGCAGGAGAGGGAAGGCTGTGGATCGGCTTTTGCAGCGTAAGAAAGGAGGAGGTGTACAAGCTGGAAAACACGACGCTAGAGTCGTCCAAGGCGCAGCTGCGCCGGTTCATACTCTTGCGCGACCAGCTGATCTCCAACTACTCGCCGGATTACATCATCATCGACACTAGCCCCGGCATCAGGTATTGGTCCATAAACGCGCTTGCAGTGGCCGATGCGCTTTTCCTCACATTAAAGATGGGCGACATTGACATCGAGGGCACCAAGAGGCTGGCAGGCGAGATTTACAGCTCGCTGTCAAAGTACGGCACAAGGTCGTTTTTGTTGCTGAACAGGGTTGCAGGATACTGCGTCCCAGGCATCGAGATGGCGCATAGCCATGACCTTGGCGACGGCTCTGATGTGGCCGGCCTGATTTCTGGCGAGATGGGCCTTGAGGTGATATCATCTATCCCGTGCTACTGCGACATACAGTTCAGCAGAAAAGAATTCTTGACCGCCCTTACGCAGCCGGGCCACCCCTTTACGAGACAGGTCGAGAGGCTCGTAGAGGCGATGCAACTCAAAGTTTAAGTGTTTACGATGGCTGGTTCTTAGCTGGTGCCGCCTACTTCCCGCGGATCGATATACAGGCACGAGTCAATCCCCGGCCTGCGTCACATTTTCAGCTCTGCCGATGTGTTTCCACAGGAAAGCGTCCTTTTGCTTACAGGCCCGGCCGGATCGGGCAAGACGATGTATTGCATGCAGTTTCTCCGCGAAGGCGCGGCCGACGGCGAACAGTGCATCTATGTCAGCCTCGATCCGCTCTTTACCGAGGAGAGGTTCAAAAAAGCGTTCCAGAGCGACGGGGTGAGATTCATTCACGCCTTCTTCAAGAAAGGATCGCGCGACGCTAAACTTGCCCTGCAAGAGATCCGCGCCGGCCTTGAAGGCGCAGAGTCGCCAAGGGTTGTAGTTGATTCCATCACCCAGTTGCTGCCGCATTTCTCCGAGGAGCAGGTGATCGAGTTTGCCTCCGGCCTCTTTGAAACGCTAAAGGGCGCCGGCGCAAGGGGGCTGGTCACGCTCACGGCCATGCCTGCAATCAGCAGCAGTAGCCTGCCCGACACGCTGTCATCGCTTGCTGACGGCACGCTCCAGCTAAAGATCGAAGATGAGGGAAATGAGCTTGTCAGGAGCATACGGCTCCTTTCAATCCGCGACACCTACCACCATCCCGTCTGGGCACGCTTTCGCATCCGCCACGACGGCCGGCTGGCAGTCGGACACGACCCTGCAGAGGAAGAGATGACATGCAAGCTGTGCGACAAGCCAGTGACAGGCAAGGTCGTTTTTGATTCGGACTCGCCGTTCCATCCTCACTGCCTTGAAACGTACAGAAAGCTGAGCGACATTTACGGCTCCAGCATCATCACCGCTCTGCCGGCGGGCGTGATAAACGCCAATTTCTTTTTCATAGACATCGTCGGTCTCTCGGACCCCTCGCTGTCCGTTGAAAAACAGATAAAAAAGATAGAGTCACTCAACAGGTTCATCAGCTCGTGCGACGCAGTCGCAAGGACCCCGAAGGACAAGCGCATAATCCTGCCCACTGGCGACGGCATGGCCATCGGGTTTTTGGTAAATCCGGAACTGCCGTTGCAGCTGAGTATGCAGCTCCACCGCAAGCTGGACGCCTTTAACAGGAACGCGGCCAGAGACGACATGGTAGGAGTCAGGATCGGCCTGAGCGCCGGCCCCGTGTTTGTTGTGAGCGATATCAACAACAACCAGAACGTATGGGGGCCGGGGATCATTGCCGCTCGCCGGGTAATGGACATTGGAGACGACAGGCACATACTCATCTCCGGCAACCTAGCGGAGGAGCTTGTGAACCTCAAGGATGAGTACAGGTCTGCGATAAAGCTGGTGAGTGGCGACTTTAAGATCAAACACGGGCAGGCGATCAAGGTGTATTCAGCGTTTTCCCGCGACTATGGCAATCCCCAGCCGCCGTCGAGGCTCGTCTAGCGGAAAAACGTCTTGCCGTAGAGGCTGCGGAATTTCTTGAAAATCAGGATGCAGTCCTTGGAATCAAATGTGCAATCCCTGCCGTCGAATTTTCTGGTCAGCGTCTTGTCGGCTGCCACGGTCCTGCCGCACATCAGGCACATGCGCTTTTTGGCTGCCATTTAGTATCATCATCGTCTCCCACAGGCCGACAAACTGAAAATGGTGCCCTGCACGAGGGTGGTTGCGTGAGGTGATACTAAAGCGTTAAAGATCGTCATCCACATTCTGCAGGGCAACAAAAATAGTCATACACACATCTGTACATACAGAGTTTGAAAAAAAGATGGATAGCATGCATAAATACGCAAATTCTGAGGATGCCAGATTTACCACAACTACATTGGAGAGTATGGAGCTTTGAAGGGTGAAACACGGACAGAACAAAAAACAGGAATAAAAAGATAGGAAGCAAGCACAGATAGTTTTGATAATATGATGATAATAAATACCACCAAAAGAAGTATAGAGACTGCTCTGCTAGTTTTGTCACTGCATATTTGTTTCTGTAGAGCTATCGTTGTCGTCATCATCACCACTCAAAAGATGCTTTAATGTCTCTCTGCCTTTGTCGGTCAGTCGCCACTCTCCACTGTCTGTTTCTCCTCTAATCCATCCCATCTGCCTAAAGAAAATAAAGTAGGTTTCTATGATAATCAATCAACCTACCCTTACAATCACTTGCGCACTTGTTCTACTTAAGTAGCACTGTACAAAGTTCTTTTCTGATGTTATATCTCCCTAAGATAAGGGGTAGAGAACGAGAGACGCGACGGCTCGTTATAGCACGTGCCGCAGAGGGTCACCCGCTAGTTGAATAGAACCGCTTATTAGGCGCTATTAAGTTGGCGGCTGATTATGTTCATTTCATTCGAGAAAAACAGGCAGATTCGCTGCCAAGTTAACATCGTAAGAACATCCTTTGCCATAAGGTATATCGCTATGTTAATGTTGCCTATCGTCTTTCCATCAGCAACAATTAGTATCATCTTTTACCTTTTGAACTCTAGAAGATTCTAGTCAGACAAATGTATCAGGATATCTATCACTCTTCAAGGAGTGCGATATGATGCCCATGGCTGGACTTTTTGCAAAGAGCAGGCCAATGAGAAACGACTATTGATCATGAAATACGCAGAGCCGAATAAGATGATTCTGATTACTAGAGACGGACAAAATCAGCTTGGTTGTGTCGAGAATTCGATTGCTGCCAAAAACAACCTTGCCAAGCCAAATGAGTGGATCCGAAATATAAGACGACTTCTGCAGAGTGGTGGGTGGTGCTCCCGCATAATAAGCAAGAACACAATAGAGCCAAATTGGATTACCCTTATTATCCAGTCCTCATAAAAAGGAACTAGCCCTTTCGTTTCCGCAACAGCGGATCATTGAGGATCCTTTTGATGGCCTTGTTATTTGCTCCGGTGCCTGCTCATTTTCAAGACGCTCTAGCTAACGAATGCCGGCCAGATAAGGACTGGCCAGAAAGACCCTGCCCGGATCCAGAGACGCAGAAGGACGAACTTGTCCGAATGTGGGACAAATACTACGAACTAAAGGGCAAAAGCTGGATGGATCTGAAAAAAGCTGAGATGGACAAAGCTATTCAAGATGGAACATTTGGAAACTGGATTGATGATCCTATCGAGGGTCCCGCCAACAAAAATGTTTACATGTACTACCAGCTGCACGGCCAGGTACCCAACATGGTTTTGGATCCTTCAGGCAATTACGTCATCCAAGGCTCGCAGCCTCCACAAGGTGAATGGTATACTACATCGATAGTGGTGACTGCCATTGCTGCGATAGTAGCTGTTGCCGCAGTGGGATCTTTTTTTGCATACAAGAAAGCATTGCGGAAATGAAAGAAAAGTGAGGAGGGAGACCTAGTACCGGTCCTACGTGCCTCCATTGTCGTATCATCTGCAGGCGTCCAATTCTTTATGTATATTGAGCTATTGCACGACGAATTGAATGCATCCGTCGCCATTATTCCGGGGATTTGATTAGTGCATGACAGTGTATGTGAGAACCCATAGGCGTGCGTATTCTCATGCATTACGCTGCGCGCCATATCGGAACTCCAATTCGAGATGATAATGTAGGGGTGACTGCCTCCCGAACCCGGAATTGCGTTGATACAGCCTGTGGCATCCGCCATGTTTATTCCCGTGAAGCCTATCAAAATTTCTGCTATGCCGTAATTGCCTGTGTTCCAATTGACATCCGTCCTCATGTCGTCACGCATTGTAGAGCAATTGGTATTTGGAAGGCCGGCTGTTGTCCAAGCTGTTCCGGGCCCGGTTTCTTGAAAATCTATCGAATGCTCTTCAAGGAACCAAGGTTCGGCCGCATATAGATAGGATCTTGCCTGTTCTATCGTAAGTCTGGAGCCGGGAACTGTGTCAAAAGCTAGAATATGATGTTTGTTTGAGTCCTTGTGGAAATATTCAAGTCTGGTGCAGAGGCTCCGCCATTTACTGTTGCTGTAGCCCGATTATAGCTGGTCTTCATGGCGGAAACTGTATAGGAGTTAGTCGAGCCGGTAGTCAGAGTATAGCTGCCGACGGTTCCACTAGTCGCGCTTCTTGTCCATACATACTCATTTACTCTTTCACCTGTTACCTTGGCGTCACCAAGACCCACGCCGCCGGATTTGACATTTCCTGTGATGCTTATTGCATAAGCCGGCTGGACGGCCATAGCCACCAACGATGCAAAGACAACTAGAACTAGGAGCAGTTTTTTCATCTTTCTATTGACCCCCTTGGCTCGCAATGGTCTGCCCATACATCGCCTGAAATTCAGGGAATTTTAGTTCTTCGGATAGCGGGCCGATGTACATCACCCTTATGGTTTTGTAGCCTTCCTTGGTTGAAGCGTTGAATTCATTTCCATCAGCTGCGATCCTTTTGACCAATGTCAATGCGGAAGCGCCATCGACCTGATTCCATCGGAAAGGCCGATCCATTGCTTGTGAGAGATACGTCGCGTCTGCCTGTTGGAGGCTATTGCCAGAAGGATTCACATGGTCTTTTATGCTAATGTAGACATTATGGTTGCCAAGTGAAATCGGAGGCTCAAAATAGTTTATCGTGTAGTATTTTGTTTCACCTGTGGCAAAAGTCATTGCAAACCGGTAGCCATAGTCTGAAAATGTTTTGAAGTACTCATCCATTTCTACAATCGAGATGATTGTCGCTCCCTGCTTGATGGCCCTATCTAGATAGTTATATTGTCCTTCCTTTACTGCAAAATATTTTATCGCGTCGGAATATTCTGTTTCGAAAGAGGTTAGTTCAGGTATTCCTGTTCTAAGTTGAATTTCGTTTGGTTTCTGTGCGTTTTTCTCTTCATTCAGGTGCTGTTCGTACGTTGATGCTGCGGTTTGACTGCTGTTCGTCATCAATCCTAGGGCAAATAACCCTGTTACGACAACTGCAACAGCCAACATGACGTACTTCATGGGGCTTCGTATCATTAATTCGCAAGATAAGGCAAATTATTTAAGGTTTTGTCATAGGACATGTTTATCGTATAAAATTCGCCTATTTAATCCATAAATTTGTAATTAAATGACATTTGGGAAACACAACATGCACCAAATAGTGCTATCAGATTGATTGAGAATTAGTATGTATGATTTACGCTTATTTTACTAGAACTCATCTCATAACACCTCTTCAGATCATCATGCAACCCAGCTGGACAAAGCCCAAGAAATTCTGCGAATAATAGTCGTAGCGTATCTGTATTGGCGGAAATTCTGCAGCAGTCATGCAAACAGCCTCTCTACCTTACATCTTCTTTTGTACCGGCGTAGCACACGTCCGTCTGTGTTCTCGTCTTCTTTCTCCAACTCAGCCTGTGCGGCGCAATCAATTCGATACCATGTTCGACTGCCAAGTGATATTCCAATTGGTCGCTGTCATACGCCTTGTCTCCATTCTGACGCGCAGGTTTCTCATCATCAGGGACAAAGCACTTGCGGCGACAGTCTCTCTTCTTCAATAGCAAGGGTGACTTCATGCGGCGAGAAGTAGCAGGCGTAATGTGTGTGCATGTATACGGCGACAACAGGAAGGCCAAAAACAGTCTGCTCCTTTGCCATGACCTTCGTCATACCCTTGTCCCCTCCTTCTATCGCTCTTGTTGAGGCAGAGATTCTAATGGAATAACACTTTGGTTCAATTGGCATACCCAAATCATAATGGCAGGAGATACAATAGGTTTAGGCATGTCTTGGATGCCAGAGCCTGCAGGTCAGTATGAAATCAGAACCTTTGTGATAAGTAGTTTGAATAACCCGCGCGTTCTATCTGAAGTAGTGCAAACGAATGTTATGGTCTCTCGAGGTTGTAACTGTTACCGACAATTTGTTACAGCCTCCTTTTCCGCCCTTAACCGACGCCAACGCTACAACACCGTCCTTAGCTAACCTTATATCTGTGTAAAAGCTAGCAAATGACAGACAAAGGTTTTACGGCAGAACAGTGACGTCGTGACTTTTGTAGAAGAAAAGCAAACAAAAAGTGAAAAATATGACGAAAACGTTTGAAGAATTGGGTCTGAGCGCAGAATTGACAAAAGCGCTCAGCGAGAACGGATTTGAGGCGCCTTTTCCCATCCAAGAAGCAGCGATCCCGCTTGTCTTGGAAGGCAGAGATGTCATTGGGCAGGCGCATACAGGGACCGGCAAGACTGCAGCATTTGGACTGCCAATACTGGCCAAAGTCAGCAACGATGGCCCCGTCCAGGCGCTGGTGCTTGTGCCGACAAGAGAACTTGCGGTGCAGGTCACAAATGAGATTAGCCGGTTGGCAAAGTACACAGGGATCAAAGTAGCCGCCATATATGGCGGCCAGAGCATAAACCTCCAGCACGAGAAACTGAAGCGTGGCGTCCAGATAATCGTGGCGACGCCCGGCAGGCTTATCGACCACATAAAGCAGGGCTCGATAATCCTCGACGACGTCAGGTTTGTCGTCATGGACGAGGCGGACAGGATGCTTGACATGGGTTTCATTGACGACATCAAGTTTATCCTGTTCTACGTGAGCGACAACAGGCAGACCTGTCTGTTTTCGGCCACGATGCCGCCAGAGATAAGGAGGCTTGCGGACGAGTACATGAAAAACATCGAGCACATCAGGCTCAATGAAGAAGAAATCACGCTAGAGACTATAGACCAGTCGTACCTGGTAGTCGAAGAGCGCGAGAAATTCAAGCATCTGTGCGACTTTATCCGCAAGGCCGACAAGACGCAGCAGACAATCGTGTTTGCAGCGACAAAGCAGCGTGCCGACAGGGTTGCGCGCAACCTGAGGCAGGAGGGCTTTAACGCTTCTCCGATACACGGCGACCTGACGCAGAGGCAGCGAGACAACGCCATGCACAAGTTCAGGCGTGGCACCGACGATGTCTTGGTTGCTACAGACATTGCTGCTCGGGGCATCGACGTGCCGACGGTGGGCAACGTCATCAACTATGACGTGCCAGACGACCCGAACGTATACTTCCACAGGATCGGAAGGACTGCAAGGGCTGGCGCTGCGGGCAAGGCCATATCGCTTGTATCGCCCGACAGGGTTCCCGATTTTGAGCGCATACTGGCGCAGACGAATCTGCCCATACGCAAGCTGAACGACGAGATGGGCATCGCTGTGCCGGTGGCGCAGCCGCGCCGCCCGTCGTATGGCGGCGGTGGCGGCTACGGCAGCTATGGCGGTAGCCGCGGATACAGCGGTGGAGGAGGAGGTGGCTATGGCGGTGGCGGAAGGCGCGGAGGTAGCGGCGGTTATGGCGGCAACCGGGGCGGCGGAGGATACGGTGGCAGCCGCGGATATGGTGGCGGCGGAAGGCGCAACTACGGCGGCAGCCGCGGCCACTATGGCCGCAGAAACGACGGCTATTACTAGCGGGAATCGTTTTTAAGGCCCGCAAACCTCTCTTTTTCATTCAATGTCTTTTGGCGTCGACACGCTTGGCGGCCTGTCAGAGAAGCTAAAGCAATTGTCAGGCGACACGCAAAATATGTACGAGTCGTTCCTTGACGCCACCCAGCTGTACAAGCAGGGCAAGATGTCAGAGAAAGAGTATTTCGCCAAGATAGGCGACTACCTCGTTGCCACGTCGGCTCTGAGCTTTCTTGCAATACGTGTCATTTTCGAGATAAAAGGCGCAATAGAGAAGGGCACGAGCATCAAGAACCCGACGGGAGGGGTTGCCGAGCCGGCTCCACAACAACACCAGCAGCAAGCAGGCTTTGGCATAGGCGGCTTTGTAAACGCTGGCGGGACTGCCGGACCCGGATACACGCTGCCGTCGCCGCAGGTTGAGCCGACGTTTAGGCCAGTCGACATCGAATTGCCGAAAAAGACAACGAAGAGCTGCATCATATGCGGCGCCACGATACCGGCACAGGCCAAGTTCTGCAGCAAGTGCGGCAGGTCGCAATAATATAGCCTGACAACACATTTTATATCCGTCAGCCGATTGGAATAGCTGGGAGAAAAGCAATTGCAAGGGCAGAGCAAGGCAAACAACGTCGACAATGCACTGCTGGCAGATTTTGAGCGCGAGATATGGAGCAAGGTCCCCCACGTCGGAGGCATGATAGCCAACGCGACTCCGCTGGTCGATATCACCGGCGACTTGAAAGGGTGCGCCAAGACCGTCTTTGGCATTGACCTTTCAGACAAGCCCCTGAAGGTTTTTGCCAAGTTTGACTCTGACCTGCTGTCCGGCTCCATAAAGGTGAGGCCGGCAGTCCAGATAATCCACGACGCAATAGCGACGGGCAAGCTCAGGCGCGGACAAACAGTGTTTGAAGCGACATCAGGCAACTTTGGGATCGCCCTTGGGCAGGTTTCTAGGCTTGGCGTGGATGTAATCGCCCTGGTTTCTAGAAAGCTGCAGGAAGGAGTGTTTGAAGAGCTGAGGAACGGCAGGACGCGCATCATCAACCTCGACATGGACATCTGCCCCGCCCCGGGGATGAAGGGAAACGCAAACCTCATGATGGCCAAGGCGACGGCGTCAAACGTCCGTGCGCAGCTGATAGAGCTTGGGTTTGACCCGGCGGCTTTTGACAGGTCCCGCCAAGACGTAGAAGCAGCACTGGCAGAGCAGGACATTATCCGGCTGGCAAAGGTGCTTGCCAAGATCTATGGCGGCTTTTGCCCCGAGCAATATGACAATGAGCTGAACATCGAGGCGCACAGGACCGTGACTGCGCCAGAGCTGGAGCAACAGTTGCGCAAGGAAGGAGAATCACTGTCAGGGTTCAAGATCGTCTGCACGTTTGGCACCGGTGGCACGTCAGGCGGCCTGAGCAGGTACATGGCTGAAAAATACGGCAAAAAGGCCGTGCACGTCGTCTTCCCGCCCGCCGACCAGGACGTCGCAGGGATAAGGACGAAAGGCAAGGCGGCAGGACTAAAGTTCTACCAGCCAGACCGGTATGCAGGCCAGCACGAGGTAGATTTTGGGCAGGCAAAAAGGCTGCTAAAGTTCTTTGTGGACAAGGGCCACGACATGGGCGAGAGCAGCGCCCTTGCGCTTTACGCCACGATGCAGATGGCTAACTTTGGAGGCGACTCCAAATTTGTCGTAATAATTGCCGACGGCATCCAGAAATACAGAAAGAACCTTGCGGCGATGCAGGAAAAGAGGAGTCTGCAGGTCGCGCTGCCGCAGGCAGTCGCAAACATTGGCAATTATGACAAGGTCGTGTGGATACACACCATGTACACGCCACGCAAGGAGGGAATAGAGCTCATTGCCAAATCGCTAGGCGTCGACGAGAGCAAGATAGTGGTGCCGACGGCCCGGCAGGTAGAGCAGTTGTTGATGACGCAGCAGATGCCGCCAGAGATTGACAAGGCCCTGGGCGCAGGTTCAAAGCCGCTGCTCGTCTGCATGATGGGCAACACCTCGCTAAAGGCAGCAGAGGTGCTTGCGAAAAAAGGCATTGTAGCCGACAGCTTGAATGGAGGAATAGCTGCGCTTGCCGCAGGAAATGGCAAGCAGATCCCAGAGCTGGTGCGCATGGCTACCGAATAGCTGTGTGTTGCGTGCGTGCTCGTACGCGCATACGCGCAACACACAAGGCGCTTTTTAAAAGAATTAATTATTGGCAGGCCAATCAAGTGGCATGGCAAAGCTGTTCAACGGCAGGTCGGCGACTGAGGATTACATGTCCACTCATTCCCTCACATTTTCTACGCCTGAAATGACGCTGAGGAAATTTGCGCTGTGGCTTGGCGAGCTTGTCAATTCTCCTTCCGGCCAGGTGCCCAGACTGATGACCTACATCGAGGAAAAGGGAGGCAAGAGCGACGAAGCGGCGCTTGCGCCGGACATCGACGAGTCATTCAAGCCCACGGGCGCAGTCACCGACATGTACGGCAGCGGCGTGCAGTCGTTGCCGTCCGATCAGCAGAGCCCGCCCAAGCTTACGCCGCTAAACCGCAAGACGCTGGAGCCGGAGGAAAAATTCTGCATCAACTGCGGGCAAAAGCTAAAGGCGAACGCCAAGTTCTGTACGAAATGCGGCGCGACTCAGTAGTGCCTCTTTTCCCGCTCCTGTTTTGACAGATAACATTCGTTGCAGACGGTTTTTGAAAAGATAAAGTTGAGCGAGTAGAACCTGACACGCCCGCACGATTCGCAGGTCCGCATGGTAGTTGTTGTGGTTATTATTCGCCATCTTCTTGCGGATAAACTAATCGAAACGCAGAATAGCTCAGGGCCGTATGCAAGGTTGTTGAAACCGTTCAGGCTCGTCATTACGGGCAATCCCGGCACAGGCAAGCACACCAGCGCCCGGCTCATTGCAGCAAGACTGCAGGCAGAGGTGATCGACATCAACAAGGTCGCGCTTGAAAATGACGTCATACTGGCAAAGACGGACAGGGGCGTAGACATCGACGTAAAAAAGCTTGGCAAGCTGCTGTCGGCAATGCTAAAGAGAAAGGGCAGAAGCTACGTGATCGTCGGCCATCTGGCCCCTTATGCGATAAAGACGGCAGACATTGACATGGTCGCGGTGCTACGCAGGTCGCCATCTAGGCTTGAATCGACGCTTGCAGAGCGGAAATACAGCCGCGAAAAGATAAACGAAAACGTCTCTGCCGAGATCCTAGGCGTCCTGCTCTATGATGCCATCAAGGCGTTTGGCAAGCGCAAAGTTGCAGAATTTGACACTACAAACAGGACGCCGGAAGAAACTGCCGAGCAGATAATATCGACCATGCAGAAAAAGTCGCCCAAAAAAGTAGGTGTCGTGGACTGGCTTGCGATACTGTCAGAAGATGAAGTGCAAAGGTTCTTTGCGTATTAGCTAAAAAGCGCGAACAGTGCGTATGTGCTCCGTTGCATAACTGACCAATCCCTGCATGTCTAATCAACTCCTGGCTACAATTTCATCCCGACAAACATGTTGTACAGCGATGCTTTCAGAAACATCTCCTTTACCATGTTCTGGTAATTCCTGGCCATAACATATTCACCAAACATCCTCTTCATGGCAGAAAACACGGATTCTACAATCCACCTGTGCCCATAGCTGACGCTACGTTTCCATTTCTCAAAATCAGACAGCTGCTGCAGTACGGCTAATTTCCTTGGATAACAGCCATGAGCCTTGCCGGATGAATTCTTCTTTACCTTGATTGCAGCATCTATGCCGCGGTCAGCCAAGAACTGAAAGTTCTCCTTGCTGTCGTACGCGCCGTCTGCCAGTACGCGGCTGATACCGTTGTTTTCAGATGCGTCTTTGACCAGCTTTTTGAGCACCTTGCCACCGTGTACCTCCTCGCTTGTCACCTCAAGTGAGACTACCTTCTTGCTGCGGATGTCGACTGCAACGTGTATCTTCAGGTAGCCCCTGGGACATGCCACTTGTGGCGCATCCACTCGCCGCGGTTTGCAACCTTGATGCCCGAGTCATCCATCGCAATTACAATGTCGTTGCCCACATTTTTGTCCACCCTGATGTCCAGACTGTTGATGCGCCTGCATAGGGTGCTGTAGTCAGTGATGGCCGGCACCTTCCTTGCATGTGCCTTGACTACTCCTTCAGTCTGTCTGTACGGCAGGTGGAAATAGGCTCGCATGTACGCAAGCAGCTGGACAAAGGAGTGAGGGTACCTGAATGATGCACCTTCCTTGCCTTCATTCATCTTTTCCAGCTCGTCTTGCCAGCCATCTATGACATCGAAGTCAAGCATAACTTCTCCACGCCTGACAAGCGACTCGTTGTAAGAGCGCCAGTTGACCATGATGCGATGACAGGAGGCCAAGCTAAAGCAGGCTTGGTTAAACCTCATTGACAGAACGGTCAGTTATGCAACAATGCATGCGTATGTATATGGATATATATATGCGTGTAAGCCAGCCGCAATTTCTGTACCTAAAGACGAAAGGGTGGAAGACGGGCAGGCAGCACGAAATAGAGATCTGGTTTGTCAATTATGACGGCAAGTATTACATCGTGTCAGAGCACCGAGAGCAGTCGCACTGGGTCAAAAACGTCCTGCGAAACCCCGGCATTTCGTTCAGCGTGACTGGCAGGAGATTTGAAGGCACGGCGCGGGTGGTAAAGGAACCTGACTTGATAGCGGCAGTGTCCAAGCTGATGGACGCAAAATATGGGTGGAGCGACGGATTGATAGTCGAGCTGGCACCAAAAAACCTCTAATTCGTATATATACTACCAAGCAATTGAGAAAGGCATGGCAGCGGTTGTTACAAGAAGATTTGGCGAAGAGACGCTCCAGTTTGTTGGAAAAAAAGTGGCTGTAGAGACTTCGGATAACAAGGTTTACAACGGCACCTTGGCCGGCATTGACGACAAGCTCGACATCGTGCTTGACAATGTGGAAGGTCGCGGAATCCTAAAGATGATACTAAATGGCATGTTCGTCAAAGAGATACGCCTAATGGAAAAGCCGTTTGATTTCAGGGCGCTTGCAGAGAGGCTTGAAAGGGCATTTCCAGGGCTTGTCAAGATACGTGAAGACGTGGGCGCGATAATCGTGATGGACAAGATCAAGGTGACACAGTCGGGAGTCGAGGAAGGGTCAGGGCTGTCTGCAGACAGGGTCAAGTCCATCTTTGACACCTTTATGAAGGAGACAAAGAAGTAGGAGTGTTTGAGGTCCGTTACACGGATCTTGCTGCGCGCATAGGCAGGCTGGAGACGCCACATGGCACTATAGAGACGCCGGCGTTCGTGCCAGTAGTCCATCCCGTGAGGCAGACGATAAGCCCGGCTTTTTTGAAAAAGATGGGCTTTGATCTCGTGATAACAAACGCCTACATCACCCTGCGCCACTATGGCGACGAGGCCAGAAAGCGGGGCATCCACGACATCATTGGCTTTGACGGCTCGGTGATGACAGATTCTGGAGGATACCAGGTGCTCGAGTATGGGTCAGTCGAGGTAGAACCGGCTGCAATGGCGCAGTTTGAAAAAGACATTAAAAGCGACATCCCTATCCCGCTTGACAAGCCCACCGGCTATGGCCTGCCCTATGAGCAGGCAAGAGAATATGTCAGAATAACGCTTGAAAACTGTCAAGAAACACTAAAAGTAGTAGGCGAGACTGACGCAGTGTGGGTAGGTCCGGTGCAGGGCGCCGAGCATTTTGATCTGGTAGAGCAATCAGCCAGCGCTCTTGACCGGATGGGCTTTGGCTTTATGGCGCTCGGAAGCCCTGTCGAGCTTATGGAGGCATACGAATTTGCAACCCTTGCCAGGATGATAGCGAGGGCAAAAAAGGTCATCCCGGCCAAGCCGGTGCACCTGTTTGGCGCAGGCCATCCCCTCACTATACCGCTTGCAGTCGCGCTTGGCTGCGACACATTTGACTCGGCTTCGTACATGCTCTATGCCAAGGACGGCAGGTACATGCACCCAAACGGCACGGTTAGGCTTGCCGAGCTTGCGTATTTGCCCTGCCAGTGCTCCGTCTGCTCGATGTATAAACTGGACGAGTTGCGGGCTCTACCAAAGGACCAAAAGACGATCGAGGTAGCGAAGCACAACCTTCACGTGCTAAAGGCAGAGGTCGACATGGTCAAGCAGGCGATAATGGACGGCCGGCTGTGGGAGTATGTCATACAAAAGGCAAGGGCGCACCCCAAGCTGATGGAAGCCGTACAACTGCTCGGAACGCAGGAATTTGATTTTCTGGCAGACAACACACCGATATTCAAGGAAAAGGCGATCTTTTTCTTTGATCCAGTAGACCAGCACAGGCCGGAGGCCCGGCGCTTTAGGCGCATGACGGCGCAGTTTCAGTCACCCAAGAAAAAGCTGGTGCTCTTTCCCGAAGGCGAGGTGCATCCGTTCTACGCCACGAGAGGATTCAAGGCCCTTGTAAAGAAGTTTCCAGACGCGCAGCTTGGCACCTACAATCCTTTCCTTGGCGTGATCCCGGCAGAGATATCTGACGTTTTCCCGGCGTCGCACAACCTGACAGGCAGGGGTGCCCGCAAGGCCGAGGATTACCCTAGCTTTATCGAGTCGCTCAACGCATTTATCGCAAACAACTCGTTTGAGGAGGTAACCATAGTCGCAGACGATTTCATGAAGCAGGCCATGCCTGCCGCAAAGGTAAATGCCCGCGTAGATGATTATATGGACCACGTGATTGACAGACTTTAAGAAGCTTCCCAAGACGCCCTCTGAAGCAATAGCCCTGCAGAAAGAGATGGCAGGCAGGGTGGTGATAAGCGACGATTATGGTAAGATAGAGCGGGTATGCGGCGTAGACGTTTCATACAGGAAAAACGTCGCGTACTGCTCGGCTGTTGTGACTGATTTTGACTTGAATGTGCTAGAGCAGGCGGACACGCAGAGCCCTGTCACGCAGCCGTACATACCCGGCCTTTTCATGTTGCGCGAGGCTGGTCCCATCCTGCACACGCTGGAAAAGGCAAGCTATGACCTTTTGCTGGTGGATGGCAACGGGCAATTGCATCCAAGAAGGTGCGGCCTTGCCTGCTTTATCGGGCTGACGGTAAACAAGCCTGCGATAGGTGTGGCAAAGAGCCGGCTTTGTGGTACCGTCAAAGGCGAGAGGGTCGAGTTTGGCGGAGAGACACTTGGAAAAATAGTCAACGGCCTGTACGTAAGCGTTGGCCACAGGGTGAGCCTGGATACGGCCGGCCAGATTGTGAAAAAGCTGTCGAGAAACAAAATGCCAGAGCCGCTCAGGCTCGCTGACATGGCGTCAAAAAAAATGAGGAGGGCGATCATGCCCTGATTGTCATCGGCTGCTCCTCTTCTATCCTTTCCAGCTCTGGCTCAGGTTCTGCCATCTTTTTCGCCCTGTAACGCCTAGGCCCCTCATAGTGCATGTAGTCGCACATTGGAAAGATAATCGACAAACGACTAGATAAGCGTTGAAAAAAGGAAAAGAGAAAAGAGGTGCGGGGGATGTTTAGCCTTCTTCCCAGCCCTTGCTGAACACACCGTTCTTGTGCAGCGGGACTGGCTGGCCCGGAGTGTACTGCATTGGTCTCATCCAGAAGATTGCGTGTGTCGGGCAAACGCCTACACATGCTCCGTCAGAGATGCATCTCTCTGGGTAGAAGACAAATGCCTTACCCCTCTTCCATCCTTCCACCGGCTTGACTCTGAGTACATCTGGACCAAGAGCGGTGCAGATTTCTACGCAGAGCGCGC
>JBDUUM010000010.1:0-40649 GCA_039938615.1 Nitrososphaera sp.
TGACCAAGAGGTACGGCAACCTCGTCGCCGTCGATAACCTTGATCTGGAGATCGGAGAAAACGAGGTGTTCGGGCTTCTTGGCGCAAACGGCGCCGGCAAGACCACTACCATCCACATGCTTGCCACTCTGCTCAAGCCGACATCCGGCACGGCGACTGTAAATGGCCATGACATTGTGTCGCAGTCGTCAAAGGTGCGCGAGAGCATAGGTATAGTGTTCCAGGCCCCAAGTAGTGACGACATGCTCACAGGATATGAAAACCTGCACATACATGCGCTGCTTTATGCTGTCCCTCCGGCTGTCAGGAAAAACAGGATAGAGGACGTTTTGGAACTTGTAGGCCTGTCTGACAGGAAAAACGACAGGGTAAAGACTTATTCCGGCGGCATGCGCAGGAGACTGGAAATCGCCAGGGGGCTTTTGCACAACCCAAAAGTGATGTTCCTTGACGAGCCGACGCTTGGGCTTGATCCTGCAAGCCGCCAAACCATGTGGAAGTACGTCCGCAAGCTGGTTGATGAAGAAAAAGTAACGGTGATCCTGACGACGCATTACATGGAAGAGGCAGACATGCTGTGCGACAGGATAGGCATAATCGACAAGGGCAGGATAGTGGCGCTTGACACGCCTGCAAACCTGAAGGCGTCGATGGGCGGCGACATCATCCGCATAAAGACGCCGGTAAAGGGCGCCGACAGGATAGCAAAGCAATTTGATTTTGTGCGCAAGGCAGAGATGGACGATGACGGCTTTTTAGTGATGGCTGTAAAAGACGCCCGGCGGAACATGCCTGTAATATTGCAGAGCATAGAGGCAGAGTCGGCCGAGTTTGCCAGCCCGACGCTCAATGACGTTTTCATCCGCCTGACTGGCAGGAACATCAGGGAAGAGTCTGAGGGCGGGTTCATGGAGAGGTTTGCCAAGTATGATTGAAGAAAAGTACCTTGCAAGGATGTACGCGATATGGCTGCGCGAGTTCAAGGTGTTTTTGCGGGAAAAGAGCAGGCTCGTCGCATCGACGTTTACGCCGATACTGTGGCTGTTTGTAATTGGCTCTGGCATCGGCTCTGCCACAAGTGTGCAGTCGGCCCCCGGCCTTGACTACCAGCAATTCATCTTTCCCGGCATTGTCAGCATGTCCATCATCTTTACGTCCGTATTTTATGGCTCGTACATAATATGGGACCGCAAGTTTGACTTTTTAAAAAGCGTGATGGTGGCGCCGGTGAGCAGGGGGACCGTATTTGTCGGCAAGACGCTAGGGGGCATGACAAACTCGCTCATACAGGCGCTCATACTGCTTGCCATTGGCGCAGCAATAGGCATACCATTTACCCCACTTTCCATACTGCAGGCAGTCGCAGTCATACTGCTCCTCTCGTTTGGGCTGACATCGCTTGGCCTTGCCCTTGGAAGCTACATGTACAACCTTGAAGGGTTCCAGATGATAGTGAGCTTTGTAGTGTTCCCGCTGTTCTTTCTTTCTGGAGCGCTCTTTCCGCTGGACAACCTGCCCTCCTGGCTTTACGTGCTTACGGCAGTGGACCCTGCGACGTACGGGGTCAGCGCGCTGCGCTCAAGCATGCTGGGCATAGGCGGCGACGCGGCTTTCAACTTTGCAATACTTGCTGCCTACACGGGCGCGCTTGGCCTTTTTGGCATCTATTCATTCAAGAGGATGAAGGCCGTCTAGACCACGTCGGCAGTAGTGGTCTTTTTGCGGTTCTTTTCAGTGTCCTGCACCGGGCTTTCGCCGGGCGCACGGGTGTCGTGCAGCTTTTCATAGTTTGGATCATATGCATGGCAGCAGCCGTGTGGCGCTATAACCCCTGACACCTTGCCGTTAATGTCCGGCCCTTCCGAATCGACGAGCATGCACCTGCCTCCGCTTGTCGCTGACCAGTAGATGCAGTTGTAGCAGAAGTAACCTTCATGCAGGTTCGAATCAGAGAACTTGTCGTATTCTACGTACGATGCCTCAAGCTTGGTCTTTTTCTTCAGGCGGGTAAAGTTGTCGGCTGTGCCTGCAAGCTCCTTTACCTTGTTGCCGACCTCTGATAGAATGTCTGCCATTTTCAGCGCGTCTCCTGTTCGTTAGGCTGCCACAGCGTGCAGACGCCGTGCGGTGCGATAATGCCGGACTCTTCTCCCCTGACATCCGGCCCGTCATTTCTTACTATTGCGCACTGGTTGTCCTTTACGTAATAGATGCAGTCATAGCAGAAATATCCTGTGTGCAGGTCTGCGTTTTTGAAAAAGCCTATCTCCAGATAGCCGGACTGAGCCTTGCCCAGCTTGGGGTATTGCTTGGCATGTTGCATCGTGTCGCCAGCTGATTGGGGTCTTTCCATTACATAATAGGCAAGAAAAAATATTAATGAGAATCGAAAAGCGCTGTAGGTTTAATAGAGGTGGGCACAGCCTGACCCTCAAGGGGCCATAGTCTAGCTTGGCAGGATGTCAGCCCGGGGCGCTGGAGGTCGTGGGTTCGAATCCCACTGGCCCCACTTTATTTCAGGTCTAAATCTTTTAATAATTATACTCTGCATTAGAGTAGATGAAAAGGATTCCCTTAAATGAAAAGGGTCTATTATCAGATAAATCGATTACATCCAGCAAACTCATGATTGAGTTTTACTTCCATTTAACGATAACAAAGTTGTCAAGACCAAGCTTTAGATCTGGAGATAATGCAGCAGTCAGCCACTTTCTTTGAGGCAAAGTTATTTTGTCTTTATGCTTTGACTCTATGAATATTGTTGCATTTCCTTTCCATGCAAGAACATCCCAGCAGCCATCACACGAGTTTGCAGCATAGCTTGGAAATAATTGCCGACACTTCCTGTCGATCCGGGATAATAGAGGCCATAGTGGAAGGTCTTGTAGCGGCTTCTTCTTTTGTTGACTAAACGGTACATCGTCCCAATTCTCTAGATAATAAGAGCCAGAAACCCACTCGGCCGACCACCCGGCATCAATCATCATTTGCCTAATTGCAAGCTCTGCAAACATTGGTTTATCATTATACATCACAACAGGCTTACCTCCAAAGTCATTTTTGATAGGATTCCCGGTCCACCTTGGAAATGTCAGGCGGACAAGATCTACTGCGACTCTTTTGCCGTCTAAAAGGGTTATGAACGTCTTTAGTTTGCTGCAAATGTTTGCCGGACGTTCCATCGTCATGCCCAACAGAGGCTATGTAACAATCTACTATTTTTATACTCTACTCAAGAAGAGAGGATCACAATTAAAACGCTGGCACGTCAAGGCCTACATGGAAGATTACCAGATAGGCATTAGCAATATTATCTGTAATAGTGCCAGACATACAGTAGCTTTTAGTTGACTGCAAAGCGACTTTCCCAGCGGTCAGGAGCCCTGCCCTACGAATAGTGGCTTCTCTACTGCTTCCCATAGCGTTCATCCTTTGGTTTACTGGCAACAATTCTGAGCAAAAAGATATCACGGATGGAAAATTTGCGGTACATCTTGGGAGAAGAGTTCAGCATGTCAATATCACGAACGAAAAAGATTGCATAAAGGTTATGCCAAAAGGCTGGCTCGACAAGCAGGTATGGAAGGAAATCAACGACATACTCAGAGTGCATCAGTTTGCATGGTTATCTAATGGCATAGATAGCTGTTGGATAAAGATGTGTTAGTTAATAGGATAAATCTTAATTAGTCAAGTTCTGGAACATCTTGGCGGTTGACCGAGACAGAACTAGCTGTAGCCCATATCAATTACCAAATCCCTCCAATTGTTCGCTCTAAAAACGAAGAGCCGATGTACTATATTCACAAATATTGGGCAAGAAAGCCCCACAATGTTGTAGCAGAATACATCCAACATTATACGAGAGATCGTACTTGACCCATTCGCTGGCAGCGGTGTAACAGCACTCGAAGCAGTAAAGCTTGGCAGAAAAGGAATTGCAATAGATATAAACCCAATTGCTAACTTCATAACGTATGCTACAGCTATAGATGTGGATATTGACCTACTTCAAGAAGGTTTTCGTCTAGTTGTCAGGAAAGTCCAGAACAAGGCGGATGATTTCTATAAAACAACTTGTACAAAGTGTGGACAAGAACGTGTAGCATCACATTATGTTTGGCGACAAAACAAGAAGACCAAGGAGGAAGAACCCTTTGAAATCTATTATTTCTGTGAGAAGTGCAATCCCAAGGGAATAATGATGAAGAAACCAGACCTCAATGATTTAAAGAAATTGAAGAAAATTGAGAATCAAAAAATATTGGCATGGTACCCAAAAATCAGATTTGAATATCCATCAGGAAAGAGATTCCTTCAACTTCGGCACGATATGATTAAAGAACCTACCATAGAGATGCTTTATACGAAAAGAAACCTGCACTTGTGTGCTTTAATATTTAAAGCAATAGACGAGCTTCCAGAGGGCTCGAGAAAGGAGGAGAATGTGAAGGATGTTTTGAAATTAACATTCACTGCTTTTATTGCGAAGTCAAGCAAGATGAATTTGGGCAGGGATACTGGCAACCAGTCTTTGGGAAGAGGCTGGACTCTACACTTCTTCATGAATCCTTATGAATTTATTGAACAGAACCCTCTGAACGACTTCAAGAACCAATTTGAAATTACATTAGCAGCAAAGGAACAGACCAATAAGATCGGATACAGAGTAGCAACAGATTTCGATGACCTAATCTTAACAGATAAGAACATTTTAATTCTTAATGGTTCTGCACTTGAACTCGTCAATGAGAACAATCCAAAGAACAGCATAATAAAAGAAAATTCCATTGACTATGTTTTCACCGATCCGCCTTATGGAAATTCAATTCAATACTATGAACTGTCATTTCTTTGGAACTCTTGGCTAAAGCTGAATGGGAATTTTGAAGAAGAAATCATAATTAACAATAATCAAAAGAAACCGTTCAATCAATACGACCAAATGTTACTCAAAAGTTTCAGACAAATTTTCAAAACTCTAAAACCCAAGAAATATCTTACTGTGACTTTCCACAATGAGAAAATCCAGATACGAAACTCTCTAATCCGAAGTGTAGTTTACTCTGGATTCAACCTTGAAAAGATTCTCTATCAATCATCATCGCAGCCTTCAGCAAAGTCTCAATTGCATCCATACGGAACACCAGTTGGAGATTATTACATTAGATTCCTTAAACCAGAGCATGAGGTTCAGCAGACAGAATTTCAGATGGATAAGGATGTTCAGGAAAGGATAATGGTTGACGTAGTAACTACGGTTCTGGCTGAACGTGGGGAGCCAACATCTTATGCCTGGATTTTGAACACAATCGATACAAAACTAATAGAGCGGGGATACAATCTGATCAGTGATCCGAAGGAAATCAAGGCTGTTCTGGATAAACATCTGGATAAGGAATTTGTTATAGTTGATGTTCAGGAAGGACTCAATATTACAAAAAATGATGGTTCAAGAACCCCAGTTCAATTCAACATCTGGAAAAAACTCCTCTGAGTGAGAGAGTTGAACAGGCTGTAATATCAGTTCTAAAAAGAAACATAATAGTCAGTTTTGATGATGTATTGAAGGAAATCTTTCTGACTTTTACCAATTCTCTTACACCAGAAACTCAAAGTGTTAGGGCAATATTATCAGAGTATGCCACCAAATTGCCAGACGGAAAATGGCGGGCAAAACCAGAGGTCAGGACAGGTTATGAGCATCAGGCAAAGGAAAATGAACTTGCAAAACTTGGCAAGCAATTTGGTTTTGATGTTTATGTTGCAGATATCAGTGACGAAACAAGAAGCTTGGTTGTAAGAGAACTCGAGCTAGATAATATTCCTGATGAGCAATTGCAAAAGATAAGAAAAATCGATGTTCTCTGGCTCAAGAACAATCAAATAAAATACTGCTTTGAAGTCGAGAATACTACTCAGATAACAGAAGCCATCAGTCGCGGTTCTAATATCCCGTACAAGACTGAAAGGATTATCGTATTACCAGATGACAAGGAAAGGCTCATTTATAGCAAATTTCAGAATATTATGCTAAAGGAAAGGGTAGAGCAAGATAATTGGCGAGTAATACTGTATAGCAAGTTCGATGACTTTCTAAAAGAGAAGAATAAGACACTTGCAAAATTTGATTCACTTGCCATCAGACCGCGACAAGAGAATGTTAAGCAGGCAAAAATCACCAATTACTGATATCGCCTACAATAGCTACTACACCATCACCCTAATTCAACAGCCAGTGGCCCTAAATCAACACGCGGTAAGTTTCACCCGATTTTTCACCAGTGTCAAAAAAATGCGTGTGTGCGCGCCTATCCTGCTTTTTACCAGCAATTGCTAAGTACATGATATATAAAATAAATCTGGCAGTGGAACAAGAAGACGATAAAAACGATTCCACGAGTACTGATCGTTACAAACAATGGATAATCTTGGGCAAGAGGCACAAAGAAGCCAAGGGGTTTGGGGAGGCGCTTGAATGCTTTGACAAAGCACTGAAAATTAAGCAAGATAACCCTGAGCTATGGTTTGATATGGGTCATACGCTTTTGCTACTGGACAAGTACGAGGACGCAATAGCCTGCTTTGACAAGAGCATAGCCATCGATTCGACAAAGCCAACTGTGTGGTATAACAAAGGATTTTGCCTGCAAGAAATAAAGAAGTACGACGAAGCGATCTCCTGCTTTGATACGGCATTGGAATTAGGCATGTACGATGAGCGTGTCTTTTTTTACAAAGGCCTGTGCCTCGCCTCCATAGAGGGCAGGATGGAGGAGGCTATCGTGAACTTTTACAAAGCGTTAGACATAGAAAAGAAAGAGCCTGTACTCTGGAGCGTCGTAGGGGACGCGCTAATGTCAGTTAAAGAAAGAGAAAGGGAAGCGCTGGCGGCGTACTATGAATCGCTTGAGCTAAAGCCCGATCAGCACAGAGTATGGCAGGCCGCCGGTGATGCCTACAGGCGGCTCGCCAAGAACAACCTGGCAATCCATTGTTACGAACAAGCCTTCAGACTTGACCCGACAAATGCAAATTATCTTGACAGTAAATGCCAAGCACTCGTAACCAAGAAGGATTATCTGGGTGTCATTGAAATATGCAATCAGATCCTGAAAATAGATCCAAAGGCCGTATTTGCCATGAACAACATTGGACAGGCTCTTGCCCGGCTAGACAGAAATGAAGAAGCAATAGAATGGTATGACAAAGCACTCTCTGTGAGGCCGGACCATCGCCCTTCATTATACAATAAGGCGCGAGCCATGATCGACCTAGACAGATACAACGAAGCTCTCAAAATACTTGATAGGTTGCAAGAATTGGGAGACAATAGCCCCGAGGTCCTTGTAGAACGGGGCGTCGGGTTGGTAGAGCTAAAGAGATACCAGGAAGCGTTAGAGTGTCTTGACAAATGCCTAGAAGTTGCACCCGATAACGCATATGCTTGGCTCAATAAAGCCCGAGCGCTCAATGGTCTTGGACGCTATGAAGAAGCTCTTAAGGTGTCAGATGAGGCATTGACCAGACACCCCGGTCGCGGCGTTTTCTGGCAGGTCAAAGGCATCACGTACCTCATGCTGGAGAAATATCAGAAAGCACTTGACTGTTTAGACCAGGCCATGCAGCTGGCCAGCCCATCGGACAAGACTTTGTATTACAAGGCCCTAGCCCTAGAAAAGCTGGCAAGATATCGGGAAGCTTATGAGACCATTCTAAAAGCTTTAAACAGAGAACAGGAGCCGGATGCCCGCATGCTGCTTGCTAGGCTACACGCTAGTTTGAATACTGGCGGACAGGCTGCTGATGAAAGCGACGCATCAGAAGGCAACAAAAGGGTTTGAGAGAGTAAAGAAAGGACCGAATCATTCGTTCAAACTATGCAATTGGATTTTTGTCTCCAAATGTCAAAGATAGCCATTGCTTGATACTGCTCAAGTTGATTATTTCATTATAGATTGCATAAAATTTGTTGATGCTACTCTCGTCAGCAATATGACCTCCATAAACTAACACTTTCTTGCCTTTTCCGGATGTTTTGGTAACTTTTATTGAATAATAAGGCATATCCGTAACTGTATAATCATCATATCTTTCTCTTAATGCGAAGAAATCGTTTCGGTTGAGCAATTGCACAATCTGATCTATAGTGGCTTTTGGTATTGTCTTTGTGTAGGTAGTCACCTCATGCTGTTCCAAGTCATCTAGACCGTAACCGGGTTTGGCTTTGTAATCTACCATTCCATCTGCATATACAGTCAATGAAAAAGTAATAGGGTCGTTTACAAAACCTGGCAGAAAATCCACAGTTAGACTTGCAATTTCTGGAAGGCCGCTGTTGTTGGTAGCCGGTTTATCCAATTAAAAATAGGCAAATGAAGTATCAGATAAATTTGACGCAATTGAGTATTAACGAATATTCGATTGCTAACGCAAAGAGACGCTCATGGCAAAAGGTTGAGGAATAGAATTGGAAGCGTAGTCGTTGGACATAAGGTACTATGCCTCCTGGTGACTATAATTATATGAAGAAATAAGTAAAATTTCATGTATTCAGACCCGTTCTGGTCTGGTAACCACTGACATCTACAACTTTGCTGTCAAGATTTTGTCGGGAGCTTTTGCCTCAACGATAATTCGCCCAACGTTTTTGGACAGTACTTAGAAGAGCAACTCTTATTTCATGCAGTCGATTAGGCACTTCGAACGGCAATTGAGTCTGCGCAACCATAGCTTTAGGGAAGTGCTCAAGGTTCTTCGCAGGCACGGTTTTACAGTAAAGCGGCAGAGAGGGAGCCACATCTTTTTGATGCACCCTGACGGAAGGTATGCAACAGTTCCAAGACACGATCCTATCAAGGAGCCGACCTTGAGGTCAATTCTCGACCAAGCCAAGATATCATCAGAAGAATTCCTGCAAGAGGTCTGAGTCTAACCTTTTATAATCCGGTCAGCTCATACTGCATGATACAATGTCGCTCAAGAAAACTGTTGGCTCCAGAAGGTTCACCATCAGGGTACAAAAAGCCACCGAAGGCGGATATAGTGGACAGTGTGTAGAGTTACCAGGAGCCATTAGCGAGGGCGAGACCTTGGGGGAGCTGAAAAAGAACATGGCGGAGGCCATTCAGCTGGTTCTTGAGGCACTTGAAGAGAAGACAAAAGGCGACAAGAAGATAGTCATTGAAATTCCTGCCTGACATCCTCATGATGACGGCAGACGCATCAAAAGATTGAGCCATAAAGACCAAAATAACGAACACGATGCATTTTTGTCTTTTTCCCAGCTCAAGGAGTATCTACAACTTTTTATGAAGGCAGGGCTCTTGGAACACGCCAAGGAAGAGTGCACCCCCACCATACCGCCGACAAAGGCAGGAGGTTCCTAACAATGTATAAAGAGGTAGACAAAATGTTCCCCGTAGCAACATAGTAACTGAAATAACGGAGAAATGATGACAAACAGGAATAACAGCAGGCACTGCCATGAGAGCGCATTAGCAGCAAATTCATTGAAGCCATCGTAAAGCAGCAATAGCAGGGCAGAAGCAAAGTCCAAAAAACAGGGCCACTAAAGGCACGGAAACGCCGGCCCAGCTTTTTTTATGCTACTTTTTACAGATCAACATTTGACCCGAAAAGGATACATGCACAGATGACGTTTTCACCAGAGAACTAAACTAAATCAAAAAATGAGGACAGCCCTCAAGCGCTAGTTGTTGCCTGCGTTGAGGAGTTGCTGTTGTCGCTAGACGAGGAGTCTCCGTTGCCCCAGTTCATTTTGCCGCCAAAATGGTGGTGGTGGCCCCAGCCGCTGCCGCCACCACATCCAAGTCCGCCATTATGGAGCGTCATGCTGTCTGACGTGTACAGCACCGAGCCATTGCCTGCGTCTACGATCACGACCTTGTAGGTGCCGGCGTCATAGTTCACCACCTTGAACGTGTATACAAGATATCCTTGAACCTGCGCAAGCTGGCCGCCGGTTACTCTTTCGTTATCGCCTGCCTGGCCCTGCACAGTGCTGAGCGCGGTTGCAAGCGGGACCTTGACGTTGTCTCTGACAAAGGCGTTCGTGGCATTCTGTATGCTCACGGACCCCTTGATGTCCGGGACAGTCGTGCTACCAGACTGCGTGCTGTTCGTTCCCTGCGCCAGTGCGGACGGGATGGCAATGGCAGCCGCTGCCAGCAGGGCAACTGCGACTCCTGCTATCATCATAGCCTTTCTGTTTGTACCTGTTAATGGATTGTCCATTGGTGCAAGCATAAAATGCCAAAAATGAATATTAACAATTGTGTACCTTTAGCAGGTAACATAGTTACCCGAGATTGGAGGCAGAAGAGTGCGTGCGCGCCAGCTGGATGTCATATGCTCGCTTCTTCAAGCCGATCGATATTGAGAATGTGCAATAGTTTTTGCGCAAATACCACGTCATTGCCGGTGAATATGTGTCCTGTTTTACAGAGCGGCTACGCAGATCCAGCTTTCCATAGACGACCTGCGAGATGCCTTCAAAACATCATCATTATCATCACCACTGTCAACCAACGGTGTCTTACACAGCAGCTATAATAGCACAGCCCTAGGCCATCACAGTAGTTCCGATCTGTTGCTGCTGCCAAGCCGTAGGCGACGATGCTTGAGGCTGGCCCGATCCGGGAGCACCTCCCGGCCTTGGGCCGCCCATTCCTCCGGGCCCTCTCGGCATCGCCATCGGCAGGACAAAGGCCGCAATCAGGATTAGCGCGACTACGATCCCTGCCAGTACCATGACATGCTTGTTTTTCTTCTTCCTGCTCCCTGTTTCTAGGGGTGTTTTTTCTGCGGCCCTGCTGCTCTTTTCAGCAGTAGTAGTAGTCATCCGTTTTTTGGCCCTCACCTCGTAGGCAAGGACGGCAGCGGCAAGCGCGACAAAAATGATCTGGGCTGCTTCAATCATGAGGGCGATCGGATTTCCCGCCGGCCCGGCCCTCCCTGTTATCGGGTTTGCAGGCATCCGGGTTATTACCCAGAGCGCGATAAAGACGACCGTCCCTGCTATGCCTATTGAATACCACACTCTTCCCCACCTTCTTACCATCGGGATTATCCAGAACACTTGGGCGATGCCTCCCACGGTAAACAATATCCCCTGTCCGGCGTTAAAGCCAAGGCTCCCAGGCCCCATCATGAGGTGCAGCATGCCGGCGATAGCGGTCGCCGCAGCTGCGGCATAATACAATACACCTGTCTTATCCAAGCCAGTCACCTATTGAGGACGGGCGGCGCATTTAAGCGCGTGGTAACTATGTTCCCCGGTATTGCAGCAGGATATATGCATGCCTGCGACGCAGAGACATGACAGCAGCGCATAATATGCCTAAAAGTCAGTCGAGCCGCCGGCGCTGTACGGCGAACCTTTTATCTTTTCGACGCCTTCCTGATCGTTTATCCATTTCAGAAATTCGATGTCAAGGGGATGGCTGACTATCATCTTTGTGCCGCGCAGGTAAAAACCCGGGGCAACGCCGGATTTGTCAAGCACCAGCTGGTGGATTTTTTCGGTGTCCTAGCCGGGTTTCAGTATAATGTCCAGAATGTAAATGCGGTCGTTCTTTGCGTTGCGATCAAAGATTAACGAGACAACCAAGCGCGGATCGACTTTTGAAAAGGTCTGTTTAATTGCCTGATCGGCTTCGTTAAATTTCTCGATCACTTCCTGAACAGCACTGCTCATTGCCAAGAGATGGAGAGGAGATAATTAAAGAGGATTGGTCATATTCTTCTTCTTTTTCTCTCTCAAGATGAAGAGGATCCCCTAGTGCCACGCCGAGGAGGAGAGAGGCGCCGCATTTTCCTGCACTGGAATTGGATTAGCATATTGTACACGCACCTCTTTTAGATTACAGAGTCGGGGTACATGTGCATATACACAATGCACTGTCCAAACTGTGCGTCCGTGCTGGCAGAAGAGGCAAAGGACGAAGCAGGGTACGTCGCTTGGTGGATATGCAACGGCTGCAGGGTCGTCTTTGACATGGAGCTTTTAAAAAGGGCGATAGCGACGCCCTAGCGTCACGACGTCGTGTTGTACTGCGGCTTTTCACCGAGCTGCCCAAGCGGGTTTTTTTTCAGCCAGCGTTTTCGTCGAATTGTCGACAAAGCCCTTTGCCTGCTTGGTTATGTTTTGCACGGCAGGGTTCTGCGAGATAGTGTTGGCGCCCTCTTTTACTCCCGAGAAAAACGTGCCGACTCCAAGGCCAATTATAGCCAGCACGACAAGCCCGATGACTATCCATACAAGCAGGCTCATGCCCCGGATCTGATCTCAGCGCATAAAGCAGTTTTGCAAAAGCGTTCTGGCATATTTCTAGCTGCAGAGGAGTCCGATCGCCCCTAGGTTTTTGCAGGCTATAACAAAGAAGCGAGCTGCAGGGAGGGCTTGTCGTTATCGTCGCCGTCGTCGCCGGCTTCAATCATGGCAGCCAAGGCACGTACACGTACACACATACATGCGCATATCTCAGGCGCGTACATGCATAATAGCCCTTTTTTGAGTCCAAAAACCGCTTGCATATCGCATTTTGAACTCTATACATATAATATTGAAAACAAACAGAAGTGTTGTCTAGACTGTAGAGAAGGTATGAGAAAATCCATCCTCCTAGCGGCTTTTGTGATAGTAGTATTAGTAGCCATTGCCGGCCTGATCCCGGCCGGCGCGTATGCAGCTCTTCCGGAAGGAGTCGTTGCACACTCGCTTGCAGTCACGACCGTAGTGGGAAACCACATCCAGCAGGCCAGGGCAGGCTCGCTGTTTGCCGCCGCATTGCAGGTCGAAAACGCCGGCAGCCAGGTGCGCGACTATACCGCAGTGGTAGAGGTCAGGGATTCTCGGGGGTTCACGGTGGTGACCGACGTGAGCAAGGGCCTCCTTGGCGCCAAGCAGGCTGCGACAGTAAAGAGAGTCCTGTCTCTGAACGAGACAGGCGATTATTCCGTCAGGGCGTTTTCGTATTCGGTCCCGGCTTTTGGCAAGGGCCGTATGTCCATCTCGCCCGTTGTCTCTTCTTCTCTGGCAGTGGTGGACGCCAGTTCCCGCCATCAGGCAGGTATCTACGTCCCGCTCTATGAATACCCGTACCTGGACAACCCAGGCAGCATGTGGAACACGCTTGTCAGGGCCAAAGCGGACCACCCGTCGGTCCCGTTTGCAGTCACAATAAATCCGTGGTCCGGGCCGGGGCTGTGGAAGGACCCGCTGTACGAGGCAGGGGCGTCGCAGCTGAGAAAGGCAGGCATAGAGCACGTGCTTGGGTACATCTCGACCCACTACGCCCGGCAGACCTCTGGCGGCACGATGGCAGAGCTAAAGGCGATGATAGACACTTACAGGGAATGGTATCCAGACGTAAACGGCCTGATGATGGACGAGGTGAATTCAAGCGCAGACGAGCTGTCTTTTTACAGAGAGCTGGTAGGTTATGCGCGTGAGAGAGGGTTTGGGTTCATTGTCGCAAACCCCGGCACCTACATCGACGAGGGATACATAGGGCTGTTTGACAACCTGATGATCTACGAAGAGCTGTCGCTGCCTTCGGTGACGCAGCTGCAGAAAAATACGCACTTTCCGAACTACCCTGCAGAGGACTTTTCCTTTACCGCTCGCAACATCTCGTCTCTTGACCCAAGTTATGTCAGCCAGATAGCCCAGTACGTAGGGCTGTTTTACATCACAAGCGACGTCGAAAGCGCGTATGACACGAACCCGTACAACACGCTGCCGCCGTACTTTATGGATCTCGTAGGGATGCTTGACCTCGGGCCTCAATAGCTAGCCTTTTTCTTGCGCATGCTGCCAAGCGCCGACTTGACCTTGTCGCTGCAGTAGAGGTTCACCTTTATGCCAGCATAGTTCCATACAAACGCGATGGGCAGGCTGACTATCGCGCCCTTGACGAACTGGTCGGCAATAAAATTCATGACATAGATGTTCCACGGCAGAAAGACGACCTGCCCTATCACATGGCTCACAAGCGTGATTATCATGTAGTCCTTTATCCTGTCCTTTGAAAAAATAATACTGCTTTTTCTTCTTTTTGTTGTGGCTGATGACATATATGGGTGTACGCGACAGCGAAAAAATCGATGCTGTTGGTATTTGAGCGTCAGGTGTACAGTGCATGTACGAGCACCGGCAAGCCTTCATTGTAAGGCAGCGTCATGCTCTGCCTCTGGCTAAAAATATGTCATGGTTTCCCGGCTCCAAGTCCTCCCAAGTGACATAGATGTTGCCATCCGATACGGCTATTGAGGGGCACTCGGATGCTGCAGGGGCGTGGCTGACGTTGACAGGTGCGCCACCAGACGTGGAGAACGAGTCTGCGCCAGATGCGGCGACAACAGCAACCAGTATTATTATTATGTCTTCGTTGCCGGCAGAGACATCGGACTGGCCGGCGACATAGAGAGAATAATAGCCCTTGTCGCCAGGCGCTACCGCCAGCTCGACGTTTTGTGGGTTTGCCATCATCACCAGGCCCATGCGCGAGGGCTTGCCAAAGGTCTTGCCGCCGTCGCTGCTCGACACGTGATAGATGCCGTCCACACGGGTGTCATATAGCCCGCCCCAGATTACGTGCACGTCGTTTTCATATGCTGCTATCTGGGCCTCGCCTACCGGATTGCTGTTGCTGTCGCCGCTTATCAAGATTGGTGACGAAAAGGTGTTGGCAGCTCCTCTGTCGTCGCTTTTTGCGTAATACAGCCCGCTGTCTGCAGACTTGGCCCTCCACGTGACGTGCACCGAGTCGCCAGATGCGGCTACCTTGGGAAACGATTCGGAGCCGGCGCCGGTCGCTACCGTGACGGGCGGGCCAAACGTGGCACCATAGTCGGCGCTTGAGCGGAGCACGATAGAAGTTGCTGCGCCCTCTCCTTCTTCTCCTCCGGCGGCCTGCTCCTGCCACACGACGTACACGTTGCTCCCAGCCGCCGCAATTTCCATGTTGTACGAGTCCATGTCAGGGTTGCTGATGATGACTGCAGGATGGTGGCCAAAAGACCTGCCGGCGTCTGTGCTTGCAGACAGCATCACGCCTTTCACTTCAGAGGAATCGTCAGACCAGCCGACGTAGACGTTTGCGCCTGACACCGCCAGCTGTGGATGCTCTGAAAACCCAAGGTTATTGCTCATGTTTACGGTGTTTGCAAATGTGGCCCCGCCGTCGGTGCTACGCCTGAAGAAAATGTGGTCGTTGCCCGGCGGGTCATCCATCGACTCTTCCCACACGACGTACACGTTTGCACCCTGCGCGGCGACCTGGGCGTAGACTGACTCTCCCTCATTTTGCGTGAGGTTCGTAGTCGTCATCGCTTCTTCTTTAAATAACAAGCTGGATTGTGTGCCGTTCATTTCGGCATACGGCCGAAGCGCCGCGCTGCTTTCGTATATCGATGGGTAATGCAGGTCTTTTAGCACCTGCTGGCCCTCTCCTGACGAGATCCACTTTGCAAAGTCAAGAACTGCCGGCTTGTTTTCAAGCGCAGAATAATAATAGAGTCCGACGATTGGATACGAGCCGTTTCCCAGCTGCGCGCTGGACATGACAGGCAGGCCGTCAGAGGTCGTCGTCGACATCGTCCCGTTGTATATAGCGGCGCCTATTGAGCTCATGGAAGGCTCGACGTACTTGCCGTCTGCGTTTTGCAGTGCTGCAAACGTCATGCGGGTTTGCACGGCATAGGTGAACTCGACGTAGCCGACAGAGTAGGGGGTCTGGCGGACCACCGTCGAGAGGCTGTCGGCCGACTCGGCTGCTATGCTCTTTTCAGGCCACCGGGTAGCGTTTTGTATGAGGTACTGCTCCAGAAGGCCGGTCGCGCTATGAGGCCGGCCCTCGTGCACTACCACTATGGCTGCGTCAGGGAGGTTCACGCCGGGGTTAAGCCCCTTGATCGCAGGGTCGGACCAGCGTGTTATATTGCCGTCAAGCACCCGCCCAAGCGTGGCCCTGTCAAGCTTTAGCCCTGAGGGCACATCTGGAAATCCGGGGATGTTGTATACGACGGCTATGGCCTGTGGGCTGACTGGCGATAACATCATCGGGCCAAAAGTAAAGTTGCCAGAGTCGACAGGCGCCCTGCCCGTTATGGCCATGTCAGCCAGGTGGCGGCCAAGAAAGTCCGAGGTGTTTGAATAGATGTTGGAGCCAAGGTAGTCCACCTCGTCGGTATAGTCGACGTGCACTGTGCCGGGGCGGTCCTTGTTATTGTTGTACTGCGAAACCCACTTTTCGACGAATGGAAATGATGATGGTGGCGCAAGGAGGTTTATCGGCTGGCGCTGGGGAGCCGGCTTGCCCCCGGTAATGCCGGTCGAGTTGCCGCCAGAGACGTTGCTCCCAGGGCCGACTGCCGGCGGCCCGGCAGGAGTGCCACCATTATTATTACTACCATACAGCGCAAGCGCCAAAATGACGGCTGCTGCCACGATAACAGAAGCCAGCAGAACACTCTTTCTCCTGTTATCCAATACAGCATATAGACGCTGCCAAAATTATTAACGGCTCGCTCCGGCGCCTCTAGGAGATTCTTAGTGGATCCCAGTCTTGCGTATGCTTCTCACTGTCAGGTAGTAACAAAAGCAGGCAGATGCAAAAGCTAATGGGTACCACCACACGACGCCGTAGACTGACAGGTGCAAAGGCGTCATCACGTCTTTTGGCCACTCGGCAAATAGCACAAAGTAAAACAGGTCTTCAAGCCAGATAAAGTTCAGTATATTGCCAAGGCCCCACAGGAGTGCCTGCTTTTTCACTGTCTGGCTCGGGTGGAAAAACAGTATGTCAAAGAACGGGTTGAACGAGATCAGTATTGCAAGCAAAAACATCAGGATGTGGTAGAAATACAGCTGTCCTACAAGGTGCAGGCTCAGCGGGTACGCAAGTATGCTGATGCCAAGGGAGCTCGTCAAAAGCGTATGCTCTATGACGCCGTAGACCATCGCAAAGATGAACGTGGATACCCCTGACGTGATGTTGACCGGCCGTACGGAAAACTGCCTGCCGAATATGTCCATCCGAAACATCGCTTTGCCGATCATCATATCCCTACGTCACCATCCTTTTTCAACTATGCTCCAGGACATAGAGGATTGTTCCAGAGCGCGCTGGTGAAAAGCGCGTGATTTTTTTAAATTATTAGATTGTACACTATAGCCAGTGCAAGACAATAACGCTTTTGTAATCATTGCTACTTTTTTCTGGCTTTCTTATGTCCCCATTGCTCTCATATCGCTTTACAGGGTAATCACGAACCGCAAGGTGTTTGTCAAGGAGCATGGCAAGCGGGTGAAAAAGGGCGCGGCAATCATTTTCCAGATAACGACCCGCTCTGCGACCAAGACGGACGTCGTGAGGCGTGGAATATTGTCGATAATAACGTCCGCGCACAGGGCCAATTTTGACAATTACAGCATATCCGTCGTGACTGATGACGCAAACGACGTGCGCACGCTCCGGGACCTAAAGTGCGAGGTGGTCGTGGTGAACAAGGATTTTCGCACCAACGCGATCCGAAAGGGCAGGGCGCTGCAGTACGCAGTAGAGCACAGGCGGCGTACAGGCCAGAATACGTCAAAATACTGGATATTCCACATGGACGACGAAAGCTATGTCACGCCGCAGACGATACTTGCATCGCTCAAGTCGATAGAGGAAGGCGACCAAGTCGCGTTTGAAGGCCCAATATTCTACCCGCTAAAGTTCGAGTCGGCAAACAGACTCACTGCAATCGCCGAGTCAATACGGCCTTTTGCATGCTATGACTGCGTCTCGCAGATGACAAACCCGCCGCCTCTCCACATGCACGGAAGCAACCTGCTCGTCAGATCCGACGTGGAAGACGCAATAGGCTGGAACTTTGGACCCACGCTTGCGGAAGACCAGATGTTTGGGTTCAAGGTATATGAAAAGTATGGGCCCGGCTCTATGGGCTGGCACGGGGGCATACTGCTGGAGCAGCCGCCGCTAAACATCCGGGATCACTTTTTCCAGAGGCGGAGGTGGGTGCTTGGCACGCTGCAAAACTCGGAAAAGTTCCCCCGCCTCCACCGCTTCAAGTTGCTGTACAAGTCAGTCACATACGCCCTTGGCTTTGTTTCTGCCGTCGCGTCGACGGCGCTTACGCTCTACAATAACATACCTGCGATAGCAGGGCTGTGGGACTATGCTACGCTGAGCCAGAACATTGCCATGTTTTCCGAGCAATTTTCGCTACACAGGCTCGCCGAGATAACGCCCCTCGAGATAGGTACGGCCAGCATCCTGATGTTCACGACGCTGGTTTGGCTCGGCTCGTACCAGGTGGGCCTCTTCCTTAACCTGCGGTACTCGCAGATATCGTGGAGAAAGAGGCTGTACCTGCACGTGCAGACGCTTTTCCTGTCGCCGGTGATAGGTCTTGTAGAGACATTCCCTGCCCTGTGGGCGTCGATAGAATACTACAGGGACAAGAAAAGGGAGGCAAAGGAGAAGGTGCCAGTCTATGACTTTTACGTCGTGAACAAATAATATATAACATATAATAGCACTAGTAATAGCACTAGCAACATATACACAGGCAGGCCTGCGCCTCCTGCTGCACCTTTCTTAGCCTGACGGCCCACACGCCGCAAGCGCCTGCACAAGATCCCTTATGCGTTCTTTTGTATTTTCGTCAACAAGGTTGCCCTGCGAGTCAAATTCGGCCTGTGCATAAAGGGCCATGACCCCTGGCGCCAGCTGCGCAGCGGCCTAAAGCGCTGAGCGGTTGTACGAACTCTAGCGGAGACTGCCTGCAATCCCAAGTATCCTCATCGCCAGGCGGCTGCTGTTGTCGTCATCGTTATCGTCGTCGGCCATGCCACAGTGAGGAGGCGAGGAGGAGAGTGGAGAGACGACATTATTAATGAGTTAGAACGTATTGTTGCTGTTGTTGCTGCTTGTACTACTAGAGCCACCATTACTTATCTGGCCCAGTATGTCGGCAATCGCGATGCGTATCGCCGAGATGCCTGTCCTGAACGGGTAGGCACCAGAGCCTACGTCGGTCACCGGGTTTACCCATTCGTGATAAGCCCTGACTGCGGACTGGCTGTCCTTTGAGGTGAGCATTGACAGTAGCGCATAGCATTCCTGCACCTGCCCAAACCGGCTCCTTGCAAGCATCTCTATCCCAGTGGTCCAAGGCCACAGCGTATGGTTGTGGTACTGGTTTGGGTGGAGCACCCATGGACCTGTCCTTTCAAGCTCGGCCTCTGTCACAAGCGGCCACTTGTCCTTCCATATCCTGCTCTTCATCGCGTCAAGCGTCCTTGCGCCCCTGTCGCTAAACTCGGGCAGGATCTTTTCATCCTGCGTCGATTCGCCTTTTAGGTGGCTGCTCACAATGTCCCGCGCGGTGTTTTCCGTTATTGCCACAAGGTAAAGCGCGACATCCTGCGTGAGCGTCTTGTACGGGCCGCCGACGTGGTGCGCCTCCTGTATGTCGATGTAGGTGCCCTCCTTTTCAGACCACAGCGTGCGCTCTACAGCCCGGATGGCCCGGTATGCCCTCGACATGACCTTGCTTGCCTCCTCGGTCCTGCCCAGCTCTGTCAAAAGAGACGAGAGGTTGCCAAGCGCAAGGATCCAGCACGCCTGGCTGTAGACGATTTTGCCTGCTCGAAGGACCGTGTCCATCCAGTCCTCGTTGTGGCCCTGCTCCAGCAACCCGTCGCCGTCGATGTCGCGGCTTGCAAGGTAGCCGGCCGCGCGAAGCATCCGCGGGACGACAAAGTCAATCATGGTGGAAGGAGCTGCTGCGACTGACGACATTTTGAGCTCTGCGGCCCCCGGGACCTGCTGCGCAGATGAGGGCATCATCATGCCGGACTTTAGGTACGTGTCAAGTATCCATGACGTTGTAGAGATCATGAGCGCAGTCGAGTCGATATCCGGGTTCCTCCCATAGACCTCTGAAAAGCCATAAAATATGGTAGATGGGAGGGCGCCTTCAAATTTTTTCTGGACCTCAGGGCTTGCGACCTGCGACGTGTACTGCATTTCAGGCGATCCCCTGCCGTAGATGATCCGCTCGCCGTCTGCCGATATCTGGTGCGACCATATGAAGAGCATCTCCCGCATTACGTCCTCAAACCTGCCTGACAGAAACCAGTCCTTCAGGATGTACGCTGCGTCGCGGCACCACACTGCCTTGTAATAGCCGCCAGGGTTTATCCCGTCGTGCACAAACTGCTCTGTCAGGTCTGAAAAGGCCCGAGCATTTTCAGTGAATGATTCCCAGAGGTTCGTCGCCTGAATGGTCTTTTCCAGCTGTAACAATCCCCCCTTTTTATGATGCAATACTCTTATGAGTGACGACCTCTAATAAACATCGAGATTGCCCAGAATTGAATACAGGTGCCATGCGTGCAGCCAGCTTTTCGATACGCTTGGCGACATGCAGAGGCACATCGTTGTAGAGCACCTGCAAAAAGCAGACTTTGTGCAACAGATCGGCACAGAGGTAGAAGCCGCGTAGGCCAGTGGCCCCGGCGCACCTCATTATTTTTGGCGCTTGTTGTCTACCAGCAATAAGAAGAGGAAAGGATGAGGATGATGACGAGAACCTCATCATCATCGGGATAGGCACCATGGACAATTCAGAGCAAAAAATATTATTAAAGATTTACAGCCTCCGATAGTCATAGCTATGTATTTTGCGCCTCTGCAAAAGTTGTACCACAAATATCAGGCCGCCTATACCAAATATGGCGCTGACGATGCCCCAGGCGATGTTGCCGGTGGCAAAGTCGTAGGCTGCAAAGGCGATGCTTATTGCTGCAAACGCGCCGGCGATAAGCGGTAGGTATTTGCCGACTACCATCAGCAGGTCGAGCAGGTAGATGGCCGCAGTGATGCGGGTAGTGTCAGGCGGCGTGGCCATTGCTCAAACATCACACACCCATATATCCACGCGCATATACATACCCCTAGCGGGATTGCGCCGCTGCGCCGCTACGCTTGACGGTCGAGTAGGCGCTTGATACGTCCCTTGCGGCCTCTGTCAGTTCCTTTATTGCGCCGGACTGCCGCGATTCTGCCGCCGCGACCTTTAGCTCGTCTGTCAGTAGCTTTATCGACTGGATCATCTCTTTCACCGACACGAGCACGTCGCGCATCTCCTGCCCTTTCATGGCGCCGTCGGCGCTGCCAAAGGCGTCCATCGTCTTTCTTGTGGATTGCATGAACATCTTTGCCTCCTCAAATACGCCGGTTTCCTTCATCTGCCGGATCGTGCTTTCCATCCTCTCTGACGAGCTGTTGACATCGTCTACTATCCGCCGGATGTTTTCCATGTTCTGGACCCACTCGGGGGACTTCATCGTCTCCATGATCTCTTTTACCGTCACGGTCATGCTCTTGACCTTGTCAAGCGTCTCCTGCACTCCCGGCGTGCCAAGCTGTCGTAGGATCTCGACAGTGTCAGACGCAGTCTCTTTTATGTCGCCAAGTTTGCTACCCATCTGGCTTCAACTTTTCCTTTAGTTTTTCACGCTCGTATTCGGCGTCAATGTCGCGGTCCGGGTCCTCTATCTTGTTCTTGACTGCCTTTGCGCCGGCCTTGACCTTGTCTGCAGCATCCTCTAGGTCACGCTCTATTCCTGCCACCAATTTTTTATTACCACCTAGGATTATGATGAGGAGGCAGAGGAAGAGCGGGTTTGTTCTTTCTTGGCCCTGGTCTGCTGCTGGCCTTCTGATGTGAGATCGCTACTGGTTGCTGCACTGACGTTTGATTTTACTTCCTGCGAGATGTTGCGCGCCCTCTCTGCAGCACTGCGGGCCGATTGTGCTACCTCGCCTATGGCCGTGGTGGCTTCTCTGATGACTCCGCGCTGCTCAAGGTCCTGGGCAGTTGCGTCTATCTCCCTTGCAGTCTCTTTTGCCGCCACCGACGCCTCCTGTATTGCGGCGCCTATCTCTTGCAGCGCGCCTGACTCCCGGAGCGCCTTTATAGTCTCCCTTAGCCTCATAGCCGACTCACGTATGTTTCTTGCAGCATCGCGGATGTTTGCCGCGGTCTGTGAAGGCGTCATTGTCGTCCCGTTCTCGCCGGCAAAATCTGCCGCCGTGCTAGAGCCAGCATCATTCATCGTCATCGTATCGGGTTTTTCAGACAACTCTTTATTGCCACCTTCAAATTTTTCAGATCCATATTTCGTTGTCGACATACGGTAAGATTCGTCTAATTGTTTAAATCAGTTTGGATTATCCTGCAAGAGTTTTCACGCAATGCACGCCAGTTCCATTTATTCGCGCTCTATATGCGTAATTTTTGCATGCCGTGAGGCTCCAAGCGCCTGCGCGCCGCCGTCGGCGCGGGAGGTTGCCGGTTGCGCCATCGCAGCCATCATCTTGTCTCTGACAAATTCTTGAAACCGCCGGATGTATGCAGCAGAGGAAAAGCTCCTGACAGAGTCGCTGATCTGTGCCCGCTCGGCGCCAGTGGCTGCAAGCGCGTACCGCACGATGCCGGCCGCCTCCTCAATCGAGCCGTACTGGTACTGGCGGGGTACAAACTCGGTAGGGCCGCCAATGTCAGGCACGACGGGCATCAGGCCGGCGCTCATGGCCTCGACCACAGAGATACCAAACGGCTCCTCGGCCAGCGGATGAAAGTAGACGCTGGAGCTGCGCATAAGCGACTTTAATCTTTCCAGCTCGACATTTAGCATGATGGTGACATAGTCAGACAGGCCGTATTGCGCAATCATATTCTGGAGCTGCAGGTAGTAAGCGCAACCAAACCGGTCGTCAGGCGACAGGTTGCCAGCAATCACCATCCTGCTGCCGATGCCCTGTCTCTTCAGTATCCGGGCAAGTGCAAGTGCATTTTCAAGTTTCTTTGACCTGTTGATGCGCGACACCACAAGCACTGTGCCATCACGCCTGCTGCCGGCAGCCGGTAGAGCTGCGCTTCTGAATTCTTCGACGCTGACTGGAGGAGGAATGACAAAAGGCAGGGCCGGCTCGCCCTTCATCCACCGGACTATAGCCTGGCGACTGAAATTTGAATTTGTCACGACGTGCGAGTTTCGCAACATGAGGAGGTAATAGTCCAAAAAGCTGCGCCAGAACTCAGTCTTGCTTGCCGCCACTGCTGCTTCTATAATCTCTTCGTCTACAAGCCCGTGGTTGGCAAAGACCTTCAGGTATTCCATGTCCTGCTGGACGGCATAGTCTGCCACTACGGGAAAGTGACAGTATGAGATGCATGTCCTGCGTGAAAACGACGGCAGGAAATAGGGCAGTATGTCTGCGTGCGTATTTATGACAAGGCCATATCCCTCCATGCCGGCCTTTTGGCTGCAGGTCAGGGCACCGGTCTTTTTGTCAAGGTCCACAGGCAGCCGGCCCAGGAGCCTGACCTGTACCTGCTCAAATATCGGCCTTATCCTCTCCCTGCCAAACGCCATTTCAAGCCGGGGTATGTCCGGCTCCCTTGCGACGTGCAGGTCGACCTGTATGCCCATGCCAAGGAGCGCCTGCATGGTCGCAAGCGACAGCTGCTCTGCTCCTCCGCAGGGGTTGAGGTCAAGGTGTATCACGCTGGCCCTCATTGTATTTTCACACCCACCTCTCCCTTTCTCACAGCGGCCCCGGCGCCGTCGGCAGCAAGAATCCGACTACCGTCGCCGCTATCCACACGATAACTGCAATGCCAAGCGCCTTGAGCCATCCGATGTCGTAGAGAGCCCTGAGTGCCAGCAGCCATACAATGCCTCCAATTATCGCTGCAATCCACCCTGTTCCCAGGAAAAAATATGCAAGCGAGTAGACTATGGTGCCAACTATCGCTGCTGCAAAGGCCCTGCCGATGCCTTCCTTTTGCCCAAACAGCTTGGTCACGATGTAGATTATGACCGTCGATATAGCAAGGCTGATTATGAATACTAGTGCCGAGGTGAGAAGCTCTGCCATGTCTTCGTGTCTCGCTCCTCTAAGGCGGGTTTACGTCATGAGAAAGGTTATCAGGATAATGATGTACGTCAAAATAAGGTATTGTTGCCATGGAATCTAGATGTTGTTGATAATATTAACGGGTAATGCTGCACGCAATGGCAATGCATGAAAATTCTTGCAGGGTAATCCAAACTGATTTAAGAAAAACCGACCATATCGACCACATGGCGTCGAAACTAGAATCAAATATTGTCAAGACGGACGCTCAGGTGGACATTGGACTTGAGGAGAATGAGCGCAAGGGCTCTATCCGCATCCTGACAGAGCTTCTCGCTGACCAGCACGTTCTGTACATAAAGACCAAGAATTATCACTGGAACGTGGTAGGGCCAGAATTTGCTGACCTGCACAAGTTCTTGGAGGAGCAGTACGAGCTTTTGGACGCTGCCATCGACGAGACGGCCGAGCGCATAAGGATGCTTGGCGGAAAGACGATGGCTACCATGACAGAGTATTTGAAATATGCCAAGCTGAAGGAGGAGCCCGGAGAGTTCCCGGACGCAAGGCAGATGCTTGCAAACCTTCTGGCGGATCATGAGGATACGATCAAATTCCTGCGCGAAGGCGTTGACGAGGCCGATGAGGAATTCCACGACATGGGCACAAACGACTTTTTGATAGGGTTGATGCAACAGCACGAAAAGTCGGCATGGATGATCAGATCATTCCTAGAAGGTAGAAGCGTAGGCGCAGGCAAAGGCGGCAAGTAGTAGTAGCAGCGGTCAGGGCGCCGCGCCTTCCATATATGCCCTCCTCTTTTTCTCAGGGAATTTTTCAATGGCGTAGCGCAACATAGTCCGGGGCATCTTGTCGCAATGTTTTGCCAAAAATGCCTCTTCTGCCTTGATGTCGCGCTTGCCTATCTCGCGCAGCATCCACCCGGCCGCCTTGTGTACAAGGTCGTGCTCGTCGCACAGCAGCAGCTCGGTTACCTTTAGCGCATAGGAAAAGTCGCCCTTGCGTATAAAATGCAGTGTGGCCATCATAGAGATCCTCCTTTCCCACAGCACGCCTGATTTTGCGAGCCTGTAGAGGAGAGACGGTGATGATGATGGTGATGATGGTGATGATGATGTTCTATCCCTTCCTTCGAGATAGGCTCCAAGTATGCACGGGGCAGAAAGGTCGACCAAATCCCAGTTGTTTACAAATGCAAGGTTGTCAAGGTAAAACGCAGCGACGCCGTCAGGGGCCTGCTTGAACCTCTGCACCAGGATCAACAGCGCTATGAGGCGCTCTTCGTGTATCCTGGAGTGAAGCAGGCTCTTGACATCTGGCATTGGCAGATCGGAATATTGCCTGGCAAAAAGACGCGATTTGGGGACCGTCAGGCCGATAAAAACATCGCCTTCGCCGTACTGTCCCTTGCCGGTTTTGAAGAAACGCTGCATGACAAGTGCCCTTTTCCGATCGGCCGCGTCGTGCAGCGCTTTTCTCAGATCTTTTAGCGCGCCCAATAATCACCACATGCCTCCTACTATACCTCTACCACTTTTTTTCTCGACTTGGCACCAGACACTATCCTCACGCCTGATTCCAGAACGCCAAAATGCTCTGCCAGCTTTTGCACAAGCTCGTTATTCGCCCTGCCCCGCTCTGGTGGCGACTTTATCCAGATATCCACGCTATCCCCGGAGACTTTTATGCCGCCCCTGCCAAAATGCACGGTTACAAAATACCGCAACTATCTCTCTATCTCTGCTGCTGCCGCTCTACTGCAATTGAGATTATAAAGTTGTAGTAGAGCCTTTATGCGTAAAGCATTATACGAAGGAGAGCATCTTGCAGAACGGTTCTCAACACGACTGACGATGACCTGACGATTAATTGCAATATTTGCGGCGCAAGCTACAGCGCCCTTACGGAATCGTGTCCCACCTGCGGCGCGGCAAATCCCTATGCAGGGGTCAAGTCCCGCAAAGGCATCGCAAAGGCAGTGGCGGCCGGGGTAGCCGGCCTGATAGCAGTCGCAGTCATATTGCTAGTCATTCCCGGCGTCATGGCCGGCCAGCATGGAGGGAGCGCGATTGACACGGCAGTAACTATCCTGCGGCCGCCGGCGATGTCGCCCAAGACGGTCCCGCAGGGAGAACTCGTAGACCATGCCCTTGCAGCCATCAACAAGGACAGGGAAGAGTTTGGCCTGCCCCCAGTCAAGCTGAGCGACAACAAGGCTGCGCAGGTGCACGCAGAGGACGTGTTCAAGGCAAAGCAGATATCGCACTGGACTACAAACGGGGAAAAGCCCTACATGGTTTACACGCAGCAGGGCGGCAAGGGAGGCGTGCACCAGAACGTCGCAATAGCAGGCTTTGGATCAGACCAGTACGACAGGTGCAAATCGCTCTTGCTCCTGTGCGAAAAGATAGATCCCGTCAAGTCGATAGACGAGCTGGAAAGAGAGATGATGGATAATGATGACAAGTGCTGCGCCAACGGCCACAGGGACAACATACTTGACCCTCACCACACGCACGTGAGCATCGGCATAGTCTATGACGACTATTACCTTGCTCTTGTACAAAACTTTGAAAACGACTATGGGCTGGACGTTTCGATGGACGGAAGCTATGTCAGCATAGTAGGGCCGGTCCCCGACGGAAGCAAGCTGGACCATGTAGTCGTGTATTATGATGAGATACCGACGCCGGCCGCGTATGAGGCGAACAAGAAAATGATCTCGTACAGCGCCGGCGAGCTCGTCGCGTCTGCGTTTGAGCCGCTGCCTATAGGGATGCGCTACCAGCAGCCGGATGGCTATGAGGTGATAGAGGCGGATAGCTGGATCGGCGAGAAGGGCCAGCTGGACGTAGGCTTTGACCTGTCGCCGGCGATAAACAGGGACGGCGTGTATACCATATATGCCATGTTCAAGGACGAAGAAGGCCGCCAGTTTGACGGCACGTCATACTCGGCATTTGTAACTGGAACTGGAGCTAGGACAGGAACATAAATTAATTAAAGACAGCAAGGGGAGCGTAGGCATTATCATGCACTCATAGCGGGTCAAATGCGCCCGGTGCGTGCATATTGCTCGCCTACTCTGTTCGTCCATGCTGAAGCTCTCGCTTTTTTCTGCGAGCGCGATCTATAGATGTAGTTTCAGTTATTTAAGCCGTCTGGCAGTTTTCTCTATATGGATGGTCAATCTATGTAGACTATAGCCGCCAAAAGCCGCCTGTGCCTTCTCTCCTCTTGCAGGTCTCTATCTACATCCTCTTCCAAAAAGATGAATTTCCTCCTCACTCAAAAGCGCAAAGAGAACCATAAAGCGCCCCCTAAGAACGGTGGGGGTCTTGCCTGTCTCGTCACTCACTCAAATACGCCGCGTTTGTATTTGTAATAATCCACTGGAAACGCACCAAGATACATATTTGACCGGCGCGGCTTTCACTTGATGAACTATTCCACCCTCAAGGTAGGCCAGTGGGACCTCTCTGGCCTCGTCAAGGATCCTGCAGGTGATGAATTTGCGCAGTTTCTCAATTCCATAGAGAGCAAGGTAAAGGCGTTTGAGGCAAGGAGGCAGGCGTTGCGGCCAGATATTCCTGCGGCCGAGTTTGTAGAGATGCTGCACGCCCTTGAGGACATTTATGAAAAAGTTGGAATCGCCGCAAGCTATGCGCACCTGCGATATTATGCAAACACGGCCTCAAATGAGGCGTCGGCCCTAGTCATGAGGATGGACAAGATGGCTGCAAGCATTGGCAACAGACTGCTGTTTTTCGACCTCTGGTTCAAAAAGGGGCTGGACGATGCAAACGCCGACAGGCTCATCAATTCTGCGCCAATAGTATACATGGAATACTTGAAGCACAAGCGCGTCCTTGCAATGCACGCGCTGTCAGAGCCGGAGGAAAAGATAATCAACACCCTTGAAGTCACGGGCACTGGCGCGCTGGTAAAAATTTACGACAAGATGTCAAGCGGGTTTGAGTTTGAGTTAAAGATGAAACGGGGCAAAAAGAAGGCCATCGCTGTCAAAAAATTTGACAACAAGGAAAAGCTTGTCTCACTGGTCCGAAGCGCCAACCCCGCAGAGCGAGAAGCCGCATACAGGGCGCTCTTTGCAACCTATAAAAAGAATTCTAGCGTGCTTGGCGAGATATATCACAACATCGTCACAGAGTGGCGCAACGAAGGTGTGTCGATGCGGGGCTACAGTACCCCGATATCTGTCCGAAATGTCGCAAACAACCTAGGCGACGAAACGGTTGACGCGCTGCTTGCCACGTGCAGGAAGAACAGCGGCGTTTTCCACGAATATTTCAGGCAAAAGGCAAGGATGCTTGCCATGAAAAAGCTGCGCCGCTATGATCTTTACGCGCCGCTTTCTACCAGGAAATCGGGCAAGAAATTTTCGTACGGTCAAGCGGTATCCACCGTGCTTGACACGTTTGGTGACTTTGACCCCAGGGTGCGTCGGCTTGCAGAGCGCGTCTTTGCCGAAAAACACGTGGACTCGGAGATAAGAAAGGGCAAGCGCGGAGGCGCGTTCTGCCACACGGTGTCTCCGGCGATGACCCCGTACGTCCTCCTCAACTTTGACGGCAGGACCCGCGATGTGTCTACATTAGCGCACGAGTTTGGCCACGCTATCCACAGTATGCTGGCAGCGGACCTGCCGATAACCGTTTCCCACGCGCCTCTGCCTCTTGCCGAGACTGCGTCCGTGTTTGCAGAGATGCTGCTAAACGAGCGGCTCATGGCCAAGATGTCAAAGGCAGAAAAGCAATTGCTGCTTGCAGAGCAGATAGACGACATGTATGCCACGATAATGCGCCAGGCTTACTTTACATTATTTGAGATCGATGCGCACAGGGCGATTGGCGAGCAGAACGCGACTATTGATCAAGTATCTGAAATCTATAAAGACAACCTGGCAGAGCAGTTTGGCGACTCTGTCTCGGTATCGCCGGAATTCCAGTGGGAGTGGCTCTACATACCGCACTTTTACCACACACCGTTTTACTGCTATGCGTACTCGTTTGGCAACCTGCTCGTCCTGTCGCTCTACCAGCAATACAAGCTTGAAGGCGAGTCGTTTGTGCCAAAATATCTTTCAATACTTGGCGCAGGCGGCTCTAGAAAGCCTGAGGAGCTCCTTGCAGAGGCAGGCATCGACATTACGAAGGCCCAGTTCTGGCAGCAGGGCTTTGACCTTGTGCGCGAAAAGATACAGCAGCTGACCGAGTTTGCATCGTAACGACCTGGTTTTAGCAATAGCGATAGCAGGGTCGATGTCTGCCGGCGTGCTTGTACCTAACGCAGGCAAGGTCGTAGCGCCGTACATACTGGTGTGGCTTGGCGCGCTCTTGTTTCTGAACCTGATCAAGCTCGATGCAAAAGACATCGTCGCCACATTTTCAAGGCCAAAGGCCTTGGCAGTGCTTGCGGCGGCCAAGCTTGTCGCCATCCCGGTTGCGGCATATGCGATCACGTTTTTTGTCTACAGGCCTTTTGCACTCCCGGTAACGCTTGTTGCCGGCATGTCGACTGGCCTTGGCGCGCCCTTTGTAGCAAACGTGGCAGGCGCCCGACTGCCGCTTATAGTCGGCATGATTACCATAACGTCGCTTGCCGTGCCCTTTGTGCTGCCGGCTCTCGTCTATGCCCTTGTCGGCTCGCAATTTGAGATCCCGCTTGGTCAGATGGTGACCCTGCTTGCAGCGGCGCTTTTTATCCCCCTCGCCGCAGGCTGGCTGACAAAGAGGTACGCGCCTGCTGCCTCTGCGTTTGCCGACAGGAACTCGTTTCCACTGTCCGTCGTGTTTGTGGTCCTGATAAACGTCAGCATGTTTTCAACAGTGTCTGGGTACTTTTTCAACGACCAGCTCTTCCTCGCAGAGACGATAGCTGCCTCGTTCATCCTGTTTGCAGCGCTTGCAGTGGCAGGATACTTTATTTCACCAGGAACAGACCGCGCGCAGGGTATGATAGCGATGACGTACGTCAACAACACGCTCGTGATGGTCTTTGCGGCTCAGTTCTTTGGACCGCAGGTCGCAGCACTGGCCGCGCTTTATAACATACCATATTATGTCAACATCCTTGCCGTAAAAAAGCTTGTATAGGGCGCTAGCGCGCCGCGTCAAGCATCGCCTTTGCCTGCTTGTAGTGGACGGCGTCTATCATTTTCCCCTCAAGCCGGACTGCAAGGCGGCCCGTGCCCTTCTCCATGGCCTCGCCAAGGGCTGCAACTACCTTTTTTGCCCACTCGATTTCGCTTTTGGAGGGCAGAAAAACCCTGTGCACCGGCTCTATCTGGCCGGGGTGTATGATGCTCTTGCCCGAATAGCCCAGCTTTTTTGCAACGGTGGCATCACGGACAAGGCCGTCAATGTCGTCTACCTTTTGCCATATGGCATCTATTGCGGCAACGCCTGCTGCGCGGGCGTCAACAGGTATCTTGGAGCGCGCATAGATGTATCCAGAATCGTCAGACTCGTCATAGTCGAGCCGCATGTCATAGAGAAAGTCAAAGACGCCAAACACCAGCGCGTTCACACGCTCATCCGCTGATGCTATCTGGTACGCATTTGCCACCCCCCTTGCGGTCTCTATCGAGGGCATCAGCGCAAGCCTGCCGCTGCTGCCGCCCGTTACGCGCCCTTCTTTTTCAAGCTCCGAGAGGGTCCTGACTATTTTGGCCACTTCGCCGGCGTCGTTTACTTTTGGCACCACGATGCCGCTGATCTCTCCTTTTTGCGTTATGACTGCCCTCAGATCAGCTTCAAGAAGCCCTGACTCGGGCGAGTTTGTCCGGACGTAAACAGGGCTTGCATATTGCTGTTCGAGGGCGCCGGCGATTATCTTTCTTGCAGCGTCCTTTTCGTTTGCAGGGACAGAATCTTCTAAATCAAGGCAGACGATGTCGGCTGCAAGCGTCCTGGCTTTTTCCACAAAGCGGGTGCTGATACCGGGGACAAATATGAGCGTGCGAAACATACATGGAAGAAAGGAAAAGGAGGAGGTAAAAGCTTGTCGCTTTTACAGCTTTTGAGGGGTGGTCAGGATCTTGCCGAACTGCTGCGCCTCTGCCATCATGACGTGGCCCTTGACCATGTCAGAGAACGGCAGCGTCGTGTCAATTACAGGCTTTATCTTGCCCTTGCTGACCCAGTACACCACGTCTTCCAGCTCTGCCTTTGTTCCCTGCGTCGAGCCAAGGAGGTTGGTGCCCCTGAAGAACAGGTATCTGAGGTCGATCGTCGAATCATAGCCTGTCGTGGCGCCTGTTGCAACAAGCGTACCTCCCATCTTTAGCAGGCTGACTTCCTGCGGGAAGACGGACTTGCCGATGTGCTCAAAGACAATGTCGACGCCAGTCTGGTTCAGCTCTTTTGTAATGCCCCTCACCTTCTTGTACCAGTCGGCCTCGCGGTGGTTTACGGCATAGTCGGCGCCCAGCTGGATGCACTTGTCCATCTTGTCTTTGTTTCCGGCAGTCGCGATGACTGTGCAGTTGTATAGTTTTGCGATCTGGATGCCGACCATGCCGACCCCGGAACCGCCGCCCATTATGAGAACGACCTGCCCCGGCTTTATCTTGGCCCTGCCGACAAGCATGTGCCACGAAGTCATGCCGACCATCGAGACTGCGGCCGCATCGGCAAATGACACGTTGTCTGCAATCTTGACGACGTTTACCTCCGGCAGGTGTGTATATTGCGCAAAGCCGCCCCACAGCGGGCCTGTCTGGAAGCCCCAGATCTGCCTGTCGTTGCAGTCGTACTCGCGGCCCGAAGTGCACGCGTCGCACACCCTGCAGCTCATGTTTGAATGCGATACTACTCTGTCGCCAACCTTTAGCTTGACTACATCAGAGCCAACTTCGACGACTGTGCCGGCGACGTCGCTCCCGGAAATGTGTGGCAGCGGTGTCTTGACCGGCTCGCCCCATATGGCCCACAGGTCGTTATAGTTGTACGCTGCGGATTCGACCTTTATCAGGACTTCATTTGGCTTTATTTTTGGAACGTCAATATCCTCAATCTTGACGACCTTTGTCGGGTCCTTGTTGTATTCCCTGAATACTGCTGCCTTCATGGAAGGGGAGGGATGCTGCAGACCTTAAATAGTTAACTCGTGTCAGAAGCGAACTAGCGCCTGTCGAACTTGAATTCCTTCTTTGGCTGCTGTATACTGAGCAAGATCTGCTTCAACTCTTCGTCAGAAAGCGCCCTGTTGAGCCTGCCGGATGAGGCAGCGCTCAAAAGATAGTTCTCAACGGCTGTCGCAAGCTCTGGCTTGACCATGCGTATGTTTACCAGCCGCTGGCGGGCCTGCGTGTCCAAGAGCATGGCAAGCACGCGCTGGCGCATCGCCGCAGCTTCGGCTTCGCGCCTCCTCGCCTCGTCGTCGTTAGGTTGTTGGGGTGGTGGTACGGAGGCAGACATTTACGCGTAGCGCTGGAGCGCAGGAGCTACCTTGGCCAGCTCTTTGTGGATCTCGGTTGCGAGCCTGTCCAGCTTTTTGGTTCCCTCGCTTGTGACGATCCTGCCCTTGGCCGGGATTTTCGTGATATAGCCGGCGGCTTCCAGTTGCTGCAGCGCGTGCCTGATTATGGCACCGCCTGCATCTCTGTGGTGTGCCAAGTTATAGCCCACCTTCTTCCGTCCGCCGTACTCGACTTTGAGGTCGGAAACTCCTACAGGTCCGTGGAGGTAAATTTTTCTCAGGAGAGAAGCGCACCTTGTGAACCACCAGTCTCTGTTCTGGGGAATCTTGTCGGCGTGCGAGCCCGTCTTGACAAATGCCGACCACGCTGGAGGCTCTATCTTTTTGTCCTTCTTCAGCTGCTCGGCCAGCCTGGCGATTAGCTCGTCAGCCGGAACGTCGTAAACCTTGGCCATGTAACAGCCAAGTCCGATTACGCCTTATAAATCATTATTTGCAATCACCCTTCTGTACGTGTGGCCGCATTTGTTGCAGGTGATCCTGATGGCTTTTATGCGCGATCGGCCTGTCCTTGTACGCGACGTCCTGCCCGGCACGATAAACGCCTTGCAGTTCTTGCAATAGAGCTGCCGCGTCCTGTAGGGGAGTCGGAGCCTGTGGCGCATTGCTATCCTCTTTGCAAGGGCGGCCTGCCTGCCTGCAAGCTTGGAGTCCTTTTCAGCAAGGGCACTTGCTATCAAGAATTCCACGCGCTCGTGCGCTATCTCTTTTTTTGCCAGCTGCTTCCTGTCAGGCATATATGCATACACATACACGTACATACATACACATATCTCTCTGCTGTAAAAGCAGCTGGACTGCAAGATAAAGCTGGCGAATTATAATATATGGAGGCCGGGAAAGGGCATCTCACGATAACACTTGCACTAGCAGAGGCGGCGCTTGAGACCGTGCCCCGCGAGATACTGTCGCACCCTGCCGTGGTCAGCCGCGCCAGAAAGGCAGGCGCCAGACCTTCAGAAATGTTGCTTGACAGGAGCTACCACCATGCAGCGATGAAAAAGCTCGACCAGGCATGGAAGCGTGGCAGGCCCGACATTGTGCACTTTGCGCTGATGGAGGCGCTGGCCACCCCGCTCTTTGCAAGCGGCAGGCTGCGGGTGTTTGTGCATACGGTAGACGATAAAATAATAACAATCGCAAACAACCTGCGAATACCAAAGTCGTATTTCCGCTTTGAAGGCGTGATGACTGCCCTTTTGCGGGACGGCTCTGTAAAAAGCGACGACGGGACGGTCCTTTTAGAGGCGCAGGATGGCGACATGGCACATCTTGTCAGGCAGGTCGCGCCTGAAAAAGTGGTAGGCCTCTCCTCCGCAGGCGTGCAGTCTACCGCACAGCAGATCGCATCCAGAAACATCGTCAACGGCGATACGATGTTTGTGGTCGGCGCGTTCCCAAAGGGCCACTTTTCCGAAAAGACGACGCAGCTATTCAACTGCACGTACTCTATCGAAAACATGGGCCTTGAAGCGCATGTCGTTATTGCAAGACTGATCTACGAGTGCGAAAAAGCTATGGCTTGAGGCCGGCGTCCACCATAAACGCTATGAAAAGCGCCGTGAGATAGGGGCTAGAGAATTTAAAGACGGTCCAGGACGCCCGCTCGCTTGGCTTTACCAGCAGCCATATCGACATCGCTATCATTGCCGCACCAAAGACCGCCGCAGTCAGCAGGTAGACAAGGCCAAACTGGTTGAAAAAGAAAGGCAGCACGCTGAACACGACCATCATTATAGTCGTGCCGGCAATTACCCTGATGGACGACTGCTCCGTCGACACTACTGGCAGCATCGGCACCTTAGCACGGGAATAGTCCTTCTTGACGTGCAGGGCAAGGCTCCAGATATGCGTCGGTATCCACAGGAACACAAGGCCTGCCATGACAAGGCCGATCTCGATGTTTTGCGTGGTAACTGTGACGTACCCTATCAGGGCGGGCGCACCGCCGGAAAAGCCGCCAAGGATGATGTTGGACTGGCTTCTGCGTTTGAGCCACTTGCTGTAGACTATGATGTTGTCAAACAGGCCAAATGCCATCAGGCCAAAGGCGATAGGGTTGATGAACCAAGCACAGACAAGCGATATTGCGGCAAGGGCAAGGCCAAACGCAAGGGCATTCTTTGGCTTTATCCTGCCTGACGGTATGGGCCGGCCTTTTGTCCTGTCCATTATGGCGTCAATGTCTCTGTCGTTGTAGCCCGTCAGAGTGTCTGCCGCTGCCGAGCCGGCGGCCACTCCGCCTATCAAAAGCGCCCACGTTAAAGGCGTAATAGGTATGTCAAAAAGGAGCGAGGCAGTCAGCGCGGCGCCAAACGCCGTAAAGACGAGCAGATACCATATCTTGGGCTTGGTGACTTCATAATAGTCCTTGATTTTTGTGCCCAGAGAGACCTGGTGAACGGTATCCAAGCGGCGTATGCTCCGATCTAGATGGGAGCATCGTTGTTATTTATAGCTTAAAATCAGCAGTCTATTGAATTGATCTTTATACTACGAATTCCTGATCAAGGATCGGATTACCGCGATAAATGCCTCGGTAGCAGGTGACCATACTTCGATCTTTCGATAATAATAATGCTGATTGGGGTTTATCATGCTGGCAAATTCCCTCAGCTTGGACAGCCCGTTGATGTATATTTGTCTCGTCGTACCTTTTGTATGCTCTATGCTTATCTGGAGCTGGCCTTCAGAGTTGACCGTAAATAATGTCGCAGATTCGTTAATCTTGTATACGAGCTTCTCTACCGCCCTTAATTGTTCAGGAGCAAGTTTCACTTTTGCCTGTTCAAAGTAACTTTCTTCATCCCATACGTTCCTTGCAGAGAACACTGAAACCTCCTTTTTCACTTCCGTTCCAAAAGACTTTGGAATGATTATTTCAAGCTGATTTACTTTGTACTGCTCAACCTCGATAGAATAGATTGTGAACTTGCTTTTTTGGTTCATGAAATTGATCATTTCTTTTAGGCGATCATCTAGCCTATCCATAAGGACCACGATCTTGAAGTTGCCATTCCGAAGATTGCTTTTGATTTGTTCTGTAAATGCAGATATTTCTTCAACAGTGAAAGAGAAAAAAGATAGCACTTTGTCTTCAAATGACACCTTGAACTCTTGTTCTGTTAACTGTTGAATTTCACCTAGAAACTCTTCTTCTGCATAATGGTACCACAAAGCTGCGCTATAATCAAGAGCTTGGGCGATGACTTCTCGCTTTGTTGTATTTCTATCAAGTTTAGTTTCAATGACATAGATGTCTCCATCTCGGTCAAGTGCCAACAAATCTATGCTGCCTGTTACTCTTGTCGGAAATTCCCGAAATGCAAGGGTCTTGATCTCATTTTTAATTTCGCTCAATATGGTATCAGGATTCTTCTTGATATATTCCTGAAGATAGTTTTCGTTCCCAAGCTCAGTCTTGTCTATTCTTCTGGCGCGCTCGCCACTTTCAGAAACTATTATGACCACTTGGGCATAGAGGATAATACCTGAATAAAATATTTCTGCATTGTAGCGTATCTTTAACGCAGCGACCTACTTTCCCGCAGGGTATGCCAGGTCGCGTACGGTCTTTCTCATCTCGATAAAGGTCTCGGTCTTTTGCACGCCCTCTATCCTGCCTATCTTTTCAGAGATTATCTGGTGCATCTCGTCAAGTGAGTGGGCGTTCATGGTCACCAGTATGTCAAACCTTCCGGTGACTTCGGACACCTCCCGGACTTCGGGGATCTTGAACAGCTCGCTAAGCACGTTATCGCGCAGCTTGGAGTCCATGTTGATGCCGGTGAGCGCCTTGACGTTAAAACCCAGCGCTTCGTCATTTATGATGATGGTGAATTTCTTTATCAGGCCTTTTTTTACAAGGCGCTTTATCCTGCTGTAAACGACAGAGGCGTTGACGTTGATTTTCTTTGAAAGCCTCGGCACAGAAATGCTGGCATCACGGGCCAGTTCGCTCAAAATTTTAACGTCGAGATCGTCAATCTTTCCCATCGAAAGCCGAGCATATCTTAAGATACGGGGTGTTAATAAACCTATAAAACGGCGTTAAAAATCGCCATAATTCAATATTTTACAAGCTTGTGCATGTCATGGCAGGGTTTGCAAAATATTAAAGGAAGGATTTCTCTTTCAGCAATTCTGCCAAAAGTACCGCGCCCTTTGCCGAGCCCATCTTTTCGTTGTGCGACAAAAGCACGTACTTGATGCCGTTGTCAAAGGCCGTATCCTTGCGGAGCCTTCCGACTACGGTGGTCATGCCGTCGTTGATCTCGCGGTCGATCCTAGGCTGCGGGCGGGTTGGGTCGTCGTGGACGATGATATAGTCCTTTGGCGCAGTCGGGAGGGCCTTTATCGTCACGTTCTTGCTGAATTTCAGCATCTCCTTCTTGACATCCTCTGCCTCGGCCGGCTTTTCAGTTTCGACAAAGACCGTCTCGGTGTGGCCGTCAAGCACTGGCACGCGCGTGCACGTGCAGCTCACCCTGAAATCGGCTGGTGTAATTGAGCCGTTTTTCATGCTTCCAAGGATCTTTTTCGCCTCGACTTGGACCTTCTCCTCCTCCTTTGGAATGTAGGGGATGACGTTGTCCATGATGTCAAGCGCAATTACGCCGGGCGACCTTCCTGCGCCAGAGAGCGCCTGCATAGAGGTCATCAACACTTTGTCGATGCCGAACCTGTCAAGTATCGGCTTGAGCGTTATGGCAAGGCCTGTGGTGGTGCAGTTTGGGAGCGGAGCGATGAAACCCTTCCAGCCTCTGTTTTTCCTCTGCGCGTTTAGCAGCTCGACCTGGTCGTCGTTGATGCCGGGGATGAGTATCGGGACGTCCTGCTCGTAGCGAAATGCGGCTGCGGTGCTGATGACAGGCGTCGTCTTGGCAAACTTGGGCTCTATCTTCTGTGCGTCATCTGACTCGAGCGCCGTGAATATGAGGTCAAAGTTCTCCGGTTTTATGTCGTCGACCTTGCTGACCACCATGTTCTTGATATATTCGGGCACTTCCTCGCGGTTGTGCCACTTCAATATCCCTGAATTTGGATCACGTATGGCATCGACATATTTCTTGCCTGCCGACCTTTCAGACGCAGCTACTTGCGTCAGCTGGAACCACTTGTGCTTGTTGAGGGCGACTACAAACTCTTGGCCCACCGCGCCAGTGGCCCCTATTACTGCTACCTTGAGCATATACGGGCGCTTTTGAGGCTATGGAACTAATAATCGTTTTTACAATTACCAGTTGCCCACCGGCATGGACGACGGCTATAGAACCATTATCCAACATTGGCTAATATGTGTGGCAGCCAAGCGTGTACTGCATATGGCAGCTGGCCTGATGATGGTGCGGTCAAGAGGAATCGCGGTACTGCTAATCCCGTTAGTGCTTTCTGCGTTTTGTCTAAAGATCGGTTGTTGTGATAAATTTTCCTTCGTGATATAGCTAGAGACTAACTGTTCGTTCAATAGAGCCGGAGAGTTGCTGATCCGAAAACATTCCCGGCAAGCCAGAACAGACGTTATTTATGATGACGCATCTCGCAGCTAAACACCTATCATAAGATTTCCCTCGGAGTTGCCTAATGCTAGGTAATGAGAAGAAGCATGGACGAAAGTATGGCATCGTAACTGCACTGCTTATTGCGGTGGTCAGTTCGATGCTTGTACCAACTACAACCAAAGTCGCTGTTGCAGCATCGCCCAACGACCCTGAAAAAGCGGCAGACCCGGGAATCAGATGCGGAAACCAGTATTGGGGGATAAAGACAGATACTGATCTATCTGGAACATGGGCATGGGGTAAGAAGGCTGATTGCACCATGGACACAACCAAACCCGCGATAGGCGGAAGAATCAATTACGTCAAAACTCATGTCAGCTACGGCATTCTGGAACCTTTTCATGTCTCCCAACTTTCAAGTTGGAGTGGAGAGGATGCTATAGTTTTCACGTTTCGCAAATGAGATAGGGATGGCCACGGCAGAACACATACTTGTTATGTGTCGATAGCATGTAAAAAAACAGAGGCTCTCAAAAGTCCTGCTATCTTTTAGCAAGGATCTCGTAGTATCGATTTTGGTATATCACATGATAGTGGGCATCAAGATCGCTTCTATGATCATTCCAGTACTTTACTACGCTAACTCCGTCTGAATCTGGCTCATTGGAAATGATGACTAAGCGATCGTCGTACCTCCAAGGATAATGGAACGAGGGTTTCCAAGAACTGGATTCTATAATGGTGTCATAGTACTTGAGAGGGATTTGGCTGGCAATCATTATCCTGTGCTCCTGTGCCGATCCGGTCAGTATCATTATGGAGCCCGCACCATCGTAGAACTGACTCAGTTTTTCCCCGGCTTGAATAGCAAATGGCGTTTGCTTGTATCCAAATCCCGTCTTCGCATCTGCTAATGTAACGATTGGCCCGAAAATGAGAATAATTAATTGAAAGGCGAAAAGACCTGCGATAATGCATGCCAGAGTAAGCCTATAGTTCGATAGGCTTCTCGTTATTTTTGTAACCGATATTCCGGCCAAGACTACCAATAAAGGCGATAGCAAGATGACAAATCTTGAATTAAACCAGATAGTCATTTCCCCAATGCCAATAAGCATTGAAACAATCGTAAATAGTGGAGTAGCTGCAAGAAATGCTAACAAGAGCTTTCTATCTCTACTTCCTTTTGACTTTCTATGAACCAAGTAACCGACGACTGCCGCTACCAATACAACAGGGCCGTAAACCGCAACTGAGGTTATACCGTAGACGTTTATGACATTATATGGTTGTAAGAAGAGATTTTCGCGGACAGCTCTATGCAAAGCCTGTGATGCGGCAGAGTAATACTGTGCATTGGCAAATTCAAGTGGATCTCCATAGTTAAACTCATTGAATATAAGCCAAAAAGCTATCCCGGATATTGAGATGAGCAAAATGGCTGAAACATAAATAACAAAACGACCTGTAGCGATCTTTGCTCCATTCCTACTTGTTCTGTTTTGAAAAATCGTCATAATGACAAAAGATATCAGCAATGGTGGCAAGATCCAACCTTCATACCTACAGAGAGTGGCTGCCGAGATAAACGCTGCAGAAACAAGCAGGTGTTTTACGCCTCCAGTCGCTGCGCCATCCTTGTAGTCTTCAACCCATCTGTAAAAGTAGTATGCAGAGCCAACAAAAAAAAGCATAAACGGAGCCTCTGTCATCGCAGTTATGCCAAGGTAGACAAAGTTTGGATTGAGAGCATAGAGCAGAGCGGCTGTAATAGCAATGTATTGGACAATGTCAGGGCCAACATTTGATATTCTTAGCAAAACTCTTGTCACCATCTTGTACAAGATGATGGAAGTAATGGCTTGACTTGAGAGACTTATTGCGAGTCCTGCGAATCCGGTAAAAAACATTCCATCGACAATTGAGGGAAACATCAGTAGAAAATGCGGCAACGGAAGCCAGACTGTTCCTAACTGATTCCATCCGGGATTCTCTTTCCAATCGAGTAGCTTTCTGCTAGTTATTAAATGCGAGGAAGCATCTCCATAATACACTAACGAATATCTGTCGACACTATACATGTACAATGCGGACACTATGCCACTGACTGTAACCAACAACAATAGTATGGCAATATTCCGCTTCTGGTGAATATCATGCACTATCACCGGGGCGTTTGTTTCCAATTCCAGACAATTATGGCAGGTCTGCAGTAGTATAAATGTCGTAGCAGGCACCATCATCTTTTTGTGCTTTCGGGACCATTAAACAGGGTACTGATCATCCCATTGTATAACAGGCTTGCCAAACTGTACGTGAGAAGATCGATTGAGACCAAATGAACAGTGGACAAGTCTGCACTTTTTGTCGACATTGGCTGGAGCCACTAGCTGCAGGACTTTTACTATGAGACCCACAACTATGGCCAGAGAATATACTCGTTCAGCAGCATAGCTTTAACCAAGAAGGAAGCCAGATCGAAATCAGGGCCAATTAGAAACAAGGAGAGCGCACATTCTAAATACAGACCCAGGCATAGAGGGATCGTTGGCAAGCGCCTGCGCGCATGGCGGGATCTACTCGGCAGACCCCAAGCTGGTCAAAATAGACTTTAGCTCAAGCGTCAACCCGCTTGGCGCGCCGAAAAAGGCCATCCGAG
>JBDUUM010000011.1:0-22725 GCA_039938615.1 Nitrososphaera sp.
AGCGGCAGCAACATGTGATACAGCAGGTCGCCAGCATATGCCGGATCGGAAGGCGCCGTGAGCGGAGTCGCTCGGGCCGGGAAAATGTGGTATGCAAATGCAAAGGCAAAGATCATCAGCATCCCCACCCACCAGGTAGGGAAACTCCCGCTAAAGACGGCAAATGCAGAGTTCAGACGGTCGATGAGTGAGCCTGACTTGGTTGCCACGTACGCGCCCAGGTACAGGCCGATTATTGTTATCACAAGTGTCGATGTCGTAAACAGCAGCACGGTCTTAGGCACCTTCTCAAGTATAATGTCCCGCACGTTTGACGAGCCGCTCTCGCTTGTAAGGAAATTGGACTTGCCCAAATCAAGGGCCATCACCTTGACTACAGTGTTAAAGAACCTCTTGGGCGAGTACCACGGCTCGTCAAGCCCAAGGACCTTTACCTGTCGCTCGACTGCGGCGTTTATGAACTGCTGCCGCTCGTCTGCACTATGGAACTTGACGTTTCTGTGGTTCACGTCTTCTACGACATAATATTTTACGTCGTCAAGCAGTATCCTGTCCATCGTAGGGCCAAGGAGCGCAATGGTCAGGACCAGCGTGGCAAAGAGCACGATGAGCATGTTTGCCGTCCGCCTGATGAGGAACCTGTAAAACCCTGATTCCAACTAGCGTTGCCCCCGACTCGTGTATTGGGTCACGACAGGCTTTCTATTAACGATACCGTGTCAGGACCTGGTCACCAGCACCGTGACTGACGCAATGTCGGGCTTGAACGCCTGGTTGCCGCTTGCAAACACCTTGAACTGGTTCGGGCCTACTGACAGCTTGGCAGTCTGGCTTGCCGGTATGTCTATTGTAAAAGTGCCGGCCTTGCCAGGTTTTGCGGCACCTTTTACGACGACGTTGCCGGCCTTGTTTGAGATGAAATAGTTCACTTCTGCGTCGCTGCTGGGCTTGCCGTCCACAGTCACTGTTACAGTAGCTTTGACCGGCTTGCCAATCTTTAGCACCTTTGGAACGTCGACTTTGGCTATCTTGGCCAGCTTGGGATTTTCAAACGAGGAGAAATACCCGACGGCAAATGGGTACGACGAGTCGCGGAACACCTTTACGGTAATAGTCCTGCCGGCGATGTTGTAGCTGTCAAGGTAGAATGGACCGTTGCTTATCACCGCGTTTTTATGATCATCGATCCACTTGATGGAGGCATCATAGCGCTTTTTGGCGTCAGACGCACTGACCATGCCCTTGAGCGCCGCCGGCACATAATTTTCACTCTTCATCTTTTGCAGTTCTTGCTTTATTATCTGGGCATGCTCTGGCACCACCATGTCAAGCCAGTCGACGTTGTGACTCTTGGCCTGCGCAAGCGAGTATGCGACTTTGCCTTCAATCACAAGCCGCTCAGTGGCCGCCGTTATCTCCCATGGCTCCGATGCCCACACGGCTGCAAAGTCGGCTATCTCTTTATTGTCATAGTGCCAAAAGTCTGCATAGCTTTCAATGTTTCCGTCCTTGGTGAACTTGATCCCCTTTATCAGGGGCAGGTTTGGCGCGGCGACCGAGGTAAACTCGGGATCGGTGGTTTCATCATTGTCGCCAAGGTTCGTGCCCCACTCAAACGTAAAGTAATATGCATACATCAGGTCGGCCTTGTCCATTGGGATGCCGTTGTGCCACTTTGAGTAAAGCGGCTTTAGCGTCACCTTGCTCATCGCCTTGCCCCCTGCACCCACCCATTTCTGCGCTGCAGGATCCCACACCTGCGCGTCTTGCGGGACATCCAGCCTGCCGCCGGGCCCCTTGGTCGATATCAAAGTCCAGCTTTCCCTCAACGGGATTATCTCGCCCGTGTACGGGTTGCGGAAGGTCGCGGGGTCTACTACTGTATAGTAAATGTCGCGACTGTACGCGTCCTGCAGGCCGGCGACGCCGTTCCAAGCCCCCTGGTGGATCTGCTTGACGCCAAAGTCAAGCGAGTTGCCCTTGTCTGGCCGGGCGTTGAGGGTGGAATACTTGCTTGTGATGCCGGCGCCAAAGTCGTTCACGAGCCCCTTTACCGACGGTGCGGCGACAAATGGGTCTGTGTTCTGGTTCACAAACACCCTCACTGATTCCTGTATGCCCATCCTTACCGCCTGCCTGACGAGATCGTTTCTCTCCGGCTCTGACGTAAAGTTGGCAAACAGGATGCGCTGAGTGATTGTGTCAAGCGTAGAGTTCTGGTACTGCCAGAACGCTGGATTCTGGTAGCCCGGCATCCTGCCGTACCACGGCGCGTACATCTGGCCGGGGATGACTGGGTTGTATTTCACAAACACGGACGTCCCTGCAAAGCCCTCAGTGTAGATGTTCCATTTCAGCTCCTGTGGGTCGGTGCCATAGACTATGGTGTTGGCCTTGTTGAGATCGCCGTATTCCTTGGTCACCTTGAAGCCTATCTTTTGCAACCTGGATGCGACATCGTCGCCTATCAGCTTGCGCGGAGTGTCGTCGGACCGTATGACTATGTTTATCGCCACCTGCTTGCCCTTGTACATCCACCTGCCTCCGTCTTTGACCGCGCCAGCTCCTTTCATGGCGTCAGAGATCATCTTTTCTGCCAGCTGAGGGTTGTTGCGGAACCCAAACGACTCGACCGTGTCGATGATGTTGAGGTATTCCGGCGAATAGACGCCAAACGGGTCGATGAGGGGCGTCCCATAGCCGTTGCGGAACTCATTTACCACGAGCTCCCTGTCGATCAGGTAGTTCATGGCAAAGCGCACCTTTTGCAGCTGGAACGGGTTGAGGACGTTCTTGTCCTTGGACGGCGCCGGGTTGAGGAAAAGCGTGTTAGAACCGGCAATCCTGTCGTAGACCTTGACCTTTGGATCGCTCTTTGCGCCGGCCGCAACTTCGAGGGGGATCTTGAAGTAGTAGGCGTCAAGGTTGCCCGCCTTTACCTGCTGCAGGGCAACGTTTTCATCTTCATAATGTATGAATCTAATCTGGTCGACGTAGGGACCCTTTTTCGCCTGCGCAAAAGCCGGGGCTGCAAAACTGGAGACGAGCATGGAGGCAAGGAACAGGGCAATGACCGTTACTGTCTTCTGCACTGCTCCCTCATGGACATGTTCACTAATATGTTTTTAGAGGCCGGATCTATCGGGGTCCGGGATTGCGTCAATAAGCGACTGCGTATACTGGTGCGATGGGCTTGACAGTACCTTGTCGATAGGGCCCATCTCGACTATCCTACCTGCGTTCATTATCGCAATGTCGTCTCCGACGTAGCGCGCAGTCGACAGGTCATGCGTGATGTAAATATATGAAATGCAGTAGCGCTCCTTTAGCGAGTGCATCAGTTCCAAGATTTCTCCCCTTACAGACACATCAAGCATCGATACCGGCTCGTCAGCCACGATGAGCGCCGGCTTTAGCACAAGCGCCCTTGCGATTGCAACGCGCTGCCGCTGTCCGCCGGAGAGCATGTGGGGCAGCCTCTGCGCCATCTCGGCGGCAGGGGCAAGCCGGACTTCTTCAAGCGTGTGCAGCACCTTTTCCTCTTTTTCTGCCCTGCTACTTCTGCTTTGCCAGTCGTGTATCGTCAAAGGTTCCATGACAATATCCATCACCTTCATGCGAGGATTCAGCGAAGAATACGGGTCCTGATAGACCATGTGCACGGACGAGCGGAAATGCTTCAGCTGGCCGCCAGATTGGCGCGTCACGTCGTTTCCCTGGAACATTATCGAGCCTGAATCGGGGTCTATTGCCCTAAGGACAAGCCTTGCTACCGTCGTCTTGCCCGAGCCAGATTCGCCGGCTATCACCAGCACCTTGCGCGGTTCAAGGGAAAAGCTGACGCCGTCGACTGCTTTTACGTATTGCGGGCCACTCCCCTTGAAGAGCTGCCTGATGCCCTTTTTCACCGGGAAATATTTCATAAGATCCCTTACTTCGAGCAGCGCGCCCAATTGCCCATCATGGGACGCCTGGCGATAATATAAACAGTGCCAAATTAATAATAAAATAAAATAATATGATATAATATATCGAGCCGGACAATGCTTTGTAACAACATGAGGTTGGCGGCCCTGTACTCTGGCGGCAAGGACAGCACCTACTCTATACTGCGCGCCAAAGAGCTGGGGCACGACATAGCCTGCCTCATATCCATGCAACCGGCAGCCGACGACAGTATGCTGTTTCACTATCCAAACAGCTGGGTCACCAAATATCTGGCAGAGGCAATGCGCCTGCCACTTGTATCTGGCAGGGCCGGCGCCAGAGAAGGCGAGGAGGAAGAGGAGGCGGCGCTCGAAGGAGCGGTTATGCAGGCCAAATCGCTTTACGGCATTGACGGGATCGTTTCAGGCGGCATAGCAAGCAGGTTCCAAAAGGACGCATTTGAGAGAGTCTGCGCACGACAGCACCTGCAATCAATCGCCCCGCTGTGGGGAGCCGAGCCCGAGAAATACATGAGGGAGCTTTTGGCGCGCAAGTTTGAGGTGGTAATAATCGGCGTGTCGGCCATGGGCCTTGAAAAGGAGTGGCTTGGCAAACAGATCGATGCAGAGTCACTTGAAAAACTCATCTCGCTATCCAAAAAGTACGGCTTTAACTTGGCCTTTGAGGGCGGCGAGGCGGAAACCCTCGTCACCGATTGCCCGCTGTATGAGAGGAAGCTGCGCATAAAGGAGGCAACGACGCACTGGGACGGCCAGAGGGGAATGTTTGAAATACTGGAAGTGGAGTTAGTAGTAGACAGGTAGTAGTAATAGCAGCATGTTTGACAACCTGCGCGACGGGCTTAGGAGCGCGCTCAAAAAAATAGTGGGCGCGTCTGACATCAACGAGGAGCTGATAGACGCTCTGTGCAAGGACATCCAGCGTGCTCTCTTGGTGTCAGATGTCAAGGCCGGCCTTGTCAAGACGATCACCGACAACCTCAAGGAGCGGGCCATGAAGGAACAGCCTCCAAAGGGCCTCTCGCGCAAGGACCATATCGTTACTATACTGTACGGCGAGCTTGCCAAGATGCTGGGCTACTCTGGCGAGATAACTACGATAGACAAAAAAGGTATTGACGACGACCCCGGTGTGACCACGTTTTTCAAGCCCGGCAGGCAAAACGTCGTGCTCCTGCTTGGCATCCAAGGCTCTGGCAAGACGACAGTGACAGCAAAATTGGCAAGGTGGCTGACCAAGCACGGCTACAGGACAGGAGTGATCGGGACTGACACGTGGCGCCCCGGGGCACTTACGCAGCTAAAGATGAACTGCGCCAAGATAAACGTCGAGGTGTATGGAGAGGAGGAGAGCAAGGACGCAGTCGGCATAGCAAGGCGCGGCCTTGAGCACTTTAAGCCGCAAAACCTTGACGTCGTCATAATAGACACTGCCGGACGGCACAAGGAGGAATCCGGCCTGCTGCAGGAGATGAGCGAGATGTACCAAGTCGCCACGCCCGATCTCGTGTTGCTGGTGCTTGACGGCACGATAGGCCAGCAGGCATTCAACCAGGCAGCGGCGTTTCACAAGACAGCGCCTCTTGGCGGCATCATCATCACGAAACTTGACGGCACCGCCAAGGGGGGAGGCGCGCTTGCAGCATCTGCCGCAACTGGCGCCAAGGTGATGTTTATCGGGACCGGCGAACGGATAGACGACCTTGAGCAGTTCTCGCCGACGCGCTTTGTCGGCCGGCTCCTTGGGATGGGCGACATCAAGGCGCTTTTGGAAATGGCCAAGGGCCTAGAGACGCAGGCCGATGAGAACCAAGCAAAAAGAGTATTGTCCGGCAAGATGACGATCGAGGACTTTTACGCCCAGATGGAACAGGTGAGCAAACTGGGCTTTAGAAACGTAATCGACAACATGCCGGGGCTCTCTGGCATGGTCAAGGAGGACCAGCTGGATGCCATGCAGGAGCGCATGGAAAAGTGGCGCTTTATCATCCAGTCCATGACTAGGGACGAAAAGAAGGACCCCGACATCGTAAACGAGGCGCGCAGAAAGCGCATAGCGAGAGGCTCGGGGATGGCTGAAAGCGAGGTCAAGCACATGATCCAGCAGTACAACAACTCCAAGGCGATGATGAAGCAGTCCAAGGGCCGGCAGATGCAGGGCCTCATGAGAAGGTTCGGCCTTGGCTGACGCGCAGCGCGCCCTGCTAAAGGAGTACGAGCTGTGCAGCCGGTGTCTCGCAAGGCAGGCAGGCGCCGCTCATGCAAGGAAACAGGTCGAAAAATGCTACATCTGTCGGGGGTTGATGTTGCGACTTGACGAGTTGGCAGACAGGATGCTTGCATCTGCCAAGCAGTACCAGTTTGACACTTTTCTCGTCGGCGCGACGCTGCCCACACAGCTCTACGAAAGAGAGGACGCGCTGCGCGCCCGGCTAAAGATACGCGGTAGGGAGAGCGTCAAGAGCCAGCTGACGAGGGAACTGGGCCTTAGGCTGTCAAAGAAGCTGACGGGTAAAAAGGTCGACTATGGCAGGCCGGACGTTGCGATAAACATTATCATTGACAAGGATGGCGGCATCGAAGTAGCAGCCAGGTCACGGCCGCTTGCAGTGCAGGGCGTCTATACGAAAAAACATCGGGGCCTTGAGCAAAAGGAGGCAAAGTGCCCCATGTGCCTTGGCAAGGGTTGCAACCTCTGCGACAATTCCGGCCTTGCAGGGTTTGAAAGCAGCATCGAGGGCATCATTGCAAAGCACCTGATGTCTGCGACGGGCGGACAGTCGCCGAGGTTCTCGTGGGTGGGGAGCGAGGACAGAGACAGCCTTGTGCTGGGCGGGGGCCGGCCGTTCTTTGCCAAGATCTCTGACCCAAAGGTGCGCCGGCCAAAAATGAAATTTGTGCAGGCTGGCGTGCAGGCGAGGATAACTGCAATACTTGACGACATACCAGACACGCAGGCCCGCTTTTCAGTCAAGACAAGGATTGCGGCCAGATGTGACAGACCGGTCGTCCAAAGCGACATCAAGACGCTGAGATCGCTTGCAGGAGCAGAAGCGAAATTTCAGAACAGGTCGAAAATCGCGGTAAAAAAGATCCACTCAATCCATGCGAAAAAGACTGGCGAGTCGGAACTGCAGCTGACCATAGTGGCAGACGGCGGCCTGCCGATCAAGCAGTTTGTCGGAGGGGAGGAGTACATGGAGCCAAACGTATCCAAGGTGCTAAATGCCAAGTGCGAGTGCGTGACCTTTGACGTGCTTGCAGTGAAAATGCAGTAAGGTTTTTGTCCGGCAACATGAATGTGAAAGCAAAGAAGATGAGCTTTGACCCACTTTACAAGGTCCATGAAGCCGCCAAGGCGGGGCAGATCCCTGACAAGACCTACAAGATTGTCGTAAAAAGGCTGGACATTGTAAAAGAAGGGATAGAGCGGGTCGAAAAAGCATCTGGATTAAAGTATCCATATTATTACGTCGAGCCCAGCATGGTCGTGTCGACGTCAGCCGTCGAGTTTTCCCAGTTTGGCATCTTTTTTGCCCGCACTATACCGGTGGTGGGCGGCAGTGACGACAACCTCCTGCGCGTAGTGGTGCAGCTGACGGCGCCCCTTGTAGCGTACGGGCTGAAAGGGACCATACACGCAATACTGGCGCACGAATTCATGCATTATCTCGAGCTTGTGAGCAGGATAGCCAAGATGCGCATAGTGTCAGACGAGCTATCCGGCACGCTCTTTGAGGGCACGTACGCCGACTCTGGCCGGTTGCTTGAGGAGAGAGCAGTGTTCAAGTCAGATCCGACTCTTATACGACATATCACCACCCGCTTTCCTGAAGGATTCCGCGACATGAAGCTTGAGGACAAGGCCATCAGGCTGTGGATGGACAAGGGCATGCCCATGACGCGGGTGCCGATCGACGCTAACGTGATCAAGATACCTGTGGAAGCGATGGCCCGTCTGCAGGTAGAGCAGGAGATAAAGGACAAGATTGCCGAGTATGAAAGCGTGAAACTGCGCAAAAGAAAGAACGATCTGGGCTATGCCTAGCCTTTCTGGGAAAGAGCTTGAAATTCTGGACAGGTGCATCAAAAGGGCGGCCAAGGGCCGCAAGGTTACGTCAGCCTGCGTCTATGGCTCCAAGGTAGCGGGTTACTCGCGCCCTGACAGTGACATCGACGTGCTGCTCGTGCTTGATGAATATCCCTACAAGGTCAAGTATGCCTACATGGAAGAGTCAGGCGCCAAGGTCTCGGCACTTGTCGTTGACAAAAAGTCGCTTGAAAACGACGCGTCGCGTGCCCGGCTGGGCGAGTTTGTAGTCGGCCGGCTGTTGCACGTCTATTATCCTGTTGTAAACGGCGAATTCCTGCGGCAGGTGGAAGATGCCTTCAAGCGCAGGGTGATACTTGAGGAGATGCACGCGCTCGTAAAGTCGGCCGGCGTCCTTGCGACAGAGATATGGTTCCCGCTCGAATATGTCGCTTTTTCAAAGATCAAGCACAGAGCGGCACTGTACCCAAACGCGGCCTACAGCTATTACAGGACATACCAGGACGACAGCGACAGCGGCAATAACAACAACGGCGGCCGTAACCTGCAGGCGGCTATGGCCGGCTACAGGAGGGCGCTTGAAGATATCATCCAAAAAGACGGCGAGCTTTTGGAAACAAAAGGCGACAAGATCCGCATTTCAGAAAAGCGCCTGCACGTTGCAGGTGGCGAGCCTGCCCTAAAGCCCGCAAAGAGGCTGCAAGAGTTTGGCTCGTATTTCGTTCACTCGTATGCGGGGAGAAAGATGTTCCACCTTGCAGTGGTTGAGGCCGAGTCCAAGATCCGCCGGCACATCCGCCAGCCGATTGAAATACCGCAGTTCCTGTCGTGCCCCGCCTGCGAGTACCTGTCGCTGCCAGAAGGGCTGCTGGTGTCTGACAGCAGAAAGCAGGACTGGCTTGGCATGGTCGCCAGAGAAAACCATGTCACAGATTATTGTGGCGGCGTTGCCAAGCGCCGGCTTGGAAACCCAAACAGCCGGACTTTATTGTATACGCTAAAGCACAAGGATGGCGAGCTAAAGCTGGCAGTAAAGGACATGTCCAAAAGCAAGTCGGTCAAGTGGGCGGCATTGAGCGTGTGGGCGGGCAAGAAGTTCAGGGTAGACCCACTCATCCGCCTCGGCTTTGAGTACAAGGCGCTGCGCCGCCTGAGAAAGCTCGGGCTTGTCACGCCTGCCATTGAGGCCGTAGTGCTTGACAGGCGTATTTTGGTCACGCGCTTTATAGAGGGCGAGAGCCTCGCAAGCGCATTCAAGGCAGCTATTTCCGGCGGCGACACGCAGTGGATAAGAAAGGCCGGCGAGCAGATCGCTTCTGTACATGCGGCAGGGTACGTGTTTGGCAACATCAAGCCCAAGAATATTATTATAATCGGCGATAAAGGCCTCTGCTTTACGGATCTTGACCAGTTTGCCCTCGGTGGCGGCGATCCTGCGTGGGATGTCGCAGAATTCCTGTGCTGGGGATTAAAGGGGACTGGAAACGCCTCCGCCGCAGCCAGAATAACGCGGGAATTTCTGTCAGGTTACAAAGACGAATCGGTGCCAAGAAAAATCGCCGCGTCGAGAAGGTACGTCGAGACCTTTTACCCGGTGCTTGCGCCGACTGTCGCTCAGGCGATCAAAAATGAAATGAAAAAGTAGAGGCTTTTTTTACTTTTTGCCCTTCTTGGACTGCTCTTTGCGTGCGAACTCTGTATACCCACATTTGCCGCACGTGAACCTGTCCTTGTGCTCGGCCATAAAAACGCCTTTGCCACATTTCAGGCACTCGCGCTTGTTGCGGGTCACCTTGTCGCCGTCGACCTTGTAGAACTTGTAGACGGCTACCTCGCCCTTTGCCGGGGTCTTCTTGTCTGCCATTTTACTTCTTGGCACCTCCGCCCTTGGCATCAGCGGCCGCTGCTTGCTTTGCCTTCAACTTGGCAGCCTTTTCGTCGTCCAGCAGCTTTTTCCTGTCGGCTTTTGGCATGGTGCGGAGCATCCTAAAGCGTGGAAGCTGCTTTTTGGCTTCTTCCTCGTTTTCGTACACGTAGAATGTTGCGTGTATGTCCGTCATGCCTGTCTCGCAAAAGAGGTTAATCGGGATAACTGTTTTCTTGTCGACCCCAAGCTGGCCTGCCAGCTGTTCTGCCGCCTCGGTCTTTTTCAGCTTGCCGGCGGCTCCTTTGAACATGGCCTTTACCTCGCGCCTTCCAAGCAGCGAGTTCTTGCGGTCTTCGAGCATTACTAGTTCCTGCGACAAAGTAGGGGTATCGTTGCCTGTAACCCATTTAAGCATTTGCTTGGAACAAGAAATTCAAATATACCTCACGGCCTACAGGATAGCGAATTGAAGACATCGTTCTTCCAGGACATCTGCGACAAGGTAGTCACACTTGACAAGTCAGTGAGGTTTGTGGGCATCGCCGATGCCGACGGCAAACTGGTTGCCACGGCCGAGAGGAAGGGGCTCAAACCCATCCTCACGCCGGAGGAGCGCGCCCAGTATGCTATAACTGCAGCCACACGGCAGTTCACCCGCCTGCGGTGGGAATACCTCCTTGGCAAGATAGGTTATGCCTCGTCTCACTATGCCAAGATAATCCGTGCGACCATACCGATAGCTGACGAGAACAGCCGCCTGTACTATGTCATGCTGCTGTCCTTTGACGTCGAGGCCGGCGATAAGGTACATGGTATAATCACCAAAAAGATAATCCCCCTTGTCAACAAGAACACAGCCAAGTTCCTCAAGGACGCCAAATAACACTTATCTAACGTGCCCAGATATATCTTGGTCCAATGCCGTTTGAAAGCCTCGGCGAATACGTCTCTGCACTAGAGGGCGCCGGCGAGCTCAGGCGCGTAAAAGCTCGCGTAAGCGCCGACCTTGAGGTAGCCGAGATAATGCGCCGGCTCATGTACAAAAAAGACCAGCCGGCAGTGCTCTTTGAAGATGTCGAAGGCTCTCAGATGCAGATCCTCGGCAACGCCTTTGGCACGATAAAGCGCCTGCAAATCGCGCTAGAGATGGACGACTTTTCTGACATCGGCAGGCGCATAACCGATCTGACCCGGATGAAGATGCCGTCTGGGATGCTCAACAAGCTCAAGATGCTGCCCAAGCTGTCTGAGATCGGCGAGTATGGCCCAAAACCTGTAGACAGCGGACCGGTGACTGAAATCGTGGAAACAGCAGACAGGGCGTCTCTCAACTCGCTTCCTATCTTGAAGTCATTTGCAGGCGACGCTGGCAGGTTCATCACCTTTGGCATGACCGTCACAAAGCACCCAGATACAGAGATCCGCAACCTCGGAGTCTATAGGATACAGGTAATCGACGATAAACACGCGATAATGCACTGGCAGACGCACAAGCGGGGAGCCGAGCACTACAAGATGCTAAAAGAGCAGGGCAAAAAAATAGAGGTCGCAATCGTGATCGGTGCAGACCCGGCCACCGTGTTCTCGGCAGTGGCGCCGGTGCCAGAAGGCATGGACAAGTACCTCTTTTCCGGCATCACAAGAAGGAAAGGAGTAAAGCTGGTAAAATGCAGGACTGTCGACCTAGAGGTGCCGGCAAACGCCGAGATAGTGCTTGAAGGATTGGTTGATCCTGCAGACATGAGGATGGAAGGGCCCTTTGGCGACCATACCGGCTATTACACGCCCGCAGAGCCGTTTCCAACCTTTACGCTGACAGGCATCATGAGGCGCGGCAACCCGATATACCTGACGACGGTTGTGGGCAAGCCGGTGCTTGAGGACGCCTACATCGGCAAAGTCATCGAGCGCTCATTTTTGCCCCTTATCCAGATGTTCCATCCCGAGGTCGTAGACTTTTCGATGCCAGGTGCAGGGTGGTTCCAAGGACTTGCGATAGTATCGATAAAAAAGACGTATCCCGGCCAGGCCAAGAAGGTGATGATGGGGCTGTGGGGCATGGGCCAACTGGCGCTGACCAAGATGTTTGTAATAGTCGACAGCGACGTAAACGTGCATGACATGGACGACGTGATATGGGCCGTGACTACGCGCGCAGACGCGGCACGAGACACTGTCATAATAAACAATACGCCGACTGACACGCTCGACCCAGCCTCGCCCCTTGTCAACCTTGGATCAAAGATGGGCATCGACGCAACGCAAAAGACGAGAGAGGAAGGCTACATGCGCGAGATCCAGCAGCTGGCCGTCGTCGACGAAAATACAAAGGCGCTTGTCGACAAGCGGTGGAAGGAATACTTTGGGTGAGCCGCGCTGACCAGCGTGACTGTTCGCCCTATGCAGGAAAGCGACCTTGGAGAGGCAGACAGGATATTTCGGCTCGCTTTTGGCACATTCCTTGGCCTGCCGGACCTACTGTCGTTTGCAGGCGACTCTGATTTTGTCTATACGCGCTATCGGACAGACCCGCAGGCAGCCCTTGTGGCCGAATTCGACGGCAGGATTGCGGGGTCAAACTTTGCTCTGCACTGGGGAAGTGTGGGAGTTTTTGGTCCACTGACAGTCCATCCTGACTTTTGGGACAGGAGCGTGGCGCGCAGCCTCCTTGAAGGGACAATGGAGATCTTTGCAAAGTGGCAGGTGACGCACGCCGGCCTCTTTACGTTTGCCCAGAGTATCAAGCACGTCCACCTCTACCAAAAGTTTGGCTTTTGGCCCCGTTTTTTGACGGCTGTAATGTCAAAGCCGGTAGAGAAAAATCCAGCAACGCCAGTTCTCTATTCTCAGCTGGCGGCGGCCGCCGAAAAAGAGCAGGCTATTGCAGCATGCAAAAAGCTGACAGGGGACATCTATGCCGGGCTGGATCTGGGGACAGAGATCCGCTCTGTCAACCGCCAGGGGCTTGGCGACACGGTCATGATCCACGACGGCAGCTCGCTGGCCGGCTTTGCTATCTGCCACTGCGGCCCCCGGACCGAAGCTGGCAGCGGCAACTGCTACGTCAAGTTTGGCGCCGCGGCCTCCGGTCCCGGCTCTGCGCAACGCTTTGAGCGGTTGCTCGACGCGTGCGAGGCTCTCGCGCATTCGAGGGGCCTCTTGCGTATCATCGCCGGCGCAAACACAGGCCGCCATGGCGCATACAGGAGCCTGATTTCCCGCAAATTCCGCACCGACATGCAAGGAGTCGCGATGCACAGGCCAAACGAGCCGGGCTACAATAGAGAAGATGTCTATATTATTGACGACTGGCGGTAGAGAGCCTCTCAAAAGTGTCTGATTATGCTGTATGAATTGTCCCGCTCGGCCGGCCTGTATCCTGCCTGCCTTATCGCCGATATTATCCTGTCAGACGTCAGCTCGGTAGAGCGCGCACCTGTCGCGCTCACCACCTCTTCGCCAATGAGTGTGCCTCCAAAGTCATCGGCGCCGTGGTTGAGCGCCAGCTGCGCCATGCCGATGCCGTTTGTAAGCCACGACGACTGCAGGTGGTCGACAAGCCCAAAGAGCATTATCCTTGATATCGCTATCATTTTCAAAAGCTGCAGGCCGCCAGACGGGTATTTTATCAGGCCTTCTGCCTGCATCTCGGTGTTGTTTGGCTCAAAGCTCCACGGGATAAAGCAGGCAAATCCTCCAGTCTTTTCCTGAAGCCTCATTATCTTGATTATGTGTCGCGCCCGATCTTCCTCCGTCTCGACGGTGCCGTACATCATCGTCGCCACCGATTTCAACCCGACATTGTGCGCTTCTTCCATTATGCGCAGCCACTCATCGCTCTTTATTTTCAGAGGGCTAATCTGCTCCTTGACGCTGTCCTCCAAGATCTCGGCGCCTGCGCCTGCAAACGTGTCCATGCCTGCCGCCTTTAATCTCGACAGCACCTCCTTTGTGCTACTCTTCTCGACCTTGGCTATCATGTCGACTTCGGATGGCGACAGGCCGTGTATGCCGACTTCGGGGCACTTTGCCTTCATCGCCCTGAAAGCGTCCTCATAATACTCGATGCCGAGGTTTGGGTTGTGGCCTCCCTGGATGAGCACCTGCGTGATCCCAAACATCTCTCTTGACGTGGCGACGCGCCTTACTATCTCGTCCTTTGGCACCGTGTACGATTCCTTGTGCCCCGGCGGCCGGTAAAATGCGCAGAACTTGCAGTATGTCACGCAGACGTTTGTGTAATTTAGTATGATGTTGTTGACAAACGTAATCGTGTCGCCAAAGAGGCGCTGGCGCAAAATGTTGGCGACAAGACCCATCGAATAGGCGTCGTCGGATTTTACTAGCCGTATGCAGTCGTCAAGCCCAAGCCTCCTCTTTCCGGCCAGAGCGCTGTCCAGAACGTCGCTTACGTCGGACTTTTTCATGAATTCCTGGAGCAGCCTACTTTGCAAATGCTAGCAGAGTTTGCTTGCCCTGCAGCATATTTAATCTATTTGGAGTGCGGGTGCGGCGGCGACTGCAACTACTACTGCTACGAGCCTAAACTTATAATGGCCTGTCGCCAATTCGCATTGTTGCAGTCAATCGACGCCGTCGTCGGCAAGGTAGGCGGCACTGCCGCGCTTGAAAAGGCCCTTGCAGGCGAGGAGCTATCATACGACGACGGCGTGCAGCTGATGAAAGAGGAGAACCTGTTTCTCCTAGGCGCCGCGGCCGACAGGCTGCGCAAAGACCTAGCCGGCAACACTGTCACTTTCGTCTCTTCCTACTATCTGAATTATACAAACGTCTGCGCAGCCTCATGCCCCCTGTGCGCGTTTTATCGCAAGGGCGACGAGGCCGACGCCTACACGCTTACGCCAGAGCAAATAGCCGGCAGGGCCAAGGTTGCAATAGAGCAGCTGGGTGCAACAGAGCTCCATATAGTGGGCGGCTTTCATCCCAAGCTGGGGCTTGATTATTACGAGAACATGATGAAGGCAATAAAGGCGGCACACCCCGAGGTCACGATAAAGGCGTTCACTCCTGCCGAGATATTTTTCATCGGCCGGCTCACCCGCAATTCTGTCAAGGAAGTGCTTTTGCGGCTAAAGGCCGCCGGGCTTGACGCGCTGCCCGGAGGAGGCGCCGAGATATTCCACCCAGACACGCGCAAGCAGATAGTGATAGGTAAATGCTCCGGCGACGAGTGGCTCGACACCGCGCGACAGGCGCACGAACTTGGCATCAGGAGCAACTGCACGATGCTCTTTGGCCATGTCGAAAAGCCCGAGCACGTTGTCGATCACGTGATCAAGATCCGTGACCTGCACAAAAAGACCGGAGGCTTTACCACTTTTATCCCATTAAAGTTCAGCCTAGAAAACACTGAGCTTGAGCAGAAGGGGCTGATCAAGTCCGAGAGCCCGTCGCCCTATGACCTGCGCGTCATTGCAGTGTCGAGGCTACTGCTTGGCAGCGTGCTACGGAATGTTTCCGTTTACTGGGTGGCCCTTGGCAAAAAGATCGCGCAGGTGGCGCTGTCGTACGGCGGAAACGACATGGTCGGCACCGCATATTCCGAGGAGATATTCAAGGCCGCCGGCAAGGCAAGCGGCACGTCGCTTCAGGAGCTGGCAAGCATGGTTCGCGAGATAAAGCGCGAGCCGGCGCAGCGCGATACGTTCTTTAACATCCTCCAGCGGTTCTGATAAAAACTGTGGACAGGCTTTTTTTAATCTCATGGCTAGCTGGCCGGGCGTGAATAGAGGGGATGAGAGAAGAGACATGATGGCGCCGGTGGTAAGGGCCGGCAGTGGGAGGAGTGGCAAACAAACACCGATGCGATCATCGCCAAGGTAATGGAATTTTTGCGTCCATCGGCCTTGCAGCCGCCGTACAATATATACATATATACACACTAGCCCTCGAACCTGGGGCACAAAGAAAGAAAAAAAGCCAAGGCCGCCTAGACTACTTCTGCCTTTAAATCAAAGTTGATGATGCCTCTGGCGCGAGCCATCGCAAACATTTTTTCAATCGCCTTTTTCCCCTGTTCGCCCATGTCGCGGGTGACGTCGTTCACATACATCTTTACAAAGCGCGTTATGGTTTCTTTAGGCTGCCCCCGGGAATACTGCATTGCATAATCCATGGCCGCGTCAATGTTATCAAGGCCGTACTCTATCGACTTGACGAAAGCGTCGCTAAATTCTTTGAGCTGCACTGCGTCCATTGTGCGCTTGCTTGCAACGTTGATGCCAAGGGGCACAGGCAGGTCTCCTGCCTCCTCTGCCCACCACCTGCCGAGGTCCAGCACGCCGTCAAATTTTGTTTTATCATAAGTTATCTGCGCCTCGTGTATGACGAGGCCGGCGTCGACCCTGCCATCAAGCACCGCCTGCGGGATCATCTCGAACGACATTTCTTTTTCGATAAAGTTGCCTGCGGCGAGTTTCAGGAGCAGGTTGGCAGAGGTCATCTTGCCCGGGACGGCTATCACCGCGCTCTTTAGAGAATCAACAGTCATTTTTTTCTCCTTTCTCGCAATGACTATTGGCCCATAGTTTAGTCCAAAACTCCCTCCACCGCGCAAAATTACGTAATAATCCTTCAGGTAGGCGTAGGCGTGCGCCGATACTGCCGTGACATCAAGCTCGTGCGCAAGGGCGCGCCTGTTGAGAGTCTCGATGTCCTGTATGACGTGCTTTATCGAAAAACTGGATTTCACGGCGCCTGACGCAAAGCCATAGAACATGAACGCGTCGTCGGCGTCCGGAGTGTGCCCGAGCGTTATCTCCTTTTTCATCACCACTGCAGGCCCCGCTGGGCTATTAAATTGATATGCGCGCAATGAAAAAAATAGGCAACATTTATAGTCCCCGAACAAATTTTTTCAATCGAGTGTATGCCCAAGTTCAAGTCAACCCAGGAAATCCTGAGGATCATAGGTAACAAGGATCAGATACGCAATTTCGGCGTCATTGCCCACGTGGACCACGGCAAGACGACCATGTCAGACAGCCTGCTTGCCGCATCAGGCATCATCGCCCCCTCGGTAGCCGGGCAGGCTCTCGCTCTGGACTCGATGAAGCTGGAGCAGAACCGCCAGATGACTATCCGGGGCGCAAACGTGACTTTGCTCTACGAAAACGAAGGTAAAGATTACGTCATCAACATGATAGATACGCCTGGCCACATTGACTTTACGGGCAGGGTGACTCGCGCGCTTAGAGCAATCGACGGCGTAGTGGTCGTTTCTGACTCTGTAGAGGGCATCATGACCCAGACAGAGACCGTGACCCGCCAGGCGCTTGAGGAGCGCGTAAGGCCGGTGCTTTACATAAACAAGATTGACAGGCTCGTAAAAGAGCTAAGGCTTGACGCGCAGGCCATGCAAAAGTGGCTCTCCAACATTATAGCCGATTTCAACAGGCTTGTAGACCTCTATGCCGAGCCGGAGTACAAGGACAAGTGGAAGGTCAGCATACAGGGCAACAGCGTGGCGTTTGGGTCTGCAAAGGACAGGTGGGGCTTTAATTTCAAGATGGCCCAAAAACTGGGCGTCGGATTCAAGGACGTCTACGAGGCATACACGTCTGACAGCCCAGACAAGATAAAGGCGCTTGCTGAAAAGTCGCACCTGCATGACGCAGTGCTTGGCATGGTGGTAGAGCACCACCCGCCGCCCCACGTCGCGCAGAAATACAGGATCCCCAAGATCTGGCCAGGTGACCTCAACTCCGAGATCGGACAGGCGCTCCTGAACTGCGACGAGAAGGGTCCTGCCATGATGATGGTCACGACCATCAACGTCGACCCGCAGGCAGGCAGGGTTGCAACCGGCCGTCTGTATTCCGGCACGATAAAGGACGGCGACGAGGTCTATCTTATCGACGCCAAGAGGCCCGGCAAAGTGCAATCAGTAAACATCTACATGGGCAACACCAGAGAAGTCGTAAGCGTGCTTCCGGCAGGCAATATACCGGCGCTGCTTGGGCTTGACTATGCGGTATCTGGCGAGTCGATATCGACAGTCAAGGGCGCAACCCCGTTTGAGTCGATCAAGTACGTCTCTGAACCCGTAGTCACGATTGCGGTGGAGCCAAAGCACCCCAAGGATCTGCCCAAGCTGGTAGAGGGGCTGCGCAGGATCACAGTCGAAGACCCTAACCTCATCGTCAAGATTAACGAGGAGAGCGGCGAGACTTTGATGGCGGGCATGGGCGTCTTGCACCTTGAAATCGCGACGTCGCTCCTACAGGAGATGGGCCTTGACATCGTTACAACCCAGCCGTTGATCAATTATCGTGAAACTATCCGCGCAAAGGCAGGGCCCATCATGAGCAAGTCGCCAAACAAACACAACAAGATATTCATGAGAGTAGAGCCATTGCCAGAGGACATTGTCGACCTCATCAGGACCGGCAAGCTGAAGGAGGATATGGACAAGAAAGAGATGGCCAAGATATTGAGGGAAAAGGGATGGGGCACGGACGAGTCCAAGAGCGTCCAGGCTATAGATGCTTCTGGCAACATGCTAGTCGACGAGACCAAGGGTGTCCAGTTCATACAGGAATCGATGGATTCCATCAGGTCCGGCTTTGATGACGTGATAAAGAATGGCCCAATAGCCAAGGAACAGGTAAGGGGCGTAAAGTTTGTCTTGCACCACTTTGTCCCCCACGAGGACCCGGCTCACAGGGGCCTTGCGCAGCTGATGCCGGCAACCCGGAGGGCGATGCTAGGCTCGATACTCATAGCGGATCCTGTGTTGCTAGAGCCAATACTTGGCATCGAGATCAAGTGCCCGCAGGAGCAGATAGGCGTAGTCGCAAGCGTGCTGTCAAGCAAGCGCGGCAAGCTGTTGAACGTCGAGCAAAAGGGCATCATCGCAATCATCCAAGGCGAGGTCCCCGCGTCAGAGACGTTCGACCTGTCAGAGGTCATGAGAGGAGGAACAGCAGGCAAGGCCATGTGGACGACCTTCTTCAAGACGTGGTCGCCGGTGCCAAACTCGATCTTTAGGAACCTGGTGGCAGAGACGAGAAAGAGGAAGGGCTTGAACCCCGAGCCGCCGACGCCAGACGAATTCATAGATAAAGAGTAAAAAATACTATACTCCGTTCTATGTGTAAACTTGTGCCGCTTTTTAGGCCTGTACCACGACGGACATAAGGAAGTAATGACGGTAAGGATTGGAATGCATTTACGTGATCCGAAGATTCAACGCAAAGTGTCGCGTATCTAACTCTCTATGTGGTCATTCTACCGGAATGAAGAAGAAAGAAAGGAATCAGTGAGAGTCTCGGCGTTATTTGTTAACGAAAAAGGCAGTCAATCCTACTTTAGTTATACCCATGCAGGCTTTTTTGGGATGATACTGACAGTTCATCCTTTCTTCTAATCCTTACACTGTAAATACGAAACAAGAGCCTGCGAAATTTGCACATCTTCTGCGAAACGCTTCCCTGTCTTTTCACCGCAAAAGAGCGCCAAGTCTATCTAGGGTTTAATTGTGTAGTATTTTGATGGCGCGTCTAATTAAAACAAAATTATCGATATGTTGTTAATGTCAAATCAAGACAGTAGCAACAACAACAATCAAGGAAACCGGAATAACAGCGGTAGAGGGTTAGCGTCTGCCGATGAGGAGACCAAAGAAAGAGTAGCAAAGGCAGGCGGCGAAGCCCGCGCTCAGGATAAGGAAGGATTGTCAGAAGCCGGCCGCAAGGGTGGAGAGGCAGTCTCTCAAGACAGAGAGCATATGGCAGAGATCGGTAGAAAGGGTGGCCAGTCTTCGGGCGGCAGCAGCAGTAACAAGAACGAATAGACTAGTATTTTTTCCCCACTGCCCATCTATATTTTTTTGGCCGTTGAGAACTAATCGACTCTTCTTTTGCAGGGTGTTTGAAAAGGGTATACATTTTGGGTCATAGATGCAACCGACTTGGATCGCAACCTACAAAATCCCCCTGCCAAGCCTCAGATAGATTAATGGCAGGGGGATCTTTGGGGAGGTTGCTGTTGTTGTTGACCTGCAAAGGCAATGGGACTCTGCCTATGCATAATAACATAATATTGCAGATTTATTATGGCTTTTGGGTACAGTGCAATTAGAAGCAGTATATACTTGCATAGCTGGTCGCTTTCATATGGCAATATCTCATTTGGCCAATAGCACCCTACAATGAGTCCTTGACAACTTTTTTCTTGTCTGTCAAGTTAGAACTAATAGTCGCTCGCCAGAGCGATATTGTGGTCTATTTGCGTTTATGGAATTGACCTGCGCGCAATTAGTGTAGGAACAATAACGTGACAGAGGGAAGATAGGAGACTATCTGTTGGTCGTAATATAGACACATTGCAAACCTGCACATAGTTGCGCATCTATTGTTCATCTCAGGATATCTCCTCCACGTCAAGTCTAGCAAAAGTCACCACAGTTCCCAAGTCCATGCTACTAGGGGATGTTCTTGCCAGTTAACATGGCTCTTGTCGCCGTTCAAGTGTAGTCGATTTCGCAAGGGAAGGCGAATAGAGTTTTTGTATCCGTTAGGCGGCGAGACTTTGAACAAGTAAAAAGCTGCCAAGCTGCAGGTTTTCTCTCTATTGCAAGTGTCGGCGGCCTAGGTTAAAATGTCGTTTTGGATATTTCTGCCGCAGCATGATTTTTGAGGGCATGCCGACAGGCTATGAGGTTCGCTTTCTGATAGATATCGGAATTTCTCTGGCGGCCGGCTTTGCTATCGGCGCTGAAAGGGAATCAAGGGGCAAGGCTGCCGGGATCAGCACGCACTGCCTCGTAATCGGAGGCGCAATGATCTTTACGTTCCTCTCATCGGTGGTAGACCCAAACTCTGCTTCCAGGATCGCGGCGCAGGTTATCTCTGGCATCGGCTTTCTTGGAGCCGGCCTCATAATAAAGAGCGAGCTGGATGGCAAGGTCGCCAACCTGACTACAGCCGCAGCCATCTGGTTTGCCGCCTCGATAGGCATGGCGATTGGGTATGAATACTATTTTCTTGCTCTGGTCGCGACGGCTTTTGCAGTTGGAGTGCCAAGGATCCCACACATTTCCAAGATGATCAAGAGAGGAGAGGAGACGTAAAGAAAAGATGATCCTAGTGCGCGCCTGAAAATTTAAACAGGAGATCGCATTGCCAACTTTGCAGACTATGAGAGTCAGAGCTCTACGTTCCATCTGAATCCGGTGGAGATCTTGACATGCCGGTTCCAAACCTGCAAGCTGCAATAATATCAGCTAACCCTGCATCTCAAATTATAGAAGAAAGAAATAGCCAAGTCTTCTAAAAGAAAATGAGCCAATTTTTTTATATATACATGCTGATGCCCCTGCGTTGAAGAAGGCTACTCTCCTGTCAGCCCTGCTTGCAGCCATCCTGCTTTTCTCTGCATGCGCGTCAGTGGCTACAGCAGCAGAGCCGCTTGCAGGCCGGGCATCTACTCTTCAAAAAGACCGGGACGGCGACAGGATAGATGACAGGATAAGCAGGGAGAGCGGCCCCTTTGACGTAATCGTGTCTTTCCAGGGGTCTACTGCAGGCGCGGCAGACATTGAAAAAGAAGAGGCCGGGCACCTGAAACTCACAAGGTTCAAGAGCTTTGACGGCCTTGGCATTGAAAACGTTGACAGGCAGACCATAGAGCGTCTGTCGCGCAAGGCCGGAGTAGAATTCATAGACATCCTGAGCCACGCAGGAGCAAAAGAGGTCACAGCCGGGCTTGACGTGTCGACGCGGGCGATAAAGGCAAGATCCTCATCACTGTACCCCGGCACGGCAGAAAGCCTCGGCCTCACAGGTGCCGGGGTCACCATATGCATTATCGACTCTGGCGTTGACGATTCGCACGAGTCGCTGCAGGGCAAGTTTGTTGGAGGGTTCAATACGCTGACTGATAAAGCCGAAAACCCCGATGACGACAATGGCCACGGCACGCACGTGGCCGCGATTGCGCTTGGCAGCGGAGGTCCGTCGGGTACTTTCCGGGGAGTCGCACCTGGAGCAAGGCTGGTGGACGTAAAAGCACTTGATTCTGCCGGCTCGGGCACATGGATGGATCTCATACAGGGAGTCGACTTTTGCATCGCAAACAAGGACACGCTCGGCATAGACATCATCAGCATGAGCATGCAGTCGTCGCTCTTTTCATCCGGTAAGGACTCAGCTTCGCTTGAAATCGACAAGGCAGTTGATGCCGGACTGGCAGCAGTAGTGTGCGCCGGCAACTATGGAAACGATGCCAACACCATCAGCGCCCCGGGGGCCGCAGACAAGGCGATCACGGTGGGCGCGCTTGACGACATGAACACCATAAGCAGGTCTGACGATGTCGTTGCGAGCTATTCGTCCAGGGGCCTGCGCGCAAGCGATGGCGACTCTGATGTCCTAGACGAGTACAAGCCGGATGTGACTGCCCCCGGAACAGACATCATTTCAGCCCAGTACAACACGCAGTCCGGCTACGTTGGTATGTCAGGATGCTCCATGGCCACGCCTGCCGTCGCCGGCCTTGCTGCGCTCATGATCGAACAAAACCCGTCGCTTACTCCTGCCCAGCTAAAGTCGCAGCTGCGGGCAAACGCGGAGGACAAGGGCTTTACCTACAACCCGTCTGTCGACCCAAAATACGACCCTGACTATGGATGGGGCGAGGCGCAATTTCTTGCGCCTGCAGGATCCATAATCCACATGTCTGACACCACGCAGACTGTTGGCTCTGTGACCTTTGCCGGCAGACAGATAAACGCCGAATACGTCACGCCATCGTCGCAGCTTATCGGAGACTCTATAGACAGCATCACCCTTCGTCTGCAAAGGATAGGCTCGCCTCCAGGCACGTTTCAGGTGGGCATC
>JBDUUM010000012.1:0-43457 GCA_039938615.1 Nitrososphaera sp.
TCGTCTGTCAAGTCCATGACTGATTACTGTATGTAATACCACAAAGCTTCTCTCAATAAAAGATGTACACTAGAACGTTAACGATGGCTGATTTTATACTGCTGTACCATTTATGAGATGACTTCTAGACTCTGATAAAAGTTGTGTCAGACTAGAAATGCTCTGCAACGTTCGAGATAAATCTTTTTTAGAGGCAGAAACCCCGTTTAGTGGGTTAGCGATAGTGGCGGCAGAGTCTGCAGCATTTCTCCATGTCATCATATCTATAGGAGTGCTGCTGTTTGCCGCAAAGTTGTTCGCAGAACTCTTTGCAAGATTCAAGCTGCCGATAGTACTTGGTGAACTAACTGCAGGAATCATAGTAGGCCCGTTTGCACTTGGGGCAATACCCGTTTTCAATGGTGAACCTCTAGTAGTACTAGATGGGACCGTAAGAGACATCGGAGAGATCTCTGCCATCGTAATCCTGTTCGTCGCAGGATTGGAGATAACGCCAAAAGAGTTTCTAAGAGGAGGCGCCGCAGCGTTCACGGTCGGTTCCATGGGAGTAATCGTTCCGTTCTTTGTCGGATTTTACGTCTTTGAAGCATTCGGTTTGCCTGCTCTAGAATCCATGCTAATAGCTACTGCTCTAACTGCGACAAGCATAGCCATTTCCATTCAAGTATTGACAGAGCTTGGGAGGATGCAGTCAAGAGAAGCACGGCTGATTCTAGGCGCAGCAATAGTAGACGACATTCTTGCCATTGCTGCACTTTCTGTAGTTACAACGATGGTACAAACGGGCAATACCACCCCGGACATAATGGAGATTGCATTTCTGATAATGAAAATACTGGGATTGTTTGCCGCACTCTTGGTTGGCGCGATATTCCTAATCCCAAAGCTGCTCCATACAGAAAGGCTGTGGAAGTCAAAGGGCAGCATTGAAGGAGTTACTACGGCGGCATTTTTTGGAGCGGCAGGATTTGCTGCATTTGTAGGACTTTCACCAATCGTAGGCGCGTTTGCCGTGGGGATGGCAGTTGCAAGTACCAGAGTCATCCACCAGATGGAACAATATGTCGACAAACTACAGATAATTTTTGCTCCATTGTTCTTCGCAATCATTGGCGCGCAGGTCGACTTGAGGGGAGTCAATGTCAACGTTTTGTATTTTTCAGCAATTTTGGTAGGCGTTGCTATTGTAACAAAACTCGCCGGCACCGGATTGCCCTCCATCATTTTCCTCAGGAACAAGAGCAAGGCCATGAAGGTAGGAATCGGCATGATCTCCCGAGGAGAAGTAGGATTGATAGTTGCAGGTGTTGGCGTGTCTTCTGGAGCCTTGACGAGTGATATCTACACATCAGTCATCATAATGGTAGCTGCCACTACGATAATCACCCCACTTTGGCTCAAGGCCGCCTACAAAAATACATCCTCGGAAAGCGAGCCTTCAACAACCACTCCCACTGCAACCGGCCATCTTTAGAATGATTATCGACTAACATGATTAGTTGATTCATACATGTAGAACATCATAATACAGGTGCACAAATTCGCGAAAATATGAAGAGGATATATTGCCATCTACAATAATCGTATTTTGTAGTGCTTATACCAGAATACAATTGATCATTTTTCTCACATGGAATAGATTGCCAAAGTTGACAAGGTGCATTTCTTGTTCATGCTAAAAACACTTCTATCAATCCCAAGGCTATTGCAAGAGCAATCAGAACCATGATATTTATTCTTAGAAATTGTTTTGCTTTTTGTTTTTCATAGTACTTCCTTGGCGAAATTCCCTTCAGGAGGAATATTACCATGAATCCTATTACCATCCCGATAATGTTGGAAAGAAGCACCAGTGATGCGCCTGTTGCAATACCAAACGAACCTACACCAATGCCTATACCAATGGTAGTAGCCGGAGGAACGAGTGCAACAGCAATGGCCACCCCGACTATAATTTCAGGGATGGATGTGAGCATCGCTAGGCCGCCTGCTACCCCTAACATCAATGCAACTACAATCAGAATTGGAGTGACTTCGGTCCTTGATTGAATTTCTGAAGTTATCTGTACTTCGTAAAATATGGTCAATACAGCAGTAAGAGCGGCCGCTAAAGCGATAGAAGATAGGATCATTTGCGCACCAAAGATTACTGATTTTTCTATCTGCTTTTGCCTGCCTAAAACAGAATTCAGGGCGATAGAAGAGATCGGCCCCATGAGCGGCGAGATAAGCATCGCTCCTATTATTACGGCAACGTTATTAGATACTAGCCCAACCAGCGCCACTACTGTAGACACAAGGATCATCGAGTAAACGTCCTTCCTACGCGCAAGAAATGCATCAGTGCGCGATACTAGTCCTTCGATGGGCCCAGTGCGTTTGATTTTTACCCTGTCCTTGATCGGTTTGAACCCCGCAATTAGCTTGTCATGTTCGGGGTTGATGGCCTCGGAGCTGGTTCCATCGTTGCCATTGACATCTTCCTTCAGAAATGCCTCAAATTTCCTCAGGTATTCCGATATGGTAGATTCCGGTTTGTAATGAGATATGATATTTATTCGTTGATTGGTGTCAAATTTGTGAGCTATCGTGTCTATTACAGTGTTGGATATTTCATCTGGACTCATGATGACATAATGAAGGCACTGGATCTTGTAAGATTCTGCTGCTGTCTTGATGTAGGGCACCTGAAAGTCTTCCAGAATCTTCTCGATTTCCTCAGCTTGGTTTGGATATAAAGTAACTTCAATTCTTTCCATGAAGAGAACCCCTGTTTAGTGCCAGAATCACGAGTAGACGGTCAATTTGACTTACGCCAGCGCCTGATTAGTTGGAAAGAGTAGGATAACAATCTTACTGTATTTGTCATTAGACTTTGAAGAGTCGTTTCGCATTTCTGAACATCAAGAGCTCCCTTGAATGCTTGGAAAGATCGAGCCTTGCAACAAAATTCAGGTACGAGTCCATGTTAGAGATTGGCCAGTCCGTCCCGTACAAAAGATACCGGGGTTCGCCATCATAATTCAGAAATTCTGCAATCTTTTCAGCCATATACTGCTCATAGTAATGAGTAAAGTCTCCGAGTACAAGCCCCGATATATCGGCATAGACATTCTTGTTCTTGTAAATGACTTCTTGGCAATCTAGGAACCAAGGGTTCCCCATGTGACACATCACTATCTTTAGTTCCGGATTGTCAACAGCTATTTGAGGCTTGGGCATAATTCCTGCTTCATATTTTTGACAATGGCAATTGATGAGTGAGTATAAAGCTAACCTCATCAAATCAATTCTGCCGAATTGGCTCCGACATTCAGATCAGAATCCGTCCTCTTTGCCATCCTGCATCTCTCTTTGCCATCCTGCATCTGATAGGCTATATCACATGGCCCGCTCCTGCCAGAAAAAAGCGCGGCCACCCTTACGTCTATTCACCAACGGTGATCCTCAGACGCTTCATAGTACGGATATGGTTCAGAATCGATTCCAACAACGCACCGCACAAGTTGTTGGAAATAGATTCCCCGTACAACAGGAAATTGATGGTAGCCTGCGGCCTTGTATCGATACCAGACAGGCGTACTTTTGACAGGAGGCTAAAGACAATATCTGCAGACATCAAGCAGAGAATAGCTGTAATGGGAGAACTGTTTGTCACAGAAAAGCTGGTTGAGCCGTACATCGTTACTCCAGACAGCTCCTTACTGAGGGCCAGAGGCGCTGTCTGGCACAAGTCATCAATGAAGAAAGGAGAGGTGGTGCCTCATTCTGGCATTGATACCGATGCAAGGTGGGGCTATAGCCGTACTAAAGGTTGGGTGTTTGGTTACAAACTGCACGTGACATCAAGTACTGGTTCTCTCACAGTGCCATTGTCGGCTGATTTTACAACAGCCAACGTACCAGACAACCAGTTGTATGTTCCATTAGCATCGGTACTACCAGACGGCGTCAAGTACGCTGCAGCCGATTCCGGGTATGATGACCAGAAACTGTATGATTACAGCAGCAATGTGCTTTGGATAGACCCAGTCTGTCCAATAGAAGAAAGGTACGAACATACTCCAGATGACAGGCTGGAGCTGATGCATTTTTACGAATCCGAGATAAGACAGGCCATCTACAGTTGGAGGAGCGTATCTGTAGAGCCGTTGATAGAGCATATCAAATCTGTGTTCCGGATCGACCCGCTACCAGTGCGCGGGTATCACAAGGCGGCAGCCGTCGTACTTTTGTCTGTATTTCTGTACCAGGTAATGGTCTACTACAACTGCAAGACCGACAAAGACAATCCAAAATCCATCAAGTACATGATTGGGACTTACTGATGGGCTACATCAGAAACGAAGGAGAAAGGTGTTGAATTATGCCCAAGCCTCAACTAGTTAGAGAAGCAAACCAAAGGGTTATTGCTGCAATAAAGAAAAACTGCGTTGTGGTTTAAGCCAAAAAGAATAAAAAGAAACAAAAGCATTGCAAGAATAAAAGTAGCAGATTAACACAGAATGGCGCGACTAAAAAACAAATTAATCTACAACCTATAGCTTGGCTGATGAAGAAAAAATGGTACCAGTGGTACCAGCAGAAAATACACAAAACGTAATGCGGGGGAGAATTTTTGGTACCAGCGGCAACATCGCTGCCACATTGCAGCAAAACAAGAGCATGAATTTTACAGCATTGGCACCACTGGTGCCATTTTTTGATACCAGTGGTACCAAAACAAGCTGTAAAAAGCATCATTTTTTGGCACCAGAGCCATGATCTGGTACCAGTGGTACCACTTTTGGCACCACTGGTGCCACAGCTTGAGTCTGGTGCCAAAAGCAGTTTTTTGAACTTGTGCAAAGTCAACACAATTTTTCCACCTTAAATTCTTACAGCGCCTTGGTATTTGGAGGTGAATGATGCAACCACAGAGGAAACTGTAAACGATGGTCCTAGCAAGCAGACAAGAGTCAGGATCAACACCGAGATAGAAGGCGAGCCGGCAAAGATACTGCTTGAGCTAAAGAAAAGAGGCCTTGTTTCAGACAACACCGATGCCGTCAACCAAGGCCTACTTGTGCTGTACGACAAGGTGCTAAGGCGGGACCTGGCTAGACTTCAGCTGCAGCGGTTGAAAGAGGTTCGATAGACTCTGCCTCTCCTTTTTCTTTCCCCTTGCCTCCTTCTTTATCTCCTGCTAATTCTTCTTCAAATTTGAACACGCTGCTGTTGGTCTTTTTGGCACCATCGAGAATGCCTTTCGCATCTTCTGGTTTATCCCATATTGAATCGAGCAACCTTCTTACGTCTCTTTCATCCCTTGCCGCCTTGCATATCTTTTGTACCGTGACATCTTTTGACACTCCTTTATCGCGCAGTTTTTCATTGAAATTAGAAGCCCTTAGCAGCTGTACATTCAGCCTTTCAGCATACTGGGCTAGAGTGATGGCATTGTTGTCGCTTGCCATCTTTATGTGGACTTCTTCAAAAGCTCCGCCGGCAAACACTCCTACCACGCCGTTCTTTACCTGCCTTCCCTCCGGTGTATCTACGCCAAAGTCAGTGCTCCATTTAAGCACGTTAAAGAAATCATCCAGGTCCCTTCTGCTGACGATCCCCCACTTGCATTCCAGCACATACGTGACAGGCTTGGCAAATACAGACGGTGTTACAGTCCATACCCTGTCAACTTCGGCACTCTGCCTTCTATCACCCACACCCCTTATCAGATGCAATGTAATGCGCCTCGGGTCCATCCTGCCGCCACCTTTACCGTTCTGCCTGTGGTTCTGCGTCCGAAATTCAGCTCCTACAGTGAATTTGTCTATGAACCATTCAACGCAGGCTTCCCAGTTGTGGCCTATGCGGTTTGCCCTCCCCTTGCTTATCCTGATGTAGTTCTTTGCCATTTCCAAAGAAGCGTTCAATACTTCAGGGTTCATTGATTCATGGTAATAGTATCTGTAAGCATCAAAGAGCTTGACTTCTTTGATAGATGGATAAAGCTGCATGGCTCGCATGATGGCAGATTCAGCTTCTGTATCGGTAGTTGATTTGAGCATGTCTTTGATCTGGTTTACGCTTGTGATTCTGCCAAGCTCAGTTTCGCTCACTATTAGGTTTCTTATTGCAAGTACTCTTTGTACCAGAGGGTTTGTTGATGCATTATCCTTCAGAGCTTCGTTTGTACGAAGGACAGCTTGCTTTAATGCGGCAAGGTCGTTGCCGCCGTCTTGCTCAATACAGGTAATCAAATAGCCTTCCTGAAATGGCGACTGAGAATCGTGCGTCTGATATCCTCTCACATAAAGCAACCCTTTCCTCTCGTACCTTCTGGCAGTGGTCATTATGTCTGGCATAGTAACTCCTTTCTCCTTCAACGCGTTGAAAATCTCCGTGGAATAGAATGCCCTGTCGGAATTCTCTTTGAGGAAATTCAAGACAAGCTGTGCCTTGCTTTTGCTGCCCCTGTTACCGCGCTTGTCAGAGTATTCAGGAAGGAACTGAACGAATGTGTGGCCGTCGATGACTGTGATAGTTTCTGCACCTGTCCCTTCTTCCCCTTGCCCCGTTGGATAATCATTGATGATATACAGATGAAACATCCTGGTATTGCTCTTGAAACCAGCTCTGCCCTTGAATTGCCTGCTATACTCAAACAGCGGTTTGTCTGTCCTTAGAATGAAATATTTCCTCCACAGGTTTGATATTAGATGAGATATTGTCTTTTCGTCAATGCCGGTAGCGTTGATTATATCGCGAGCAGATTTTGGCTTGCCGTCTGCTAGTGCTGTCAGTATAGCTTTTACGCAATAGTCTCTGCTGCAGCTGCCATGTACAGGAGCCATCATATACTACACTCTCCTGCAAATTTAAGGCGGAGATCTGGGTTCGAACGTCTGTCGGTATTGTACTGCGTAGCAAAAAATCGATCTCGGTTATTCTTGCTTGTTTGCTGCCAAGAAGCAATATTCTTGCTCCTTTGGACAAAGTAAGATGGTGCGGGGGGTGGGATTTGAACCCACGAACCCCTAAGGGACGGGATGACCCATTCTGTGAGATCTTAAGTCCCGCGTCTCCAAGATTTCCTATTTGGCCGGGCTCTACAACCCCCGCGCGCATACAGCGCAGAGAAGCGCAGTCAGTAATTAAATCTTGGCAGGGCTTCTTCGATACCTTAATCAAACCCTCTTGCAGTTTTGTCGAGTGAGCCTTGGTAGCTCAGCCTGGTAGAGCGTTACCTTGGTAAGGTAGAGGTCGTGGGTCCAAATCCCACCCAAGGCTTTACACATTAAAACTTGCGCAGCAATGTCTGTAGAAGAGGAAATCTATGGGACAGGCTATCAGGAATCCGGAGTCACCAAAAAGCCAATAGTTTCTCGATTTTTTCATCCACTCACTATAGAAAGGCGAAACGAATAATGACAGTAACTGATGAATTCCGGCCAGCCGGGAATTATGCATCCCTGCGCCCGTAGTAGACAGTAATGCTGACGGAGGAGTTGCTATCAAGGCTCATGGCGGCAGGCGTCATCTATAAAAAGGGAGGCGAGCCTTTGTTCACGCCGGATTTTCGACTCCACATCATCAGGCGGTTTGCGCATACAAGGATGACGACTCTGGACATTTACGTCTTGAGGCAGCTTCTCTGCGATTTTGAGCCGTCCTTGGGTTCCCTTACCATCGATGAAATTGCGACCCTCGTAACGCTCTTCCTGTTCAACGTCCAGTCCAGCCCGGACGAAATTCTTGCGGACATACGCTCGTCAGGCTTGGCAGATGTTTAATCGATGTTAAAAGAGAGGTTAGGTCGGTAGTAGCCATGTTAGACCCAAGTCCTTGTGGCTACTCAATTACTGCACTTGCGTGCAGTCACTGTTCCGACCTAACCGTGTCTCCTATACGCACTTCGAATATTTACGGCTTTAGGCCGGTACTATAATTAGATCAGGTAAAGCGATTTAAAGTCCCTGCCCGCACAGCACTAAACGCAGGCAGGGACATTGGCCCCGTCCCTATTGTCAAAGGTGTCTTTTTGTATGTTTAATACAGCAGCATATAACCACGAGGCCCTACATTAAAAACGCGACGGGTACAAGCGATTTATATGATAAAATTATAGAAAATTCCTACATATCGACGGAATGCATACGAAGCACGAAAATTCATGCAAGAGTTGAGATGGCAGAGGCTATTTCGAGCCCTGCTTTACCTCTACTTCTATCCTTTTGTACGCAACCGTGCAATAGTCGTGTACATGCGTGACATCGTCTATTGCTCCGCATGAGGGGCACGACCAGATGACGTTTTCATGGCATACAGTACAGATGGCAGTCGGGACAAGGTAATTCCCGCATGTCCGGCATGATGTTTTATGGCTCATTAGGCATATTTCTCCAATTACTATAACTGTTGTTGTAATTTCTATGATAGCCATATATGAATATTATGTAACAAAACCTCTCACACAACAGATAATTCTTTATCAGCTCGTCAATTGCCTAGCTTGTCTTTCTAGAGTACTCAAAAAATGCAAGGTTCTCAGTAATCTCAAACCGATGGACCGTGCAAAAGTCCTCCAACAAGATCCTGTACACGTTGCCAAGGTAGAGCGAGTATTTTTTGTTCATCCTAAACTGGACTACCATGACATCGTTTTCGCCGCTCTTGCTCAGATCGACTTCAAAGTTGTTGACGGCTGTGAATGACTTGATGAGGCGAATGTACGAATCGAGGTTTGGGCTTGTACCATACAGCAGGATGCAGGCCTCCCTGTGACGGTTTGCCACCTCGTGCGCAGCCTTTACAAGTTCCTCGTCAGGTGTGTTGGCTATGGACGTCATGAGGATGTCTTTTGCAAGGAGGACGTATCCCACCCTCCTCCACAGCAGATAGACATTGAGGTGCTCCCGCAGCATCCTGTTGATGATGTCAGAGACAGGGATGTTGTCGGTGTACGAGATCTTGGTTATCGCCCGGTAAATGTCAGAATCGAGCGGGAGCTTTTCAATTACATTCTGCACGGTATTCCTACAGCACAGAAGTAAAAGTATTTTTCCCGTTTTCGGGCATGACTGCAAGCATGGCATAGCTGCGCTGCCTGCAAAGACTTTATAGCGCAAAACTTGGTCCGGTAGTTGTGTCAGCCGAGATCAAGTTTGTCAACGTTACCGCTGCTCCAAAGCCAGCGACAGCGCCCTACCTTGTCTGCGGCTTTCCTGGCTCCGGCTATGTGGGCAAGCTGGCAGTCGACCACCTCATACAGGAATTAAATGCGACGCATCTTGTCGACATTTACTCCAGCTCATTTCCGCCGCAGGTCATGATAAGGGCCGACGGAACGACGGACCTTATGAAGAACAGCATATTCTTCTGGCAGGGTGACAAAGTCTCGCTCCTTTTGCTCACAGGCGACTCGCAGCCGTCAAACCCTGACTCGGAATACGCGCTCGCAGAGCGGATACTAGACTTTGCCGGCCAGCTTGGCTCAAAAGATGTGTTCACGCTTGCTGCGTACATCACTGGCGTCTTTGTAGACCGCCCCCGCGTCTTTGGCACTGCGACTGAAGCAGAAACGGTAGGAACGTTTGCGGGCCGCAACATTTCAGTCATGGACAGCGGCAGCATCACTGGGATGAACGGGCTCATAGTGGGGATCGCAAAGCTGCGCGGCATGAAAGGAACGTGCCTGCTTGGCGAGACATCAGGCTACGTTGTCGACGCCAAGGCGTCAAAGGCGGTTCTTGAATCGCTGCTGTCCATAATATCGCTCACAGTGGACATGGCGAACCTGGAAAAAAGGGCAAAAGACACGGAGATGCTCATCCAGACGATAGAGCAACAGATGGCAGGAGGGAGGGGCCAGATGCAGCCGGAAGGACAGCAGGCTCACCAGAAACCCCGCAACACGGGCTACATCAGCTAGGCTTTTGTCAGCTTGCCGAACTTGCCTATGCTGATGCTGTTCTCGCCTTTGAAAGTGTTGATGTAGCCGTTTTCCACCGATATCCTGTCGCCGGCGGCTACCTTGTTGATGTCATCGCCCCACAGCGACAGCTTGATGCTACCGGTCTCGTCAGAGATGATGGCGTCGGCGACCGTGTTTGTCCCTCCCGCCTTCAGGTTGACGGTCCTTGGCTGACCTACGCTGTCGACCTTTGCGTTGACGCTGACGTTACGCATACCGGCCTTGAGTTCGCTTATCTTCATGCCAAGATGTTGAGAATATTGTCGTAATAAAGGTTAGCCCTGCGGGGTAGTTACTACCTGCGAATAGCCGCAATCCGTGCACACCACCTTTGTGCCGGCGACCGTCTTGTCACGTACCTCATGCACTGTCTTGGTGTGGCATTTTATGCACAATCTCGTCACTGTCTGCGGCTTGGCCATGCGTCTAGCCATACCGTTATAGGAACCGCCACATTAACTTTAAGGCGCAACCATGAAATAAGGAGCTCAGGGATTCACGCATGTACACGTGGAGGGGTAGCGAAGCCTGGTCAAACGCGCAGGACTCAAGATCGATATGCGCGGCAAAACATTCCTTCTCGCAACAACAACAAAAGCACTGCGAGATGAGTGATCCCGTCCCTTAGGGGTTCGTGGGTTCAAATCCCACCCCCTCCACCTTGATCCAATCCAAAAGTTCAAATTGATTTTTTGCCCAAGCCGGCCCGTGGCGCGCAAGTCGGCTGTCCTGATACCGGTGATAATTGCGGCCGTGGCCATAGGCATCATTGGTATTGCGTTTACGCCAAAAGACATCCGCGAAAGGTCGCCAGATCTGTCAAGGGGCACGGTGCGCATAAACGACGACGCAATAACGGTAGAAATAGCGCAGACGGCCGCAGAGCAGCAGAGGTGGTTGACGTTCCGTCAGGACAGGCTCCCGCTTGACACGGCGATGCTCTTGAAATATGACAAACTCGACCTGCACGAGATATGGATGCTAAATGTCGAGTACAACCTAGATTTAATATGGTTTGACGCAGACGGCAACGCTGTTTATATGAAAAAGGACGCTCCGCCATGCCCTACCATGCTTGACCCAAACAGCTGCACGTACAAGCCGACCAAGCCGGCACTATATGTCGTTGCAGGAACTGCGGGCTTTATCGAAGCGCACAATATCCAGATTGGATCGAAAATGACTCTGGTTTCGGTATAGAAAAAAAGAAAGATGGTAGTGGCAGTGGCAGGACCAGTGCGCCAAGTCAGAAAGATTTGGACACAGATGGACGGACGGAGAGCGCGTCCTGATAAGGCTTGCCTGTCGGCTGAAATGGAAGACTGCGTCCTGCGGCTATAGCTCAACAACCATGCAGGCTGCGCTAGAGATACAGATTACGTAATTAAGGCGCCCCACCTACTGCATAGTGTTGAAGTTCGTCCTAGCGGACAGGTCTGCTCGGCCGCTTACAAAAAAAGAGGTCGATCAGTTGCTGTCAAAGCCAAACATCCTCCGGCTGGCAGTAGTAGACGAGCGGGACGGGCTGCCTATTGTGCATCCAGTCTGGTACGTCTACAAAAAGGGCGTCTTCTTGGTTGCTACTGACAGAGACGGCATAAAGGCAAGGTCGCTTCGCAAGAACCCAATCGCCTATTTTCTGGTGGATATAGACGATAGACCACCGCAAGGCGTCAGGGGCAGGGGCAACGCAAGAGTAGTCGACGATCCAGCTTATGCGACTGAGGTGACAAGAGAAAACGTCATGAAATACTTGGGCACGCTAAAGACCAGGACTGCCAAGTCCATCCTAGCAATGGGTAGCACTTCAAGCGTGCTAGAGATCACACCTGCATACATGGCTACCTGGAAATACTAGTACTAATTGTGCACCGTTTTCTTTAGCTCATCGTAGGCGTTCTGCACTTCTTCTATGGCCGCGCCGTCTTCAAGCGTGGTGATGTCACCGATCTTGTCGCCGCTGGCAATTGACTTTAGCAGCCGACGCATTATCTTGCCAGAGCGGGTCTTTGGCAGCTTGCCGACAAAATACACCTCATCAGGCGTGGCTATCGGCCCCACGGTCCTGCGTATGTGGTCGATGACCTCTTTTCTCAGCGAGTCGGTAACTGGGACGCCCTCCTTTGCCACGAGGAAGGCGATTATCGACTCGCCCTTTGTGTGGTCGGGCTTGCCTGCGACTGCGGCCTCGGCTATAGAGTGGTGCGACACGAACGCGCTTTCAAGCTCCATCGTTCCAAGGCGGTGGCCTGCCACCTTTAGCACGTCGTCTGCCCTGCCAAGCAGCCACAGGTAGCCGTCGCGGTCGACAAGCGCATAGTCGCCGGGATAATACATGCCCTCAAACTTGCTCCAGTACGTCTTGCGATACTTGTTGTCGTCGTCGTCCTTCCACAGGCCAAGCAGCATGCCCGGCCACGGCCGGCGCACCACAAGGTAGCCCTTGGTGCCAGGGCTAACAGGCTTGCCGGACTCGTCTACCACGGCCGCATCCACACCGGGCACAGGGAAACTTGCCGAGCCGGGCTTCATGGGCACCATGTCGATGCCGGTGCAGGCAGAAAGCATGATGCCCCCTGTCTCCGTCTGCCACCAAGTGTCGATGATTGGGCAGGATTGCTTGCCAATGGTGTTATAGTACCACATCCACACCTCGGGGTTTATCGGCTCGCCCACCGTGCCTAGCAGGCGCAACGACGACAGGTCAAACGAGTTGGGGATGGCATCACCGTACTTCATGTACATGCGAAGTGCGGTCGGGGTGGTGTATAGGATTGTCGCCCCGTGCTTTTCAACTACCGCCCAGTACCTGTCTGGCTTTGGGTAATCGGGCGCGCCGTCGTACATTATCTCTGTCACGCCATGCATCAGGGGTGCATAGACGATATAGCTGTGGCCAGTCACCCATCCAATGTCAGCGGTGCAAAAGAAAATGTCGTTGTTCCTGTCAAAGTTAAAGACCCACCGGGCAGTCGCGTAGAGGTGCGTGAGATAGCCTGCCGTACCATGCATGACTCCCTTTGGCTTGCCCGTCGTGCCAGAGGTATAGAGGATGTAGAGAGGGTGCGTGCTTTCTACCATTTCTGGCCCGCAATACGGTTTTGCCTTTTCGATCAAGTCGTGCCACCATGCGTCTTTCTGGCCAAACTTGACAGCGTTGCCGGCGCGTTTTAAGACTATTACGTGCTGCACAGACGGCGTCGAGGGCAGCGACTCGTCGACCACCTTTTTCAGGTCGATGAGTTTACCCTTTCTCATTGTGCCGTCTGCGGTAATGATCACTTTGGACTGCGCGTCGTTTACGCGGTCGACAAGCGCCTGCGAGCTAAAGCCAGAGAAAACGACCGAGTGTATGGCGCCTATGCGGGCGCATGCAAGCATCGCTACCGGGAGTTCCGGCACCATCGGCATGTATATTGTCACCCTGTCGCCCTTTTCCACGCCAAGGTCCTTCAGGACGTTGGCAAATCGGTTAACCTGCTGGTATAATTGGAAATACGTCAAGGTCCTCGACTCGCCGCTTTCGCTCTCCCATATTATTGCGGCCTTGTTCTTGTTCTCTGTTTTCACGTGGCGGTCAAGGCAGTTGACCGAGGCGTTAAGCAGGCCGCCGGTGAACCACCGCGCATAGGGCGGGCTCCATTCCAAGACCTTGTCCCACTGCCTATGCCATACAAGATTAGAAGCCTGCTGCGCCCAGAACTTGTCGGGGTCTTCAAGCGCTGCCTTGGAAACCTGCTCCAGTACCTTGCCGGGTCGGACGGTGATCTTTTGCTCGCTACTCTTCTCGTACAGCTTGGAAGGCTCGCTCAAACCAACCTGTGTGATGATGATTTTGTTTTAAAAGTTGTTCGCTTGAAAAAGCGGGAAAAAGGCCCGTCTGGCCTCACGCGGTTACTGCTGTATGACTTGGTTTAGCCAGGCAGCGTCGCGGTTTTCTGTGCCGGCAGTCACCACCACGGGCTTTTCTTCGGCTGGCGCCTGCTGCGGGGCCTCTACCTTTGGAGCCTCCGTCGGCACATCTTCTGCCGTGCGAGTCTGCACAGGAGCTGGCGACTCGTTGGCCACGGTTTCGATCGTGAGCGAGGAGAGCTTGCCCCTGACGTTGCTTATCTCGGTCTTTTCATTCGTGATGTGCTCGACCAGCTCGTCAGTATTGACCTTGATCTGTTGGTACGTTTCTTCCTTCATTTCGTTGCTTCTAAACTGGAGTTTAGCGTCAAAGAGCACGGCTTTTATCTGCTTTGTCTCGGCGTCAAGTTCGGCAATGCGCGCTGCCAGCTTGTCCATGACTGCCTTTTCTGCCTCGGAAAGCTCGGCCAGCTTTTTCTCGTATTTGAGCGTGACAAGCTCGGCGTCTTCCTTCATGCCATCGTTTTCTGCGACTATCTCATGCAAGGCCTTTATCCTCTTGAGCGTCAATGACTTTTGTCTGATGAGTTTTTGCGCCTCAAGCCTCCACTTGGGGATAAAGAACACATAGTCGCCCTGGACCACCAGCTGCTCGTACGGCAGTTGCTTTATGCCTGACGAGCCGCAGTCCACGCCAACGCTCTCTATCTCTCCATCGGTCTCTGTAATTATGCCGACTACCCTTCCAATGAATGTCCCGTAGATGTCCTTGACTTGCTTGCCTACAAATGCGAGCTTTTCTTCGCTCATGCGCAATCATTTGTAAGAAGGTATAATGATGACGGTGTCAAAATTGTTGCATTATTTTGTCAGCGGACGTTTTATTATATGCTGCAAAATTCTTCTATAAAAATAAGGAAAGAGAAAGAAAGAAGAGAAAGGCTTGCGCCTTTCGCCCTTAGCGCGTAAACTGCTGTGCCTGCTGGGTGTAAAATGCAGTCCAGGCCTTGGCGACGTTTGTGCCAAACTCTGTTACTGCGTCTACGGTCCTGTTGTAGATCTTTAGGTTCTCCCTTGCTGCGTCCAGAGCGTTGATGGTGAGCTGGTTGTTGATGCCCACTGCCCTTACTGCATTGTTGGTCATCTCGTTTGCCTGCCTCACAAAGAGGTCAGTGTATGGCAGCGACGGGACGTTCAGGTTGCTTGCAACCTGCTTTTGCGCAGAAAAGGCTGTCTGGAGCATGTTCTTGGTTGTCTGGATATAGTCCAGCTGGAGGTTAGAGATTGATTGCAAATACTGCGGCTGAACCTTGGCAATTTCGTCTACTGTGCGGATAAAGTTGTCCTTTACCGTGTCAATTGCGTTTGGGGCGTTTGTAGTTTCGTCCTTGGTTGTCTTGTCGACCATTTCGATTACCGTATAATGGTAGTATATGGTGATATATAAACCTTGGTCAGTAATGGTAGTTACTGGTAATTAAAACCATCAATAGCCCCTATGAGCCTTCAATTGCGCGCCTCTTTTCCTCCGTCTTTTTCTCGGCGCCAAGCCTCTCTAGCTGGTACAAGTTCATGTCCGCGTATTTTATCCCGTCCGCAAGGACAGGGTGCGCCTGCTTTATCTGGCTGTACATCTGCTGGCACACCTGTCTATAGTCAGGGTGGCCCTGCGGCGCGGTGCGCAGCTCTATCATGTGGCAGGCTTCCCGGAGGTTCATCTTTATGAAATATGGGTAGCGGTAGGCGAAATTGACGACGTATTGCGCCTCCTCGGGCATATCGCCCATTTGCTCAAAGACGTCTTTTGTCTCATCCATGCACTCCCTGAACTCCCTGTCAAGCCCTGCTTCAGTGATCTCGGCTGGCATATCGTAGCCGTGGCGAGTCGACAGCAATTGCCGCTCCATAGTCAGTACGCGGTGGCGGTGCAGGTCGCGGAACATGCCAAAGTTGGTAAACAATTCTATTGTGTAATCGACCATCTCAAACGCTCTGCCCGGCCTCTGGCGGCGGTTCTGCCGAAACTGCGTATATGCCCGGATGATGTCATGGCGCTGTAGCGGCGCCATCGACCTTACTTGGCGCGTTATCTGCTCTAGCGAGGCACCCTGCGCCTGCTCGTACAGTATGGCAGAGGCGACCTTTACCTCGGCTGCGACATTGTCCTCGCACTCGAGCAACTTTACCCGAGCAGGACTGGTACTTGCGGAAATGTCAGACAGGTGTTTTTTCACAAGATGACGTACTGCGCCCTCTGTCTGCGTCAGGTATTCCTGCAGCGCCTGCCCATGCCTGTCGTTTGCGCGTCTTACAAAAGACGGGATTACCACCTGCAGTTCAGATAACATCTGCCCGCCAAGCGACCGCAGCTCTGACAGGCGCGACCCATGCATTATCGAGAGCAGGTATTCAAACGCCCTGCCGTTTCCTGTTATGCCGACGTTGGTCATGGTCGACGCAGGCAGCAGGGCACGGAGCACGTCAAGCGCCTTGGCGCGAATTGTGGACCGGTAGATGCGTTTTGCGGCATCGATGTCCTCGCTGTTTTTCAGGCTGCCAAATGACACATCTGTGGCCGAGTCGGAATCAAAAAAGCTCAGTCGGTCGATTGGTTCCCTCTCCTCAAGGAACCTTGTCAAAGCTGGCAGGCTCTTGCTATAGACTTCAAACGACCTGTCGCATGCCTGCACATAGCGGTCGGCATGCCTGGACGACATTATCTTTTCTTCGCGGTGATAACGGTAGAGCCCGGCCACCTTCTGGTCAAAGGGGACGTAGCGCGACGATTTTTCCAAGTACGAGAGACCAAGCCGGCGATCCTCTATTTTCTTTGCAGCGATATTTGAAATGCCCTCGAGGGCGACCTGCGCCTCGCCGAGCTCGGCTACCGAGTCATCGCCGTACTCCAATAGGACCTTGCGGTAAAATTCCTCTCCCCTGTTTGGGTTTTTGGCAAACTCGTCAAGGAAGACCCTGCGCATGCTCTTGTCAGTCCTTGAATATCGAGACATAAGCGCGCCCCTGTCGACCTGTCGGGGCGTGGTTATCGCAAATACGGCCTTTTCAGAGTTTGAGAAGTGTCCCTTCAGCTGGGCTTTCTCCTCTTCAGAGAATCGGTCATGGAAAACGCCGCTGTCAAAACTCACAAGACCTAGGCAGCAGGCCGGACATTAATAAACTTGGCTCCATGTACTACCTCAAGCTGACAGCAAAATGTTTTTAACAGCATGCAGGACTTTCCATTGGTACGTCCACAGAAACAGACTACACGTCAAAATGCAAGACGATTCTTGCAGAAAACAAGCAGCTTGACCTCGTGATGGTGACTGACAAGTATGCCAACATCATGGCCAAGGCGTCCCGGCAACTGCCGCAGAGCTCTATCCGCCAGCTGTCGCCGGAAGACATTGTCAAGACGGCGCTCCGGAGCAACATAGCCAAGGGCGCTTTCAACGTCAACAGCCCGACTACAGGCATCACTTCCAATATCCACGTCCAGTACAACGCGATGGACATTATCATGTATCCACTCGAGAACGAGCTGACGCTGATAGCGATAGGCATTGTCGACCCCGGCGCTATCCCGGACATCTATACGTCAGTCGGCAAGCAGTTTCCGACGAAGCTGAAAAAGGCAGTCATCGTCGACGACGAGGAGGACATCCGAAGCTCGATACGGGAAGTGCTGAAAAAGAGGGGCTTTGACGTCGAGACGGCAGAGAGCGGCCAGGCCGCGATAAAGGCCATCGAGAACGCCAAGAGGCAGGGCATCGAGTACGGCATGGCGGTCCTTGACATCAGGATGCCGGGCATGGACGGCTTTGAGGTCCACAGGCAGATACACCAGATATCTCCCAAGACCAAGATCATATTCATCACGGCTTTTGAATACACGCAGGAAGAGATCGCCAGAAATGTTTCAAACCCGGAAGTCAGGATGCTGAGAAAGCCCTTCACCAGGGCGGACCTCTTGCAGCTGATAACCGATGAAGCCAACCCGACGCCCAGAGAGTGAGTAAAACTAGACTATAGGCAAAGTAAACGAGAACGTGGCGCCCTTGCCGCTGGCGTTATTCTCGCCCTTTATCTTGCCTTCGTGCGCCTCTACGATGGCCTTGCACAGGTACAGCCCAAGCCCCGTTCCATTGGCCCTGTCGGATTTGGAGACGAACTTGCCAAACAACCTTTCTTTTACGGATGGGTCGATGCCCTTGCCCTGATCTATCACGCTAATGCGCACGTAGCCGGGGGTTTCACTGTCGGGCTCTAGCAGGACCTTGATAGTGCCACTGTCGGTAAAGTTGACGGCGTTATCCACCAGGTTTACAAGGACTTGGTTTATCCTGCTTCGGTCAATAGCCAGCTCCTCCATCTCAGGAGGCACTGCCGATTCGAAGACGATGTCGACATCCTGCTGCGAGGGCATCTTCAGTTGGGCGTCCTGTATGACATCCTCGATCAGTTTCTTGATGTTCGTCTTTTGCTTTTGCAGCTTGAACGTGTTGCTCCCGATCCTGCTTGCGTCAAGGATGTCGTTTGTAAGTTTTGTAATGCGGTTTGCGTTGCGCAGGATTACCTTGATGTTCTTGTCGTCAGGCATCCTGTCGGCGAGGTTCTCGGCGCTAAGCACTATGGGCAGCACCGGCGTGCGCAGCTCGTGCGCAGCGATATTGATAAATTCGTCTTTCATGATGTCCTGCTCCTTTAGCCGCTCGTACGCCGACTGCAGCTCCTGCAAGTTGCCCCGGATCTTGGCGTCCTGCTGGTTCACGGTGGTAAAGAGTCGCCGGTTCAGTATCAGTATGAACGCAATGAAAATGCCCGATATTGCGGCAATAAGGCCGGCGGCGATGAAGGTAAAGCTCTGCCGCTCCTCAAAGATGCTGATGAAAGGCGCCCTTATCGTCGACGTCGGCTGCAGTATCGCCATGCTCCATGCAGGGACGCCAAAGACTATAACCGGCTCGTACGCCATCAGGCTAGGTTCGCCCCCTTTTTCATGGTAGTCGGCTATGCCAGAGCGGCCCTGCAGCATGAGCTGGAAGTTGCGCATTGTCGCTTCACGTGTATCGTCGTCAAGGGCGGCCGCCATCTCCGGGCCGGTGATCTGCAACCCTTCCAGTCTGCTTGTAGGGTGGACAAGTATCGTCCCGTCGTTTGCAACGACTATGAGGTTCTTGTTAAAGCCACCAGTCTGCAGGAATGACTTTCTCACCGAGTCCACCGGAACAAGAGCTGCAAGCACGCCGCCAAACGAGCCATCACTGGAGGGTATAGGCACCGCAACTGCAAAGCTGCTCGTCCCATTCACTCCATTGACAGACTGGACCACGGCAGCGCTGTGCGTGGCAAAAGGCAACTCAAAGAATCTCTGATTGGACAGGTCAGAGCCGACCGGGTTGACAGAGTCGCTTTTTGTAGTATATAGCAACTTGCCCTGGCCGTCCAGCCATACTACTTCGTTCGTATATTGCGCAATTGTAGAGCCTGTCAACTCAACTGCCTGCCGGGCAGAAGCGTCTGACGGGTCCATGCCCTTGATAGAGCTGGCCGATGCCTCAAGTGCCCGCTGTACGTTTTCAATGCCGAACGTTATAGCGCCGGCTACCTGCATCGACTCGTCAGCAAGGTTTTTCCGCAGAGTCTGGGAGGCGACGAGTTCTATCCTCGCCTCGGTCGTCTGCTGCGCTGTAAAGACCAGAAATGAAGATACAGCAGTCATGCTTGCAAGGGCAACGGTTATTATGATAACAAGGGGACGACCGATGTTGCCCCATCCGCTCATTTGTGTTCTGGTAACGTTGTTGGACCTTATTATTTAAGGATATTCTGGGTTGACAGGCCCCCGCCCACTTCCCTCCTATACTGCCCGCAGGTCAAATGGAACAAGAACTGCAAGTATGATGCCAATTATTATGGGCATCAATTTACGCATCTTGGCATTTACCTTTGCCGCCTGCTCCTCTTTCTTATGGTCCACAAGCCGCATCTGCACCACCATCGAGATCAGGTTGTTGAGGAAGAGTGCGTACGCCACTATCATCACCTTGTCCATCAGCGTAAGGTAGCCTATCGGCGGCAGCTGGTTTGCAGCATTCAGGTGGGCGGCCACTGCAGCAAGCAGGGTCGACGCGGCAAGCCCGATCCTTGGAGCAAAGTTGGTCGGGCTCATCCAGAAGGCGAGCATCGCTATAGTCGTGATAATGACTACTGGAAAGATAGTCTTTAGAAATGACGATAATGGCGACCTCTGTATGTCAAAGGAAAAGATGTACCGAGAATACGTCTGGTCTGGATACTGGTGGACTATGACGCTTGACTTGGTCTGGCCTAGGCTCCACCCCGGCAGGTTTATCAGGCTGTCGTACCCGCTTGACGCCGTGTCTGGCACGAACACAAGCCTGTCGGTAGTCTCAAAACCCTCCACCTCGACTGTGACCTGCTGCGTGTCAAACGGATAGTTCCTGAAATCCATGTTCTTTAGAAACGTGCCCTTTACACGCACTTCATAATAGTTTGGCTCTGCCCTGCTTGGTTCCACCCTTGCGTTCATGGAGTTCATAAAGTCAAATGAGGGTTTTTGTTTCGTAAAGTCGACTGCAGGATCCGCGGTAGAAAGCCAAAAGTAAAAGTCAAGGTCATACGAGCCAGTCTGAAGGTCTATCTTGCCCATGTTGATGAGGTAGACGCCGGCGGTGAGCGTTTGAGGATCTCCTGTTTCGCCGGCTTGTCCGTATGCTGCAGGGAATGCAAGTAGCAGCAGGCTGGATAGCAACAACAATATCACAAACGCGGGGCGCATCTGACTTGCGGAAAATGAGGCAGGCATAATATTAACCTACTTTGGGTTTTTTTTCTTCAGGTACAGAGCTACGAGCGTGCCGCCGGCGGCGGCAAGTGCGGCTCCGACAGATATTGCAGAAATAAGGCGTGTGCTGTAGGCGGTAATGGAGTCGGCAACTGCTGCAGGCGAATAGTTCAGCGCGACGTCGTTTGGCTCAGAGGCTCTTCCACTCCTGTTTATCCCCATGTGCAGTATGTGCTCGCCCGGTTTTGCCATTTTGAAGGGCCCGAGACTCAACTCCCTGCTCTGCCCCGGCTGCAGGTCAGGGAGGGCAAATGAGGCAGATTCGAGATCAGCGGCAGATCCAAAAGTGACCCACAGCCGCATGCCTGTTATCGCATCGTCGCCGGTGTTCTTGACCGTCGCGCTGTAGGAAACATACTGACCTTCTGCAGGCAGAAGCATGCCCTGCAACTGGAAATGGCGCACGATAGATATTTCCGCCGACTGCGCCCATGCAGGTTGCGCAGGCGCTGCCGCAACCACAATCACTAGCACAAGCACTGGCAGAAGAAAAGCAACCACGGCTATTGCCGCGATGTCTAGAGTACCCTTATCCGAAGTCGTGTGTGGCTCCATACGTCGTCACCCCTTGCCGGCTTGACCTCCACTGCGAATATGTAGGTTCCCTCCGGCAGGTCGAGGCTCACCACTGTCTTGATGGTCTTGCGCGCGCCTATCGTTATCTTGTCTGATTTTTCGCGCATCCTGATGCCGGACTCGTCCATCGCCCAGTAGCTTAGGACGAACGTCTGCTTCCTCCTGCTCCTGTTGACTATCTCCGCGTCAAGCGACGCCGGCGACGACATCTGCACGTTCGTGCCGTCTTTTGGCTTTACTTCTACTATCAGGTCATAGTCCTCGATGCCTGCAATGTCCTCTGTCACCCTCACCCTTGGCTTTGGCTTTTTCAGCAGGAGCAGGGCCAGCAATCCTGCGCCGGCTGCCAGTGCGCCCATCCTGCTCATTATCAGGGCAAGTACCGCTCCAGAGGCGCCAAGGATGACCACTGCCACCACCACGAGCAAGTAGAGGTTTATTGTGAGCCACGGGATCGTAACGGTCAGCTGCGCCGCATTGACCAGCTCGTTGTCTGGGAACGAGCGGGCCTCTGCCGTGACTTCAAAGATGCCAGGAGACGTGAACGGGATGTCCACCAGCAGCTGCTTTGACTCGTACGGTCCAAGCTCTGCCACCTGCGATGACTCGTAGGGCTTTTTGCCGGTCTCATCATAGTACCAGAAGTTGAGTGTGAACTTTTCGTCCTTGTTGCCCGAGTTCACCATCTCTACCAAGAACGTCGCCGTGGCCTTGGGCAGGACTATGCTCTCCTGCTTGACGTCCTGCACCGTTATCTTGACGTTCACGTCACCCACTTGGAATGTCTTGTATGACACAGGCTTTGTCAGTATTGCAACTGCGTCTGCGATTGACACGGTTACCTTCTTCTGGCCAAATTCCTCAATGACTTCTATAGGCACAGCCTTTTGCGAGTCGCCAATGCTAATCGACTCTGCCAGGTCGGCTACTAGATTTGCTGCCGTCGGCGGAACCGGGACGGGAACTACAGGTGGCCGCGGCGACCCTGTCGGGCGCGGTGGCGACCCTGTGGCGACCTTGTTGGCAGTAATGGCATAATTGGAGAAGTGGGGCAGCGTCGCTACGTAGGTGTACGTCCCATCTACTCGCTGCACTGGCTTGACGATGTCGGTTATCTGTTCCCACTGGGTCCCGGCGTCATTGAGCAGCCATAGCTTCAGGTCAGGGACGCCATGGGAGTCGCGTATGGCCTGCTGGTCGTCTGCCCATTGGTCGTTAACGACAAAGGTGAACTTGGGCGGGCTCTTGTAGTAAGTCTGGACGCTGGGGTCGTCGGCGCCGGGGAAGTTACCCCACCAGTTGACGTTCAGATATATCGGCTTGAGCTCGTCTATTGGAGCCGGCGCGGCCGCCGGAGGAGCATCCATTACGGTCACGACAAGCCCAAAGTTTGTGGTCAGGTCGTTTGCAGTCCAGTTCAGCTTCATCATGCTCATAAAGTCGCGGTGGTCGGCCAGCGCCGGCGTATCATTAAAGTTGACGACCACCTGCACAGGGACCTCCGCGGGTATATTTGCAGCCCAGTCTGACACGATAACGTTGTTGCCAGGCAGCTGCACCGTCGGCAATACAGATACTGTATGCGGCCGCAGGGTTATGATCTGGTTGGGCAGGTCGTTTCTGTCTACTGTGGCGTTGATGTACAGAGGCTCCAGCTGCAGCGCGTTTCTCATATCCTCTGGAGTTCCGGACCAAGTCACGGTAGTCGGGTACTCTATGGCAGGCGGCACGCCGAATTTCTCGGGTTTTTCATTGACGAGTATAGGCAGCAATGGCTTGATTGCCACTGCAACTCCGATGGGCTCATCCAGCGAGATGAACGTCTGGGGCCTGTTGATCGTTATTTCGTCAGTCACTGCTATTGCCTCGGCGGGTATGCGGCCAGGCGGAGAGGTGAAAAAGTCGCTGTCTCCAAGGCCGAGTCCTTCGCCAAAGTGCAAAGTCTGGTTGCACGAGAATGGCGTGCAGTCATTAAAGTTAAGCGACTCGTCAAAGGTCCTGTTCCACTGGATCGACACATCAGTCAGCTGGGCGTTGACGCCAAGCGCGTCGGCAATAGTGATTGCCATGCCTGTCCTGGCCGCATCTGCAATAGCCAGTGCATCAGATATATTCCTGACAATCGGCAATCCGGCTGTCTCTGTATCTGTCACACTCAGGGCGTCGGCAAGCGAGCGAGTTACATGCAAGGATATTGCGTCAGTCAGCTCCACCGTCTCGCCAAAGACCGGTGTGGATATGGCAGACGCGGTGTCTGTTACTGATAGCGAATCTGTGATGGTTATGGCAAGCCCTGTCGCCCTGGCCGAGTCTGCCATGGACAGAGAGTCAGCGACGTTTATTGCAAGCGAGGTTATCCTTGCGGCGTCTGCGACAGCTATCGAGTCGGCGATGTTGATGGCAAGTGCAGTAGTCCTTGACTGGTCAGCGACCGTCAGCGTGTCGGCGATGTTGACTACCATCGAAGCTATCCGGGCCTGATCAGCTACAGAGACAGAATCTGCGATGTTGACGGCCACCGACGAAATGCGGGCCTCATCTTCTACCACCAGGTTGTCAGATATGCTGCGCGTAACTAGAGTCGATATGTCCTCGCTCACCAGCACCGCGTCGGATGCGCTGCGCTTGGCGCTGGCCGGCCCTTCGACGCTGTCTGTTGCAGAGAGGGTTTCCTGCATGTTGCGTTTAACGGACTTGGTTATCGAGTCTGTCAGAGAGAGCGAATCAGCGACGGCGCGGTTGACAGACGCCGTCAGCGTGTCGGCGGCTGCCAAGTTGTCGCTCAGCGCCCTAGCGGTGACCTTGGCCACTATTGCGTCAGTCACGCCCAGTGTCTCAGGCACTGCTCTTGAGGTCACTGTGGCAGACACGGAATCGCTTATTGACACCATATCGGCCAACAAAGCTGAAGATGCCGTTATCCTTGCGTCTACAGCGTCGCTCATAGAGACGCTGTCGGCAATGTCCCGCAGGGTCACATGTGCAGAGACGGCATCGGTTATCAACAGCGCATCAGACTTTTGCACGGACGTGGCGGTTAGCCGGGCCTGCACCATGTCTGTGACTGCCAAGCTATCTTCTGCAGCCCTTGACGTTACCTTGGCTGACAGTGCGTCAGATATCGCCAAGGAATCCGATGTCGACACACCGGTTATCCGGGCAAGGACGGCATCAGTCACTGTGAGGGTATCGGAAACACTCTTTCTTGTCACGTGGGCCGCTGCCTGGTCTGCAACTGCGATGCTGTCTGAGGGCTGCCGCTCGGCAGAGTAGCTGCGCCCTACAGAATCGGCCACGGTTATCGCATCAGATACGGACCTCATCGCATGTGCCAAAGCGACTACCGAATCGGCAATAGCCATCGTCTCGGACCTGTTTCTTGTGGCAGCTAGTCTTGAAGTGGTGTCGTCAGTCACTACAAATGTATCGCTTACGTCCCGAGCAGGCTTGAAGACTGCCGACACCTGATCGGCTATGCTAACAGGATCTGAAACTTGCCTTGCTGCAGAGTACGACAAGGAGATGGAATCTGTAATTGCAATTGTATCGGCCGGTCCTGCCATCGTGCGCTTGGTCGTCATGATAGCGTCTGCCAGGACCAGTATGTCTACAGCCGACCTTGTATGCGAGGCAGTCGTGGCAAGGTTGTCGACCACCGTCAGCGTTTCAGATTGTTGCCTTGACGCCAGATAGGTACTTGTTATCTGATCTGACACGGCCAGAGTGTCAGACCTAGACACAGATAGGACCTGGAAGCGTGCCAAGGTATCAACTATTACCGCTGCATCAGAGATGGCCTTGCTTGCAAGCAGATGTCTTGTAAGGCTGTTGACGACTGCAACCGCATCGGACAAAGAGATAGAGATGGACGCCGCTCTTTCTATGGAATCAGATATCGATATCGTTTCGGCGACGCTTCTTGTGGTTAAGAGCCGGCCGCTAATGCTGTCATTTGCCGCAAGCATTTCAGACAAAGAAGCAAAGGTGTAGTATGTACGGCTGGTTGAGTCGGTCAAGACGATCGACTGTGAAATCGATCTTGCAAAGACTGCCGAGCGCGCTATTGAATCTATAGTCGCCACGATATCACTTGCAGCGCGCTGCGCAGACAGTGTCGCAGATGCTGTGTCTGCCATCGTGAGTGAGTTAGAGATTGCTCTTGCCGCGACCAGCTTTCGAGAAACGCTATCAACGACATTTACGGTTTCGCCAAGCATCTGTGAAGGGCGTATAACAATCGACTCTGACACCGAGATGCTTTCTGCCTGTGTCCTTGCGACCAAAAGATTTCTGGTTGCGCTATTGGAAAAGCCTATTGTCTCTGACTCGCTCTTGAAAAAGAGGCCAGACCTAGAAACCGAGTCTGATATGGCTATTACTTCCCCCTCTGCCCTGTTTGCAAGCAAATTCCTGTTTACCGAATTAGAGAGCGAGAGTGCTTCTGCGATCGAGCGCGACGCTATGAGCTTTCTGCCTGTCGCCTCAGCGACCACCAGCGTGTTTGGAAGGTTGCTGCTAGACCTTTTCGCAATAGAGTCTGTTACTTGCAGCGTTTCGGAGATCGGCCTTGCAAAGTTTCTAGTGATCGTTACGCTGTCGGCGCCTGCTAGTGAATCAGAGATAGACCTGGTGACGCCCTTGGAAATGCTGTCTACAAAGGCGATGGTCTCGTTTATGGGCTTGGAGCGGTTCACATTTGTAGATACCGAGTCGGAGATGGTCAGGGTCCCGGCCGCCGTACGCTGAACTGTATGTACCTTTTGGAAGTCTATCGAGAAGGGTCTACGCGCGTTGGTAGATACTAGAGTAATGTCGTCTGTTGTGCCGAATACCCCTGTCCCGATAGGGTTGTTGGAGCCGCCGTTCCACATTATGCCTCCAACGGCGTTGTTACTGTCCACATACAGGCCGAGTGCTGCCACGGTGTCGGTAGTCGTAGGGTTTGAAGCAAGCTCCATGACCAGGTGGGTTCCGGTGTCGACAAACGACCCGGCGGTAAAGGTGTTTGATGCTGTAAACCTCTTGAAGTCGATCTGGCCTAACGCTGTACCCCACACCAGCAGGCCAGAAGAAGTACCTGTCACCCAGGCAAATGAAAAGTTACGGTTGCTGTGGGTATCTATGGAAGCATCATGCTCTGTATGATCAGTCCAGGCAGAGCCGCTCCAGTATGCAGAATCCAAGTCAGATAGATCACCGCTACCTGCCAAGAACATCTCGTTGGAAGTGCTTGTAGGGTTGGATACAAGATACAGCCAGTTTATCGTTCCTACCGCCCAAGTACCGGTAGAAGTAGAGCTTACGCCCCACGTTCCTGTGCCTGCATTGTATGTGTTATGTCTTACCGAAGTGCCTTCGCCGGCAACTACCATTATGTCTCCAGAGTTTGTCTCATAAGCTATGTCTATGGCCTCTTCGGTGGTTATGGAAACGGAGTTCGTAAGCTCTGTCTGCTGGCCGGCAGTTGTGACCCAAGTAGAGCCGTTCCATCTTATCACATCAGCATCAGAGTTTGTAGAATCGATAGCGATGAGTGCCATTTCATCGGTGCCTGGGGTGTCCTTTGCTGCCAAGTTGACGAAGGAGTAGACGGCTGCGGTGTCAGAGTTGTTGGTATCGTCGATTGTGGATTCTAATCCAAACGACGTCTGCGAGTCGGTCATGACCCTATAGAACAGGTCGTCCGTTGCACTGGAGCTGGCTTCGGCATAGTCGTATACGATTATGAGGTCGCCGCTGGTCTTTTCAAACGCCATGTCAAAGGGGCGCTGGTTTGCAGGAGCGGCATATGTCGGAAGAACAGCAAAGTTATCCGTAAAGGTCCAGTTGGCCGGATCTTGGCATCCGCTGAAACACACGTACGAATCAAGTCCGCCGTCTCCGGTGCCGCTGACGCCACTGTATGTCACTAGGACCCTCTTTGTAGAGATGGGACTGAATTTCAACCATACATGAGAAATCGGGCTTGTATTGGTCTTGTCGATTATTACTTCAGGATCCCACGACTGTGTCGACGGGTTCCATTCGCGGTACTTTGGATCAGCTGTGCTGCCGGCAGTGGACCTGTAGGCTATGGCCGCCTTGTTGGTGTCTGCAAATGCTTCTCCGACGACGGCTCCAGTCGACGAGAGAGCGATGATTGCAATAGTCGCAGCAAAGATGATTATGACTAGGCGCTCCCTTGTCACAAAGGCGCTTGCCGAAAACACGACCACCTTGCCGGCTCCAAGCCGGACTTTCCTTGACCGCAGCCTCGGCGACCTGCCTACCACAAGTGCAATGATTGCAAAGCTGTACACTCCAAAGACTGCGTTGGTGTATATCACCATGCCCTGCATCGCTTCTGATGATTGCGACGCAGCTATTGCTGCTCGTACAAGTCGGCTATTATTACTACCATCAGGGTCGGATCCGCTACCGTCGCCAAGCGTGGCAGCCTCTTGAAAGTCCATCTCGCCTGCTTCAGCGGCCGTCACCTCTATCGTTGGCGTGCCTGACTGCGCGACGCCAGAGCCGTAAAGGTGCGTCTCGCCCTTGTTGCCAAGGAGCAACCTCTGGCCCAGCCGCTCTTCTGTCCTCTGGCCGGGCTGTTGTAATGATGGCCCGTACCCGCGTGGAGCCGAGCTTGATGTCGCCGGTGCCTGCTGGCCAGGCGAACCAAATTCCGAGGCTACGCCCACACCGTCTGAGATCCCTCTCACTATTATCCTGGAGGCAAAGGCCCTAGATCCGGGGTTGTCAAAGTAGCTTGCTACTCCGACAGAGTCTGTCACGGCCCTCGTGTAAGAGTGGCCGGCCTGCGTGGCTGCAGGTGCATCCCGTGCATGTTGGAGAGCACTATCTGCAAAAGCCTCGTCGGTGCCTGCAGCAGCCATGAAAAACACTAGCGCGCCTGCGAGGGCAAGCAGCGCGCAGAAAAAGCGTACGTCGTTCCCTCTGGAGAGTAGCCCTGTTACCTTGGCAATGCCTATTAGGCTCCTCTCCAACATACAGCCTCCTCTAGCTTGCCTTATTATTTAAATCTATATTTAAATTTTGAACTTTTCAAGGCAAAACTGGGCATGTGTTATAAAAGAGTATCGCTGCCTTGTTCAATATTGTCATTCTAATGTTAAAAGCTTTTCACAAAAAATACCGGAACTAGATTATATATGCTCGCAGTTTACACCGACTTCAGCGCAGCTATCCGTTCCGGTGCCACCATCTATTCTGTCTCTCCCGCCGCTGCCAAACACCTGGGCGTCCTCGGCGCTACCGGTAAGCACCTTTCTCTAACCATCCTTCCGTCAAACACTTTGTACCGATCCGACGCTATCAGCTGCTCTATCGTCCTGTCGTCGCAGTATGTCGTATCTTGCACTGCCGCGCCGGTGATGTCAAGGCGCTCATCAAGCGACGTCCATGCTGACGTCTGTCCAAAGCTATCAATGGCCCGGACCTTTGGCTCAAACGTCCCGGCCCTGCCGTACGTGTGCGATGCCTTGGCCTGCGATGCGGTGGCAGGCGTCGTTGCGTCCATAGTCCCATTGCCGTCAAAGTCCCACTCGAATTTTTGCGTCCCCGGAGCAGACGCCGAGAACGTGAACTGCGTCAAAGGAGTGCCGTCGGCTCCTGATGAAGAGTATAGACTCCACTGATTTAGCGTCGCCTCTATCGGGAGCTCGCAATTGACTACTGTGTTTGATCCCTGCGTGTCTGGGCACGAGTCAATGCCGCCGCCGTCGATAGAGTCATTGCCATATTCGCTGTTTATTGTGTCGGCGCCAGCCTCGCCGTACATCTTGTCGTTACCGTCGTTTCCAAGCATGGTATCATTCCCTGCGCCGCCATAGACATAGTCGTCTCCGTTGAGGGCATACAGCTTGTCGTTACCGTCGCTGCCAAAGAGCCAGTCTGTGCCGCCGCTGTTGGTGTTGCTATTATAGTCGTAAACGGTGTCGTCGTCACCAAAAGCAATGATACAGTCATCGCCTCCTTTGCTGTCGATATAGTTGGCAATGTCGTTGCCAAGTATCACCTGCTCTCAGAATTCTAGAGCCATATTCTATAAACAAGCTTGTCGAGAAGAAATCGGGCGTCTATGTGGGTGAAAGTGTGATCGTCCAAGTGACCGTCAAGGTGTCACCGGCTGCCTTTTGAATGTCTGCAAACGTCTGCCTGGCGAGCATGTTTCCTGCAGTGCTTGCATCAAACAGCCCGCTCTCCCTCAGCGTTCCTGTGCCTTGGCCGGGTGCAAACGTCACTGAAAGTATGAGCTTGTTGCCAGAAGAAGTACTGTATATCGCCTGAGGATCCTGCAGCCTTCCATAGCTGGCCCCTACAGGGAGCTCTGCCGCAAGAGCAGTCTGGCTTGAGTCCACCGCGGTGTTGCCGGTGCCAAGCGCGATATAGTTGTATGGCGTCGACGAGACGACCGATCCGCTAAAAGGCGCGATCTTGAAAGCCACGCCCTCGACGCCGGCGCCCACTATCAGATTGTCAAGGTGCCTTTCGTCCTTGACCTGCCCTGACTGGTCATAGAGCGTCATGTCGACTCTTCCCCGCAGGCCAAAACTCTCTGAAGTTGGCGCAGGGTTTGCAAACATGGAAACTGCAAGCGGCAGCGAGAACCCAAGCGCGATCAGGAAAACCCCTACGATCGCAACGGCGGTCCAGCGTGCGCTTGCCATGCCCTATCAAGAACAGCGTATTATTTAAATCTATATTTAAATATATGGCAGAAAAGCAGTAAAAGCGTGCTGCTGCAAGAAATAAAAACATATCCATCCTAAAAGACATTTCGGTATGAATGCCCGGAACTATGCTGTGGCAGGAGGAATAACTGCCGTTGTTGTTGCAGTGTTTGTCTTCTTGGCTTACTCGCATGTCATACTCGTCCCCCATCTTTCGCCGACGATCTTGGAGATCCACGGGCTCAAGGATACGTATAGCATAAACGACAAGACGAGCTTTACTGTGACTGCCAAGGGGTATGGCTCAAACTGCCATATGTTACAGGTGGAAGCCAGAGGCCAAAACGGCGAGCGGGCATCATATTACAAGAAGGCCGACGACTGCAGGTTCATGACTATTACGCACGGCCCCTACAATTTCACGCGGTCGTTTGAATACGGCAACGAAGTCCTCGGTACGCAGGGCACCTATACGCTTGACATCCAGTTCCAAGACCTAGTTGACGGCAGCGGAGCGTCGCAAACGCGGTCGTTTATGGTAAACGCACGTTAGTATGTACGTGTGTATGTGTCAATCAAATCAATCCTTAAATAACTTGTAGATCGACTAGCGATGATGTCAAGGAATGCTATGATAGCGATAATCGCAGGCATTATTGCTGCTGCAGCCATTGCAGGCGTTGCGGCAGTCGCATCCATGCCGTCTGTGCCTTCGCAGCAGGGCAACCAGACCTCATCAGAGGGCGGCAAAAAGATCACGATAGACCTGAAAGAGAACTTGGGCCTGAAAGAGAACTCGTAACCAGTGCATTTAAAGGAAACTCTTAAAAAGGATTTAAAGTCCGAGTAGTATAGATTAAAAAATAAGCACGATTATTACATAAGATATGTCCACGGTCACCGCCCGCAAATGGAAGCCCCGCCATGAGGATAAACCGTTATACCCCGACAGCTAGGCTTGGATGAAATTCTATAACGGATGCCCTAATTCTAACACAAGATACGGCTATCAGAATGCCGTCGATTATTACATGCGCTTTTTGGGAATAAAAGACCCAGAGCTACTGCTCAAGAGCCAGATTGCAGCGGCAGACAAAGAAGCAATAGCGCGTGAGATAGAAGATAACTTGGCGCGCTTTATTCAGCATCACAAGGCAGAGAAGGCTTCAGCTTACCTCATAGGGTTACGGCTTGCTGCAGTCAAGAAATTTTACAAGAAAAACCGCATGTCCAAGTTGATAGACTGGGAGTATATCGAGAAGACATCGTTAAGGTTGAAAGGAGAACTGGCAATAATTCCGGCGGGGATGATTACAAAATCGAAGATATACAAAAAAATGCGCAAGATAGCCGACGAAAGGGAGGCGGCAGTTTTGATGTTGTATTGGTCTGCGGGTATGCGAAGCACAGTACGTCCAGATTCACAATGATGACATCGACACCATCCTATACTTGGCAGCCAAGAAAAATGCTATAGGTTATTACTTGAAGTATGCAGACAAAAGGATAGCCGAGCACCTTCGTCTTTATCGCGAAAAGCCAGCTAAGCCTGAAAACGTCTTTGCAGCAGAATGTCTGCACGTAGGAACCGATGCAGATGGTACGATGTACACTGAACAAGAGTTGCAGAGGGCAGCCAAGATGCTATCCTTCAGACCTATTGACATTGACCACGCTCGCAAGTTCAACAGAGGTGGCAATCTCCCCTATCCACAGAATCAGACTCTCTGGATGCAGTATGACCCGACACTTCAAGCGGTAGCTGGACACATTCAGTTAGACAACCGTCATTCATGGCAAGTTAGATTGGGCAGGATAACCTCAGTTTCAGTCGAATTTTACTCCCTAGAGAGCACCGAGGCCAGGGGCATGGTATTCAGCGGCCTGTCATTGGTCTAGGATGCCAAGCCAGCTGACAAACGCGCCAAGCTATATGGAGTGATATCATAGTTATGTCAAGCATAACAACATCATCGACGCGTAATACGAACGTAACAACCCCAGGCGGTGTTTCAATCCCGTCCCCGACGAAACGTGAAGCTAGAATGTTTGCCATACTTCTGGCGCAGGCAAGGAAACATGACATTCAGCGCAGGCTGAAGGAGGGCAAGGACGTACTAACCGACTCCGAAGTAAAGGTCATTGCAGCATTCTGTGAGCAGGCTATCAAGGAGGCGCACGTCTAAAGATGCCGATTACCATCAACAAAAACAATGGGACGAACATCTTGACTATCAACAACTTTTCAAACGTCACCATAGACGCAGGCGGAAGTTCTGACGCGCTTGGAGACCTTGGCGGCGATGAGAAAAATGCCATCTTGATCAAGTCATTGGGCCCAACAATGCAAATCAACTTTGAGTATAATCTGATTGACGAATCCTCGACAGTTGTCACAGGCTCGACAGTAACGACAGCCAGAGCTCAACTAAGGTATCTCTACGATACATTGATGTCTACAGGCGCAAACTCGTACAATGATAGCTACTACCTTACGCTAGAGTTTAGCAGCACCCCATTAGATTCAGGTACGGCAACCGCAGGATCATCTACAACACTGACAGATGGCAGCAAGGCATGGACTATAAACGCATACGCAGGATTGGGCGTGAAAATCACCGGCGGTACTGGTTCGGGGCAGGTAAGACGTATCATATCTAATACCAGCACAGCACTGACTATCAGCAACGGCACCGACGACGGCAACCAATGGGGTACAAATCCCGATGCAACATCGACTTACCAGATAGTTGACTGCTTTGTCCGCAAGAGGTTTGTAAGCAAGATTACGGCGCAGAGTGCAGCAGACCAGCCTCTATCATGGCGCGGTAATATCCAGTTCCAAGTGGGGAAGGTATTGTAGGCAGAATGCAGTTTCAGGTGAGGAAGGTCCGGCCTTTGACAAAGAGACAAACTATAGAGAGAATAACAGATGTTCTTTAAAGAAATAATGCGCTTTATGTTGGTTGTATGATATGGTATATAGTCTCTGTCATCCTTGGAATAATCGTGCTGATCATCCTCTTGCGCGTACTGTTTGGACTGATTTAGGATATGTTTGACAAATTAATAGAAAATGCACTTGCGCAGCATATGCCCGGCCTAAAACAGATGGCTGAAATCAAGAGAGCGGAGCTTGCAGAAATACGTGCAAAAGTCCGCACTCATCCTGAAGAAGCGGAAGCTTGGTTTGATAAGGAAATTGAAAAACTCACTGACGCTAATATCAGGGGCTTAATCCAGAACGTGAAGGAGAATAGGCCTTCAACAATACTTGGACCTGAAAGCAGCAAATGAAAGTCTGGATAGTCTATGAGGAGGTTGCAGATGGAAGGGGAAAAGCAGGCCATTACATACACGGGATCTTTGATTCGGAACAGAAAGCATTTGAGTTCAGAGAAAATTTGAAGAAAGCGGACGAAAGTGGGTGCTTGGATGTTGAAGCGTTTGAGGTCCAATAAACTAAGAACTTCTGGTGTTAATATATGCTACCTTAATTGTTAGTCGCCATATAAAAAGACGCATAGACCCTTGTTTGCTATCAAAGACGAGGGAGTTGGAGAATCGTCGAGGTCTCAACCAGTCACTAATGTTTGGTCATGTCCTGATCAGGCTCGTCTAGGTTGTGATGCCTTCGTATGGTGTCAAGACCATTATACAAGTCTCCAAGCCCCGATAGATCAAAGTCTTCTATCCTCAACTCTTCAATGTTAACGCCAATACCCGCCAGCGCCTGACACACGTCATTCTTTGTGTCGAATCTTGTTTTAGCAATTACCAAAACGGACAATCGCGGTGCGCTACATAAAATCGGTATATATTCTATAAGTACGCACTGCAACGCACTGCATTGATGCATATTTAACCGAAAGCAAAAATGATATAAACATGTTCTATAAGGAAAATCCCTAAATGCGGCAGTATTTCCGTCAAGCGATATACGACGCGCTGGCCCCGTTAGGCGAAACAAACAGAAGTATTGTCATCTACCATCTTCAGAGGGACTACGGAGTAAGATTTGCTGAGGGAAGTAATAGTCCTTCTATTGAAGAAATAGAAAAGGCTCTCGAATTTGTATTTGGTTCTGCGGCGAGGGTTTTTGTCGCAAGATTTGAGCAGGAGCTACAAAAATATCTATTGCCAATAAAGAGAAGTGCGGCATGATGCAGGATATGCAAGCAGCAGAGCCCTTTAGCCGACCCTACAAAGAAAGATGCGTTCCTGCTATTTGCTGGATATGCGTGCTGCCGCAAATTAGTGGCAATTACAATAAGCTAATCGAAGCTAGCACGATGCTAATTTCGAAGAATGTTATTGCTAGAAGTACCGGTATCACTCGACGCAATCCTTAAAGGAATTTTCATTTTCAATTCAGCGATGAAATCGGTAATTATTGCTGCACTTGCCATTGCAGCACTTCTTGGAACAACCATCCTCTCTGCAACTTCGACGGTATTGGCAACACCCTCCGGCAATAACAACAGCTCTGATGCCAACAAACTTGTCGCACAACTGCGTCAAGTTACGGCAAAATACCACAACTCCGAAAACGCTATAGCAGACGGATATCAGCCAACAGATACTTGCGTTCCTCAAATGGGCTATCACTATGTAAACATAAAATTAGCTGCTGATCTGAGCGCAACAGAACTTCAGCCAGAGGTCGTCGTATATGCACCAACCGCTAATGGTCTAAAGCTTGTCGCAGTAGAATACTTTGTAGTTGCCCTTGCAAACACGCCTAATGGTCCAGCGCCTTGGTTTGGAGCAACGCCTCCACCCCCGGGATTCTACAATCCTGCACCTAGTCTCTTTGATGGCCAAACATTTGATGGACCAATGGCAGGACACGAGCCGGGAATGCCATGGCATTACGACTTGCATGCATGGGTGTGGAAGCATAACCCTGATGGGCTATTTACTGCCTTCAATCCGACGGTGACGTGCGGAAACTAGGCCGCACCCTCCCTCCTCTTTTTCTTTTTCTCATTAAGCGGAAGACATTAGACGAGTGTGAAAGTTAATTGGCAGGTCCTCTTCAGACACCAGATAACTCCAACATTTAGTACAAAATTCTATGTCACCAATTAGCCGTTGCTCAAAGGAAAGATCGGCTGAATCTACCAGAAGATTGCATAAGATGCATCACAGAGTCGCTTCGACAAAATGTCCGGTTGCAGTCTCATTCATGGTCATCGCTGCTATCCCTTCCAGCCATTTTTCTCTCCAAGAGTTCTCGATATGTCATACAAAGAACCATCATTTCTGCGCAAAGAAGCCTTGTCAGACTCAGCTCTGGTGCATCTGCCATTGTAGCCGTCAATGACTTTTCGAATTCGAGGGTTTCGTTAATTTCGGTCACGCCTTCGGTTGCCATCATTTTGTCAAATCAGCATCAATTAATGCAGGATAATAACAGCATGTCAGTTGAAAAGTTACAACGCTTCTAGCTTCTCAAGAACTTCATTAACAAGAACTAGATCTGAAGTTAGGGCCTTACGTTTGTTCAGTATCCTGTATTTGAGCTGTCTGAGATATACATCCGAATATCCGTTAAGATCGCCCTTCTTCAGTTTCTCGATAAACTCCCTCTCAGACTTGCTTAGCACTAATTTCATCCTATTTCATATCCTCTTATACGTTACTATCTTCAGTCATACTACCTAATAAATGTGACGACAAAACGTAACATTATATAATGTGTGTGACTACATATAGTAACAGAATATGATGACCGTAAGCAATGAAAAAACCGAAGTAACCAAACAACTCCTAAAGCAAAATCTGAAGTCTGGGAGTATGTGCTGTTGCAGCCGCGACGGGTCCTTCGTCTGTCGCAACTGCAAGCTAGTAGACTCTATGCAGGCACCAAGGGAATCCGCATGTGTGAATTGCTTTGAGGTGAAGGCATAAAATGCCAAAAATCACCTTCGAAAAAGAAGTCACCCAGGAGCAGTACGACGCCTTTGAAGTTGCTCTAAAGTTGGAGCAGCAAACAGCAGACGAATACATCTTGGGAGCCGTGAGAAGGGCTATCGTAGCTACGCCAGAGAGCGCAAATGAATCAGCGTTAGCAATCAAAGCCGGTTTGTACGAGGACGAAGAAGAGGGACACCGGGGGTAATTAGAAAGGAGGCTAATGGGGGCGCTATATATGTCAGAAGAACTCAAGCTATTTACACTCTCTGAAGCAAAGGGAATGTGGCTCTTTACCATCGAAGTTCCTGCTAATGTTGGCAAGATACTAATGGACTTGGCCATCTACTATGACATGAACCATATGCGGTATCTAGAGGACATCGTCTTGCAGACTGTAGAGAAGGAGCTGACTACAGCATGCGGCATAGATTCTGGGCTTGCAGCATTTCTGAAAAAGAAGTACAACTACGAACCAAGAAGTCAGAAAAAGACGCCTAAGAAGGAAGGAGAGGAGGCATAGAGATATGTCAAACATTCTAGAAGGTCCGCATCCTGACGAAATGAAAGCAGGAGAAACGTACAGACTAGTCTACAGAGGGAAAACAAGACTCGGAGAAACACGACTGGAGCTAAAGAAGGTGAGTAAATGACATCGCTAGAAAAAGCCATGCAATTTGGGGCAAACAAGCCCCTCTCCATTTCCTTACCACCTATCTACTTTGACATCCTTGAAACAATGGCCAATCTAGCAGGAAGGGACATTAACGAACTGGCTACTAAACGACTGATGCAGATTATCATAGAGGACGTTGTTTTCGATGAGGGCTACTATGCCGAATTGATAACCAAGAGCTGGAAGGAAGACCTGAAGGATGATTCTTACTTTAAGGATGTGTGCGGCTAATGACGGAAGGTAAGCAGCCACTTTCAATCCAACTACTGGACCTGATAACAGTAGTCAGGCACCATGTCAATCACATCAAGCCCCTGCTTCAGATGACACTAAACAATCCCACAGGCGGCATGAAGAATTGTTTGCACTATGACCGCGTAGCCAGGGACCGGTTAACAAACTGACTAGGATGCTACTTGCAGCTGCTAGCGAAAAGGACTTCTCTACTGTCAGCTTTATGCTAGATGGAGACAATTGAAGGAAACCAGCTAACCACCTAGTAACGACTCTACAATGCCACGATATTTGAGAAACTCTCCTCCTTTCTCACTAATGAAAAAAGAGTCCATTCCAATCAGCGATGCAAGACCTGCCTTTAATATCACATCAATGTATTTGTCAAATGTTGATGTGTTAAGACCTGTGTGTAACATCAATTGATATTTGGTCCTAGTGCGTTCGGAGCAGGCATTCAATATTGCCGCGATGATTTGAAAATCACTTCTTTGTTGCTTTCTAATCATAGAAACTGCTTGGTCTCTAGATTTCCCCATTTGCCGTCACTTCCTGTCTGAAAACCCGGATAATAAGATAGTCCTGTTAGAATGCCAAGGTGTATACAATTAGTAGATGAATCTAAACGGGTAGATACCACTAAGATATATATTTGGAATATGGATTTGCATGACTAAGTTCATTAAAAGGCGTTAGGGGTTGTTGATTGAAATGGGACACAGTCAGTCAACCCCCATACGCGCCTTTTCTATAGTCATCGTTTTTAAGTTATAAAAGGAAGTTGGAGTCAAACTATGCCAGATCACTATATGAGGAAGTACTGGAGCACCTATCTACTCGACAGAAAGCGAATTTAGTGTGTTTCTTATTCTTTCAACATCCTTTCAAATCTGGCCTGAAATAATGCCTAGCAAACACCGTTTTTGGTGTCCTTCTGTAGGATAGCTAAAAGACGACTGGCAGGCCGTAGAGTACTCTTCGACAATCAGCTACCAGTTACATAGAGAAAAGTAATATTCAGAATAAATTACTAAAACCTATAAGTCCCTAACTAGAATTTAGTAGATGACCGATTATCCTATTTGTTTTTAATTCTTTAAAAATAAACTTTAAAAAGGATTTAAATCTATCTTCATAAGAGGCCGTGCAGGACTTGGAGAGTTCTCAATCAAAGCGTCGCTGGCAGGATTATGGCCTCATAAAAGACGAAGTCGTCAGGGTCCTGCAGGAGCACCCAGAAGGCATGACTGGCGCCAGGATTGCCGAACTCGTAGGCATCACGCAGGGAGCCATGTCCAAGTACCTGTCCATGCTGAGGGTGGACGGCATTATCACCAGCCGCAAGGTCGGCGTGGCGAAATTGTGGAAGCTTGTAAGCCAGGCAGACAGAGCGGGGATGCTTGCAGACAAGATAGGTGAGGCGGATGAAGCGACGTTTAAAGACTATGCAGTATCGCTTTTAGAGGAAGACAGCAAGCTTCTCGAAGCCGACGGCAAGCGCGTTTTAGTCGTGCCTACCACCATACTTTCCAACCTCTACAAGTATACAAAGTCGATGCTTGGCACACAAGTCCACGCGTTCTTTTACGAATGGGGCAAGGACTATGTCAAGGAGGTCAGCAAGCTGGTAGACGAGGTGGCAAAAAAGACGGGAGGAGACTTTATCCAGTCATTCCTCCTCCTCTGGAGGCTCAAGGGCTGGGGCAGGTTCGAGGTCAAGGCAATGAGCGACAGGCAGATAGAAGTGGTGTGGTACGATTCTATATGGGCAGAGGAGCTGGGCGAAAAGGTGCCCGTGGACGATTTTATTGCAGGAGCTCTCAGCGCCGCGGCGATGCATGCAGCTGGAGGCAAGTGGCGCTTTGTGGAAGTGGAGTGCAGGGCGACAGGGTCTTCTCAATGCAGGTTTCAGGGCACTGTCTTCAAATAAGATTTAAAGATAGATTTAAATAATATCCTGCCCATAGTGGAGGTGTGAAAGCAAGCAGGCCGCTAGCTTTTGTGGTTCTGGCATTTGTAATCGGCGCCACCATATCGCAGGCCTCGTTTGCATTTGCCGATGATTCATCGACCAATCCGTTTCGGGCAATATGGGAGGCGATATCTGAGCTGCAGACCAAGACAGATTCTCTGCAGGCGCAAATAGACGACCTAAAGGCTCAGCGCGTTGCCGCAGCACCGGAGCAGGCAGAGGCGAGAGTGTCAGAGCCTTCGATAGCAATCGAGGTCGGCGCCGGCGATGCAGGTCAGACAGCTATCAAAGTAATTGCGAGAAACGCAGGCCCGGAGAACGCAGTGGGCGTCAAGCTGTCTACGTATTACCAAATGACACTATTTCACGTCAATTCGATCCAAGGCGCCGAGTGTACTGACCAGGCAAGGGGGATAATAGAGTGCTACCTTGGTACAATTGACGCCGGATCGGAGACAACCGTGACCATCAACGCCTCGCCATCAGCCCTTGGCCAGCAGGCCATAATCACGACGGACATTTCATCCATAACAAGCGATGCCAACCCTGCAAATAACCATGCAGAAGCGGTGTTTGTCACTTCCGAAGCTCCTGTTGTGACGCAGCAGCCTGTCACGCCGGTTCAGCCACAGGCTCCGGCGCTGCCGCAAAACCAGACTCAGAGCCAACCTTCAGAGCAGACAATAGAACAACAGCCCCAGAACCAAAACCAGACGCAAAGCCAGCCACCAGAGCAGGCTCCGGCAGAGCAGCAGCCACAGGAACAGGCGCCGGCAGAAAGCCAAGAACCGACCATCGGACAGGAAAACCAGGCTTCGGATCAGGGAAACTCTGGCACGCAGCAACCAAGCGACAACAGCAGTTCTAGCAGCGCAAGCTCTGACAATGGCTCGGCTGCAAGCAGCAGTGGCGATTCTGGCGGTTCGGGTGGAGAAAGCAGTGCGACGCCGCCCAGCGGTGACGCCGGTGCAACAGTGGGCTAGCTAGCACTCTATGTTACCTATCTTCGACTTTTCGTAGAGCAATGATATGGCGTGCTCCTCGCATGAGCCAATATGGTTCGTCACCGAGCCGTCCTCGACTTCCAGCATGGAGAACATTATGCTGTCAGGGTCACTAGAATGCGACAGTCCAAGTGCATGGCCCAGCTCATGGGCCACTACCTGATCAAGTATCCCCTGCTCCAGCGCGGTGTTTGCAGAGTAAACATAGACTTCGGCTGACAGGATCTGCCTGACGCTCTTGATGGCAGAGACGCGTGTCTTGCCCATCTTACCGTCAGGATGCGCCGACTCTGTCAGTATTATCTTTATGTGGGCATCATCTTCGCCAGAAGCGAGTTTCAGGGTAGGGGCGCTTGGGAGCAACGACAAGAGCTCGTTCCACCTTGTAAATGCTGTCGAGTTGCTTGCAGTCTGGTTAGAGACAAAGTTCCTCACCTCGTCAAGCACCTCTGGGCGCACGTCGCCATCGGCAACTATAGAGACAGCAAGTTGCGGCCCTGCAACCCAGTACCCTGTCATGCCTATGGTGTAGGGCATGTTGCTTGCAGGAGCATGGTGGTCTTCAATGCCGTCAAGAAACTCTACCTGCTCAACCGTCGGAGAGAAGGCACCTGCAAATGACATCGTGCCGACCATGATAGGGAGCAAGACGAGCAACCACCTGATTGGCACTGTCATAGAAGACTATTCCACAATGGCAGTAATATTGTCTCGTTTGTTCATGTCGGCGAACATCCTATTGTCCTATTGTGCGAACAATTTATATCATACATCAATTACCTACAGGCGTGGCTGAAGACCCACTGGTGGCAGACCTGAAGGCTTTTGGTCTTGAAGACGTGGAGGCTCAGACCTATGTCAGGCTGGCAAGGCTTGGCAAGGCCCGCGCCAGCTCACTTTCTTCAGCGCTAAAGATGAACAGGACTACTACCTACCGCGTCCTAGACAGGCTCAAGCAGGCGGGAATAGTTGAAAGCTCGATGACTAGGCCGGTCAGCTTTATCGCAGTAGAGCCCAGAAAGGCGCTTCAGTTATTGCTCGATAGGCGAAAGGACGAACTAAAGACTGCAGAGAACAAGTTTTCAGGCATACTGGAGCAGTTCACCAGGTTTTACATCCCTGCGGAAGAGTCGGTCGGCGCCAAGTTCAGCATATTGCAAGGAAACGAGGAGATACACAGGATGGTTGCCAGGATGGCAAAATCTGCCGACAAGAAAATCTCGATGATAACTACTGCCAAGGACCTCGGCAAGATGTACTATGCTGGAGTCTATGAGGCACTCTCGGCAGCAAAGTCTAGAGAGGTTGCAGTCCAGATAGTGACCGAAGTTGATGGCCTGCCATCGATAGAGATTGTCAGGCGTTATGACTTTGCAGAAGTAAGACACCACCAGGCAGTGTCCAAGACGAAGATGGTCGTCAAGGACGACGAGGAGGTGCTGATAACCGTGTCTGGCGACTCGGAAGAAGAAGTCGCGCTGTGGACATATTCGCAGTCGTTTGCAGCCGCCATGCAGACAATAATTAACAACGAGTTCTACACGGGTATCGAGTTTGCGGCAATTGCAGCATCCCTTCAGACGGGCAAGCCCGCAGAATCCGTCAAGATGATAGTAGGCGAGCAGGAATACGCAGACAGCATACTTGCATTGCTTGCGTCTGCAAAAAGCGAGGTCATCATAGGTTTCAATTTCTTTCCCACGTTTGCGGCCCCGGCGGTACTTGAAGTCCTAAGAGCTCTTGCTGATAGAGGCATCAAGGTAAAGGTTCTCTCGATGCCTAGTGCCGACGAGGTAGACATTGTCCGCAGCCTGCATGGGCCTGTGGAATTCAGGATCTCGGCCTTTCAGACGGACGTCCAGGTGATGATAGTCGACGGCAAAGAAATGCTGTTTTCAAACTCGTCTCCGCTGCAGGGCGGAGGCACCGGCCTTAATATACACACAAACCTGACCGGCATGGTCTCGTTCCTGCACAAGATCATGGCAGACATCTGGCTTGATTCCCGGGAATACATACTGGAGCTGGACCTGTTGCAGCAATCAATAATCCTCAACGACTGCGCAAACCTAGTCAAAGCCAAGATGCGCGACCATGGCATGGAGATAGAGGTCGGCACAAAGATACTGGGCAGGTCCGGTGTGCTTCATAAATTTGACATCATATCCCCAAGCACCAAGGAAGGCGGGAACAGAATAGTCGTATCATTCCTTGCACATTCCGATCCGGAGGTCACAGGAACGAAATTGATGGAGTCCAAGATAAAGATGCTCGATTGCGAGCGCATTGACCTGCTAATTGGCCTGCTGGTCAAGCCAGGCGAGGTAGAAGGCTCTGTAACCAAGCTGGCAAGAGCTATGGGACTCCCGATAATGCAGGCGGCCGACTCTGAAACGCTTGCAACTGCCGTGTTTCAAGAAATCGAAAAGAGATACTGAGAGCATGGTGTTACTTTGAATATCGCCCACATCGGAAACACATCAGGCGTAGGCTCGGCGCTGGCGACGGAACAGGTGGCTGCAGGGCTCTGCAACAAAGCAGAAGTTTACGCGTTTGACGACGTTACGTCAAAGCTGTTTGGCGGCAGGATGGTGAAATGGAACGCAGGGTCAAAGATAGAAAGGATGATGGTCCGTTCCAAGTTTTTTGGTGAGATTTCAAAATATGACGTGTGGCACTACCACTATCCACATGGCGGGCTCTGGCAAGAGCTGGAAAAACGCAAGGGTGGAAAAAAATACGTCAAGCATTACCACGGCGACGATCTGCGCGGCAGGCACGACGACGACTTTTGCCTCGTTTCAACGCCAGATCTCCTCCAGCAGGCTCCAAACGGCGTGTGGCTGCCAAACCCAATAAATGTGGCAGAAATAGGTGCGCCGGTGCAGAGGCCAGAGGGCGGAAAAATCAGGATAGCGCACTATCCCTACTACAAGAACTATAGACGCGAGAATTACTACGAAGAGGCATTCAGGGCTCTTGACGATACCAAATGCGAGATAGTAGAGGTGTTTGACATGCCTCACGACTCAGTCCTGCAGACAGTTGCCAGTTGCGACATTGTAGCCGGCAAGGTCTTGCCTGACATTGGGTGGTTTGGCAAGTTTGAGCTTGAAGGCATGGCGCTTGGCAAGCCGGTAATCTGTTATGTCTCTGACGAGCTGTATGAAAAATACAGGCCACCTGTCTACAGGACGACCAAGGAGACGCTCGCCCGTGACCTCGGCAGATTGGTAGAAGACGTACAAGAGCAGCAGAGGTTGTCAAGGGCAGGTAGCGATTACGTCAGGGAGAACCACAACGTGTCAAAAATCGTAAAAAAGCTCGAAAGCTATTACCAGCAGGTGTAAAGGCAGTACATTTTGGCCGCGCTAGACACGCAGGCAGGGCTAGCAAATAATTAATAAATGAGTCGCACGCAGCATACCTCGTGTCCACTGCGACGGTATCAGAGTATGTATGCGACGATTGTGGGACATTATTGACCCACAGCAATCCTGTTACGCTCCAAAGCATGAAGGAAGTTCATGATCAGCTCTGCGTTGTCAAGAGGCAAAAGACAAGGGCGGCCCAGATGGCCGCGCCAGCGGCTCCAAAGCCTGCTGCCGCTCCTTCTGCAGCACCAAAACCAGCATCAGCTGCAGCTCCGGCAGCAGCCACACCACCAGCAATGGCGGCGGCTGCAGCAGGTGGCAGCAGCAGTGGGGGTGGCGGTGACACCACCATTTCCCT
>JBDUUM010000013.1:0-73854 GCA_039938615.1 Nitrososphaera sp.
TCGTCTGTCAAGTCCATGACTGATTACTGTATGTAATACCACAAAGCTTCTCTCAATAAAAGATGTACACTAGAACGTTAACGATGGCTGATTTTATACTGCTGTACCATTTATGAGATGACTTCTAAGTATTTTTAATGCAGAGACGCAAATATGACCGATCGTGCTTGCTGCAAGAAAAAGAGTAAAGGCCAGTAGCCTATCTAGCCCAGCGCGTCTCTGACCTTGATCTTGGCCTTGTTCAACATTTCTGAACTTGGTTTGCCCTTAGCATGGTCAATATCGGTTTGAATCTTGGCCTCTGCATCTTGGGCAGCTTTCTTTGCTTCCTTTACCGGGTCTGTCATTGGTATAATAATAGACTCGTAAATCACTTTAAGGAGTATATCTAGGATACAGAGCCATCTTTTGCTGTTATATTTAAAGCAAGTTTCATACCAGTTACATGCAGCTGAAAGCGATAGAATCACTGGTCAAAACTTACTTAAATCGCAATAACCATGAAAGAAGGCAAGGTAACGAAGGGGCGTAATCGACAACAGCAAAGTTGTGTCATTTCCCCGGCCCTGTCAACCTCCACTCTCCTTTTTGGATTGGCAGGGTGGGGTTATTTCGATAATGTAAAAAATCCGTTTATTCATACTCTGCATCATGTACGCAGGTTTGGCAGTAATTCCTGGCGACTATCATATTTTCAAGTTCAAACAGCTGCCTATTTCTTGATGACAAAAGTTCCATTATCACATCATAAGCCTTCAGGAATCTTTGCCCGTCTTTGATAATACAATAATAACGATTCTTTTTCTTGACCTTATTATCCTCTTTCAAAAGCCGCGCGTCAATTACTCGGTTTAGCAATGCAGAGCCTTTTGAATTTGAGGCTCGTGTGCCATAGAGCATATCGACTCTTTTGACGCTCTTTTGCTCTGCGGCAATTCTGAGCATTGCTGCTGCAACATCTTTGTAGTTGCGGTTTGTCAACACGCAAGAAAAAAGCTGATAAGCAGTTATGTAACATTGGCATCTGTTAAAAATAGAGACTAGGCCAAGATTTGGCACTCACTGAAAGATGTTCGGGGGAGGGCTAAAATTTTTCATAGCCTTGTAAGGCACGATAAGACCCTGATAACTCTGTAATATTATCTGCGGGCATATGACTTATGGAGTACAACCATCTATGCACGTGCAATCATAGCGAACGGGATCATACCCTCTCTTCGGATGCTGGCACCGATATGCGAGCATGTTCTCTTTGTAACTGTGAGGAATATCGCGCTACGAACATAATACAGATGGAAAAATCAGGCGATTCAGCCTAGAAAAAGAAATCCAAGACGACCTTGTTTTAACCGAAAATGGCGGTTAAATACTACTTGTATGAATATTTACAACTAATTTTTCGTGCAGGGAAATATCATATTATTCTCTACCTGAATCTTTTGAAGCATTATTCTTAAGCATGAAACGCATGCTGAAGTCCTTGACAATTTTGGAACCACCCAAAGTAGTAATAGCGGATAATGACGAAGATATTGGCAAAGTTCTCCGAGTAATACTATCACTAAGCGGATTTGAAGGCTATGTAACTACAAGCGCAGAACAGTGCATTGCAAAGATAACCGAGCTGAGAGGAGAAGTTAGCATCGTAGTTATCAATGGCAAGTTAGCCATCGATAGAAATGCGATGCTTATTACCAAAATAAAGACAATCAATAATCGAATCAAGATTTTGATAGTTGCAGACCGAAATATCGAACCACATAAAGTAAGAATCATGGACTATGGAACAGATGAATTTCTCCTTAAACCTGCAAGTCTTGAAACAATATCAAATAAAGTAACAATGCTAGTGGCTGAAGCGGCAGTTAAAGCTGACAGTTACAAATGGCAATAACATAACAGCATTAACTATTAGTAAAGGATAAGCTGCAGGACATTTTGTCGAGATCTTGCCATTTGTTTTTAGCAGTTATTAAGTGATGGCAGAGTATACGAAGCTAGTTTCGCTTCATCTTTATGTCAAAGGAAGTGGCTATTTGCTATACTATTATGTCAGAAACATTTCAAACCTAGCACTATTGGACGCAAGAAAGACCTTGGAATCTGGCTTTAGGAACTGGCAGAGATCCATCATCGCCAAAGCGGCGATGCCGTCAACTATTAACTTTTTGCAAGCGGCTTTTCAAGGCCGACGACACGAAACTCGTATTGCGGCAGGCTCTGCCGGTACATTCGGGCGTAACTTTCCGCAGCGTCATAGGTCTTGAAGGACTGCCTGACGCCGTCAACTGCCACTTTATGGCCGTAAACATCGATTATCTCTATCGAGTACGACTTGGGCAGCTTGCGCAGCTGTCTCAGCATCAGAAACATGCTGACTATGATAAACGCGACCGTGACTGCGCAAATGATGGCAAACTCGAAATCTCTTGAAAACGCCATCAGCGGGGCTATGAGGTTCTGGTAGAGCCACGAGTAGGTCACTGCAAAGGCGTTGAGTGGGATCAACCAGATATGTTCAAGCATATGCCTGCTTCCTATCTCGTACCGGCGCGACTTTAATTATAAGCATTATGGTGTCGATGTCAAGACATTTACTTGTTCTGGTCTTTGTAGAGCTTTTTCGCCCCTTTGGCAGCTTTAAAGCCTGACTTGGCCATCTTGGCGCCCTTGACCAGCTTGACAGACATCTTGGCTATTTTGAACCCTGCAAAGAGAGGCATAAGTGCCAGCATAGCGATGTCGAGCCAGTGCTTTTTGATAAACTCTTTTGGGTCGCCCACTGCCCGGTATTTCAGATAGATGTCGACTGCAAGGGCCGCAAAGACTATCCATGCAAGCCAGTCCCAGAATTCTTGCACCTCTTTTCCCATAGGCAAGGGCTGCTGCTCGTGCAGGCCAATGATCTCGGAATGGATGTTGACATAGCCGGCAAAGAACGCTATCAAAAGCGCCGAGACAAAGACGTCAAACGCCCTCCTCTTCTTCTCCTTATTCAACCACCTTTACAATGTGTACGGCCGGCTTAATATCGTCATTCAAGAACGCGTATGACCAGTCATGCCTGCAGATATAACGCCAAATGTCGATGTACAACGTTGCAAGAATAACCGCCGCTGTTGACTGGGCAATACCGTACCAGAGTCACAAAGATAATAAAGGAATGTCATATCCCGTATGAGCGCTGACGCTGATTGGTTGACGTAATATCTCACGATGTCCTCATCATAGGTTCCGGCCTTGCAGGCCTCCGCGCCGCAATTGCGGCTGCGGCGACTGACAGGAGCCTCAGCATCGCAGTCATTTCAAAGGTGCAGGTGATGCGCTCCCACTCTGTGTCGGCAGAGGGCGGAACAGCTGCGGTCCTTTACGAGGAAGAGGGCGACAACCAGGAATCTCATATTTACGACACCATCAAGGGAAGCGACTTTCTGGCAGATCAGGACGTCGCCGAGCGCCTCGTACGCAACATGCCCTTTGAGATATACCAGCTGGACCACTGGGGGATGCCCTGGTCGCGGCGCAAGGACGGCAGGATAGCGCAGCGCAAGTTTGGCGGCTACTCTTTTCCAAGGGCCACATTTGCGCAGGACAAGGTCGGCTTTTACGAGATGCAGACTCTCTATGATACGTGCCAGAAATACGACAACATCCACTTTTACAACGAATGGTTCTGCACGTCCATACTGCGAGACTCGTCATCGTTTCAGGGCGTCACCGCCATCGAGATAAAGAGTGGCAACTTTGTCGCATTCAGGGCGCCGGCAGGCATAATATGCACCGGCGGCGCTGGCAGGATCTATAGCTTCTCCACCTATGCGTTCTCCTCCACCCCCGACGGCATCGATATGGCATTTCGGGCGGGCCTTGCCATGAAGGATATGGAGTTTGTCCAGTTCCACCCCACAGGCATCATGCCATCAGGCATCCTGATCACAGAGGGAGCAAGGGGCGAGGGCGGCTACCTGATAAACAGCAAGGGCGAGCGGTTCATGCAAAAGTATGCGCCCGGCAAGATGGAGCTTGCGCCCCGCGACGTCGTCTCCCGCTCGATGATAAAGGAGATACTTGAAGGCAGGGGCTTCAAGCACGAGACAGGCTTTGACTGTTTAAAGCTGGACCTGACGCACCTTGGGGACGAGCGCATCAAGGAGGTCCTCGCAGGCATACGAGAGATTGGGATCAAGTTCTCCGGCGTCGATATCATAGACGAGCCGATAGAGGTCAGGCCAGTCTGCCATTACATGATGGGAGGCATCCATACAAACGTCGACGGCGCCACGGAACTGCCGGGCCTCTGGGCTGCCGGCGAGGCGGCGTGCAACAGCACGCACGGCGCAAACAGGCTTGGCGCAAATTCCACTTCGGAATGCATAGTATGGGGCAGGATCACCGGCGAGCTGGCTGCCAAGCACGCGCAGGCCAAAAAATCTACCGAAGTGTCGCAGGCGCAGATAGCAGACGAGGAAAAACGCATCTATGACGGGCTTTTCAGAGGGTCTGGTAGCGTAAACCCGTACCAGGTGCGCAAAGAGATGACCGACACGATGGACGACAAGGCCTACGTCTTCAGGACCGAGCAGGGCCTTTCAGAAGCGCTCAAAAAGATCCGCGAGTTAAAAGCGTCAATGTGGAAGCACGTCGACGACAAGGCCAAAGAGTATAACACTAATTTCATAAATGTCATGGAGATAGATTCAATGCTCCGTACCGCCGAAGTGGTGCTCGTGGGAGCGCTGAACAGAAAGGAATCAAGGGGCGCACACGCACGGACCGACTATCCTAACCGCGACGACGCCAATTTCCTGAACCACACACTTGCATACCACACGGCAGAAGGGGGGCCAAAGATGGCATGGTACCCAGTCACGTTCACCCGCTATGCTCCAGTGGAGAGGAAGTACTGATGGAAGAAGTCTCTGACAGGAACAACCGCGAGGGGATTGCAGGGTGGCTCAACCCAGGCCGCTACGGCTGGGAGCGCGTGTCTTACTGGCTGCAGCGACTTACAGGAGTCGGCCTGCTTGCATATTTCATTGGCCACGTCTGGGAGACCAGCAACCTCATAGGCGGCATCGACGCCTGGAATGCCATGATGGAGATGACGCAGACCCCCATGGGACACATGGTACTGATACTCGTAATAGGCATGAGTACTTTCCATTCTGCAAACGGAATACGGCTGATATTCACGCACGGAGGCAAGGGGCTTGGCAAGCCGGGCAGGCCAGACTATCCCTACGATGCAGTGTCGTTGAACTACCGCCAAAAATCAGGGATATGGATAGCGCTCATACTTGCCGCAATTGCAATGCTGTACGGCGCGTCTGTGCTGTTTGGAGGCGAATAAGAAAAAGATGCTCAAAGAAAGCGAGATAATGAAAATCCACTACATGACTGGCATTGCAGCCATGTTTGTAGTGGCGGTGCACATCATGATGCGCCTTGTGATGCCATACAGCCTCTCGCTGGAATACGAAAATGTAGTCGCCAACTACCACAACCTGCCCTACGCCGTGCTGCTGGAATCGATATTAGTGCTGATTGCCATCCACGGCTTTAACGGCCTTCGCGTCATACTGCTTGAAATGAGGCAGAGCAGGAACTGGGAGGGATTTGTGACCATCGTGACCATAGCGGCAATGATAGGCATAATTGGGTATGGAACCCGCACCATAATCGTTGCAAACGGGCTTTCACTTGGGTGACAATAAAATATATGAATAACACGATAGAAAAACTCGAAAGGCTGGACAAAAAAAGAGAACACAAGGAAATACTCCGAACGTCCATAACTCTCAAGGTGCTCCGGGGCAACAGGGCCGCCGGGGAAAAGCCGCACTATGACATATTTGAAGTGCCGGTACAGCGCTCAACTACCGTCTTGGATGCGCTGCTGCACGCCAAGCAGTACAGCGACCACAGCATCGGCATACGCTACTCGTGCAGGATGGCGTCTTGCGGCTCTTGCGGCATGAAGATAAACGGCATCCCGAGGCTTGCCTGCTACACCAAGGTGTCCGAGCTTGAAGGCGGCGTAATCACGTGCGAGCCCCTTGCCAACTTTCCACACGTGCGCGACCTCGTGACTGATTTTTCGCAGTTCTTTGAACACCACAGGGACATCAAGCCCTACATCCACAACGACAAGGCAGACATGGACACGCGGCAGATAAACAGGATGTCAGAGTTCATGCAAAACCCCGAGGATGTTGACAAGTTCTTGCAGTTCTCATACTGCATCAAGTGCGGTCTGTGCTACTCGGCGTGCCCCACCGTGGCGATGGACACCAAGTTCCCCGGGCCCCAAGCGCTTGCGCAGGCGTACCGCTACTTTATCGACAGCCGCGATGAGGCTGCAAAAGAGCGCCTCGACCTCGTTGATGACAGACACGGCATATTCCGGTGCCACTTTGCAGGGTCCTGCAGTACGGTGTGCCCCAAGGGAGTCGACCCTGCGCTTGGCATACAACTTTTGAGAGGCTACATGCTGGGCTTTTCAAAGGAAGAAAAGAGAAAGGCGGAACTGAAAGACAGAAGCAAGTAGAGTAGTAGTAATGTTACGCCGGCTTGGCAGGGTACTTGCTCTCGTTGACCTGCTTGTTTATGGCGTCTGCCATAAAGTGGTTGCTCACCTGTACCTTGACGTCTTTTATGCCGGACAGCTTGTAGATGTTGTCCCGGACATCCTGCGCAATCTTGAAGCCAAAGACGGCAGGGCAGAACGGACTTGTCAGGTGTAGGTCGATTGCGACCTTGCCCGAGTCGATGTCAACCTTGTCGACAAGCTCCAGCTCCATTATAGAGACCCCTATCTCAGGATCCACGATCTTTGTAAGCTCGTCGAAAATCTTCCTCTTGGTCTGCTGAAGGTCGTCAGGCGCCTTGGGAGCGTTAGCGTCACTCATTGCAGGTAAAGATGGCAAAACACCGTATTTAATCATTCATTCTGCCTGTGAAAAATTAAAAGTAGAGGCGGCGAAGTGGAACGGGCGGACGGACTAGACAGTCACTAACTAATCTGCTTCCTTGATTACCCGGACCCTGCTTTCAATGTCTGCTGGCACTTCTGCTACTCGGTATCTTATGTATTCTTCATAGGTTGGGGCCGTGTCGCGCCGAAATTCGTTCTTTTCGCCTTCTGTCACGTTAAAGTGCAGTGTGTGGCCATCATAGCCCTCCGCCAAGTACTTTGGTATACAGAACTTGTCCTTGTCGACAATACCCTTTTGCGTCACGATATAGTTTGCGCCAATCTCTTTTACTTCGCCTAGGTCAACCTCTTTACTTACACCCCTTGCCTCCTTGCCTTGCAGCTCTTTCCACGAAACAAAGTCGGTTATGTCAGTCATGGGGTAATTTCGACATGATTGTTTTAATGAGGTACGACTGGCGTCCTGCCGGCAGGGAAAGGATGGAAAAATGCCCCATGTGAAACACATTATTTGACGGCCAGTATCATACCACCCGCAAAAAAATCTCTAGAGGAAATACATATGCGCGTTTGCATACTCGGGGGCAAGCGACTTGGTCAGGACTTCTTTTATAGAGCAGTGGTTGCTTTCGTCGACCGGCTCTATCAGGTCCTTTGTCACGAAATCCTCCTTCTGACCAGCATAAAACCCAAGCACGACTACAAATGGCTTGCCGCCATCCATGTGCGAGCACAGGTACAGCAACCGCTTATGACCAAGCTCCAGAGCGTCGCATCCGGAAAGGTCATTTGGATATTCTATCAGCCGGGCAGGAGATGCTAGGGTGGATTCCATGCAAAGCTCATGGATAAAATGTATAGAAGAGCTCAAGCTAGCTTCTGTTAACAAAGCGATGCATGGCAGCTAGCTGGTTGTAAAATATTAAAATAAAGCGCCCATAATGCAAGACTCGTGTACCGCTCCAGGCCCAAAGGCAGCATGGACGACGATGTCCTGCGCTTTCTCTCCTCGATGCAGCACGACTCTCCCATACTATATTACGATATCTTGGGAAGCGAGGCGCACTCGATAATGCTGCACGAAAAGGGCCACATTTCATCCGCCGAGCTGAAAAAGATCCTCAGGGCGCTTGAAGAGGCAAAAAAGAATCCAGGCGTCATCGACACCTCAGAAGCAGAAGACGTTCACGAGGCACTTGAGGCTTTTGTGATCAAAAGCGCAGGCATGGACGCAGGAGGCAAGATGCATACGGCCCGGTCCCGAAACGACCAAGTGGTGCTCGACGTGCGCATGAAGGTGCGCGATGATATGAACCAGATCCGCTCCCTGCTGGCCGATCTCGTCGACGCCCTCTTGCAAAAGGCGGCCAAAAACAAGGATGCCATCATGCCCCTCTACACCCATTTGCAGCAGGGCCAGCTGGGCACGTTCTCTCATTTCCTTATCGCTTATGCAGATGCGCTGCTGCGTGACCTTGATCGCATATCATCTGCCTACAGTCATGTAAACGAGTCGCCTCTGGGCGCCTGCGCGATTGGTGGCACCAGCATAGACATCGACAGGACAAGGACCGCAAGCCTGCTTGGCTTTGGTGGAATAGTAAAGAATTCTATCGACGCCACGACGTCGCGCGATGCATTTCTGGAATATGTCGCCGCGCTCTCGATCCTCACTACCAACCTTGCGCGCATGGCAGAAGATTTCATACTGTGGTCGACGACCGAGTTTGGATTCATCGAGCTTGCGGATCGCTATAGTTCTACTTCAAGTGCGATGCCTCAGAAAAAGAACCCTGACCCGCTAGAACTTACCCGAGCCAAGGCCGCACTCATCGCAGGCAGGCTGATTGCAATCCTTGGCATCGTAAAGGGCCTGCCTTCCGGCTATAGCCGCGACTTGCAGGATTTGAAGCCGCAGCTGCTTGACGCGTCATCGACTGCGATAGACACAGTCAGGATAATGCACGGCGTCGTCAATTCGCTGCATGTCAAAAAAGCAAGGATGCTTGAAGCTTCCAGCACCAGCTATGCGATATCGCTTGACATTGCCGAACAAATGGTCGCAAAGTGGGGTCTGCCGTTCCGCAGCGCGCACAAGCTTGTGGGTGCCCTCGTAGGCAAGGCGGCAGAAAGAGGCGTGCCGCTATCGGCGCTCAGTGCCAGGGAAATCCAGCTGACATTTGCGCAGGCCAAGATTGGCAAGGAGATGAAAGAAGAAGAAGCAGAGGATATTGTGCAGATCATCAAGGAGATGACCCCGGCAAGGTCAATAGACCTTCGCAGGTCCGCCGGCTCGCCAAACCCCGCTCAGCAGGACGAGATGATCAAGGCTTCAAGTGCAAAGCTGACCCGCCACATAAAGCACACTGAAGTGGATGCAAAATCAATCAACGCTGCCTTTGCCGGCCTGTCAAAAACTGTTACCAAATACCTGAATTCCTGATCTTTTTGCAGCGAGTATCGCATCTTGGGCCTTTTTCCTGTTTGTTTTTCGCTCCGTCCAAGTCTGAAATTAGCGTTTTAAGTCAGGGTTAGTTGTGAAAACCGCTGTTTTAGTTGCGATAACGTTTATATCTTTACCGAAACTAGCTAGACAGTAGCAGAAATGTCGCTAAAATCAGACGACCCGAACTACTATGCGCACGCGTACAACAGGATGGGAGGCCAGGACGCCGCGACGTCTGGCAAAAAGATAAGGATACTTGACAGCACGCTTCGGGAAGGCGAGCAGCATCCCGGCGTGTCTTTTACGATAAAGCAGAGGATCCAGATAGCGTGGATGCTTGACTCTTTCGGAGTCGACCAGATAGAGATAAGCCCTGTGGTGTCGCCGGACCACATTGAGGCGACAAAGACGATAATCAAGCAGGGGCTGAGGGCAGACATTGTCGCGCACGTGAGGGCGATCAAGTCCGATGTCGACGTCGCAATCGACTGCGGCGCGACCTGGTGCGCCACCTATATGGGCATCTCTGACATCCATTTGGCTGCAAAGCTAAAGATAAGCCGCGAAGAGGCCAAGATCCGCGCGCTTGAAGTGGCCGACTATATCAAGGCACACGGGCTAAAGTCGCGCTTTACGATGGAAGACGCAAGCAGGACGGAGCCTGAGTTTCTGATAGAGATGTGCAAGGAGATGAACAAGCGCGGGATAGAGCGCATAAGCATTCCTGACACTGTTGGCATTATGCGCCCCCGGGGCATGTACCAATTAGTCAAGATGGTGCATGACCACATCGACAATTCAAGGACCGCGCTGGACGTGCATTGCCACAACGACGTAGGGCTTGCGCTTGCAAACGCGCTTGCAGGCTGCGAAGCTGGAGCCGACCAGATCCACACTACGATAGACGGCTTTGGCGAGCGAACAGGCATCCCGTCGCTTGCCGAGACGGCGCTTGCGCTTTCGCTGATCTACAAGTCAAACAACGACCTGCGCCTGCACATGCTCAAGGACCTTTCCCGCACGATATCGGAATACACAGGCCTTCCGATCCCCGAGTCAAAGCCGATTGTGGGCGACAGCGCCTACAAGCACAAGGCAGGCACCCACCTTGCCGCCATCCTGCGAAACCCGTCTGCATACGAGATAGTCGAGCCAAAGGTCGTGGGCAACCGCAGGAAAATAGTGTTTGGCGAGCTGGCAGGCAAGAACGGTGCCGCATACCTGCTGTCGCTCCTTGGCCTTGAAACGAGCAAGCACGAGGCAGAGCAGCTGGCAAAGGGCCTCAAAGAACTGCGTATGGGCGACATACTCGAGCTCTACCTTGACGACAGGCTGGAGAGAAAGATACTTAATGACGCGCCCATGAAAGTAGGGCAGAAGGAGTAAGAAAAGAAGAAATGGTCAACTGTCCAGAATGCGATGCAGAGATCAAGGTTCCTGCCGATTCGATAGAAGGCGAGATTGTGACGTGTCCTGATTGCGGCGCCAGCTATGAACTGGTCAAGGCTGCAGAAGGGTTTGGGATAAAACCGGCAGAGGTAGTCGGCGAGGACTGGGGTCAGTGAGCACTGGTACGGGGAACTCTCTTACCCTCCTCTATGACACCATCCGGTGGGAAGAAAAGTCTCTGTACGAGGCTGCCAAGAAAAAGGGCGTCGAACTGCATAACGTCGACATCAAGAACCTCCACGTGGATCTAAACGGCGGCAAGGACTGGCAGGGCAGGATTGTACTACAGCGCTCTGTCAGCTACTTCAAAAGCCTCCATGCCACCGCCGCGCTCGAAGGCCTTGGAGCCGCAGTCATTAACCCGCTGCGGGTCGCCAGTATCACCGGCAACAAGCTCTTTGCGCACATGGAGCTGCAAAAAGCCGGGGTCAAGACCCCAAAGGCGGTGGCGGCGTTTTCAGAGGAATCTGCAATAGCGGCCCTTCAGGAATTTGGCTATCCTGCAGTGATAAAGCCCACGGTAGGGAGCTGGGGCAGGATGATTGGGCTTTTACGCGACAGGGACGCGGCGCAGGCGGTTATAGAAGACAGGGAACACATGTTCCCGCTTTACCACATATATTACTTTGAAGAGTTTGTAAAGCGCCCGCCAAGGGACATCCGCGCCATCGTAGTTGGAGAGCGCGTAGTCGCGGCAATTTATCGCTATTCTGGCGACGGCGAGTGGAAGACAAACATGGCCCTTGGCGGCAGGGCCGAAGTGTGCCCCGTCACAAGCGAGCTTGCCGAAATCTGCATGAAAGCGACGGCGGCGGTGGGCGGCCAGATAGTGGGCGTCGACCTGATGGAGAGCGAAAGCGACGGCCTCATTGTACATGAGGTCAACAATACGACCGAGTTCAAAAACACCGTCCGCGTCAGCGGCGTCAACATTGCAGGGCTAATGGTTGATTATGCCCTGTCCCTGAACAAAAGGTAGGAAACCTGACTTGGTATCGCCAAGCTATGCAGTCGAGCTGTTGCAAAAGGCGCTTGAACTGTATACGCCTTCAAGGTCAGAGGCCGCCCTTGCCAACATGATAAAAGACAGATGCACAAACGAGCTTGGTTTTGAGCAGGTAAACATCGACAGTGTAGGAAACGTCATCGCTTCAAAGGGCACAGGCGAGCCTCGCATATTGCTGTGCGGCCACATGGATACGGTGCCGGGCCAGGTGCCTGTCCGGATAGAGGACGGCTACCTTTACGGCAGGGGAGCGTCAGACGCCAAAGCCCCATTGATTGCAATGCTCTTGGCGGCGTCGGAATTTCCAAAGCAGGCAGGCACAGTCATTTTTGCAGGCGTAGTTGATGAAGAAGGCAATGCGACTGGCGTCAAGCAGCTGGTCAAGAGCAAGATTGGCGTCGACTATGCGATGTTTGGCGAGCCGTCCGGCATCGACAACATCACAATTGCATACAAGGGAAGGCTCGCAATAAGGCTCACGTGCGACGTAGGCGACAGCGCGCACGCAAGCGCACCGTGGCTTGCGCGCAACTCTGTCGAGGAGATGTATGATTTCTGGAAGGCAATAAAATCAGAGGTCGAGCGGGTGGGGACGGCAGAGAGCAAGGCGCATTCTATCAGTTGCACGCTCACAGAGATAAGCGGAGGGTCAAGCCACAACGTGACTCCGCAAAAGTGCAAGATAACGATAGACATGCGCATTCCCACGATAACAACCTGCCAGAACGTCCTTGACATGGTTGACGGCGTGATTTCCAAGACTGCAAAAGAGAAAGGAGTGAAAGCTACATACCGCATAGAGGACAGGACGGACCCGTTTGAAGCGGACCACTCTTCGCCGCTGGTCAGGGCGCTGTCGCTAGGCATACTGGACGTGCGCAAGAAACGCCCGACGCTTTTGCGCAAGACGGGCACCGGCGACATGAACGTGCTTGGCAACACGTTCAAGGTGCCTGTAGTCACGTACGGCCCCGGCGACCCGCACGCATCTCACACGGCAGACGAGCGAGTCAACATCGACGAATACGTGTCAAGCATCGAGGTATTCAGCAGGGCTCTTTTCCACATGTCGCGCATACACCACATCCGCAAGGGCAAGTAATAACATCATATAGGCGCGGTCGCCCCTTACGTCAATGCTGTGGTTGATTGGCGCCGGCATCGACGGTTACAGAGGTCTGAGCCTGGCGGCCATTGACGTTTTGAAAAAGTGTGATATTGTATACGTAGAGAGGTTCACAAGCCTGCTGTCAGAAGGCGACGTTTCCGGCTTGAACTCGGTCACCGGCAAGCAGGCAGTCGCGGTACAGCGGCCGTTTGTAGAAGACGGAAGAGAGATACTTGAAGGCGCCAAAGAAAAGCAGGTTGCGCTTGTAACCTATGGCGATCCGCTCATTGCTACTACACATAGCGAGCTTCGCGCAAGGGCCGCAAAGGGCGGTATCAAGACGGCAGTGCTGCATGGTGCATCGGGTATCCCCTCCATAATGGGCGAGGCAGGCCTGCACGTCTACAAGTTTGGCAGGACTGTGACAATGATGTCTGAGCCGAAATCCGCCATAAGCGTCTACAACACTGTTTTTGACAACATGCTCGCAGGGGGCCACACGCTCATCCTGACTGAATACAGCCACGACGAAAAGACTGGCGCCTTTTTCCTAGACCCCGGCCAGGCGCTCCGGATGCTCCTTGACGCCGAGCGGGACCTGCGGCACCATGTATTTTCAGAAGACACGTTTGTGATAGTCGCGTCGAGGATAGGAAGCGACGACTCGCGGGTCGTCTCCGGCAAGATAAAGTCGATGGCAGGCGTGGGTTTTGGGCAGGGTCCGCATTCCATAATCGTTACCGGCTCGCTGCACTTTACAGAGGAAGAGGCTCTTGAGGCCTTGACTGTCAACCTAGACAGCCCTGCTGACAACACCAAGGCTATCAAGAGAATTTCTACACAGATGATAGAGCGCTATGCACCAAAAGCCAAAGAAGCAGCGGTGCAGATGCGGAACATCCTGCGGCAGGATAAGGACAACAAGGGCATGTTTGAAGTCATCGACAACGCAGAATACTATATTTCAGACGCAGAGCGGTTCCTGATGCAGGGCAAGCACGAGCTGGCAGTGCTAAGCATCGGCTATGCAGAAGGATTGATAGACGCGCTGCGGTTCCAAAAGGGCATTAACCCATGGAACCCCTGAAATTTTTATATGAGGTAGCCTGCGCAGAGCACGCATATATGTCAAGCAAGGACGGCCTAGAGCTACTAAAGCAGGGCAAGGTTGGCGAGTTTAACGAATGGCGGATGAAAAACCTGACCATCAAGCTGGAATTCGCAGGTGAGGACCTGTCGGGCAAGAATCTGTCGGGCGCATTTCTCAACGGCGTCGTTGCCACAAACGCAAACCTATCAAAAGCAAACCTGTCCGGTGCCAACTTTGTTCAGGCTGACCTCAATGGCGCAAATCTCGAAGGCGCCACATGCATAGAAACGCTTTTCATGTACGCAGAAATGAAAAACGCCAAGCTGGCGGGAGCTGAGGCAACAAGAGCCAATTTCATGTGGGCAAACCTGCAAGCGGCAGATATGTCTGGCGTGCGCATGTCGCAGACGGTGTTTGTTGAAGCAAACCTTTCAGGCGCAAACGTGACTGGTGCAGACAGGATGGCGGCCTATCTGAAATATGCCAAGCTGGACGGCACCCCGTGGACGGAGAAGCACTGAGCCGGCTGCAAACTCGGACAAACGTTTATTAAGTAAATTAAGGCCAGTTTTTGTTGTATGGCGCAGACCCCTCCAGCTACAGGAGGCAAGGTGTCAAGACGCGACTTTCTCAAGCTCATGGCCGCCGCTGGCACCGTGATGACGTTCACCCCGTTTGTAGAATGGGGCAAGTTTCTGCCAAACCCTGCGGGCAACCAAGGAGAAAAGCAGCCCGTCGAGCTTCCGGATGGAAGCCAGGCCAATGTAAACACGTTTAAAGTTAATCACTCCGAGGCAATAATTTATCCAAAGGCAAAGGACCCGGTGCTCAACAAGGAGGCGTTCCGTACATGGCAGTTCATCAGACTCCCACCAGAGCTGGGCGGGGAAAAGAACGACGCCTCTGCGTTCCGTGCTTACAGCATGGTGTGCCTGCACCTGTGGTGCCTGTGGAAGTACTTTCCAGACACTGGTCGCAAGAGAGGCGAGTGCCCATGTCACGGCAGCATGTACGACCCGTTCACAGGCAAGGCGTTTGCCGGCCCGGCGTCGCTGCAGGGCCCGCCTTCAAACGTGCTTCCAAGGCTGGATCTTGAAGTGGATTCAAAGGGCGACATTTGGATAAAGCCTCCCGTGTGGAGTCCTAATGCTAATGGGATAGTTGGATATGGGCGCTTCCTTAACGTATGAAAACAGTCTGACGAGGTTCTTCCGGTGGGTGTACGCCGGGTTAGAGCGAACTATATTCATGGGAATGAAATTCACGTTCCCAGGAAGGTTCGTCAGTCCTCTAGGGTTCCTCGGCATGCTCACGTTTGTAATATTCATCATACTGGGCATCACAGGCGCGCTGCTTATGCTGTGGTACGAGCCCATCCTCGACAGGGCGTGGCACAGCGTCGAGAACATCAACAATACGATACCCTACGGGTTCCATATGCGCAACATACACTACCACGCTTCAAACGCGATGGTCATGGTCGCACTGCTGCATATGTACTACCAATACTTTAGTGGCAGGTACAAGATAAGAAACGAGATCCTGTGGGTGACAGGCGTTATACTTGGCGTGCTTACGATCCTTGAGGCGTTCACCGGATACGACATCATATTCTCAGAGCGCGCCGAGCTTGCAATCTCTATAGCAGCGTCGCTTACAAACTCGATCCCGATAATGGGCCCGCAGATGCGGGAAGCGTTCTTTGGCGCAGGCTTCCACGACTTTATCCTGCGCTTTTACACATTCCACGTATTCATGCTCCCAATAGCTCTGCTGGGATTGATGGTAGTCCACTTCCCAAGGTTCTTGGTGTTTGACGTGCCGATGGTCATGGCGATAGCGGGCGCAATCATGCTCACAGGAGGAGTCTTCCCGGTAGGCATGGGATTGCCCTTTGAGCCGGACAAGCCACCAGGCATTACTGTACCTGAATGGTACCTCACGGGCCTCTATGCTTTCCTGCGCACCATGTACGACAAGTTCGTGACAGGCGTGGCATGGCCAGGCCTGTTCATCGGGTCGCTATTGCTGATACCGTTTGTCGACAGGTACAAAAAGTTCTCTTGGAAGGACAGGCCGATAATCACCGCAGTAGGTATCACCAGCTTGGCGCAAATAATAGTAACTACGTACTGGGGATTCTATATCGACCCGGACCGCAACAAGGCGCTCCTTGAGAGGCTCGTCATCGATCCGATATTCTTTTACCTGATCATGATAGTGCTTGTGCCGCTGTCGTTTGGCTTTACCTACATGATGATCAAGCTGGCCAAGCACGCAGAGGCCAACGCCAAGGCTCAACCCAAGAAGGCAGGCAAATCATCCATAGAGTTCTCGCAAAAATGGCTCTATGCGCTCTTTATTGTGCTTCTCGCATTCCAGGTGTACCTCAACATTGCGGCATACTATGCCGTGCTTGATGGCATGAAGAACTACTCGCTCTTCCTGCTAGGCATAATGATGATGGTCTTTGCAGGCATGTTCCACCTATACAGATACGGCAAGGCGCAGGCAAAGGCGCCGCCGCCAAAGCCAACACCGCCGGCGGCCAAGCCAGCGCAGGCGCCGCCAAAGCTAACCCCGGCAGCACCGGCACCAGAAAAGCCGCTTGCAGCACCACCAGCAGCCAAGCCGGCAGGGCAGCCAGCGCAGCTACCGCCGCAAAAAGCCGCCGCTGCAACTTCTCCACCAGGCAGCAAGGCAGCAACAACAGCAGGAGCAGACAACCCAGACATCAACAAGGGGCCAAAAGTGCCTTGATGTCTCAAACTTTATATGTGAAAATATTTCCACGGTAGATCGCTCATGGCAAACCACGCAGGCGGCATCAGTTTTGTGGCATTTGTAGTGGCAGTAGCAGTGAGCATCGGTTACTATCAGTATGTGTACATCCCCGAAGTAAACGCCAAGCCGCACCTTCCCGAAATAATCCTGAACCCGCCGCAAAGCGGAGAGGTTCAGATAGCTGCAGGAGCATCGATACAATCAAACGGCAAGTTCTTTGAGCCCAAACACCTGCGCACGACCATAGGCATCGACAACAAGATAATATGGACAAACACAGATACCGTCCCGCATACCGTCACTTCTGACGACGGCTATGTCGACAAGATAAACGGCCCCTTTAACTCTCTTGCACATCAGGATGTAGGAGGAGGATTCGTCATGCCGGGCACCACTTACACGTTCACTTTCACAAAGACTGGCACATATGGCTACCACTGCGAGCCGCATCCTTGGATGCAGGGCCAGATCGAAGTGATAGAGAACTTTGCCTAGTTATTATTAGTTCTTTACCACTTTGATATATGCAATGTCGGAGAAGATTTCCTTGTGTTCCTGCACGAGCGACACGCGGAACTTGACGTTTGATGACTCGCCCTGCGGAACGTGTTTCGTGCTTGCTACAAAATCTACGGTGGTTGCACCCTTTAGTTCAGTCTTGAATATCGACAGCCGTGCGTAAGGGTAGTTTACCTTTTTGTTGTTGAGCATGCTGTAAGAAAAGACATCGCTTGAATTCTCTATCTGTGAGTTGATGACTACGCTGTCCCACCTGCCGGCATAGTTTATCTCCACCTTGCCATGGAGCTCCTGACCTGCAGTGACCTGCAGTTCTAAAATCGAGAGAGTTATTTCGGCCAAACTGGATTACAGGTTCGCTGACGAGGATTTAAACCAAGCCTTCCTTCTGGCGTTGATTGAGAGCGACGGCAGCAGGCCCACCGCCGCTGCTTACCAATAATATTTCGGCAAATGATTGAAGATCGTTGAGTAACGAAGTAGAAAAGCAATCCGGAAACAAGTGTCTATGAGCGGCAAGTGCCCTGCCTGCAGCCACCGGCTTTACGAATACAAGGACGGCAAGTGGACCGAGTGGATATGTTGGCGCTGCGGCCACTATAATTCAGATACGCCTGCATTCCAGGCGCAGCCCCATCTTTTCAGAGACATTGTGCGCAAAAACGGCCACTATTTCATGGCCAAGTACTCGCGCTACACAGTCAGGCTTGTTTCAAAGAATTGAGCTGCTGGCAACGTTTTCACAAACCCAGGCGGCTTCTAATATTTTCCCCTCGGCAGATGGGAGGGCGGATCTTTTTGGCTCTTATCAAACGTCCATATGACCAAGTCAAGATGGAGACAGGCTGGCAGCAGACATATGCTGGCACAGCTGAAAAATATAGCCAGACTAGCCATATGAGATGCAATACAACTTTATTAACAGACCGCAAGTACTAGTACTGACAGGATCTGTTGCAGGAACAAGCTTTGCCGCAGCGGATGATCAAGGTCGGCGGCCACAACATACGGTACCTCGACTATGGCCGGCCAAATGATACCGCAAAAGACCTCGTGCTCCTGCACGGCATCGGTGCTTCTGCCGAGAGATGGCTGCATGTCGCGCCTACGCTGTCAAAGTACTTTAGGGTCATTATCCCGGACATTATCGGCTTTGGCCGAAGCGACAAGCCCACAGTGGAATATACTATGGATTTTTTTCAGAGTTTTATCTCTGGTCTGTTTGAGGGATTGGAGCTTGTCAAGCCGTCCATAATCGCCTCGTCGTTTGGAGGTCACATCGCAGCCGAATATGCGATAAGGAACACTAGAAGGCTGGACAGGCTGGTGCTCGTGTCGTCTGCTGGCATGATGCGCACATCCACGCCAGTCCTTGACGGCTACATCATGGCCGCCCTTTATCCCACGCACGAAAATGCACTGGCCGCTTTTAGGTCGATGGCCCACGATCCTCTGGCTGTCGACGAGGAGACGGTCGAGGATTTTGTAAACAGGATGAGGCTTCAGAACGCAAAATATGCCTTCATGTCGACGCTCCTCGGCATCCGGTATGCCCCTGCACTGCGAGGAAGGCTGTCAGGAATAACGGCGCCGACGCTCGTGCTCTGGGGCGACGGAGACAAGATGATACCGATGCAATATGCAAAAGATTTCAAAGAGATCCCAAACAGCGAAATCATTGTAATCAAGGACTGCGGGCATACGCCCTACGTTGAAAAACCCCTGACGTTTAACAGGATAGTATTAAAATTCCTGGCTGGAAAAGATACGATTCCCTAGCCTTCCTTGGTCGCCTGCTTTCTCCTGCGCTCTATCGGGATTACGATTACCTGCACCAGATCGCCGTCCTCTATGTCGAGGGCTTGCCTCTCGGCTTCCGGGATCGAGATCCTGCCTCCGCTCTGCACCGTCGTCTTGAACATGGCGTTGTAAAAGCTCAGGCCCTTTAGCATGGCAATATAGTTCTGCATCGCGTCCATCTGAAACGAGGAGAACTGGCGTGCCATGTCCTTCTGCGCCTCTGTGCCTTTTTCCATGACCTTCTTGAATGCTTCGATAGGGTCAGCAGGATTGTCGCTGGACATTAGAGCAGAAAGGAAAACTCATTTATTTAACGGTTAGCTTGTGCGCGTGTGTATAGGATATGCAGTATATACTGTGGACTGCAAAATCTGTTTTAAATCATTAATCCGATCGTTACCACAGGGCGTTTTTACGTGCCTAGCGGTGCAGGGATAATAAATTAATTGAGTCCCAAAATCCGTTTCTGCATCGCCTTTGCAATTAGCAAATTCTGCTGCACAAATAAAAATCTCTTGGAGAAGAGAGCGCAGAACAATCTTCTGCGAGATGCGGGCAAAGCTCAATAACATCCCTGCGCGCTAGACAGCACGTGAAGTCGCTTCTCCACAGCATCGACGCAGAGATGAGCGTCAACAGCGGCCAGATGTTTCTGTGGGAAAAGGAAGGCGAAAGCTGGTACGGCATCTATGGCTCGCGCGTAATCAGATTTTCAAATGTCGCTGGCGCTCTCAAGTTTGCTTCGTTTCCAGAAGACAAGGAAATGGAGCGCAGGATGTTTCGCCTCGACGACGACATCGAGTCCATCCGTGTGCAGGTGTCAGCCGATCCGCTCGTTAGCCGGCTGGTGCGTACGTACGGCGGCCTCAGGCTTTTGCGGCAGGACCCGGAGCAGTGCCTTTTTTCGTTCGTGTGTGCAAGCAACACCAACATACCGATGATAAGGAGGATGCTGTATGCGCTTGCAACCAAATACGGCGACACTGTCATGGTCGACGGCAGGGAATTTCATGTCTTTCCATCTGCCAAGGCACTAGGACGCACTACCGAGGCAGAGCTCCGTGCCTGCGGCCTTGGCTACAGGGCAAGGGCGGTCAAGGCTGTAGCGATGGCTATAACTTCTGGCGCGCTGGATCTTGAGTCGCTTGCCACCGCAAGCTACGACGAAGCAAGAACAGAGCTGTTGAAAATATATGGCGTTGGTCCCAAGATAGCCGACTGCGTGCTCCTCTTTTCGCTTGAAAAGCTGGACGCATTCCCGATAGACGTATGGATAGCCCGGGCCCTGGCCGCAAACTATGGATGGATATCGTCAGCCAAGTTTGGAGAAAAGCTTACCCCAAGGCAATATGAGGAGGCGTCCAGGGCCGCCCGGAGGTATTTTGGCCAGTATGCGGGCTATGCGCAGCAGTATCTCTACTACCACATGCGTCAGGGCGCAGGCAAAAAGTGGTAGTGTAGTCACTGTGTCAGGTCATGTATGCTCCGGCGAATGATGAGCTTTGCCTCAGGAGAGACGTTGTACCTCTCCAGTACCATGCCGGGATCCCGTATCAGCGTGTTCCTGAATTCCGGTTCGCTTGCTGCCTTGAGCAGGATCTCGCTTATTATTTGGGCGTCCTCTCTGTGGTCCAAGCAAAAGCGTGGAACGCAGTGCAATATTTAATCTTAATGCACGAATCATCTTGCCAACAAAATGGCAGCTGGGGGAAAAGTATTGTTGACTTGCCGTCATAAAGCGGTCCTAGGATTTCGCAGATAGAGAGCCGTTGAGCGCAGGCATAGAGCTGGTAGGCGACCTTGGGTACTTGCTTATCGTATGCTCCGGGGTCGGCGCGCTTGCATACATATTGAAACAGCCGATGGTCCTAGGCTTTCTCGTCGCTGGCATCCTCATCGGCCCATTTGGGCCCTTTTCACTGATCAAAAACACAGAGATGCTGAACAACTTTTCCGACGTGGCAATCGTGCTTTTGCTCTTTGGCGTCGGCCTTGCGTTCCCCCTGCGCCAGCTGAGGGCAATAGGCAAGATAGGCACGGGCATAGCAGTCATCGAAGTGCTTGCTATGCTCGGCATCGGGTTTGCGGTAGGCGCGGGCTTTGGGTGGTCGTTCTATGACGCCATGTTCCTGGCCGCCGCGCTTTCCATAAGCTCAACGGCCGTCATAGTCAAGGTGCTTGAGGACATGGGCAAGATGGAGGCTACATCGTCCATCCTCATGATAGGCGTGCTGGTAATCGAGGACCTAGTAGCAGTCGTAATGATAAGTGCCATGCACGCTGGCGTGGTGAGCGGCTCGTTTGACCTTGTCGAGCTAATATCGACGGTGGGCAAAATAGGGCTCTTTATCGGGGGCACAATAGCTGCAGGAGTGCTCTTCATGCCCAAGCTCTTTTCGCTCATCGCCAAGCTGGAGCGCTATGAGGTCACAATCATGTTTGCCCTAGGCACCGCGTTTGGCCTTGCGTTTCTTTCGTACGAGCTGGGCTTTTCCGCAGCCACAGGCGCCTTTTTGGCAGGCGTAATAATAGCGGGCACCCGATTCTCAGACCAGGTGTCGACGCTCATTTCTCCGACAAGGGAGATCTTTACGGCCATCTTTTTTGTTACAATAGGCGCGCTCATGGACCTGTCGGCAATTTCTCAGTTCTGGGTGCCGGTTGTGATAATAACCGTGGCGACCGTCCTTGGCAAGCTCGTCGCGGTTTACGGTGGCGTGAGGGTGTTTGGCTTTGACAAACAGTTTGCGCTTGGCATCGGCCTCAGCATGGCCCAGCTGGGCGAGTTTTCCTTCATCGTACTAAAAACAGGCCAAGACCTCGGGGTCGTGAGCCCGTTCCTCTTTCCTATTGTCGGCACGGTGGTGGCGCTTACGACGTTCATCGGCCCTATGCTCGTCAAGCTTGGCACGCGGGCAGTTGCCATTTACGAGTGATCAGAGCCCAAGTTCCGGAAACGATGCCTGCTTGATGCCAAGCTCGCCCTGCAGAGTCTTGATCTTTTTGGCGTACTCTTCCATCTTGGATTTGTCGGACTGGACCTTGGCTATCCTGTAACCCTTCCATGCCTTTTTCAGTGCACCCCATGTCTGACCTTTTGTAAAGTTCCCTCGAGAGCTCATGACTCACGCATTATGGCACAAAGATATAAGATTTGTTGACCTTAGTAAACCAGATAGTAGTCCAAAGAACTTTGAATAAAAAGGAAAAGGAAAAAGAGAGAGGAAGGCTTGCGCCTACTCTGAAACGTATGCCCGCTCGCCGTGCTGCGCCAAGTCGAGGCCGACTTCCTCTTCCTTGGGCGTGACGCGGATCCCGCCCGGCCACACTGCGTCCATTATCTTGATGATGGCCGCAGTTATACCCATCGCCCATGCAAGTGCCGCAAAGGCGCCGACCGAGTTTTCATAGAGCTGCGCAGGGTTGCCAAAGGCAAGACCGTTGTCTCCCCACGGGGTAAACCTCTTTTCTGCAAAGATGCCCGTCAGGAGAGCGCCCGCAAGACCGCCGACTCCGTGCACACCCCATGTGTCCAGCGCATCGTCCCACTTGCGTCTGTTCTTGAACATCACTGCTGCATAGCAGACTATGGAGGCAATGATGCCAATGATTATGGACGACATTGGCGACACGAATCCTGAAGCAGGGGTGATGGCCACAAGGCCAGCCACTGCACCGGATGCCGCGCCGATGGTGGACGGCCTTCCAGTGTGTGCCCACGATATGAGCGCCCATGTGACTGCCGCCATGCCTGTTGCGATCTGGGTCGCAACAAATGCACTTGTCGCATTCGTCGCTGCGGCTGCTGCGGATCCTGCGTTAAAGCCGAACCAGCCTGTCCACAGCAACGCTGCGCCTAGGACTACAAGCGATATGTTGTGTGGCTCCATCGGGACCTTGCCATAGCCCAACCTGCGTCCAAGCATCAAGGCTATGACCAAGCCGGACCAGCCGGACGTGATATGTATGACGGTTCCGCCTGCAAAGTCAAGCGAGCCAAGGCATCCTCCCCATCCAAAGTTGCAGTAGCCAGGGTTCCTGCCATAGTTGTCAGGGCCGGTGATCTCCCACGTCCAGTGGGCTGCAAAGTCGTAGACAAATGTCGCCCATATTACGATAAAGATGATGAACGCACTGAATTTCATGCGCTCAGCCAGTGCAGCCACGATAAGCGCAGGCGTGATGATGGCGAACATCATCTGGAACACCATGTATGTCATGTGCGGGATTGTAGGTCCGTTGATGCCATAGTATGCCGCCGACGGGACATCGTGCAACACGTTTTGCAGTCCCGCCCAGTCAAGTGTGCCTATAAAGCCCATGCCGTTTGCATCAGGGCCAAAGGCAAGGCTGTAGCCATAGAGTGTGAATTGAACCGCGATAACGCCTGTGGTTATGAAGACCATGTGAAGAGTGTTTACTGCGTTCTTTTGCCTTGCAAGGCCACCGTAGAATATAGCAAGGCCTGCAGGAGTCATCATGAGCACCAGCGCGGATGAGGTGAGCATCCATGCGTTGTCTCCCGCGTTGATCTCACATGGTATCAATTGGTCAGTTGGTTGTCCATTCTCGTCTGTCTGGAACTTGAAGCTTCCATCATCATTCGTCTGGAAGCAGTGGTACACGACTGCCGGATCATTTGCAGTGTATGCGAATGCGCTACCGGATAAACCGGCACCACCGAGCGCAACGAGCAATGCAGCCAGACCCGCCAGACCTAGTTTTGAGCTGAGTAAAGTCTTCACTTTACTGTCTGCGTTCATGAACGTCAGAGCGAGGAGGTTTGAATAAAAGCATTTAGTTAATTTTTTCAGCGCTTGCAAGTATTTTGATTTATCATGCAATGCAGAGAAATATGTAAAGACAGAATTGTTCGCTATTTAGCGTAAAATGTGCATTTTATGATATGGAGATTGTCCCGCACCTCAACCATGATTGACATAAATATGTGCAGGAGAGGATAATGACCAAGTGCAGGGCCCGGACATCCGCCAAAAGATAGAGGACTGGAACAGTGCCGTGGTCAGGCACGTAACGTCTCAGGACGACCCCTCAAGACTCGCCGAGTACTCGCTGCACCTCGCCCGCATCCTTGCATACCCCGAGCTTGATGTCGCAGCCACTGTCACCGCAATAGATGAGACATCCAAGCCGGTCATGGCAGAGATAAAGAAAAAGGCTAGCACGCCCCCAAGGCCTACGCAAGTCATAGAGGCCATAAATAACCGGTTGTTCAACGACTTGAAGTTCAAGCCCAACACCGACGATTATTACAACCCGCTTAACAGCTACCTCAACATCGTCCTGGAACGCAGGACAGGCATACCGATTACGCTCTCCATACTCTACATGCACGTAGCCAAAAACGTCAACTTCCCAATGCACCCTGTGAACTTTCCGGCGCATTTCCTCCTAAAGCACATAATGGAAGGCGACAACGGCGAGATCATCGTCGATCCGTTCAACGCCGGCAGGATAATGGATGACTATGCGCTAAAGACGCTCCTTGAGCGGTCATACCCCCGGCAGAACATCGCACTGACGAGGGCGTTTGTAGAAAAGGCGACAACGGCACAGGTGATGGTGCGGATGCTCAACAACCTGAAGAGCAGCTACTATGAGGTGCAGGACATGGAGAGATACGAGACTGCAAACGAGATGGTCCTTGCGATTGACAGCTACAACCCTGACGCCATCCGCGACAAGGGCATCGTGCTTTTAAAGAAAGGCAATTCTGACCAAGCTCTTGACGTGCTGAATACCTATCTCGAAGTCAACCCGGAGGCAGAAGACGCCGACGAAGTGCTTGACATCATCAGGCAGATACGCTCCGGCAAGCCCTGATCAATACCCATAAAAGCGCCGGTCATCACAAAAAAATCTATGAAGGGCACGCCCGACGACTCGCTTGAGAAGGTGGCAGCAGAAGTCATGGGCTGCCCGCTGTGCAAACTTGCGCGCACGCGCAAAAATGCCGTCCCCGGGGAGGGCCAGTTGGCAGCAAAGGTAATGTTTGTAGGCGAGGCTCCGGGAAGAAGCGAGGACGAGAAGGGCAGACCATTTGTCGGGGCAGCCGGCAGGATACTGGACGAAATGCTTGAAAAGGCTGGCATACCCCGCTCGCAGGTGTTTATCACAAACGTAGTCAAGTGCCGGCCTCCAAATAACCGCGTGCCGGAAGATGACGAAGTGGCTGCGTGTATGCCCTACCTCGACAGGCAGGTCGCGCTCATACGGCCACGGATAATATGTATACTTGGCAGAACGGCATATTCCTCACTTCTTGGCGGCGGGTCGATAACTGCAAACCGGGGCAAGGTAGTAGAAAAAGCGGGCCAAAAGTACTTTCTCACAATTCACCCTGCGGCTGCCATCTATAACAAGAGCATGCTCTCACTGCTAGAAACGGATCTGAAAAAGCTCTCCAGAGAGATCAAGACAGAGGGCAGGGACAAGTCGTCGCTGGAGGATTTCATGTGAGGGTCCTTCCTGTATCGTTTTATGACAGGCCGACTGAGCAGGTTGCAAAAGATCTTATTGGCAAGGTGCTCGTCAGAAATGCCATATCAGGCGGCAGGCAATGCCGGCGGGCAGGCGTGATAGTAGAGACAGAGGCATACGGCCATGCGGACGACCCCGCAAGCCACGCATACAGAGGGCCTACTCGCAGAAATGCCGTGATGTTTGGCAGAGTCGGGTGCGCTTATGTTTATTTCACGTACGGCAACCATTACTGCGTCAACGTTTCCGCCCGCTCAAGCGACGTGGCTGCAGCAGGCGCCGTCCTCATGAGGGGGATAGAGCCACGAGAAGGAGTAGACGAGATGAGCAAAGCGCGCAACATCGATGATGTCCAGCTGCTGACGTCGGGTCCCGGCAGGCTGACGCAGGCATTAGGGATCACCCTTTTTCATAACGGCCTTGACATGACGGACCCCGCATCGGGCCTCTGGATCGAGGATGGCGACAGGCGCGAGGCAGTGGCGACTGCGAGAGTCGGCATCACCCGGGCGACCGACAGGATGTGGCGCTTTGTAGACCCGTCAAGTGCGTTTATTTCGAGAAAGTTGCGCGCAACTTCAGCTAGCTTAGGGGTAAAAACAAGCTCCTTGACTGGTTTTTTACTTGATTCCGGCAGCCGCCGGCGATGGAACGCGTGAACACATATCACCTTACGATGGATGACGAAAAGTGCGAGATCAAGCCAGAGACCCTCTTCAAGATTTACGCAGCGATAGAGTCTCAGGCCAAGCAGGCGGCGCCTCCCTCAATAAACCAAGAGATCAGGATAGCACAGGACGGCAAGATAAAGACGAGGTTTTACATTACCGTGTCTGACAGGATGGCTCCTCACCTGGTCGCGGCGGTGCAAAAACAGATAGGTGAATACGGAGTCGGTCTAAAATCCTACTTTTACAAGCTGCAGGAGCAATTGATGGCGCAGATGTTTGCCGGCGCCAAGGACACGATATCCATATCCCTTAGGTAGTAGGCCTGCGCTCGATCGATAGTTCGTATTCCTTTTCGATCAGCCTCTTCATTTCTTTTCCATCCATTTTTGTTTTCAGCATCGCAGCTATGGACAAGCCGCCGGCTCCCACGCCTTCCTTGACAAAGCCTTCAGCAAAAGCCCGGAGGCCCGGTTTGGCCGACTCGCCCAGGTGCAGGTCGCATGCAAGCACGGGCACGTCCTGCGATATTGACCTGACAAGTCCAGATAGATCAGACGATTTGTCGTTGGTGACATAAATGGTTGTGCCAATGCAGATCTTCTTCTGCTCCAACGGGACATCAAGTGCAGCAAGCACGGCAAGAACTGCGGCCATCTGGGTTCCTCCGGCAAGCATGACTCGACTTCCCCCTTCCTCTATGACGCCGGCGGCAATGCCGGCGACAGATGGCATCATTGGATCGCCAAAGTGCGCTATTGCATCAACTGCAGACATCATTGTATCACCCTGTACAAATTTCACCCTTTCATATGCAGAGGCTACCAACCTGTTTTTCAACTGATGAGGGTTTTCCGGCATGCTGCTGCTCACCTTGAACCTTGCGTCGACGCCGAGCGCGCCAAGCACGGCAAGAGCCGTTGTCGTTCCTCCCGGTATGCTCTCGCCCACAACTACGAGGTCTGATGCTCGTGCAATCTGCCTTCCAAGCGCCCTGCCATATGCAAGGGCTTTTTCAACATCCTGCACAGGCATGGCGTCCAGCGTCGCGATGTTTGCGCCGTATGGCATGCCAAACGATATCGCAGGTATCGCAGGCTTGATCTTTGTCCCCGCCTCCACCACGACAAGAGGGATTTTTGCCCCCTGCAATGCCGCTCGGGTGATGAGCGCCGGCGTAGGCTTGCCATCAGGCGTCGCAGGCACCAAAGGTATGCACTTGCAATGGCCATAATGGAGAAACTCGGCGTCTGCTGGCGACGTGTATTTCACCATTCCAGGGTTTGCACCGGCGACTGTTATTCCGGGAACCTCGCTTACGTCCGTGTGCGAAATAACGCACAAAAACGCGGGGTTTTTGCATGAGAATTGCTCTATCGCATCCCTGCTTCCAGCGATGTCCATTCCGTCAGTCACCGGCACCTATGAATTCCAGAAATTCCTGCTGCGTCCTAGGCTGGAGGACAAGGTTGAATTTTTTTTCAAACCCTATCGTTGAAGTCGGTGCCTGGCCATAGTTATGGCCAGGATATATGACCAGCTTGTCGTCAAGGCGGGAAATTATGTTGAGCAGGCTGTTGTACATCTCTTTTGGATCGCTCCCGGGCAGGTCGGTCCTGCCACAGTTGCCTACAAAGAGCGTGTCGCCGGTAAAGATTATTCCGTCAAGGACGAGGCATATGCTGTCCTTGGAGTGGCCTGGCGTATGCACTACCTTCATTTCTATGCGGCCCACCCGTATTATATCGCCGTCAGACACTGCAATGTCTTTGTCAAGCTGCGATGCATTGTGCTGGATTATCTTTGCCTTGGTGATCTTGGTGACCTGCTCGTTGCCAAGGACGTGGTCAAAGTGTGAATGCGTGTTTATGACGTATTTTGCAGTCCACCCGTTCTTTTTCAGCGCGTCAAACACCTTTTCAAGCTCCCACGACGGGTCGATTACCACTGCTTCGCCAATTTCCTCGTCGGCTACGATGTAGGTAAAGTTGGCCATCTGGCCCACGGGTATCTGGAGGACCTTCTTCAAACTACTCCCCTCTCGGCCTCTGGCGGAATCCCTATTTTCTCCACATAAACAGGCCCCGTGTATCTTTTGGCACCCTTTGCGGCAAGCCCCTTTTTCATGCGATGGAATGTTATGGTCGCGTCAGCCCTGACGCACTGCTCAAATATCTTGCCGGTGTTTGGGTCAAGTCCGGAAGGCACGTCTATTGCAAGGACGTATGCATTGGACTTGTTTGCCAAAAGTATTGCAGACGCATGCGGCTCGCCAATTGCCCTCTTGATGCCAGTGCCAAATATGCCGTCCAGAATGATGTTTGAAGACAAAATTCTCTTTTTGATTTCGTCGGTAACCTGCTTGCCAAAGATTACCTCTATCGAATCCATCTTTTCTATTATGCCCCAGTTGAGGTGCGCCTCTTCGCTCTTGACCTCTGACGGGCTGCCCAGAAGGACGACTGTCACCTTGGCGCCGCGGCCAGACAGGTGACGTGCCGCCACAAAGCCATCGCCCCCGTTGTTCCCGGTGCCGCAGAGCGCGACTATTTTTTTGCCTGCCAGTTTCTTGAATTTGGATGCAAGAAAATCAGAAATGCCGTGGCCTGCATTTTCCATCATCAAGAACCGCTTCATGCCAATGCAGGTATGGCCGTTCTCCTCTATCCGGTACATCTGGTCAGACGTGATCGCTCGCTCCATCTCATGTGGCGATCCGGCGCGCCGGTATAACTATTCTTCTTCTTCCTTTTCTTCCTTGCCCGACAGGTACTCCTTCAGCTCGTCGCTAATGTCTGCGACATCTGCAATTGTAAGCTGATCTGGACCACCACCGTCTTTTCGCACCCAGGTGATGTAGCTTTCAGAGTCAATCACTATCAGCTTTGATCGCTCCAGATAACGCAGGATAACGTTTATCTTGAAGGGGCTGTGGTGCGGAAACATTTTGCCCAGGTCGCGCACCTTTGGATAGCCGTTGAAGTTTCTTATCGCCTCCAAGAACGCGGCGACCTCGTCTTCAGTTATCTCGTTTGCCGGCCTTGCGCGCCTGTCCGGCTTTTTGCGCTTCTTCAAGCTGGAAATTCCAGCGTCGACTTTTCCAGCTTCAATATCGGGACGTAGAGCGACTGGGCATCGGTACCTATAGCGTCAACAAACTGCGAGTCGCCAGTCAGCCTTTTTAGCTGGATGAACTTTTTCGCCGGCCTGTCCTTTTGCACGATGTAATGTATCGTCGCATTATTATTACCTATGGCCCCGGTCTGGATGAACAACACGTCCTTGCCCCCGGAGTTGATGTAGTACAGCATGGGCACTACGCCCAGCATCGACTGCGATGAGTAGATTATCACTTTCAGCATGTCGTCAAGCTCTTCGTATTTCAGGTAAACTAGGTCTGGCACACCTTGGGTATGCCTGCTACTGCATATTTCCTTTTTGTGCGCTTATCCTTTGGTTGGCAGTTTCGACGTATTTTGCATTGGTTTCATATCCTACAAAGCGCCGGGCGCTCTTCAGGGCTGCTACGCAGGTAGAGCCCACGCCGCAGAACGGGTCGAGCACCACATCGCTGGCAAAAGTGTACAGCTGTATGCATCGATATGGCAGCTCGATTGGAAAGGGCGCGGGGTGACCGACCTTCCTTGCAGACTCGGCCTGAAACTCCCAGACGCTCTTTGTATACTGGAGAAATTCCTCCTTGCTTATCGTGCTTGTCCTCCCGCTTGCGTTTCTTGAAAACGAGCCCTTGGAAAAGACCAGTATGTACTCGTGCATGTCTCTAAGCGTCGGGTTTGAGGCAGACTGCCAGCTGCCCCATGCGGTGGACGCGCCGGCGCTTGAGCCCTTGTTCCATATTACTTCGCCCCGCATCGAAAATCCTGCCGCCGTTACGTCCTGTATCACATAGCTGTGAAGCGGGATGTAGGGCTTTCTGCCCACATTTGCGATGTTGATGCACAACCTGCCACCATCTACCAGCACCCGAAACACTTCTCCAAACACCTCCCGCAACAGCTGCCTGTACTGATCTATGGTAAGGTCCAAGTCATACTCCTTGCCGACGTTATATGGCGGCGATGTTACAGCCAGATGTACGCACGAGTCTGGAAGCTCGCTCATGTCCTCGCTGCTCTTGCAAAATATCTTGTTTATGCAAGCCACCGGCAAGTCGTTTTGTGGACTGGCTGTTTGTGCAGCGCCGCTGCCGTCGTAGAGGCGCCGGCCGTAAAACCCTGACGAGTCGTGGCTCTCCCTCTTGGACACGCCAAAATCGCTTGTTCTAGTTGGCGCCCGCCTCCTTGCCACGGTCTTCAAAGAGCAGGAACTCTAAAGAATCTTGCGATGGCTACGTCTTTCCGGTTGTTTTCTACATAGTGCCTTTCTGGGTTTTCACTTCACGGGGCTTTTATACGAAAGTGTGAAAATTTTTCCAAGACACGTGACAATCTTGATTGTAAACGCCGTGCATGGCGTTTTGTTCCTAGTCTCGGCGTTGTTTCTCGCTTCAACCCTGACTTTTGGATCAGCTTTTGCCCAGAGTTCTGGGAATAACACTGGCCTCATCGGCGCAGGGCCTGACCCGCAGCAAGGACAGCAGCAGGAGGAGGAACAGCAGTCGCTGCTGCTGCCGCCCATGGATTTGAACGAAGGTCTTGCCCTTGCTGATCCTGTAATAGAGCTGCCAATGCAGGCTGCCATACAGCAGTCGCAGCAGCAGGCAGAAATCCCAGAGCAATTGCCAATAGGTGACCAAGTCACAGGCGATCCCGTGCATGCTCAGACTGCAAGCGAGCAGCAGCTATCGGACTCACTTGCGGTTGGCGACGGCGGAATAGAGGCTAACGTTACCAAAAGCTCTGTCATCATCCCTGCAGCGATAAATGACGGCATCTCTGTCACCGACAGCATTTCGCACGGCTCTGCCAGCAGCAAGGTGACAAGAGCTATCAATGATGCGCTAAGGGCAACCGATGGGCTGGTGTGGAATCACTTCGTCAGCCATCCTGTCCCGATCCCTTCTCCCACTCCTAGCCCGGCGCCATCGCCAAGCCCAAGCCCATCAACGGCGAGCCCTACCGGCAACACTGTCCCTCCAAAGCCATCCCATCTGACGCGATCTATCCTTGACACCATTGGCCTAGGAGACCTTTCAGCGGGCCGGGGGCCGTCCAGCATATCGACGCAGTCAGAACTTCGTGTGGTTGACAACATTGCAATTTCCGGCCTTGTAGTACCGCCGTCCGCACCTGAGATATCTGTGACCTCGCCTCCCATCCTCCAAGTCACGCCGGATCAGGACGCCGACATAACCTTCCACTCGACTACGTCAGGTACCTACTCTATATCCATCAAAAACGACGACAGCGGAGAGGTGGTAGCGACGGTGGATGGCAAAATGAACCTTGGCGCAAATTCCGCCTCATGGGACGGCAAGGACGAGAAGGGCAACATGGCGGCCGGCGGTAGCTATTCATACTATATCAGGGCGCAGGGAGCAGGAGGCGTGCGCGAGCCACCTGCTGAAGGCGACGGCGCCATAGTGGTGGTCGGCGCGCCAAAGGCGCTAGGAGAAGTTCAGATTCCCACGGACACAAGCTACCTGCTCATCCTGCCAATAGTCGGCGCCGCAGGCGTAGCGTCGTTTCTGTTTTTGCGCAGGAAAAAGCCGCTTACCTTCTATCTGCCTGACGAGGCATCGGCAGTGATAGAAGACATCCAGAGTAGATATCCCGACGCCACCGTCGAGGATTATGTCGAGACGACCGAAGAAGGCATCCGCCGGTTCAAAGGCGTCACCATCCGCAACGCAGAGGCAGACGACGAGTGGCTTGAAGAGGTGGCGGGCAAGGCCAAAAAGCTCGCAGGTGTCGACTCGCTGAACGTCAACTACAAGGGCAAGACGATAACCCTGTAAGGTTTTATATTGTTCGTGCTGGATGTTTTCCTACATCATTGTCTGAAAACTCGGTCAGGCACATCGACACCCTCCGGGAAATGGAGGCGCACAAGAGGCAATACCAGATAAGGTGCAGCCACCTTGAGCTTGAGCACTGCGAGCGCGAAGGACGCATAACATGCACAATATGCAGCAAGTCATGGGTTTTCGTCAAAGAGACAGGCTATTCCGAGACAAGGCGCATCTATGCCGCCGAAAAGGACGATTACCTCCCGATGGTCTAGTCTAAAAAAGTCTTTTTATCTGCCGCCATTGCAATGACGCCATATGAATTCATTCCAGCTGCCGCCCCTGCACGAGCTGAAAAAGGCCGGCAAGGAGGAGCGCATGAACATTTTCCGCCGTTACTTTGCATCCAGCCGCTACAACCGGCTCTTGATCCAGCAGGTACTCGTCAGGTCGGCCCTCGACGACTCGCTTGCAAAAGGCGTGGCAGAGATGGAAAAGTTGCATAACCAAGATTTTGCAGACACGATAGCCAATGTCAGGAAATATGGATATTATGACGAGTTTGTGGCAGCTGTGAGGGAAGAGGATGGCGCGTTACAAAAGATAATCGAGGCGTACGACAGGCGCATGAGTTCTAGCTAGCATGGACGTGGGTGCAATCCTCTACCCTGCCGCACCTGTTGCACGCCCAGCTCGTGTGTTCTCCGCAACCTGCGCATTGGAGGCGCGGGGAGAGGTCAGAGCCACATTCCCGGCATGACTGCACATACATAATACTACGATTATAATAGACGGCGCGTTATATCTGCGCGCTTGTGCAATAGTGCGTAATCGCCTGAAAAAACGCGACGTGTCAGTATGAAAGTGGATTTTTCATGACCGGTGTGTAAGGTTATAATACACCGTTTGAGGTAGAAGTGGCGTGGCTGTAAAAAAGATCAAGTGCGACTGCGCCAAGTTCATCGAGTACACAGACAGAGTAGTAGGCGGCAGCAACTCGCAGTCAGGCACGCTTGTGTGCGTCAAATGCGGTAAAGAGCACCAGATAACCTTCCTTGGGTTTTTGAGTGAGATCAAGGGTGCCACGCTGAAAAGATAAAGATAAAGAAGATAGACGTAAAAAACGTTCGACAAAGTATTTCTAGCCCCACCTGTCTCTGTCGTGGTAATGAACAGGTACGCTATATTGGCTGTAGCCATCGTGGCAGGCGTTGCTCTGGTAGCAGGCGCCGCAGTCACCACCACGTTGGCACAAAAGGAGGACAGGGTTCCTCAAGAACTGGCAAAGAACATGAAATATAGAGACTACAAGGACGGCGTTTTCAAGGTCAGGGCCGGAGCCGGCGGCGCGACAGCCCCGCTAACGAGGTTCCTTCCTGCGGTGGCAGAGATAAAGGTCGGCGAAAGCGTAATGTGGTACAACCCTACTCGCGTCGGCGAGCCGCACACGGTCACGTTCCTTTCAAACCAGACCTACTTTGCAGACATTGCAGCGCCGTTTGTCATTGACGGCAACGCCACCTCGCTTGTGCCAGGTGCAAACGCCAAGGCAGCAGTGATGGCCGGCCCGGGAGGCAAGAACGTCATAGTCGGCATCAATGGAAGGTCGCTCAATCCGGTCGTGATTTCAGCAGACGGCACGGTGACAGGCATGCAACCAAACGCTCCGTACACGATGAAGGGCGACGAGCAGTACGTAAATTCGGGATGGTTGTGGCCTGACAAGCAGGTGCCTCAGGGACTGCCCTCAATAACGTCATTTGAGGTCAAGTTCGAGCAGGCAGGGACGTATGACTATGTCTGCGCGATACATCCATGGATGACAGGGCAGGTAGTAGTGGTTCAGTAGGGCCACTTCCCTCCTCTCTTCTTTTTTTAAAAAGAAAATCTAGCGCCTTTTGGCTATTGCCTTTTTCTTACCCTTCTTTGCTGCGCGCTTTGGTGTGGCGCTTGCCTTTGCCTTTTTCACCTGCTTTTGCAGCTGCGCCAGCTGCGAAAGGATCTTTTTGTTCTGCTGCTCGACTTGTTTTGAGTGCTTGACCCTTTCCTTGTCGGCCTTTTTCAGCGCGCCTAGGACCTGCTCCACCATCCTGGCCGCCCTTTCAAGCTGCTTGGCGTTCTTTTTGGTCCTTGAGAGGACCTGTGCGATCATGGCTTCCTCGTTTGACACTGTCCTTTCCGGTACCGGAAGCGCCGGCTCTGTCGTCGGTTCTGTCACCACGGTTGTTTCAATAGCTGCTGCTGGCGGCTGCATTGCCGAGTCCCCTTCTGTTGACATGTCCTGACCTATGAAGTGGTATCTAAAATTATTTTCCTTCCGGCGGCGCAGGTGCAGTCATGTTGTCCGCAGGGAGCGGGTATTTGATCACGTCGCCCGTATTGCCTATTTCAAGCTGGTTTATCTCTTGCAGGGTGCCGATGTCGTTCATCTTGATCAGGTTGCCAAGTGACACCGTATAAAGCACGCTGTCGATGTAGAATGACCTGCTCCCCTGCACGCCGTAGTAGTTGTAATAGTCGCTTGCGGCATTAGAGTGCTCCACCTTGCCCTTGAGCGTTATCCCGCTGTCCGCGCTTATGCCAAAGACATAGAACCCACGCCACACCTTGGGCTGTATGTATTTGCCGTCCGGCTCGTACCGGGGATCCGCATCATAGCTTGACACAGGAATTGAAAGCAGGTTTCTTGACCTGTCAAACAGCAGCGCCTTGTGGTCGTTGAGTACTTCGGTGTCTGTGCCCTGACCGGGTATGACATAGTCACTGACCAGCCTCGGGTTGGAGACGTCTGCCACGTCAAAGAGCGCCACCTTGACTCCTGTGGCCATCACGCCGCCGTGGCCGCTGTCCTTGGTGCCTCTTCCAATACCGATGATGTGAGTGTCGTCATACGGATGCAAGTAGCTAGAGTATCCGGGAAGCTTTAGCTGGCCCAACACCCTTGGAGTGTCAGACGACAGGTCGATGACAAAGAGCGGATCTAGCTGCTGGAACGTGACAAGGTAGAGCCGGTCGCCGATAAAGCGCGCCGCGTATATCGACTCGCCCTGCTCTAGCTTTTCAAGCTTGCCTACCGTGTTCATCGAGTCGTCAAGCACATAGACGTTATTGTACATCCCAGAGGCGTATTGTGAGTAATAGTCGACTGTGGTTGCGACCCTAAACCTGCTTCCGCTTTCGTCCATCGAGAACTGGTTGAGTAGCCTGCCGGGAACCTCACCCCTTGCCTTGTAGTCAAGCTGTCCTGACGGGCCGATGGCTATCTTGTGGATTACGGTCCTAATCGCGTTGCTCTGGGCGTCGCTGTCATAGTCGGACAGAGCATGCCTTATCTTTTCGGTCAGCGCAAGCTTGTCCTGCTCTCCCATGTGGTTGTACATGTCCTGCAGCACTTCTGCAATCCTTTCCCACCTGTCGGATTCGCTTGCTGATTGATCAGAGTCAATGGAACGTATCTTTTGCTGGATATCCTGCGGCAGCAGCGGCACGACCACGGCAAAGAACCGCTCCCTGTTTGCAGTGTCGTAATAGCTGTAAGGGTGGTACTTTTGGTATGCGATGTAGATGTTGTGTTCTGACACGTACAGGGTAGAGGCAGGGTTCATCATGAACGTCTGCGAATTGATAGCGTCCTCGGTGCTCCTCTTTATATTAACAGAAGTCACGGTATTGAAATTGTAACTGGGCTCGGGGTTGTGGAAATAATAAATGTCAGGGACAACTATTGTCTTGCCTGCCTCTGCAATCCGCGGTATAAACGGCTGGCGGTAGTTGTAAAGGTCGCTTGTGGTTACCAAATAAGCATAGTCCCCTATCATCCTAGCGTTGTTGTATGAGCCGGTGATGACATAATTCTTGATCGTCTTGGGATCTGCCCTCTCTGTGACGTCCAGTATCAGTATGTGGGTCTTGGGCGTATAGACGGGCTGCGGGATAAAGTCATACTGTGGTATTATCTGATCCTGCGCGTATTCCTGGTAGAACACGACAAGCGTGTTGTTGTTCAGAAACATGTTTTGCAGGTACTGGCCGTCCTGTATGTCGAGGCCCACCTTGGCTACCACTTTTGCCGATTCTGCAGGATACACTTCGGCTATAGTCAGCTTGCTTCCCGACAGGACGTATGCATATTTGCCATCGTTTTTGATAAAGTCCGGCTCGTCTACTCCTGCCACCTGCACGTTGGTAGTCGAATAGCTGCTGCCGGCCGCGCCGGATTGGGCAGATTCGGGCACTGCTTTGAGCGCGCCCGGCGGCATAGGTGTTGGAGCTGCGTCGCGTGTTGCCAGAGGAATCTCTGGCCCGTATGATGATACCGCCATCATCCCCCCTCCGGCCGCGACGCCGAAAGCGTTACGAGCGCCCTCAATGTTTGCAAGGAACGTCTTTAATTCGTCTACCGATGAAAACTTGCTCAGCTCCTGCGTTGATGCGACAGAAAGCGTTACAGGGGCAGTTCCATTTGAGGACACTCCGACGTCTGTCGTAAGTGGAGCGGTCGGTATGCTGCTACTTATTGAGCTCAGGACGAGTACAAACCCTATAGCTGCTGCGATGCCAATCCCGGCCATGCCATACAACGGAAAACGAGCCATTCTTTTCAATCCACACCCTGCTGACGTTATTATTAATCAACCGATTCATCTTAATTCTACGTTTTAGAACAGCTCATCCAGGCGTTTTCGTTCCCGCGTTCCAGCAAGACATCGCTATTTGACGTATTTATGTCATCATGGTCTGCCCGGGTAGATAGACATTGCAAATTTTACACATCAACTTGTAGTATTTACAATGTTCATGACCTCTAGACAGACGGCACATGTCGAAAAAATGCCAGTTCTGAAACGCAGAACAGCCCTTTGGAACATGTTCTGAACCCTAGGCTTAGGTAATGTGTATCCGTAGAATAAGGCGTCATGTCAGACCAGAACATGAAGAAGCGAAATCTCGGGCTGATTGCAGGCATACTTGCAATCGGCCTGGTGGCAGCCACAATAGTGGGCAGCCAGTTTATGACCGCGGCTGCGCAACAGCCGCAGACTCAGACGACAACGGACGAAAGGCCTACAGTATCTACCACGGGTTCTGCAACAGTCAAAGTCAATCCTGACAAAGTCAGCGTAAACATCGGGGTAGAGACAAGGAGCAATTCTACGGCAGCCGACGCAGTTGCCGCAAACGCGGCTCTGATGGACAAGGTGCTGGCAGCCCTAAAGGCGCGTGGCATAAATTCCAACCAGACTGCGACTAGCAACTATAGCGTAAACCCGATCTATGGCGATGCAAACGGGGACAAGCCATGCATCATGATCTACCCGACCCCGCCAGAGTGCCAACCAAAGAACGAGATAATCGGCTATACGGCGGTCAACTCGGTGACAGTCACGCTCGACTCTAGCGCAAACGTCGGCGCGGTAATTGATGCAGCTGTAAAGGCAGGTGCCAATAACGTAGGCGGCGCGTACTTCTTCATCTCCCCCGAGAAACAGCAGGAGATCCGCGACAGCCTCATCGAGCAGGCAATTGCCAACGCAAAGGCACGGGCAGACAAGGCAGCGTCCGCAGTAGGCATGAAGGTGACAAGCGTCAAGTCCCTGAACCTCAATGACGTCTACTTCCCGGTGTTCTACAAGGAGGCGGCAATGTCCGACTCTGGCGGCAGCACTCAGATACTGCCAGGACAGCAGGAAATTTCGTCAAGCGTGCAAGCCACATTCGTGATGGGCTAGACGCCACCCCTCTCTCTTTTTTTATTTTAGCGACCGGTAAAGTGCAAGCTTCTTTTTTAAAAGCGAGATCTCGTCATTTCTTGTCTTCACCTCGTTTGTAAGCCTCATGATCTCGTCTATGAGCTCCGATCTGCTCTTGTTCGCATATTTGTGCTCTGCCAGCGTCATCCGTTGTTTAGCGGCAATTTTGCAGAAAAGGCATCGACAGATGCCAAATTCACCTGTAGCTTTAATTTAGCTGATTTCTACATGGCGGTTTGAGAGAGATAAGGTCATAACAATGGGCGTGCAATCCCTGTCGTTGCCCATTGAGGTATATTTTGACGGGCTGTGCCAGCCGGTAAACCCCGGAGGCGTCGCCTGTTACGCGTATATTATCAAGGAGAATGGCAACCTCATCAGTAGCGAATATGGCATCGCCGGCGAGCCGTTCTCGCCAGAATCAACAAACAACGTCGCCGAGTACACGGCTCTAGGGAAGGCGCTAGAGTGGCTCGTCGACAAAGGGAGGCTGGCTGATGTCATTGTGAGGAGCGACTCGCAGCTGGTCGTCAACCAGCTGAACGGCCAGTACAGGGTCAGGACGAAAAAGCTTGTCCCCCTCTACCTCAATGCAGTATCACTGATGAAAAAATTTCCCCACATCAGGATCGAGTGGGTGCCCCGGGAGAAAAACGCCGAGGCAGACAGGCTCACCAACGTTGCCTACAACAAATTCCTTCAGGACAATCCCGAATACCTAAAGAGGTTCGCCAGCCGCTAGGCGACAGTGTCCGCCTTTGCAAACTGACTGACCAGTCAGTTATATTTATTAGCCACACATCCAGTAGAACAGGATACAGTGAGCAGGAACGCTGCGGAAAATCCAAAGATGACCTGTGCCGTCATTGAACCCGAGATGATGTACGATCCCTAAGGTGAATAGCCTGCACAAGGCAGAGGTCAGGGAGAGAATAATCCAGGCCGCAATTGAGAGTTTTGGCCAGACGGGCTTTGACAGGACCAAGATGGACGACATTGCCAAGAGGCTTGGTCTGAGCAAGGGCACCATCTATCTTTACTTCAAGAGCAAAGAGGAGCTATTTACAGCGATCTGCCAGCACAATATGAACGAGAACATGAAAAACCAGGCGCTCTTTACAAAGAAGGAAAATATCGCCTCAGACGCCGAGCAGATCTACGACACCATACGCAAAAACGAGCGAGACATGGACAAGGTGATGATGGAGATGGTAGTAGAGTCGACCCGCAACCCCCGGCTCAAAAAGATCATGCACGAGCAGCACACAATGATCCACAAACACGTGGTCGAGGAAGTGAGAAGCAAGGTGAAAAGCGGCTTTATCCGCCATGATGTCGACATTGATAGCCTTGCTACTGCGCTTGTGGCGCTCTATGACGGCCTTGCGATAAACAGGATGCTCGGCATGAACGAGCAGGCCAACAAAAAGGCGTGGGTAGTGGCTGTCCAGGCGCTTCTGTCTGAGAACGGCTAGTCGCTGTATGTCACTTTGATCATCTTGGCCTGCTCAGGGTCTGCCGGCGCGTCATTTGGGCCGGTCTTGAGCGCCGCTATCTTGTCAACGACATCCATGCCGGATGTCACCTTTCCAAAGACCGTGTACTGGCCGTCAAGAAAGTTCGAGTCCTTCAAGACTATGAAGAACTGCGAGCCGGCGCTGTTTGGGTCCATCGACCTCGCCATTGAAAGCACCCCTCTGGAATGCTTGGTCTTGTTAAACTCCGCCTTGACCGACCAGCCAGGTCCGCCGGTGCCCCACCTCGACTTGTTGGCAGGGTTTTTGGTAAGAGGGTCGCCTCCCTGTATCACAAAGCCGGGGACTATTCTGTGAAAGAGCGTCCCGTCGTAAAAGCCAGTCGACGCCAGTTTCTTGAAATTTTCGACGTGCTTGGGCGCCACGTCGGGCATGAACTCGATGTTGATCTCTCCAAATTTCGTCTCTATTTTGCCGGTTGGCACAGGGTAAATCCGCCAGGCTGCTATTTGAACCCTTGAGGCAAAAGCCAATTAGCCGGTTCGGCAATTAACTAGGTAGTATGCACGAGTACCTGGCGCCTCTTGAGCAAAAGTACGTCCACTGTCGCCAGTGCGGCAAGAGGACTATGTACACCTGCGTCAGGTGTGGCTATTGTTACCTCTGCCACCCCATCGCCGAGCGCATTGACGCCCGCGCCGCCTGACTCCCCCTCCCATCTCAGGGCCAGCTCAGTTATATCCTGCCGCAGCCCAGCATGGCTCGCCCTTGAAATATCTTGTCGGCTGCGCAGGGTGGAAGATGGGCACCGGCTTCTTTTACCCGGAGGGCCTCGACCCAAAGGAGCAACTGGCGTACTATTCCAGGATTTTCAACTTGGTAGAAGTAGGGCTGCCGGCCGCATACCATTTTTCGCCAAGGAGGTGGGCAACAGAGACTCCTGAGGATTTTCGCTTTATCGTGAGAATATTATCCGTCCAGGCCGCAGGAGACACGATCGGAACATTTCTTGAAGGGCTGCGCGATATTGAAGAAAAGGTGCTTGCAGTTATAATCCAGGCGCCGCGGGAGATGGATCTTGCGCACGGCAGGGCATGGCTTGAGGACCTGCTTGGGAGGTGTACCTACCATGGATACTCTGCCATAATGGATTTTTCTCATCCCTCATGGTTTCAGGACCTGACGTATGGCATCATGAAAAAGCATGGCGCAGCGCTCTACTGGTCAAACAGTAGGCAGGAGCCTCCACAGGCCGCAGCCGTATCCGACCTTGTGTGCCTGCGCCTGGCGTCCCGCCAAGGTTGGCAGGCGTGGGTGCAAAAGGCAAGGGAGGAGGCAGAAGCCGACGGGCACATAGACACAGTCTCGATAATTGCAGACAGCCCCGCGCTTGCCAACGCCGTGCTCAGGTTCCTTGGGCTGCCAGAGAAAAGATACGGCACCCCCGTGTCATCGCCTGCTCCGGTGCAGGCGCCTCCAAGATGGAAAGGCAGGGCACTGGCCTGCGTCGACCTCAATGCGTTTTACCCCTCGTGCGAGGAGCTACGCGAGCCGTCGCTTTTGGGCAGGCCCCATGCGGTGATCATGACTGACCAGCCAGCCGGCGGTATAACCAAGGGCGTGGTTTCATCGTGCTCATACGCTGCACGCAGGTTTGGAGTGAAATCTGCAATGCCCCTTGCGAGGGCGCTGTCGCTATGCCCACAGCTCATCCTTCGGCCAGTCGACATTTCCTACTATAGAGAGGTGTCAGAAAAGGTCATGGCCGCGCTGGCATCGTTTGCAGACATTGTAGAGCAGGCAAGCATTGACGAGGCGTTCCTTGACTGCACATCTAGATTGTCAAGCACAAGCAGCCCGGAAGAGTATGCCGCGCAGGTAAAGAGGGCGATAAGGGAACAGTGCGGACTTGGCGCATCCGTGGGAATTGCGCCGACCAAGTCGGCGGCCAAGATAGCGTCTGATTTCAAAAAGCCTGACGGCATGACGGTCGTCTACCCTGACAAGCTGCAGGACTTTCTTGCGCCACTTGAGGTAGGCAGGATCTCGGGCATAGGTCCCAAGACGCAAGCAAAACTAAAGCGCCTCGGCATAGAGACCATCGGCCAGCTGGCGTCATTTGATGTGCAAAAGCTCTCATCCAGGTTTGGAAGAAACGGCCTTTGGATGTGGCAGGTGGCGACCGGTGCCGATGACAGCCCTGTCGAGCCCCGCGAGGATCACGTCTCGGTAAGCACGGAGCACACACTTGATGTCTATGCAAAGAGCAAGGACGAGGTCGTAGCCCACCTTAATGGCCTCGTGGACGAGATCTATGGCAGAGTCGCCCTGCACAAATACCATTTCAGGACGGTCGGCGTCAAGCTGGTCAGATCCGACTTTACCACCGAGTCAAGAGAAATGTCGTTTCCAAACCCCAAGATGAGTAGGGAGAGCATCGCGTCTACCGTACCCCAGCTTGCTGAGCGGTTCTCGTACGGTGGCCTTGCCATACGCAAGGTCGGGTTGCGAGTTACAAACATCACGTCCCTGCGCCACAAAGCACAAGTAGCGCAAACGACCCTCCTTGACTTTGGGTGAACGCATTTTCCCCAGTGCGTCTATTATCTTTGCCCGCATAGCTTATAGCTTTGCCATAGAATATACTTCTATTGGCAAGCGTAGAGGTTGTGGAGGAGCATCTGTTCTACTGCAACGGATGTAGCACGGTCTTTCTCTCGGAAGCCGATGCCGTAGCGCATGAGAAAGAATCCGGCCACATCATGTGCCAGCTGGCGCCAGACTGCCATTGATGCGCACATCCATACATATAAGGGGCGAAGGAGCAGGATAACTGGGCGGCAATGGACGATAGCACTAAAAAGTTCATGCTAAACCAGCTGATGTGGATCGGGATCTATTTTGCGCTCAGCATTGCGATATCTATCGCCGCCGCTCGTGCAGGGCTACCGTGGCCGGCGTCACTCGTCATCCTCATCATCGTAATATTTGGCATCGCCTTCTGGAGGCGCCGAAGCATGATGCGCAGGATGGGTCAAGGAGGAGTAGGATCCTTCTTTGGAGCAGGCAACCCGTTTGGCTCAAGGGGCATCGACTATTACTGCATGAACTGCGGAACAAAGCACAACAAGGCCGCATGTCCAAACTGCGGATCCAAGCTGAAAAAGGCAGGCTTTTAGCGCCACAGATGTTTTTACCGTCAAATGTCGCGCCAGTATTATTATGTATTTATTACCGAGACCCAAAAACCCGTTTTACCATGAGAGAATCTGACCAGACTCTCATAATTTCCAAGAGGGTAGCAAATGACGAAAAGAATGGGACGGTGCCAGAGTTTTGCAGAAGGTTGCTGATCCTGTCTTGACCGGAACTATCACCTCGGAATTTCGCTGCCCCGAGTGCGGCAAATCGCTTCCTCCCCACTGCAGCCTATGGCGTAAGGACATGATCCACAAGCTGCACACCATCGCAGACGCTAACACGGATACGGTGCGGCGCTAGTCCATTTTTGGCCGGCTTTTAGGATCCTGACGATAACAGCAGAATTCCAGTTGGAAGTCGCGTCAGCCTCTCTCTCTTATAATATACCAAATGTGTGGTGGCTGCAAGGACGTGTATTGTTCATTCAGACTGGGACCACTATAGGTAATAATAGTGCGACGATACATTACATCGTGCAAAACATTCTTTGTGCGGGCAAACGCGATATATAGGCGTCAAAGTCGGCCTTCTCTACCCTCTTATTGAAACATGAAACGTCAAACGTGAGGTCGACTGCCAAGTCGTCAAACTCCATCCTGCAAAAAAGATCCCGATCTCGCTTTTATAGCTACGTTGGCAAGCTAGTATCCTTTGTCCTACTCCAACATTTCAAAGATGAATTTTGAGCTGTCGCAAAAACAGGAAAAGTTCCTCTCGCAGGTCGATGAGGCATGCAGGCAGATAAGGCCCTATGAGCAAGAGTGCTACCTAGAAGAAAAACTGAACGACAGGGTCGTGCCGGTGTTTGCCAAGATAGGGATGACTGGCTGCCCCATATCGAAAAAGTATGGCGGCCTTGGGCTTGACATGCTCACCTACCTGCTTGCGATTGAGCGGATCGGCAGAGAGGGAAGCTCGCTTCGCACGTTTTTCTCGGTGCACATTTCAATAGGGCAGCTCGTGCTGCAGGGATGGGCAAGTGAGGAGCAGAAAAAGAGGTACCTGCCCCTGACTGCAAGCGGCAAAAAGATTATGGCGTTTGCGCTCACCGAGCCGACGGCGGGAAGCGATCCCGCCTCGATGACGACTACCTTTGATGAGAAGGGAGGCTCATTCGTGCTAAAGGGCAAGAAGCACTGGATTGGAAACGGCACGTTTGCAGGTGTGATGACCACCTATGCAAAGGACAGGGCGACTGGCAGAGTCTCGGCATTCATCGTCGACAGGGATTCGCCGGGCCTTCGGACGGAGGAGATGAAGGACAAGATGGGCCTGCTGACTGTCAAAAACGCGGAGGTGTATTTTGACAACTGCGTCGTGCCAAAAATGAACCTGCTTGGCATAAAGGGCCAGGGTCTGAGCATCGCCTACAGCGCGCTGATAGACGGCAGGCTCTCGGTGGCGGCAGGCGCAGTCGGAGTGATGGAGGACTGCTTGGCCGAAGTAGCGGCGTATGCCAAGTCGCGAAGCCAGCACGGAGGCCCTCTTGCGAAAAAGCAGCTAATACAGGAGCACGTCGCAAGAATTGCGACAGACATACAGAGCTCCCGGTGGCTCACGTACAGGGCCGCTATCGCTCGGCAAAAGCTGCACGACTATGTCGAGGGGCTCAAAGAGCGCGATGGGAGCTGGGCGGCTCGCCTTGGCCGAGACAACAGAGAATATTCCAAGCTACGGTCAGAGGCAGACAGCCTTGCAGCCATTGCGAAATTCCATGCAAGCAACTGCTCGTTTGAATGCGCCAACAGGGCGGTGCAGGTTTTTGGCTCTGCAGGCTACCGCAAGACCGCAAGGGTCGCCAGGCATTTCCTTGACTCCCGCGCCACTACAATATACGAAGGCGCAAATGAGGTTATGAAGTTAAAGATAGCGTCAGGCGTGCTTGGCGAGGAGTATTTGGCGTACTAGCTCAGCTCTGACGCCATCAACGCGATCCCTTCGTCCACCTCCTCTTTTCCAATGACAAGCGGAGGGATCGCCCTCATGGCCTTGTGGCCCGCAGGCAGCAGGAGGAGTCCCTTTTTGAATAGGGCCATCAGTGCAGAGTCGCGGTTAGCCTTGGTGTCAAACTCGATTCCGATCATCAGGCCGATGCCTCGGACGTCGGTGATGCTCTTTTTGCCCACCAGCTCGCCAATGCCTTTTTTCAGTCGCTCGCCCATCGCCGCTGCATTGTCCAAAAGCCTGTCGCGCTTGATGGCAGAGATGACTGCCGAGCCTGCGGCCATGTCTATCCTGCTTCCTCCTCCCCACGTACTCGAAAGCACGCCCTGCACGCCAGGGTCAAAGTCGCTTCTATAGGCGACTCCGCCCACCTGCAGTGCCTTGGCGGTACACAGGATGTCCGGAACTACACCATAGTGCTCAAACGCCCACCACTTTCCTGTCCTGCCCATGCCGGACTGCACTTCGTCAAGGATCATAGGCACTCCGTATTTGGCCGTGGCAGCGCGCAGGTTCCGGATAAACTGAGAGCTTGCTACGTTGTAGCCTCCCTCGCCCTGTATGACCTCGCTTATCACAAAGGCAGCCCCGTTTTCTTTAAGCACATTATCTATTGCGTCGATCTCGGCGTCGCCGTCATCCGTGCAGAACTTGATCCTTATCACCGGCAGTTCTGGGAACCCCTCTTTTTGCACAGGTTTGCTGTACGTAAACGAGAGCGCGCCAAGAGTCCTGCCGTGAAAGGCGCCCCTGCACGACACGCCGGGGAGGAGCACCGGCTGCCCTTCAACAGCCCTTCTTTTGCGGTAGGCTAACTTGATCGAGTTTTCGACGGCCTCTGCGCCGGAATTTATGAAAAACGCCTTGAACCCCTGCGGTGCTATCGACAAAAATTTTTCCGCTAGATCCGCATGCTCGGCGCAGTAAAAGTCCTGCCCAGCTATCTTGTGGACACCATTTTTTGACATTACTGCGAGTGCTTCCATCACGTCAGGATGCGAGTACCCAAGCGGGCAGGCGCCGATGTTGGAGGTAAAGTCGAGAAACGAGTTGCCGTCCACGTCTCTGATTGTACACCCACTCCCGCTGTCGATTACCAGAGGGTACGTAAAAGTAGAGTCGTAGCAGTTCTTTTTCATCGCATCGATTACCCGCAGAGCCTTTGGTCCGGGAGGCTGCGTGACTATTTTGATTTGTGCCACGCCAGTGATAGCGTTTTACTTCCTAAAAAGTCAGTCCAAGGTGACGTTGACGTTGATGGTCTCGCCGTTTCGGATTACCGAAAACCGGACGCTGTCGCCGGCCTGCTTTGCCACAAGTGCCAGCTGCACGTCCTCCTCGTTGTTTACCGCCTTGCCGTCTATGGCGACGATGACGTCCCAGCTGGTCGCCACCTCCCTGCCGTTTACAGTCTGCACCTGCACTGCGTGAAGGCCGGCCCTGTCTGCCGGACTCCCTTCCTTGACAGCAGTAATGAGCAGACCCTTGGCCTCCGCAAGCCCAAGCGCGTCGGCGATCCGAGGCGTAACATGGTTTACGCTTATGCCAACCGGCCCTGCCATGTGGAAGGGGTTGCTGCCCACGTACGCAAAAGATGCTCCGACCACTGCAAAGAGGACTCCAAATGCGATTCCGCTGCTCGTGGGGCTATGCATACACACAATTAATTTGCCTCGACAGGATAACAACTTTTCGTTACAGCGTGCCGTACCTAGCAAGTGGGCTCTTGCATAAGTGGCATCCAAACATCGCCACCCTGGCGCCAGAACGCACCTGTGCTAGATCGCCTATCAAAAGCCTGCCCTGCGCTTCTGCGGCTTTCATTCGTTCCATGTCGCTTTCCTGCACGCCATAGATAATAGGAATTATTGTAACAAGTTTGTTGCAGCGGTCGCAAAAGCCCTCAGACACGTGCCGGGGCCTGTCCGCATGGTACTGCGCGTGGTATTGTTCGGCCTCCTCTTTGGTCAGTGCAAAAATATCTGCAAGACGATAGTTTATCCGGTAAAATATAGGGTCGCCTTCGTCGTACTCGTTTGCCTTCAAGTAATGCGCGTGCAATTCTGCGAGGGCCTTTGCGATTTCCTGCTGCTCCCTGCTAGCCATGCTTTTTCATTTCCGCGTCGTACGCGCTGACCAGCTGCTCATAGTGGTCGCGGCTCTTGCCAAGGACCTTGAGCTTGGCATCCTCCGTCGCGGCAAGCTCTTTTCCGATCTGCGCCGCCTTGCCCTGCAGCATCATGTCCGCCATCGCAAATAACCTAAAGTTTTCTTTTGTCAGGTGCGACGAAACGTGGTCTGTGTAAGCGCGTATGTCGGCCACCAGCTGGTCAGAATTTCCACTCCTGATGTATGACTGCACAGATGCAGCCATCTTGTCGGCAAGCTGCTTTGTTATTTCATGCTCAAAGAGCATCCTGGCTATCGGGCCGCCCTCACGGGGCATGCCGCCCTTCTCCAGCGTCGGGAAAAGCGTCTCTTCTTCCTTGCCGTGGTGACAGACGTTTGTGAAATTGCGGGTAAAGTCGATAGCCTGTTCGAGGAACGGCGCAGGGATGCTCTTGCCGGCCTTGAGCAGATCGGCAGTGGTGTTAAGAGCCCTCATCATCCTTTCAATTAGAAAATGATCATTGCGCAGAGATTCTGTGGATGACATGCGCGTTATGAGACCATTCTGCCATAATAATAACATTGACACCGATACTCTTATCCATCTGCACGCCGAAATATCGCCATATGCTGTTTCTTGTGATTGATGCAGTGAGGCTAGAGTTTGTCGAGCCGGGCGTCGCAATAGCGCAGATGAAAATGCTGCAGCAGACGTTTGAAACATACGGGGAGCTGAAGGAGCAGGGCAAGCTGAAATTTGCCTACGCGTTTGCAGACTCGCCAGGTGGAATAATGGTCCTTGATGTCGCGTCAAATGAGGAGTTGCAGCAGATCCTGTTCCTGTTGCCGTCGATGCCGCTGGTCAACAGGACAATTAGGCCACTGACTGAAATGAAGTCTGTCGAGTCGTTGATAGGCGAGCTGCAGTCGATAGTGGCGTCGATGCCTAAAAAACCCAGCTAGATAGATTTGCCGTTCTCCCCTACAAAGGGGAGGATCTTGTCTTCAATGACTGCGATCACGTTTGTCCCCACGTCAAAGGAGAGCATCAGGTAAAACTTGTCGTAGCCTGCCGAAACGATTGGCACCGTGGCTCGCACTAGGTTCTCGTACTTGCCCACGACGTACTGCATCCTGCCGACGCGTGTGTTAAAACCACCGGCAAGCGCGCCTGTCATGTATATCGCCTGGCTGGCATACCGGGAAGTCTCTTCCTTGGTGGCAAGGGGCACCAGGCCCTTTCTGTAAACAGTAGTGAGGAGAGATCCCAGGTGATCTACAAGCGCCGCAAAGCGGATGGACGGGTCGAGTGCCAGTACGCTACTACACAGCTCTTCGTGCTGCAACAGGACGCGTATTTTACAGGGGTCTTGTTAAGGTGTCGGTCTTACAATAATATACAAGATTGGCTAATGACGCTTGTTGAAAGCCGCAATAGCCCTTGCAGTCGTGCTGACAGCGTCGCTTTTTGCGAACTATTACCTTTACACACAGATAGGAGAGCGCGACAGAGCCGTGGCAGGCTTGCAGTCACAGGTGTCAGACCTGCAGGAGCGGTTATCAAAACCTGTTGAAAAGCCGGCTCCCGCGCCGGTTGCTGCCATAACCCCCGATAACACCAGCCAGTCCATAACGGCAGTCGCAGTAAGGCAGGTGCTGGTCAGCGACGGCTTTTTCCAGCGTGCGCAGTATCAGGGGCTGGTCATGAACATTACAGTCGACATCAAGGACGGCAGGGGACTGGTGCTGGTCAACACCGAGATACCGGCGGGCGTCGACTTTCAGACGTCTGCCCGCACTGCAGTCAAGGTGGCGCAGGACTTGGTGCCCGGAGCCGACCTGTCGAGCAAGGACGTCATATTCTCCATAACAAGCGGCGACAGGGAAAGTGAGCTTCAGGCGGTCGACGGCCCAAGCGCCGGTGCGGCCATGACGCTGCTTTTGGTGTCAGAACTTCGCTCGCAAGAGCTTGATAAAAGTGTGCTTATCACCGGCACGATTGAGCCGGACGGCACGATAGGCCCTGTGGGAGGCGTGCCCGAAAAGGCGCTTGCAGCAGGGCAGTACGGGGCAAAGGTGCTGCTTGTGCCAAAGGGTGAGGCAGTCTACCAGTCGCAGACCTGCGAGGAGCACCAACAAGGCCCCATAGTCTACAGGAGCTGCAGAGAGGAGAGCAAGCCGCTGTCGCCGGCGACCGAGGAAAAGTACGGGATGAAGGTGGTAGAGGTGCAAAGCATCTCTGACGCGCTGCAGTATTTTCAGGGCTAGCTTGAAAACTGGATCTTTAGCATCTTGATCCTCTTTTCCGTGCCTTGCTCCGTCTGAGCGTCGACCGTTGCAAAGGTAAAGCTGCCCCTGACAACTCCGCCCTTTTGGAAGCGGACCTGCACCGTTATCTCGTCCCCTTCTTTATCAGGGGGAAATATTATTTCCCTTTCTAGGCCGGCGTTTGCCATGAGGACCACCTTGAGGAAGGGCTCTATCTCGCCACGCCCGTGCAGGCCCTCCTCGCTGCTGAACGGTTCATAAACGACTGCATCGTCGGTAAACAGGCCAAGCAACCTGTCAAGATCCCTGCTTGAGATGAGATTGAAATATTCCCGTACCAGATCCCTGTTTGTCGCTGTGCCTGCCATAATAATGCCCTTGGTGTCGCGGATGGCTGCAGGTCAGAACTAGCGTTAATAAAAACCCAGCATTGCAGTGCATTACATCGCCAAATGTCTAGTATCCAGATTCGGGAAACAATATATTCTTGCGCTACCTTGCTGTACAATTGACCGGTTCTGAAGACTCTCCAAGTAGGACAAAGAGCGTCACCTTTAGGCTGGACCAGTCTGTAGTAGACGAGCTCCAGCGCGACGCCGACCAGCGCGAGACTTCGCTAAACGTGCTCGTAAACCAGGTATTGCGCAGGTACAAAGAGTGGGACAGGTACGAGACCAAGATAGGGATGATGCCGGTGCCAAAGGTGATGCTGGCAAACTTGATAAACAACGCCATAGACCTCGCCAAGAAGAACGGCATAAAAGAGACAGAGGTGATGGGCTACCGCGACCAGCTTGTAAAGGAAGCCGCGCGGATTGCATTTTCAGTGATGAGGGACTCGGTGCTTTTGATGAAGCAGAGCTACAACCTCTGGACGGTCCTAAACGTCCTTCAAGAATACATGAAGGTCTCGGGCATAAACTCGGACCACAGGATCGAGGCTGGAGGTAAACACGTGTTCATAATACAGCACGAGCTGGGTGAAAACTGGTCGCTCTTTACAAAGGAGCTGATGGCGATGATCTTTGAGAACCTCGCCAAGGTCAAGGCCGAGATCGCAACGACTGGCAACACTACCAGGGCAGAAGTCATCTTGCGGATGGCCTGATCGGCTCGACCCTTGCGCATAACAAACTGCTTGCAGCGCCAAATATCTACTCAAGCGACTCCCACAGCCTTTCGGTGTCAACTACTCCATCACGTATTACGCCCTGCTCTTGGAGCATCCTCTTGATAACGCCAGCGTTTGTCGGGCCAAGTACGGAAAGCGACTGCAAAAGCGACCTATAGATGATGTTGTCGTCATCGTCAACATCTACTTCTTTTTGTTCAAGCATTAGACACGCCCTCCGCGCCCCGGCTTGTGGCCGTAAGCCGCCCCTGTGGATTCAACGGCATGCAATCTGCCGGCGCGTTATTAAGGACTCTGTATGCAGTGTGGTTTTTACATTGCAGTGCGGTGCACATGAACCAAAAGGGCACGGCCTGCCTGCGTCATACATTGCATCTAGGTGTATTCATTGCCGTGCAATGTAGTCCTTGCGGATATATAACGAGATTGTAAATCCATGCTGAAAAATTGGACGGAAAGGTCTCGACGGGGGTTGTTGAACTTGACGCGTCGTTTGACGGCGGGTATCCGGAAGGAAGCCTCCTGCTAGTTGGAGGCGGGCCGGGAGCAGGCAAGATGGTGTTTGCGTGTCATTTTTTGCATGAAGGGGCGATGAGGGGCGAGAAGGTGGCATACGTCTCGCTTGTCGAATCTGAAAAGTCGTTTCGGACCAACGCAGCCAGAATGGGCTTTGACTTTGGCGACAACCTGGCATTTTTGGAATTCTTTACAGGGACTGCCGGTGCAGTCGCAAGTGTGCTTGACGCCATCATGGCTGCAGTGCAGGCTGTCAGGCCCAAGAGGGTGGTCATTGACTCCATTTCGTCAATTTCTGACTCTGTGCGCGACGAAGGCGAGATGCGCAGGATCCTTCATAACGTCCTTGCCAAGACCATGCGCCAGTCAGGCATAACTGCAATGCTTGTCGCAGAGGCGCCTTTTGGCGCCTTGGGCACAGGCGAGCCTTCCGCCGAATTTGTCTGCGACGGCGTCATAATCCTGCGGCAGCGCATCAACGGGGACGACAATGAGGAGGAGGGGCAGGGGCATCAGTTTGCAGGCAGCATGGAGGTAGTAAAGATGCGTGGCTGCGCCATACGCAGAAAGGCGATCAGTTATACAATAGGCGAGAAAGGGATCGCCACGGCAAGCCCGATAGTGCGGGAGAAGGGCAGCAGGAGGAGCGGGGTGCTGAATTGAAAATAGAAGAGATATCAAAATTGCTGGCTGCCATGCCGCACAGAAAGGTGTTTGATGCAAACGACATACTCTTTGGCGCAATACAGAAGGGCTTTTCTGTACTTGGAGAGAACAGCTCTGCCGCCCTCCTTTCGCATCTGGTAGTTACACGCCAGCTGCCAGACGACCTTGTGGCCAACTACGCTTCCGCCGAAAAGGCCATAGCGTCTGTTTCCGGCTATGGCTCCAAGATAATACTAAAGGCGATCAAGCAGGCGCTTGCCGAGCAGACGCCGTCGAGGAATTCGCGCCAAGGCGTGCAAGAAATGGTGCAGGAGATAGAGGCAGCCAAGATTTCCGACTTTGTGCGCCACATGCCCGGTCGCTCGCACGTGGCGTTCTTTTATAGCAGGGCAAGCCACAGAGACAGGGTCCTGTCAGACCATCTGGCCTCTGGCAAGGCGCCCAAGTGGCTGATGTCAGTCGACCACCCGAGGATGCCATTTAATTATAATTCAACCTACGCCGAGCTTGTATTTCGCAACAGGGGCGACTGGGTCAAAAGGACGTTTGATTACATCGAGCGGCTACATGCTGCAAACGAGACGAGCGAACCTACTAGGGTAGTAGGTGAAGACGCCAGCTGGTTTTTTAGAAATGGCGAAGGCAATGCCATAGTCCAGACAGAGCAGGAGCTTGGGCCCCAAATACAAAAGAACATGACTTTTCTCTGCTGCTATGACGCAGAGGCAATGGACGACGAGCGGGCGGTAAAGGCGATCCTTGGGTCACACAGCCACGTAATAATCGACAACCCGCTGGCGCTGTACCAGATCATGGACTCTTAGAGTTCGTTCATGCCAAAAACGTGGTAGCACTGGTTGCACCGGAACTTTTCCCGGCCGGCCTCTCCCGACATGACTACCAGGTCTCCTTTGGCCTTGCATTTTGGGCACCTGCCATAGATGGTCTTTTTTGGCATATATACGCCACCATTATTCCACATGTGCCCAATAATAAGCAGTTCTCCAGAAAGACCCAAGTACCGCTTTGTGCCCGTACAAGTCGGCAATGAAGAGTCTGGACGGAGCTGACCTGCAGATGATGCAATTTTGCACTCTGAGCCATGCTAAAACAGGCGCCGGGGGTTGTGCCTGTTGTAGATCTCGGCGTTTATCTTAGTGAGGAGTTTTTTCTTGGATTTGTCTGCTTTTTTGTTGCCGCTATAGTCTGTTGCTTCGAGGAACACCCTGAGCGCCTCCAGCTCCTGTACGCCAAGCCGCTTTAGCCCCTGCTGCGAGACCGTCTCTAAAAGGCGGCGATATTCGTCCTGGTCGCTCAACGGTGTCTGTTGTGTAGAGGCGCTATTAAATCACGAGGTCATCCGGTTCTGCTTGACCTCGTTTGCAAGCGCGTCTCTAAGCATTTGCACGTTCTTTCTCTTCGTTTCCTTTATAGCCTTCCAGACCTCCTCTGCTTCCGGCCTGTTCTCTTTGCGGGCGTCTTCCATATAAGTCCCGACAGTCGTGTAGAGAAAGTCCGCCTCTTTTTCAAGCGCAGATATAAGGTTGTACGTGGTGTTGTCAAGCCCTGTCTGATCTTTTCCCTGCTCGCTTTGCGTCATGCAAAATTGTCGTTTTTAAAATTTTAAAAACTTGCTGCTGTAGTTATTGTGTCTCACGTCTTGATGCTTACCGGCCTAGAGGGCCGGCGCGCAAAGTAGAGCATGAACCCTATCCACGATGCCAGCTGCAGGGCCGTGATATAGAGGTCCATCGAGCCGGAGATATAGACCGGCGCAAACAGCCCCTCCAAGACGGCCTTGGCAGCCTGGTCGACGGCATAGGCAAGCCCGACGACTAGGATTGCGGCATGCTTTCTTGCCATCCACAGGGCGATCATGGCGCCACTCCCTACAAGCCCAAAGACGCCACCCATTGCTCCGTAAACGACGGCATCGCTTGGCGCGCCTGCACAAAGTATGTGGCCTCCTCTGCCGTCAAGCCACAGCGAGTAGCCAAATCCAGACGCAGAACACACGAGGGCGTGGCCCGACTCGTGCAGCAGGCTGACAGGCAGCAATAGCGCGATGTACAAGATGACTGACCAGCGTATGACTCCCCTGTCAAGCCGCATGGCCGCCACTGTCACGCCGTCTCTTTGCCTCCTTGCATACACAACAGCTGGGCAGGACGCGCTATTATGCCGCGTGGAACATTGTTACCTTGGAAGAGCCGTGCGCGCCATTGTTGGCCGTCGTACGTCGTAAAAAAATTATAGAGACCGAGCTGTGGCATGGCAATAACAACAGACACAACCAGCTTTGTATCCAAAGACGAGTTGAAGGGCAAGGAGGACGCAGACCGCGGAGGGTAGGTGCAGCAGATTGGCCGCCACTACATCAGGACCCAAGAGGGCAAAACAAACAATGACAGGTTCTACTTGGCAAAGGGCTACAAAGACCGCACGTTCTACTTTGACATCTCAGATGCCTAAAAAGGCATGTTTATCCGCGATGCCCCGCCGCCATACAAGGAATATTATTCCCGCTACAAGACGGCAGCAGGCGCGCCGGCCTAAATAGAGATGAGGATCAACGTTTTGGAAAGGAGGCCGGCAGTGATAAACTTGAACAGCGTTGCCCACAAAACTTAAGGGCCGCAGACGGCGAGCCGGTCGGCACCATTGTCGCAGTATTGTCAAACTCGATCCACGTAAAGACTTAAGCTTCCTATCGCGGTACATGATAGCAAAGGAAGAGGTGCAGGGGTTCAACGGCGCAGAAGTGACCCCGAGGATGCCTGTCAAAAACCCCGGGCAGTACATGAGGCCGGGCCCATAGGGGCAGAAAATCCCTCTTTTTTGGGAATAGATGCATTATTTATAAAATTATTACAGTGCCATCACCCTATGCGTGTTTTTTATAATCACCCGTAGCCATGAGGGCTTGAGGGAAAATGAGGAACAACAGATCCCGGGTTGAAATTACCGCAGACATACTGGAACTGACATGCTGTTCGTGCAAGCCTACAACTATAATGTACAAGGCGAACCTGAGTTACGATCAGCTAAGATCGTACCTTGCTTATCTGTCCAACAAGGGTTGGATAGTAAAGGAAGAGGGCGAATGGAGGGCGACGGAAAGAGGACGGGAGTACCTGGCAGTATTCCAGAAACTAAAAGAATTCTTGAAAGACGATGCAATACAGGCAGAGCCGGCGATGCCGGCAAGCTATGTAGCATCACGAAAGGAGCGGATGCTGCAGACAGTGGGCGCATTCTGACGGCACGCATATTATTATGCAGAGACAGGATTTTGCATCGCCGAGATGCAGCGAGATGGGCGTTTGCCCGTCCTCTGATCTCTACGCCGACGAGCATCGCTTCTCTCCAGCTCATCAAGCCCATCCTGCGCTTAATTACAGACCCTTGCACTATTTTGCACGAAATATAGCTGTCTGATTGCAATGTGTCCCTGAAGCATAATAATAATCGGTAAGAGAATATGGCGATGTCAACACTAACTAGAAACAACAAACCTGTAGAGATATGGCCCGTTGTAAACGCAAGAATTGGCTCCGAACCTACATGCGAAAAATGTTTTGAAAACGATGCCACAGCACAGGTTATTTTTGAACGGGAAAGTACTTATGTCAAGGAAAGGTATTGCGACGCCTGCCTGCCAAGTGTAGTAACTATTGCTTGAACTAAGGGAGGAGCCTGTCCGCCCTGCTAGGTGATCAGGACTGCCGCCGGCAGGCGTCGGGCTTCTCCACTGAAGATGCGCAGCATTAAGAAAAGGTCTCATTGTCAAAAAAAACCATTTAGCTTTTCGGTCCTTTTCCAATCAAATCAGAGACAAGATTTGGCATCTGTTTTGTAGTCTGCTTTTTAAAGAATTCCATTGCATTTTCTGCTTCCTCGCCGCCGGTTCTAGCAGTTAAACATTTGGTTTTCTTTGCGTTTGGCACCAAAGGGATCCTGGCTGCACATGGAGTCAGTTTGACAGATAATATAACCTGCGTAGAATCCTACCCAAGATTGCGTTGGCAAGAAAGCTACACAAGTAATGGACTGGGCGGGATTTGAAACCTGCCAGTTCGCGGACTCAACCACTTTTACGGATTGGGTTTGAAGTGGTTGTTTTGTCATTATTGACCGCGATGTGGTACGTTCCTGTAGTACATAACGTTTTCAATTTTCTATGTAGTACATGACATGGCTGAAATATCCATTTTCAAGGTCCAAGGTTAGAGGAAGGCCAGATGCCGCCATGAATTTAGCGTGCACAGCTTTCGCAAATGGTTCAAGACAAAATGCGAAAATGCAGGAACAAAGCCCATAGTAACAGAGATATTGATGGGCCACACGACCGGCATCAGCGACTCGTACTACAGGCCTATTGAGAAAGAGCTGGCAGAAGACTATGCCAAGGCTATAGACAGCCTTACAGTAGACCAGTCAGCAAGATTAGCAAAAGAGATAGCTCTGCTAAAGGAAGAGATGAAGGACAGTCCAAGGCTTGATGCTATACAGCAATCCTTGACTTCAAAGGACCTAGAGCTTGAAGCACTGAGAAAAGAACTGGCAAACAGACCTACCATCGATGACATGAAAAAGCTGTTTACCCAGGCTTACAAAAATGAGTTGGCATGGAAGATGCAAGAGAAATGAATTCAAGAACAAGTCGTCCCTTCTTTTATGACTAAGGCATAGCAAAGAATAGGTCCGGTGGTGGACTTGTCAACCATTCTAAGAGGAAGTGGTGGAACGTCTTGTATTAGACGTTCCACCTCGTCATTTCTTCCTGTTGTTTCGCCTTACGATCTTACAAGTCTTCAAGTTATTGACACAGGATGGCAAAATATTTTGAATCATACCTAACAGGGCAAAAACGTCCCTGACACCTACTTTTTCAACGATGTAGTACGCGCATTGTGTTATGATTGTTGTTTGTAGTACTACGTGACGGAAAAGAAAGGAAAGATCTGAACGCGGACAGACATGCGAACAGCAACTGTCTACAATTTGTCGATCTGTCTGTCTACATGCTTTGTACCAGTAAAATAGACAACGAATATCCACTTTGCTAGTTATGTCTGTCTGCGAATTTGTTCCGATATTTACGGTTACGCAAGAAAGATCACATGATTGGGCAGTAGAATAGCACGATGCCATGCAAGTAAACACATTTTTGAATTGGAAGTAATAATCGTCAATGCCTACCCGACAAAGCCAAATGAGTTCATCGACAATAAGCAGAATAGGTCGAAGCCAGAGAATAACGAATCTGGCTTGATTATCACTATTGCTACCGCTTCTCCGACCATCTTTTCTTTATTCAAGATATTGCTTTATGGCGTTTTTCAATTTGTGCATACCGTACCCCGTTTTTGACGATATAACAATTGGATCCTTCAGTTCTAGGCCCTGTGCGATTTCAGATATTTTCTGATCATCTGCCCCGTCATATTTAGCGAGGACAACGAGAACCTTGGCGGGGTCAACTTTTAGCTCCTTTAGGACGCCCCAGCAACTGTAATATTTTATTTTGATTTCTTGCTGCAGGTCTTCAGACGAATCAATTAGCATTAAAATCAGGTCAGCAGAAAGGGACTCTTCCAGCGTCGACTTGAATGCGTCTACCATATACGTAGGAAGCCTGCTGATAAAGCCAACAGTGTCTGTAAGTAATACAGATGTTTTTTCATCTATTCCGACAGACCTCGTAGTTGTTGAAAGTGTCGTGAACAAGCTAGATGCTGTTTCTTTATGTTCTGCAGTGAGCAGGTTGAAAAGAGTAGTCTTGCCTGAGCTAGTGTATCCAACAAGCGATACAACAGGTATTCCCGTTTTTAGTCGCTGTTGATGATACAAATCTCTCTTATTTTTTGATTCTTTCAGTTTGTCTTTGATAAAACCCATCCGTCTCTTCAGGTCTCGGAATTTTACATCTACCGTGTATTCTCCACTTCCGCCCTTGCCCGGTCGCTCGTTGCCAGAAGTCATTTTTGCAATCTCCCTTACGCGAGGCATATCGTACCTTATCTCGGCTAATTGGATTTGCAGCTTTGCTTCATTAGTTGTCGCCCTTGAGTAAAAGATGTCAAGTATCAGCCGCTCTCTGTCAATTACCTTGACGCCTAATAGTTTCTCTAAATTGAATATCTGTTTTGAAGTCAGATGTTCGTCTATGATTATGTTCTTAACATTGGAGGCTTCTTTTTTAAGAAATTCTTTGATCTCTTCAGCTTTTCCGGATCCCATTCAGTATTCAGAATGATTAAGGTACTTTTGGGTAAAGATCTTTACGACGCGCCAGCCAGTCATTGATTCTGCCAAGCCTTTTGCTTCTTGCGAGGTAAAGTTGTCCGGATATGTTACAACGACTACTTCAATTGATTTCATTGTCCATTTCATTTTCCCTTTTTTTCACTGCGCAAATTTTCTCTCAATACTCTGAGGCAATGAATAAAAAAGCCACTTCTGTTATGTACTGGCCGGCAACACATCGAATCATGTCTGGTTTCTCAATGATTGTTTCATTAGATCGAAGATTACGACTAACAGGCATTAATGCAAGAATCATGCTTACATTTGAGGAGAATAGTATTAAACTGTTTAAGCAGACGGTTTACGATTCAGGTAAACCACAGACTTGCAGTTAAAATCCACATCATTAACACAAATATCCTCGGAGAATCAGCAATTACTATCTGAATGCGATGATTGTTGTTTAAACTGCTGTCGTATAATGCAATCTTGACAAAATTTCTATGGCTCTGATTACTATCCACTGCCTTATAAGCAGGAGTGACATATAATATAATAGAGAATTTTTAATGCAAAATAGTTTTCCGATGATGGAATGGCATGTTGAGCATATGCAAAAGACGGTTGTGAAATACGTCAAGGGTTTGTCAGAGAATGCGTCAGCGTGGGAGAAGAGGAACCACAAAAAGTACGGGAAGCTTACAAATATTTGTAAACAGATAGACTACGACATCAAACATGGTGCAACCTTGGAACAGGTTCATGCCATGTTCCACGAAGTTCGCAATGGCTCATCTTTTTCAGAGCTCAGGAAAGGCAGCGGGTCGATGCAAAGATTAGTTGAGGTGGAGAGTCACTTTACCAGGCCGAAACCGGTATTGTTTCAGTGGTAATGTGGTGATGGCATACCTTTCGCCGACCACCGCGAGAGGATTGTCTTCTAAATGCCATTCATTTGCATGAAGTGTGGCACAGAACCACGTAACGTTCGAAACTGTCCGAAGTGCAATCAGCGGACAGGGACATGCAATGTCTGTCGTAATGATTTCAGTTGCTCGTGTGAAATGAAACAAATGAGAGATGTTCTTTTGCAATCAAGCGTATGATGTCAAGGATCCTTTAGATCATTCCCTCTTGCTTGCCGGCATTTGTGGGATCCATAGACCATGAATGAATGCAAATTGGTTTATGGTTCACTACATGCGCAAGATATGTTAGATTCCGATAGGAATACTTCACGACTACTGCCAAGTCCGTCAATCGTTAAAGAATTGTTGCTCTGCAAATTTGAGTCTTGATGACTCAGTAACCTGCCTAGCAACGACCTGCCTGCAGTGGTAATTTGTTGCAAAAGAACTAATGACGTCCTCATGACGGTCTAAGCTTATACTCGTGGCGCTGATAGCCATCACGATTCGTATGGCCTAGAACATACAAATTTTCGGGCTCCAGATCTTATTCTGCGTTGCCCTCAACCGAGAGTAAGACTGGAATAGGTTAATCGTGTAGTTAGTATTGTTGCCCGCCCAGCTACGATTTTTTTAACAAAAAAATTAGGGGGCTATGCCCGGATAAACGGTTGTTGCAGCTGCGTAGCCCAGAATGAGGTCCAAGCATGCAAGATATTGGTGTTATATTCTGTTGCGGCATTAACTGATCTCTCATATACCCTTGCATTCTCTCGGGCCATGTTGAGTGCGTTTATGACAAGCTGGTTATATACTCCTATGACTGAAGCAAAGTTGTTTGTTAGTTCTTGCGATTGCTTTACTACTTGCTCAGAAACCTGTGAAGGCACAGAAACATTCAGGTCTGAAGCAACCTGCTTCTGAATATCGAATGCTGTCTTGATTACATTCTTGGATGCCTCAATTGTCTCCAGTTGTAGATTGGATGCAGATTGGGCGATTTGTGGTTGAACTTTCGCGATTTCGTCAACTGTGCGGAGAGTATTATCTCTTATGACGTCATTGACCTCTGCAACTCTTGCAGGTTCTTCTTTCGTTGGTTTCTTTTCTGACACAGTACACTTTACCCCTGCATTGCATATAAGGCTTGGTAATATTTGGTAATGACTGCCATTCTATGGTATGGCATAGATAATGGCGATCCGGATTATGCCATCATGCCGGCATTCGGTCAGGGCTACACAGACCAAACCTCTGGACATGTAGGCCGGTCTGTCTTTATATAATCAGTCTCCATACCTGGACAGTTGACTAAGCTAATGGATGTGAGACTGTTAAGGCAAGATCGTACTAAAACAACCCCATTCTGTTGCATATGTTTTGGGGTTGCTACTCAAGAAGGGTTATTTGAACTTCAAGATACTATTGTCGCCAAGAAATACTGCGATGCCTGCGTTCTGAATGCTGAGCTCTAGTAGAGGGTGCGCTATAACTAGGGCAAGAATTCTAGTTTCATACTTTTTTTGCGTGTGATGATGATATTTGCAAATTCTTTGAATAATCGACATTTGTTTATGGCGCTAACAAATTTGTCCTTTGGACATAGCTTCACAAGATTTAGTCATGGGGCCGTGGCAGCATTGGATGGACTCGTCTCAGGCGGATCCTTCTTGTATGCAGCCTTTAACCACAGTGGAGTGATGATTGTAGAGGCAGCAACCATAATAATGACGGATGTGTAAACGTCGGCCGTCAGCACTCCTGAAGATATTCCAACGCCTGCAACTATCAGCCCTACCTCTCCACGGGAGATCATGCCAATCCTACCTTCAAGGCCTTTGTGCTTTATGGTTGTGTTCGGCTCTGCGATAGCAAACAGTTATGCGACAAAACCAGCCTGATACTGCATCCATTGTTATTTGACTGAGGAAGGGTTAAGTGTATTGCTAGCATGTTCAATGCATGTCACAAACACAAGCTGCAACAAAATACAACGATGCTAACGCGGACACAAGAACAACCCTACTGCGGACAGCAAAGGTAGAAGAAAGCCGCCTTGCAACATTAGCAAATTCAAAGTTCGAGGCTTTGCCTAAAGATGTGCAAGACAAGCTGAATGCTCCAACGACGCCGGCCTAAACATGGATACAACCGGCAGCTATGTGCTGCCGATGCTTCTATCCGAAATGATTGCTTTTTTTCATACGAAAGGCCCGTATGATGTCGCTTAGTAAGGGATTCACCTTTTCGATCGCAATAGAGGGTACCTGGCATTCTCGCTCGGATTTATGTTGCAAGAGCTTTTCAAATTCAACCATAAAGTAACACCTACTAAGTACATTAACCGCAGCTTATCTTTGAAAATGTGTGTCCTACTGGCCCAGCATCGGTTTTCGGACGGCACATAACTTGCAAGAATCATTAAGGATTATAATACATCTCTAAAGAATGTTAGCCTGCTGTCGAATAGCTTAGCTGAATTTCGCCAGGAGAAGCGCAAACATTTTTAGAAAAAAGACTTGAAAATTCATGAGATATATTGCATATGTTGCCACAATGAGAAAGTGATCCGCCATATTGCATAATAGTGCTCCATCCTGCACATATACTCGACACTTGACTAAACACTAGGTATTCCCTTGCAAAACCACTATGACGAGTTATCGGCCATGGGGGTAAGCGTGTCTGAGCTCAAACGAGCCAGTCTATCAGATTTAGAATTGGATGAATTAGTACGCCGTCTTAGAAGGGTGCTGAAGATGAAGGAAGGGACATCTGCCTCGAGTCACGTAGATGCAGAATAACAATATGATCCTCCTTTTTGTTCTCAGGCTTGCGCCTCTTTTTGAAGACATGTAAAGGGCTCTACTCATAACCTAAGTAATCAGGAATTAGCAGTGGCTATTTTCGCAAAAAAGCCAGAGGTAGTTCTGTTGACTAGCTTATGCTCTGAAGCCTTAAGTGATTGAACAGCCCTTGGTTATTATTGCAGCTCCTAGATCCTCGCACGCGAAAAAAGGAAGGTCATTTTGAGCCGATTCCTCGTCAATGGAGGATTCTATTGGTGGCTCCTAGGTCAAGCCCGGAAACTCCGAATTTTATTAGCAAAATTGACAAACGTGGAAAGCACAGATGGCTTAACGCCTTTACGCCTGCAATGGGCATAAGGTTCATTGCAGAGAATTTCAGCGGGATCGAGGTGTTGGAGTATCCAACGATCCCGGAATTCGAGAAGGCACTTGATGGCTGCTTTGACGTAGTGGGAATCAGCTTCCTTACTTCGCAAGCGGAGGAGGCAAAAAAGATGTCACAAATCGCGCGTGCACATGGTGTAAAGGAAGTTTGGGGAGGTGGCTGGGGAATAGACACCCCTGGTGTCAAAGCCTATTTTGACAGATCCTTTAGCGGGTATGGAGAGCAGCTTCTTCCAGTAATCGGAGATAGGCTGAAGGGTGGATTAAGGCATCCCATCCTGATAGGTGAAGCCCATTTCTTCAAGTTCAGAGCAAAAGTGGGATACCTTTACTCCATACGGGGCTGCAAATACAAATGCGAATACTGCCCGACGCCAGCGGTCATTCCTGAACTTTTGGCCATGGAGCTGGGCGAAATAGAGCGGGTTCTCGACGTTTATGCCAAGGAAAAAGTTCATGCTGTAGTAATCTATGACGAAACATTCCTTCAAAACCCTCTGCATTCTTGGAAGGTGATAGAGCTGCTGAATGAAAGAGGTTTGATGTGGTTCTGCCTTACAAGCTCCAGCGAGCTTGATGGTATCGTGTCAAAGTTGCGTGACAAGGGATTCCTAGGATGCCTTATGGGCATGGAATCTCTGCGCGACAAGACGTTAGTAGACTATCGAAGGGGGCGACTTACAAGCACGAACATTAAGGTGATAAAGGAAATGAAGGACAATAGCTGTTTTGTACTTGGCACCTACATGTTTTGCCATGAACTAGATACAAAGCAGTCCATGCGAGCGGATATTGCGAAGCTGGGAAGCTTGGAGATTCCTGCGGTGCTTCCGGTAATTTTTACTCCTTTCGCGCCTACTCCGCTTTTTCAGAGATACGAAGAACGGATTATCGATTGGGATTGGAACCACTGGGACGATGGCCATTTAGTTTGGAAGCATCCGGACGTTAATCCGGAGGAAGCGCGAGAGATTCTGTTCGAATGTGATACCGTATGCAACACATTTTCCTGCAATGTTGGTTTTGCGGTAAAAGAGGCTGTTCGTAATGTGATCCCCTTTGCATTCAAGAAAATGATCAATGGGAGCCTTCGATCGTCAACGAGGCAGGAAACTTTGTCTTAAAGATCTGGAAATGGAAGTAGCTGGGTGAATCAGATGGCAACAGGCTAATGCGACGGGAATAAAAGACAATCCCACTTCATTTACGCACAAACTTGTGCCGCCTTTTTAGGCAGTCTTTTGCAAACTTTGTAGGCATAACGGAAGGAATGACGCGGCAGGATGTTGGACTGCTTTTCAGTCTTCTAGAAGTAAAGACGAAGACGTGGTATGATAGAGCGTGTGATCATACCTATTCCTACATTTAAGAACATGCGTGTGTACTGTTGGCCGTTATAACAAAAAGCGGCTCAAATGTGAACACAAAGAATCTCGTTTTGTCTAGTGTTTTCCAGAGTTGAACAAGTGTATGTTGTGAACTACGGTCCCACTGTCCATCCCTAACGCCTTACCTATCATCTTATTTGGCAAGTGCTTGCTCACCCTTCCATTCCGCCTAGCGTCTTCATGTACTATCGATACAATTGCACAGGCAACGCCGTTTGCGTCTAGAATCTTTTCATCTTGTTCAGTCGCTTTCTTTTTTGACATCTCTATGCATTTCGTCCTGACAAAAGGTGTCAGTTTCAATTCATCACACGCATAGTTAATTCTTCCTTCAACTTTAGTCAGAAAAGTATCTAACATGATTATCTAGGCGTCGCCGGCCTATTAAACATGCCTGAATGCAGTACCGACTAAAACGTCAGGTTTTGTGCTCGGAAAGGAGGAGGAGAGACTATTTTTATAGACATAGAGGTTCAAAAGAATTTGTGTACATTCATGCTCAAAAACATACCAATTTTGATGACAAGAATCGCCTAACTACCTATTCTTCGATTCAACACTTGCAACATTCATGTTTGTTTTCACATTTGCAAAAACTTGGCTCCTTTAGGCACTGCGGACAAATTACAGTTCCGCATCCTACGCATTTGTTACCCGGCACAGTACATGCCCAATGTCTGCACTCTTCCGTGGTCAAACACTATCTAAGGTATCAAGCTCCAAACAATTAGGACTTTCGTCTCTACCAGATTTGGAGGTGGTTGTTGACCGTCTGTCTTGATCTTTGAAAAACAACAAATCCGCACCGCTTTCACATTTTGGAAATGAGGCGCCCTTCGTTTCTAGGCCTTTTCCATAAATTTTCTGAGGTCTGCCATCGCCTCATTAAAGTAAGCACTTGACTCTATTAGTCTTTCAAGTTCTATAGCCACGACAGCATAGAAATCAATCAGCTGAGATTCAAATTCTCGGAACTTCTTTAGATTCTCAGAGTGATACTCAGGCATTGGATAGCGGGAAGTCTCTGAAAGAGGCAATAGCCAATATGCCATCATAATTGCTCGCAGAACAAAAGCATAGTATGTCTTTGTTAGGCGAGTCATCAGTTTTGTCGCTTCATCAAACCCTTGAATCGAAAAGTTGGCTCGAATGCCCTCCATGTTATTTCTTAAGAAGGACTCGAGAAACGATAAGGGGTCCTTTTCCTTTGATTCTGTGGAAGGTGAAGGTTGAAAATACGGTGCCGCCAAAGCCCATGAGGAAGCTGAATTCAAAAAATTTTCCTTAGTGCAGTTTTGAATAGTCAGGCTCAAAAGAAGACTAGACTCTATGGTGTTTGAAGTCTGGTCAATCACTTTCTCCATAGAGGTTTCAAGATTCTGCCACAAGTCTGTCGGCTGAGCAAGCAACGTCCTGGCGGATGGCGACTGTCTTTCATTCTTTTCTCTCATTCTGTCTCTTCTCAACAGGATATCAAAAAATGCTCTAGATACATCGCGTGCAATGTCCAACGTGCTAATCCTCCATTGCTGGCCTGCAAGAGCGGCTCGACGTAGTTTCCCATCTATTACTTCGACTCTTACGCCACGGCTGGCGAGATAGCTCGCAAAAACGTGCTTCAATATCTTCTCGTAGCTTTGTTCGCAAAGCCAGGCGATATGTTCGGCATTAACTCTCAAACCCACGAGTCTCTTGGCAAGCTCTAAATCCCGGATGGACTGCGTCTTTAACTCCTCGCAATAGAGATCTACTTGGGTCATATCGTACTCGGTAATGTTGCTTCTAACCTGTTAAGGTATCGCAAGTTTTTTGTTACGTTAGTCATCGGCAGAGTTTGTTCATGTACTCGTCTCGTGGATCTCTGTTGCCATCAAAGAAGTATTTCCATCTATCTATCTTGACATCAATTTCGTTCGAGTCGATCTTGACAACAAGTTTGAAAGAGGATATCCTTAGACAGTGCCAACAGATGCAGACTAAATGGCGAAGTTTGCACTGCCTCTTGAAGTGTCGAAATCCCGATAGCAGAAAGAGGCCTAAAGCTGGTCGGCAAGCGAAAGAATAACATTCATGGTATTCGTTCGATAAGCGTTAAAAGCAATAGGGTCAATATGATAACTATGGCAATAAAGTGCCCTGAATGCTTTGGAGTAGGTCTATACATGGTTGCAGCAAATGCAATCAAGCAGGGCGGCATTGGCCTGAAGACAAAGTGTATAAAGTGCTACGGTAATGGTTGGCTGCCAGAATAACAATTGATATTTGCAGCCAGTCGCCGTCAGCATCGCTTGCAGTCAGTCTAAACGACGCCGGCGCGTCCTCCCTTGCCTCTATTGTCTGGCTGTACGCCACGGGGTTGGTGTTTGGAGCCTCATCTTCTCCTTCTTCTTCCTGCGCCAGTTGCTGCTCGACTGCCTCTGGCTGCCCGTCCCCCTCCCACGTGACTGTTACGGATACGGTGGCGATTTCGCTGTCGTCCTTGCCGTCGCTTGCGACAAACCCAAACGAGTCCTGTCCTGTGTATCCCTCATCGGCCTGGTACGTAAGGTCAGGCGCGCTTCCAAGCAGCGAGCCGTGCGCAGGCTGTACCAGCACATAATATTCTAGCTTGTCGCCGTCAGCATCCGTAGCATTTGGCATAATATGCAAGATCGCGTCATTGGCGACTGTCAAAGTCGCGTTGTGCGCCACGGGAACAGAGTTTGCAGGAGCGATGTCGAGGATGGCATTTTTCGCCCAAGACGACATCTGCCCCGCGCTGTCAATCGCCCTGACCTGCGGCTGGTATTGGCCCTCGCTTGCGTATGTATGGCTTGCGCTCACCCTTGTAGAAACCTTGGAGACAAGTGGCATGTCATAGTCGCCTACGCCGTCGCCGTCAAAGTCCCATTCGAGCCATGCAAGCCGGACATCATCGGTGGCGTTTGCATAGAACGTAAACTCTGTTCCGACGCTGCCTGGGCCGTCAGGCAACCAAGAGCCCATAGCCGCATACGGTGGGTCGTCGCACCTGTCTATTGCGGACCTGATGGACAAGACCTGGGTCACACGCGCCTGACAATAGATCATTACGTTTCCCGTGTTTCTCGCCACCGATCCTGCCGAGCCGGCAAGAGTGGAATTTTCAAGCATGAACATCGTGCCCCTGTTGTCGATGTAGCCTGCGTTGTCTACCTCTGCCCTGTTGGTGAACTTGCCAGAGCTTAGTATGGTGGCGTTTGCATGATTTACAAGCGTTCCGGTGTTTGTGATCCTGCCGGAGCTCTTTAGCAGCCCATGTGACGAGTTTACGAACACTCCCTGGTTGGCAAGCGAGCCGGCGCTTGGCAGAGTGATGTTGCCCATGTTGGTTATCGTGCCGGCATTTATCACCTTGCCTCTGACCAAGATAGTCGCGCCAAAGGCATTGTTAACGGCCCCTCCCTGGATGGTCACCTTGCCCCTGTCCTCTATCACGAGCATGACGCCTTGCCCAACGGTGAGCATGTCCTGCGACGAAAGCGCCAGCGTACCTGCTATAGTGCACTTGAGCGACTGCTGGTCCCACCTCGCTTTTGCAGAGGCAGAAAGCGCCAGACAAGAACCGGCATCTGATATATTATATGAGAAAGCCCAGACAGATTGGTGAGGATACGCTCCAATCAGCAGCATCATCGCCACTACTGCCATGCTGTATGCTGACACCAGTAGACGGTGCATGCCTGCAGTCTCTAGTAGCCTGTCATATTAATTAGATTTAGGGTCAGCCTCTAGAAAATTCCTCTATGAGTGCAACAAAGTTACCGGAACGTGCATAGAGAAAGAATTCTTTTCTCGATTAGATACTTCGAATCCATTATAATATTGACAGAGAACACAATTATCGTATACTGTTCTGGAAGGTGTATACAGTCGCTTTATATCGTCGCCGGACATGAACTGAACAAGATGGCCTCAACACTTGATTCCTTGAATTACGATAAATTGGAAGAGCCCACGACCAGAAGTTCCTACTGGCACGGCGGCGATAAAAAATCTGCTACCACGACTGCAGCAGCCACGCAGGCCAGCTCAAAGGAGGAGATCCTGTCAGAGCTTGAGAGCCTGAGCATCAACACCGACAGCATCGAGTCACTCCCTGAAAATGTGCTGCGCGAATTGCTGTCGGGGCTCAAGAACCTGACAAGCCAGTTCTACCAGGGAAGGCGCGGCAGGCCGCCCAAGAGCGAGACCGAAGTCGCCCTTGAGCCGCCGATACTTTCAAACGCCGACAAAAAGATACTGAAATCATTGATCGCTTCAAGCTGTAACGTATCGTCGCTCACGCTCTCCCGCGACCTTGGCATACCTCTAAGCACTGTGCAGAGGCGCAGGAAGAGGCTCGAAGCAAACCTGATAGAGACCATGTATCACCTGAAGCTTGAAAAGTTTGGGTGGCGCAACGCAACTCTATTCGTTACGATTGCAAGCGCGTCTGCTCGACAGATAGGAGAGGAGATAATGTCGTGGGACAAGGAGGTGATCTCGGCCAAGCGCTGCATGGGAGAAAACTCGGCTGACCTGCAGATAGAGATCATTTTCCGGACCAACAAGGAACTGTGCGACATCATGGAGCGCGTCAAGTCCATTGAAGGCGTGAAAAACGTCTCGTGGTCAGAGTCCATAGAGTTGATAGGTCGCAACACCTCGTTTTACGAGCACATTGTAGAAAGCTGAAACGCCCGGCGCCCTTGTGTACGTGCGCGCATGCATGGGTATGCCATTATCTTTTTTTCATTTGCTGTTATGGCAACGCGACTCTTCTCTGTCCGATTAAATGGATTTTTCTGCCACTTTGTGCCAGTTAATGCAGCTGTGCAGTTGGCAAATTGCCCTTGTAGTGGCATCAAGGCTTATCACCAAAAACCAGCGGCCTTCTCTTCGTATGCATAACATAATCGTGACCGGCGGTTCCGGCTTTATCGGCCGCCACCTGGTGAAAAAGTTGAGCAGGGAAAATTACAAAGTTACAGTCATCGACAGACTGGCCGACACGGACGGCAAGTCAGGCGACAGCCCATACGTCAAAAACGGAGTCACGTACTACAGGGCGGACATCCGGGATTATGACGTAATGGACAGGATCTTTGCAAAAGAAAATGCACGCTCGTGCGTGCACCTTGCAGCGCTGATAAGCGTCGCAGACTCGGTCAGGGATCCTGCAAGCACTATCGACGTGAACATCAACGGCACCGCAAACGTGCTCCGTGCATGCAGCGAGCACGGGATCCAGAACTATGTGTTTGCCTCTACAGGCGCTGCATACGGCGAGCCAAAGCAATTCCCGATAGTAGAGGAACATGTGCTTGACCCGCTGTCGCCCTATGGCGCAAGCAAGGTCGCCGGCGAGGTCCTCGCCGCGTCGTACCGCAACTGCGGCAAGATACCAAACTGCACGTCGTTGCGCTTTTTCAACGTCTATGGCGAAGGGCAGTCGGCTGCGTATGCCGGTGTGATAACCGTGTTTGCCGACCGGCTTTCAAAGGGGCTTGCGCCTATCATAAACGGCGACGGTCTGCAGACCCGTGATTTTGTGTTTGTCGAGGACGTCGCAAACGCGGTAATGCTTGCGGTGGAGGCTGGAGACAAAAAGGGGCTGTCCGGCAGGTTCAACATCGCCACCGGCCGGTCAGTTACAATAAACGAGCTTGCAAGGACCATGATCAGGATATTTGGCCTTGACCTTGAGCCGCAGCACAGGGAGGCCCTCTTGGGCGATGTCCGGTACGCGCAAGTGGACATATCGGCTGCAAAAAAGGCACTTGGCTACGCACCACAGGCGTCCCTTGAAGAGTCGCTGGCGTCAATGCTTGCGCCTAGAGTAAAGGGCCTGGCGCAACCTGCGTGACTGACCGCCTCAGAGCAGGCGCCGGAAATGGCCGCGCTGCTCGGATTTTGCGCCAAAACATCTCCCAAAGCTAATATCGTGCGATCCGCGAGATGACGCATATATGGCATTGATTCCTTCTGGGATGGAGTGGGTGTTGCTGATAGCCGTCATCGCAGTCCTGTTCTTTGGGGTCAAAAAGGTGCCCGAGCTTGCAAGGTCATTTGAGAAAGCCCGTGGCGAATACGAGAGGGCCAGAGTCACAGCAAGAGCTTGACAGGCTAAAGCGGCAAGAGGGCTAGCTAGCTCTCATTTGATTGGTTAAATGCGGCAATTTTTAGCGCCATTCTAGTCACAAGTCTTTAATCCGATTTTTTGGGATTTTTCCCTGACAATTATCGTGTTTTCCATCGAATTATTATTACTTCTTTCAACCTTGGCAGCCGTGATCGTGCTTGCAAACCTTGACGTTCCGGCAGCACTTGCGGCGCCGACAATTACGCTGTCGGCTAGCAGCGGAGAGGTCAGTGATAGGATCGACGTGGAAGGCTCTGGTTTTACGCCATTCCTTGAAGTGCAGCTGAGCTTTGCCGGAGAATCAGTGGCCACAGCAACCCCAAAAGTATCTGGAGACTTTCACGAGCATTTCAACGTGCCCAAGACGCGCCACGGCGACGCAATGGTGACGGCCACAAATGGGGTTGAGTCAGCCTCTGCGACATTTGCCGTCCAAAATGCACCACCTGTCGCCTCAGACATGCAGGTCACGGCCGATGAGGACGGTGGGACAGACATCATGCTTGCGGCCTCTGACGACAACGGCGACCCGCTTACCTTTGCAATAGTTGAAAGCCCGCACAACGGCGTGCTTGCCGGGAGCATGTCTGCAGCAGGGGCGGTAACCTACACACCAAACGCAAACTTTTCCGGCACCGACAGCTTTACCTTCAAGGCCACAGATGGCGCGGCAGAGAGCAACACGGCTACGGTCTCTGTGACGATCAGCGCGACCAATGACCTGCCGGTCACAGCTGATCAGAGCGTCAGCGTCAACGAAGACGAGATAACAAGCATTGCGCTCGCCGGCTCTGATCCCGACGGGGATCCTCTGACGTTTTCCATAGTCTCCGGACCATCGCACGGCGTGTTGACGGGCAGTGCGCCAAACCTGGCATACGATTCGCAGGACAACTATTCCGGCACCGACAGCTTTACGTTTAAGGCAAATGACGGCAGGGGCGACAGCAACGTTTCGACCGTCAACATATCGGTGATCGCAATCGACGACCCGCCGACTGCCGCCGGCGCGACTGCCACCGTCGCCGAAGATTCCTCGGTGACGCTGAGCCTTTCGGCAAGTGATGTCGATTCTGACTCGGTGGTCTTTACCATCGCAAGCTCTCCTTTACACGGCCGGCTTGACGCAGTCACACAGACAAACCCCATGTCTGCGGCCGTTACTTATTATCCAAATCCAAATTACAGCGGCACCGACAGCTTTACTTTCAAGGCCACAGATGGCGTTTATGAAAGTCCTGCCGTGCAGGCGACAATTTCGATATCGCCTGCCAACGATGCGCCGGTAGTCTCTGACGTGCAGCAGTCGCTAGAGCAGGGCTCTGCAGTCACACTTGTGCTGCAGGGTACCGATGTTGACGGCAACCCATTGACCTTTTCCTTGGTCAGAGGACCGGAGAAGGGCACACTTGGCCAGATCACCTCAACTGGACCTGTGACAGCTACTGTAGTCTACACCCCCGGCGAGGGACAGACAGGCACGGACGCCTTCTCGTTCAAGACAAATGACGGTACGGCAGACAGCAATGTCGCAACAGCGTTTCTGACGATAAACGCTGCACCTCTACCATCTTCGCCACCCTCACCACCGCAGGACGCACTGCGGCCAGAAGAAAATCCTCCAGCTACAGAGGAGCCGCAGGCCCCAAGCAGCAGCCTGATAAATGTCATAGACGCAATTGCTATTCAGGACTCGGCCACACCTGATGCTTCTATTGCGCCGGTGATCTCGCCTGGGCCTGCGGCACACGAGACGCAGGCCGCGCCTGGCGGCGGGAACAACCAAAACTCCCGGGCATCATTTCCGACCATTTGGCTGCTCTCCGGCGTAGTTGCCAGCGCAGGTGCTGCCGGGGCATTTCTGGCGTACAGGCGGCGATGGGCGCAAAAGGTTGCTGAGAACCACGAGCCGCCCAGTCCTCCAAGCCCGCAGAGCGCTTCGCTCCAGCAGCAGACAGCCGTCATGAAGGAAGCACACAGGGTTTTTTCGATGCTGGGAGATGAAAAGAGCAAGGCTGCGCAGGAGCACGTCTACGAGGTGGCCTTTGCGGGCGCGCCGGCCGGTGCCAGCTATGAGAGCGACAGGGAGCTCCTCAAGCAGCAGTTTACGGAGATAAGCAGCGCAGTCATGTCCGATCCACTGCTAAACGCCATGTTCATGGACTCGTTTGCCGAAGTCGCCATAAAGGTGTGGCGTGCACTTGCCAAGGTGTCGCCAGGCGATCCCGACTTGGAGCCATTAGAGCTTCTCGGCAAAGAGGCTGAAAAATACTGGACAGAGCATGACAGAGAGCCAATAGTAGTCTAAGTCTCTGCCGGGCTAGTGTGATTGTTAGAGTATCTGTGACATCAAGTTGGTCGCTGGTCCTGCGCTTTCTGCCGGTGTCAAGACGTAGATGACGAACCCTACTGGGATCAATTGTAAGAGACAAAAGTTAATTTATCGCTCCTATCTATAAAAAACCGAGAGGGTAGGGCTTTCTAGAGGCCCGCGCTTGGATGCTAAAAACAAAATCAAGCGTGAGAAAGTTCTATGCCGGTATCATGAGCGGCAAAGAGCGAGCATAACAGGCTTGCACCATCGCTGTGCAGTGGTAATGGTGCCCCAACCCCGTAAACGGCTGAAATGCCAGTCGGGCAATTGTCTCCACTCTCTATTTTCAGGAACTAAAATCGACTTTTACTTCGACTTTTCGACTGGCAGCGGATCGGTGGCAGGGTCATCGTCAAGTATCATCGCCTTGACAAATATCCTTACAGGGCCTTTGTTGTCTGCCTTCTCTATGCCTATGCCAAACGGGTTGGTGACTCCGTTGAGGTTGGCCTTTGTAAGGTCTATTTCCATCTTTTTCCATCCCTTGTCCAGCTTGACTGGCTGCGAAACTATGCCAAAGTCAAGGTCCTTGACCTTCTTGCCTGCCAACACCTTGTCTACTTTCTTGCCCGCCGCCTTGAACTTGACCACCTCGCCCCCCTGATCGCCCATCACGTAGAACGTGACTTTTTTAGCGCCATTGATGTTAAAGTTCTTGTCGGCCGCCCATGACAGGTCAAGGTTGTCGGTAGAGATGCCAGGCTGATAGTCGATGCTGGTGCAAAACTCGCAGTGCCGTCTCGTGTCGACGATGTTATCATGCACATAGAGGTACCCACCATCCAGATTGTCGTAGTACTTCTCGCTGTTCTTGTAGACGTTTATCAGGTCCGCCGGCAGCTTGACTGCCTCTGCCTCTTCGACTACCGCTCCGGGGTTATTCTGGGCCTTGCTTCCGCCAAAATATGCAAGCACAGAAAACGAGGTCAGGAGTAGCGCTGCAGCAAGAGCTGCAAGGAGAGGTAGACGCACGTTCAACAGAGGTATGCCGCAATTTTTTTGATATAACTGCTATGTCCACTCCGGGCGACACTTTTGACTCAAACAGCGGGATAAAAGGCTCATCGCTGCCATATGCATGCATACACGCGCGCACACATACACGTACATACGTACTACTTCAGGATGAAGGGAATGTTGCATTATTTCTTTCCGGATAAACAATATTCCCCCTTACGGGTAGGAATTTGGGCAGCGCGCTTTTCTTTAGCTCGTGCCAAAGACGCAGGTGTATGGGAGAAAATGCCGTCCGCAGGAAAGGGCGCCTAGCACTTGCCATGCTCGCAGTGCTTGTTCTCTCGCTGCTGACATACGCGCCTTCCGCTTGGGCCCAGACCCCGGTCTCTCTGACGATAAACACGCAATATGCGTCCGGCCAGGCCCTGACAGGCATGTGGACGGTGCTTTCGCAAAATGGCCAGACCGTCGCGACAGGCTTTTCCCCGGCGCAATTCAACCTTTCATCCGGCCAGCAGTATACGGTCGCCGTTTCAAATTACGGCCAAATCGTATTTGACCACTGGGCGGACAACGGATCGACAAACCCTACAAGGACGGTCTCAATAACGCAGGCGACAACTTTGACTGCCATATATCGCTCTGCCGCCATCACGCTCAACCCTGCAAGCGGCACGGTCGGCACCCAAGTCACGGTTACGGGCAGTAACTTTCCGCCAACCTCTCAAGTATCCGTGACCTATGCCGGCGGCACGGCCGCCACAAGCCCCTCCTCAGTCACTACTTCGTCATCCGGCGCCTTTACCGCCACCTTTGCAGTGCCTTCCTCATCGACTCCCGGCCAAAACACCGTTCAGGCAACTGCAGGCGGAATCTCGGCGATTGCCGCTTTTACGCATACATCTTCATCCAACCAGCAGCTGACCATCAGCTCGCAATATGCGTCCGGCCAGGCCCTGACAGGCATGTGGACGGTGCTTTCGCAAAATGGTCGGACAGTGGATAGCGGCTTTACTCCCAAGCAGTTTACACTTGCCTCCGGCCAGCAGTACAGCGTCGGCGTGGGCAACTATGGTCAGATAGTCTTTGACCACTGGGCGGATAACGGATCGACAAGCGCCACGCGCACAGTTTCGATAACTCAGGCGACAACTTTGACTGCGATATACCGCAACACTGCGGCCAACCAGCCGCCGGTGGCTAACAACCAATCAGTCAGCGTGAACGAAAACTCGCAGGTGACCATAACCCTCTCCGGCTCCGACCCTGAAGGCCAGCCACTAAAGTTCTACATAGTGACTCCTCCATCGCATGGCGTACTTGGCATTGTTAGTAGCAACAACAATAACAATAACAACCAAAACACCG
>JBDUUM010000014.1:0-5271 GCA_039938615.1 Nitrososphaera sp.
TTGCAGTCGTCGTCATCGGATCGGTGGCGACGGTGGTTTCTTTTGCATCTGCGCAGGCACCAGACAATGTGATGGCAAAGGCGATCAGGATGCGGTGGGGGTGGGAGGGAGACGGGCAGCAGGACTTTAAGGTTGTGCAGGCTTTTCCAAGCATCAACAACGGCACCATCAACGCAGGGAACGAGATCATGTCAAAGGTAAAGATCGACTTTGTAGATGCGGCAAACTCGGCCTCAAAGGCGGCTGGCGGCCATGTGATAGGAGGAGACCTGACGATAGCAAACGGCTACGTCGTCTACTCGTTCAGGGTCATATCCGGCGATCAGGAAAAGAACGTGATCGTAGACGCTGGAAGTGGTGAGGTACTTCACACTTCAGAGGCGATGCAAGTGGATCTGCTGGCAGAGCTTGCTTGCCGGTCCCAAGTTTTTTGGTGCGCCGGGAATCGCAGCATTTAACGTGACTGCAAGCGAGCCTGCAAAATAGGCAGAGGCTCCTCCCTTCCCTCTTTCTTTTTTACGTGGAGCTTTTCTCCACACTGCCTATATGGTAGTTAATGGTGGATGTTGCCGTTGATGATAAAATCCATTTTCGCGGCGATGGCCATAGCCGTCCTGTTTTCATCCATAGTTTCTCTAGCCCATGCCCAAGTCACCATGACTACGAGAGTGGCGGAGCTTGGCAAGCCGTTTGAGCTAAAGTTCGGCCAGAAGGCGTCCATCAACTCTGAAAAGATAGACATCACATTTACCGGCCTGATTGAGGATTCTAGATGCCCGTCTGACGTAGTGTGCATACAGGCAGGGCAGGCAACTATAGAAGTATCCGTCATGGTGAACGGGACGGACGCAGGACGGCAAAACCTTACTGTCGGACCCAGAGGTAACGAGTCGGCAACTTTTGGACAGTACCTCGTAAGGCTTGAAAAACTCGACCCATACCCCGTCAGCACAAAGCAGACAGCGCAGGAGGATTATGTCGCGACTCTAGTAGTGTCAAAGGCGTCTGCAAACGCGACATTTGTAAAGGCGCGGGGCGACTTTTTCGTCATTTCAGGATGGAAAGGCGACAAGGGCACGCTGGTGACAGTTGGCCGCGATCCAGATGGTGGTCCAAGAAGGGAAGTGATCCGCTTTGTGCCAGTGGAAGCAAAATGCATCAAGCCTGATGCAACGAGCTGCATCGACGGACAGGAGACCAACAGCAACAGCACGCAAAACATCCACCTTGAAATAGCTGGAAGCAAGCTGTTGTACCTGACGCTGCAGGGAACAGAGTATTCGCTTGATGTAAAGCAGATCAAGATGAAATAGAGGGTCTCTACTACGGCCACGAATAGCAGAAGGTAAAGAAGAGACAGCCAAAGAAGCAGGGATGGGTGTGTACATTTTTAATGCTTTTTTGCAAATAAATAGAGTGCTCAAAGTCACGCTAAAGTACGATAGAGGCACCATAGTAATTGAAGGCCTTGCACACCTTCCATTTGCTACACTGGACCCAAGGACAAATGTACTGCGAGCGCAGGCTATCTACTATTCGGATATCGTCAGATACCTAAAGCAGAGCGGGGTGGACTACCAGGATCGTGTCTTTTTGGAAAAATCGGGAACTGTTGTACCAGGCATTGACAGTAATCGCCAATCCCGTCCAAGCAAACTAAGGAACGGCGACAGCAATGAGAGCACAATAAATTATCCTAATTCTGCTTTGCCTGCCGGCCACAATTCTATACAGCTTCGAGATTACCAACAAAAATCCCTTAACAGTTGGAAAAAGGCAGGCTACAGAGGATGCATCGTGCTGCCAACTGGCTCTGGCAAGACTATTGTTGGGGTAGGCGCAATAGAGATGGCAGGTACCCAAACAACAGCGACAAAGACATCGTCACCATCCTGTCTGATTGTTGTTCCAACTCTTGACTTGATGGATCAGTGGACTGCTGTCCTTTCAAAGCATTTTTCGGATGAGATAGGCAACCTTGGCGGCGGCTCTGAGGACATCAGGCCAATCACCGTTTCGACCTATGATTCGGCGTACCTGCGGGCTCCGTTTCTTGGCAACAGATTCATGCTTGTGATATTTGACGAGGTACATCATTTAGCTGCGCTTGGTTACAGGACAATAGCCGAGCAAATGGCGGCGCCTTTCCGGCTAGGGCTTACCGCAACGATTGAACGCGAAGACGAACTTCACAGGGATTTGCCAAGACTCGTAGGAGATGTTGTCTTTCGAGCTAGTCCGTACGAGCTTGCACAGCAAAAACATCTGGCGACATACGAGATAGAAAGGCGAAAGGTCGAGCTGTTGCCGGACGAGCTTGCCGCATACAAGGAGAGTATGCAGAGATATCATGAATGCCTGAACATGCTTGGAGGTTTTGGTACCAACAATAACAACAATACTGGCACTGGGCATCATGCACAATACGTTATTTCACTTGAAAAGCTAATCATGATGTCGGGAAGAAATCCATTGGCAAGGGAGGCGTTGCTGGCAAGAAACAAGGCTACAAATATCGCGCTAAACAGCAAAGCCAAGCTTGAAGAGCTAAAGGAGATCCTTGCAGAAAACAAAGGCGTCAAGACAATTATTTTTACACAATACAACAACATGGTCTACGAGATATCCAACCGATTTTTGATCCCCTTTATCACGCACAAGACGAGTAAGAACGAGAGGCAAGATGTGTTGTCGGGTTTCCGAGGCGGAAGATATCTTGCAATTGTCACATCCAAAGTCCTTGATGAGGGCATAGACGTGCCCGATGCAGAGCTCGGGGTAATTGTGAGCGGCACAGGTAGTGCCAGAGAATTCATACAAAGGCTTGGAAGACTGTTGCGACCACGGCCAAATCCATCACAAACGACGGCACCTGAGAAAAAAGCCAAGTTAATCGAGATAGTGTCGCTTGAAACTAGAGAAGAGACTATTACCAGCGCAAAAAGGAGACGGGCATTAAAGACGATCCAAAATCACGAGGGTGAGAAACAACACCATGGCGGCGACAGAAGCAGTAGTAGTAATAATAATGAGGAGGATGGCGGCAGCGGCGGCGGTAATGATCATCATTATCGCCGAGATTCTATAAGGGAGACCAGTGCATAGACATACGTATATGCTGGCCGCACCTTTGCTACGTGTGCAGACCTCGCCAAAGAAAGGACTCATTTGGCCACTGTTTTGCACCGGTCAAGAAGAAATAGAATTAGCAGGACGGCTGATCGGGGAATTTCAAGAATCAAGGAAGAACAGGGAGAAAAGGTCAGACCTTGATTCCAGAATTGCAGCAATAGAATCAGAGCGCGGTATTGACTACAAGCTTGTGAGAGGGCTTGCATCTCTCCTTGAAAGAAGATGTACATTTACGACAGGTCAAGAAATTGTCCGCAAAAATAACGCCTCTGATCCAGCGTCGACTGACGCATCAGATACTGCTGCCGCTACAGATGCTGGCATTAGTAGTAGCAACAGTAGCGATGGTGGCGGCAACAACAATACAATCCTCATAAATCCGGCAGAAATTAGAAAAGCCCTGTTTGAGGAATCATCTGGACGCGGCTTTGCGCTAACTGACTCTGAAAGAGCCGAGATCATTAGCGCAGTTGCATCCAAGTGGCATCATCTTACTGGTGATCAAAATGTTGCAGACATTATGTGGAGCGACCTAGAAGATAACCAGATCCTTGACAGGTTTGATATCATCGATGCCAAATCGCTGGTAGGATGGTACAACCTCTCGCTAATACAAACGCTCCTCTTTAACTGTACAAGGTTAGAATTTTCCATCTCGGGAGGTTCTAACTGGAAACGCATCCTCAGAAGCGTAAAGAGGCTGGGATTGATGTATTACCTTCAAGAAGGAGGAGAGAACGACAAGGAAAGGAGGATCGTTTGTTCGCTTGAGGGACCTTCAAGCCTGTTTAGGTTAACCGACAGATATGGAACAGCGCTTGCGAGGTTGCTCCCCTCAATCATTCTTCAATCCCGTGCAGGTAGACCAACAGCATCATCATGGGACATTCGTGCTTGGGTCGCCAGAAGGACATTTGACGGGCAAAGGACATTGTACGAATTCAGGCTATCGGACAACCAGGCACATTTCCTGTTAAGTGATCCGTTTTATCATTATCATCATCAACAACATACCAGCAACATTGGTAGTAATAGTAGCAATGATTTCGACAGTGCGGTGGAAGAAAAGTTTGCGCGCAGGTTTGCAGCAGTATCGGATTCGATTGGCTGGACGTTAATCAGAGAGCCGGATCCCCTGATAGTGTCAGGCGGCAAGGCCCTAATTCCAGATTTCATGTTTGAAAAGTATGGCAGAAAAGTTTACCTCGAGATCGTCGGATTTTGGACTCCTGAATATCTGGAGCGGAAATTAAAGAAATTGGCCGATATCATCCTTGCGAATGAAAGTGTAAAAAAGATGGCAGCATCGGAGATAACTGACAATGATGGTTCTACTATTACTGCTACTACTCCTTCTATCAAGACGGACTTGTTTGTAGCAATAAACAAAGACTTGGCCTGTTCTAGTACTGCGTTATCATCACTTTCCTTCCACCTAATACAAAAGGACAGGCTGATACAATATGGCGGTGATGCGGTGCCCATCAGGCCCATATTGGAATACTTGAAGGCCATTGACAAGGAGCTTGTTGAAACAAGTACCAAAGACAGGGATCTAAAAGTGCAGATAGATTGTTCAAAAGATGTCATACCCGTCCAAGACATTGTTGTCGTTGCTGCTGCAAAGGACAAAGAAGAGTCAGGGACCGGACTGAGCAACGGAAAAAAATTGCCCCCTGAAATTGTTTTGAAAATCGCGTTGAGGGATTATGGGGACAAGTTCATCGAAGTAGCAGGGACGCACCTGATAGGAAGGTCCAAGGCAGAAAAGCTGCGAACATTGCTGGCAGGTTCTGTCAAATTTGCCGATGCATGTAGCATACTGGCTCAAAACGACGTTCCAGAATCCTGTCAAGCAGAACTTATCTCAAAGCTTGGTTATGACGTGATTTGGCAAAGCATGGATCCGGGTGTGGCCGTCATTTCAAAAAGGCAGGACGCAAAGATATCGCAGCCTTCATAGAGACGCAATTTTCAAGCCAGATTGACCAAAACATTTTAATTGCTTCTCCAAAGGTTGCGTTACATGCGCCCGGGTAGTATAGTGATTCCCGGCTATTAGCTGGGTTCGTACAGTCCGGTCCAGTATGGGGGACTGTCACTCCTCCGACCCGGGTTCGAATCCCGGCCCGGGCGCTT
>JBDUUM010000015.1:0-118409 GCA_039938615.1 Nitrososphaera sp.
CAGCACCGCATGCGCCTTTGCGCCGTCCAGTGATTTGTTCCCGTACGTGACCTTCCTTACAACCACGCTTGGACGGATGGCCCTTTCAGCCGCATTGTTGTTCCAGTCACACTCTTTCTTTTCAAGGTACGTATAGAGCATGTCAAAAAATAGTTGAATTATCCATCGGTGTTACAGTATCCACAATCGCACATGGATTCACCAAAAGCTTCGCATCTGCTTTCTTCCAAAATATACGATGCTGTTGCCTTTTCTTTTTCCATGATAATAGTGTTGGCCAGAATTCAGTTTAATTTCTTGCTAGCATAAAGTTTTAAAATTTCAGATACAAGTTTGATATGTCAGCAGCCGCCAGGCTAGCGTCGAACAGTTTATGATTACTTTAACTGCATTTTGAATGGTAATAACCGAGAGCTAGCATCCTTGATTTCTGAGCCCTACATATTTTACTTTGCAATGAGCCTGTTTGAATCTATTTCATGGATAGCCCTTGGCTTTGTGCCTACATTTGCAGCTATGGAAGCGGCATGGAGGATGGCCAAGTGGAGGCAGGCAAAGCTGCTTGGAGCAACGTAGGTGAGGTTGTAAGGGATATGGAACCTGTAAGCCTAGTATCTGTTGTACTTGGATCTGCAATCCTGGCGGCGATGGTGGCATTGATAGCTGTTGATGGAATAAGAAGAAAACCGGTAGGCAAGTGAGCTATTCATGCCATCGACAGCCAATGGAAAAAGTTAAAGGTAGAAACTCCTGCCTGACAGCCACGTTCGATCTTTATGTCGCGGCGTGAGGATTAAAGCCTACAGTATGGCCGCACTGCTGTTCCTTCCAGCCCGCTGCATGGCTGCAGAGACATCGCCAAGCCCATGCATCCTGCCAAACTTTTCTACCATGAGCTCCGGGTGCTCTTCAAGCAGTTCGATCAGCGCCTTTTTCATCTCTTCTTTTTCCCGCGCCTTTATTTCGTCAAGGGCCTCCTGGCTCAGGGGGTAGCCGCACTTTGAGCAGGTCCTGTTCTCCAGCGCGTTGGCGAGGCTGCAGCGAGGGCATGACAGCTGTACAGATTTTAACCCCTGCTCCTGATCTGCGGCGACAATGCCGTTATGGTCAAGTATCTGCCGCTTGATGTCCTGGGTCCACTTGTTCTTGATGTACCTGCCAGGCTGCTTTGAAGTCAGCGTCCAGCGCACCTTTTTCCGCAATGCGAATTCCGGCAGGTAGCCAGAGTCGTGCTCGATGCTGGAGTGCCTCAGGCAATATGGGTTCCATTTCTTTGTCTTGAGCAGGTACTCCAGCCTCTCGCGTTCTTCCCTGTCCTTGATCAGGCCATATTCTTCTTTTAGCACCGCCTTTATCCTTTCCCGCAACTGCATCATCATGGACCACAAATAATCAGGCTTGATCGGCCTGCCGGTATTAAGGTCGCAGATAAGGCGGGCATTGGGGACATCCTTCAGTGGGTGCAGGTTGAGCCAGTCACGGACATATGGGAACGAGGCGGTCAGCAGGATAGGACCACTGCCGGTCTTGCCTTCCGGTATCTCTCCCTCGCCATAGTTTTCCTTCAAGCGTATGTTCTTTATCCGCAGGTTCGTGACCTCATGGTTGCGAGCGTTGAGGTCCCACATCAGCATGATCGCAGCCTTGTTCCGCTGGAGAGGCTCGTACTTTACGACTGCCAGCAGCTCTTCAAGCTCCCAGACCTCTAGCAGAGTATGGGCTTGGCCGCTGGCTTTTCTTGTGTTTGATCTGTAAAAAGTCCGGTGTCTGCCACTCTGATACCGGCAGGCGTCGTTTTTTCTCGTCTTCAACCATCCTGTAATTGTGCAGCCAGCGGTAAAAAGCCTTGATGCGGTTCAGGTAGTCATTCCAGGTTGTAATCCATTTTCCGTCAGGGTCGTCATCTTTACTCTTGATTTTTGTATCGAGATAGAGCAGTATTATATCCTTCTTTTTTACGTCAGAAAACGACATAGAGGCGTCGTACCCGTACAGCCACTGTGCAAAGTTGACTATCGCCTTGAGGTTGTTCTTTATGTAGGCCTCGGACTTGTCGTTCTCTTTCATCCAGGCGTAAAAGTCGTTCACAAGCGCTGCGTTATCACGGTGCTGCAGGCTGGATACATGGGATAACACATTTGCAAGTGTAGCTGTCATCGCTGCGTGTCGCCAGCTCAGTTGTATACTTTCCAGTATTAGAACCCTGTTTTTAGTGGGCCCAGAGGGACTCGAACCCTCGACCAACTGCTTCGCAGGCAGCCATTCTGTCCAAGCTGAACTATGGGCCCCGCACAAACAGTTTTGCGCACCTTAATTAAAACCTAGCCAGCAGCCTTGATTGCCGCGTCGGCCTGCGCGCTGTAACTTAGCGAAAGTGACGTCAGGTCCTGCACCTTCTTGTACTCTTCCTTGTCGCCGGTGAGCAAATAGGTCTTGAAATGCTCGTTGCTGTCTTTTTCTGTCTGGATTGCCTTGACCAGAAGGTCCCTTGCCTCCGTATATCGCTCCGGCGTGTCAAGCGCCTTTGCCCTGTCGACCAGCTGCTGGTAGCGTGGCATGTAGCTGTCGACTATGCCTGCCATCGTCTGGTTGTCGTACTGCTTGGCTACCCACTTGCCTTCTTGGGCCTGGTATTCTTTGGTAAGCGCAATGGCATCAAAAGCAATGTTGTCCCAAGACTGCCTAAAGGTGGCGTTCTGGGCATTTGACATCTGCAAAAACACCATGAAGGCAAGTATCGCTCCGATGGCTGCAAAGCCGCCTATCATGGCCGCCTTTTGGACAGGACTGTTTTTCTTCTTCTCGCCCAACCATGAGCTCATCAGCCAGAGAACAAAATAAACTATGCGCAGCCCGGTGTCAGGTTTTGCTACGCGATAACGTATTATATGCACTTCTTCTTCTCTCTCTCAAGGACGGGAGAATTGTCAGAAGCGGGAGCAGCTCCATCTGAGGTTCCAGACACTAAAAAGACGATAGCGCAGCCTCCGCTGAACATCCTGTTCAACCCTTCTGCAGTCGTCAAAAAGGACGTATGGAGCGTAGACATTGTCCAGCTTTTAGAGATGTTTTTGAGGCTCCTCAACGCGACAGGCAACAAGGACCTGCGCATATGCGGAATTGCAGCAGTTTCGTCATCCATGATATACCGGCTAAAGGTCGAAAGCATCTTTTTGCTTGAAAAGATAGCGATGCAGAAAAAGGGCCTAGACGACCCACAAGGCCAGCTGCCGGTGCCCCAGCTGAACACGCTTGAACTTCCCTTCAGGATCGAGTCTACATACCCTGTCTCTGTCGAAGAACTGCTAAAGGTCTTGGAGAACATGATAATGGAGCTGGCAAACCCCAGGCCTAGGAAAAAGCAGGTGGAACTTGAGCCAGTCCAGTCGTTCAACTTTGATCAATACCTCGTAAAATTCGAGCAGATCATCCAGAAATACGAGGACATGATCTTTGACATCGTCAGCGCCGACGGCTTTGCCATGTTCAAGACGCTTGCCGCAAGCATGGATCCTGTCGAGACTGCAAGATGCTTTATCGCCATGCTGTACTTGGCGATGAAGGAGAAAGTTGACTTGGAGCAACAGGAAGGCTCTGATGACGTCAGGATAACGCCAAGAAAGAAGCAGCCAGATCAGCAGCAGCCACCGCAAAGTAATTAATCGTTCTCATTTATGCTATGCACATGCGGAGCTCGCTTCCAGAAGACGAGGTGGTTGCCAGAATCGAGGCTGCCCTGTATTCGGCTGGCAGGCCGCTGAGTGTCGATGAGCTCATAAAGGCGTCGGGCACCAACTCGAAGGAAAAGACGATGAAGATAGTGTCTGACCTTGTGAAAAAAGCCAAGGCAGCGTTCAAGGCAATCGAGATAGCGCAACTACAGGACGGCACTTTTGTATTCCAGCTAAAGCCATCTTACACCCCGCTTGTGAGGAGGTTTGCCCAGCGGCCGGTAATTGCAGCGGCTGCGCAAAAGACGCTCACCTACATCGCATACGAGCAGCCAGTAACCTCAAAGCGCCTAGTGCAGATCCGGGGAAGCCAAGTCTACCAGCACGTAAAAGAGCTTGAGCAGATGCAGTTCATAGAGCACGAGTCACTTGGCCGACTCAAAGTGTACAGGACTACAAAAAAGTTCCAGGAATATTTCGGCATAACCGACCTCAATTCCATGAAGAGCAAGCTGGTAGCTGAGACGAATAAGGAAGAAAAGCCTGCTGCCGCTGCGCCTCAGCCAGAAAAATCCTGAATATCTGTGGCATCATTTATCTCCAAAAGGCAGGAATTGACACCCCGCAGCATGTTTTTTATTAGAGTGTAAAATACAAAAAAGACGCAAATGCGCAAGTCTATAGAGAACCTTGCAGGCCGCAAGATGACCGGTGGCCGCAAAGTCGCCAACAGGGGCAGGAGAAAATTTGAGATTGATAGGTATCCAAATGAGGCTATAGTCGGCACGACCGACATTGTAACACGCAGGACGAGGGGCGCCAACGTCAAGGCGGCATTCAAGTTCGCCGAGATGGCCAATATAATGGACCCGGACTCGAAAAAGGCGACCAAGTCCAAGATACTGAGGGTGACCAAGAACACTGCCAACCGCGACTATGAGAGAAGGGGCGTCATCAGCAAGGGCGCCGTCATAGAGACAGAGGCAGGCTCTGCTCTCGTCACCTCAAGGCCTGGGCAGGACGGCGTGGTAAACGCAGTACTGATAAAGGCCAAGCAGTAGTAATTTCTTCTCCTTCTTCTCATTCTCCTTCTCTCATCACTTTCATTTATTAATGAGAAATCTTGTCCTAGTCATGCTTGAAGGACTATGACCACGTCATACTGTGGCTCGACTATTTCAACAAGAACCTGAAGGTAAGGCAGGGCCGCAGGGTAAAGAGAGAGCGGGCAGTATTTGACCCGACAGTCGCAGAGCTTGTAGAGGCGGCCAAGGCGGCCGGCTTTGACGTGGCAGATGACGCGGTCAACGACCACGCGCGCTTTCCAAGGAGGTCGTTTGTCAAGTCCGGCTATGTCATGCTGGCAAAAAAAGAAGGGATCAAGAAATCACGCGTCCTCGATTCCGTCTCAGAAAAGCTTGTGCAAAAGCGGGCGCGGCAAAAGTCTGGCAAAAAGTAAAAAATAGAAGATTTATCTGCGGCCGCACCAACATTGTTTATCGGCAGACTTAACAAAATTGACAGAAGCTTATGATAGTGAGCTTTTGCTTCCTGCAACCACTGAAGTGGGGGAGATCGGGGAAATTATGCATCTGGCAAAGAGTGGTCGGTTAATCGTAAAACTGAACGCGGCAGGGGCTGGCATAAGGCCGGGCGAGTTGCTGGTCGATGCCGCAGGCAAGAGAGTGGGCAAGGTATCAGAGCTGATAGGGCCCGTGAGCGCGCCGTACGCCTCAGTCATTCCAATGACTGACAGGACGGCCCGGCTTGTGGGCGGCAAGGTATTTGCCGGCGGGCAGGCGCCAAGGCCAAGGCCCCGGGGCGACAAGGGGAGGCGACATCGGTGACTGCGACTGAAGAATATTACACGCAGTGCCCAGAGTGCAGCGCCAACCTCATCCAGGACTACTCGAAGGGCGAGTTCATTTGCGAGAGGTGTGGCTACGTCGTGATGGACGGCATCTATGACTTTGGCCGCGAGTCAAATGCGACTGACTCTGAGGAAAAAGCCAAGACCATACGCGCTTCTGGCTCTACAAGTTTTGCTCTCCACGATTATGGCCTTCGGACCGAGATAGCGTACGGGTCCAAGGACTATGCTGGCAAGTCCATCGATTCTCAAATGGCCGAGCAGATGAACAGCATCCGCAAGTGGCACATACGGAGCAGGATCGTGTCGCCGCAGGAACGCCGGCTCTCAAACGTGCTGACCAAGATAAACGAGACATGCGCAGCCATGTCGCTTCCAAAACTGCTCTTGGAAACTGCAGCCATGCTCTATCGCAACTATGAGAGCCGCCAGGAAGCCAAGGGAAAATCAATAGCCTGCATGGCCGCCGCGACGATATACCTTGCGTGCAAGAAATGTCACGTCGTGCGATCACTTGACGAGATAGTCGCGGCTACGGGCATAACCGAGCAGGACAGGTCCACTGTGAAACTGGCATCAAAATACTACAGGATGATGGTGATGGAGATGGGCGCCCTTGAACAAGAGTCGCCGGCGGCAGAGATGCCGCAACAGCCGCACGCGCCGGTCGCAATGGCCATCGATCACTATATTTCCAAGCTGTCAAACATGGCCAAGATAGACACCAAGGTCGAGAGGCTGGCCATAGACATCGCCCACAAGACAGACGACCACATGCTTGCAGACGGCAAGGCTCCAAACGGCCTTGCAGCCGCCTACATTTACATCGCGTCCATCCTGCTCGGCATAAACATCCTGCAGCGCGACGTATCCAGCCTGTCTGGCGTCACTGAAGTGACTATACGCAACAGGTGCAAGGACATCCTGACCAGTTTCAAGCTGACAGTCACGGTAAGGCAGCCTGCCCGGGCAGGCTTTGCCTGATTCTTTTTCCCTTTTTCGTCAATTGCTGCATCCTTTCACAATTGTTTAATACAACCTCTGCGAACCTCTGACATGCTTTGTAGGGCGTGCGGCAGCGAAATGACGGCAGAAGAGTTTTGTCCATCTTGTAACGAAGCGGTGCTCTGGAAGTGCTCTTCGTGCCACAGGGAAAACGACCGCTCGGTGCACAGCTACCACCCACAAAGCGAGAGCCCGACGCGGACCGTATCACTCATTGGCGCTGCGCTCAGCCTGATGTCTGGGCTTTACGTTATTGCTCCTGTGTAGGATCATAGTCTGGCTGCTTGTTCCTCTTGTGCCTCAGGTACATTGCTACTCCTACAAGGACTGCCAGTATCGTGACAAGGACGAGGAACGTGCCTTCGTCCCTGACGCTTCCCTCAGGCAGTATCGCCAAGGCACAAGATAGCAGCAACTAGCACACCATGCCTATCGCAGTCGACAGCACGTCGGCGCCCATCAAGAGGCCGATGCTGCCCTTTTTGCCATAGCCCTCAGTGAAGCGGGCGCTGCCGTCTTGGGCTACACCGTCGCCTGACACCAGCAGCGGGACGGGGTCGTCGCTGTGGGCCTTTTTGATGCACGGCGTTGAATGATCCGCAGACACCACAATCACGGGATTCTTTACTTCTGCAAGCTCTTTGACCAGCGTACCAAAAAAGCGTCTGTCGATGTCCTCGAGGTTCTTTTTCTTGCCCTTGGCGTCGCCGTCGTGCCCAAACTCGTCTGGGCCCTTGATGTGGACATAAACGGCGTTAACGGCGTTGGCGCCCTTGAGGCTCTTGGCGGCCACCCTTGCCTTCAGCTCATAATCCTCGACGCCGCCGGCTTCAAACATCTTCATGCCGAGGACCTTCGATATGCCGACCTCTACCGGCATTTCTACGATGCAGCCTATGGACATCCCGTATTTCTTGTTGATAGGCTCTACCTGCGGAAACCTGTTGCCAGAATCGCGGGCAAGGATTGCGTTCATCGGTTTTTTCCCTGCAGCCACCCTCGCCCTGTTGACGGGGTGGTCCTTCAACAGCTTGACGACCTGCTCGGTAAACTCATTTAGCATCTGCGCGGCCACTTTTGCTTCCCTGCTGCCATCCTGCGCCTCTGACTTTTGGATGTACATGTCGCCTTCTGTCGTCGACTTGGCGATGCCCATGCCCTCAACCTTGTCATAGGCAGGGTCTGTATTTGTTATCTTGTCAGACAGTTTTAGCTTGCGGTGGCGCAGGCGTATGACGACCCTGTGCGCGACGGTAGGTTCCAGCGCGACTGACGCATCAGGGTCGCTGAACCTGATGTTGTCGCTCAGTGTCTTGCATACCGCAGCCGCCTCTTCCTTGGCTATGATCCTGCCGGCGCGCCTGTCGGTTATCTTTTTCTTGTCGTCAACTGTGGCAAAGTTTCCCCGGAGGGCAAGGTCGCCGTCGCGAAAGTCGATGTTGCAGCCAATCGACTCGATGACGCCCCTGCCGACGTAACTGCCGTCGCGGAAACTGTAGCCAAGCATGTTGAAAACTGCGATGTCGGATTGCGGGGCGATGCCCTTTCCGACGCTTATCACCTGCCCCATGGCGCCGTTTCTGGCAAGGGCGTCCATATTCGGAGTATAGGCGGCTTCAAGAGGCGTAAGGTCGTTAAGCGCGGGGTGCGGAAGGTCGCCGACCCCGTCAAGCAACACGTAGACAATCCTGACATCGTCTTTTTTCATATCGCGAGAGGCTATCTTCGTCCATTTATTTTTTCGTGCGCGCCTTGTAGTGTGAAAAGTACTTGCGAAGCTGCTTCAGGTACGGCTCGACCAGCTGGAATGCCTCTTCTGTCTCTTCAGCAGTCAGGACGCGCTTGTGGCGCTCCATCATAAGGCCCTCGACAAGGCCTGCGTAATATCCTGCGCGGTTGCCGTACAGGAAATCTGACGCGCTGTCGCACCTCCACACCTTTTTCAGTTTTGGCAGGCGCTCCCTTGGCACTTTTGGAGCCTGCAGGTCTCCCTCTATTGCACCACGCACGGTGTCTTTGATGTCGCCGTCAAGTGGCATATTATATATGTGCGCCCGTGACTTGTCACCAGTGGCAAGAAAAAAACATTGCCCTTTTTATAGTCATGCGGCGAAAAATACTCTGCCCTGCATCATATATGGAGCTGTGCACATTCTGCCGCATAATAGTCGTAGACGAGCAGGGGCGCCAGACTGAGGATTATGGCGCAGTGATCAGGGGCAAACACGTGTGCGGCCGGTGTATGCGGGCGTTTGAATTTTCTCTTGGCGGCTGAACCCAGAACCTTTAATTAAAAGCAACAATACGTTTTCCAAGAGCGGGATTGAGGGATCTCAGGAAAGACTATGTCTTGGACAAGTTTGTCCTTGTTCCAAATTCTACGGCCCCTGATGTCGCAGACAAGCCCGCAGAAGGAAAATGTGCGTACTGCCCAGGCAACGAGTCACTCACCCCGCCGGCTATACTTGCGCTGGTTGTGCAGGACGGCATGTTGCAGAGATTGTCAGACAGTGAGGACAGCATAATTGAGGACTGGTCTGTCCGGGTCTTTGACAGCAAGGCGCCGGTGGTGACGACGACTAGCGCGGCTGCAAGCTACAGCGACAAGCCCCTTTACAGCGAGCCTGCGTACGGCTACCATCAGGTTGTGGTTGCGACGCCGGAGCACAAGCAGAGCCTGCCGCAAATGTCAGTCGAGCAGTGGGGCAACGTGCTTGTCGTAATACAGGACCGAGTCCGGTGGCTGTACACGCAAAAGGGCGTCACGTACGTCTCAATTTATGTCAATTCCGGCCAGGGCGCCGGCTCTCAGATGGTCCATCCGCACCTCAACATCGTTACATTCTCTGCCATCCCGCCTACCATCGAGCTTGAGGCCGAGGGATTCCACCGCTTTATGAACGAAAATGGTAACTGTCCTGCGTGCAACATGATATCCGTAGAGTCAAGCGGGCCCAGGCAGATACTTGCTACTGACAGCTTTTTGGCGTTATGCCCGTGGGCACCGACGTACCCTTACGAGTTCTGGATATACCCAAAGCGCCACATTACGTCGTTTTCCAAGATAACGCAAAAAGAGATCAACGACCTTGCGCTCATGCTGCGGGCGACTCTTGGCGGCATGTCAAAGGCGCTAAAGGATGCTCCTTTCAATCTGGTGTTTCACCTGTCGCCGGAGAAAAAGAACAGCCGGCAGATCCACTGGCACATAGAGGTATATCCACAGCTTGGCGCTTGGTCCGGCCTTGAGAGGGGCTTTGGCGTGTACGTAAACAACGTCCACCCGGAAAAAGCTGCAGAGGTGCTTGGTTCTGCCTGCAGAAAAGAGCTGGCCGGCCTTGTCGGGATAACCTGAACCCAATGGTTTTATTACCAGCACGTAAAGATACACACACATCACGATGAAGCTGGAGACTTCGATAGCGGCCGCGTCGCTTGGATTGTCGGTAATGTTCGTTGTTCTTCTCCTTTCCTTCTACAACTTTTTAATCGGGCCGGAGGGCAGGGGTCCTGACCGCGTGGTCGATCCGCCGGCACTCCTCATACAGGAAGTCTTTATCTCGGCCGCGCCTTCTGTGATACTTGCCGGCGTCGCCTTTGCGCTCACAAGGACAGTGGGCAACAAGCCTGTCGGTCTGCTCCTTATTGGCGCAGGGATAATCATGATAGCAGGCATGGTGGCATCAACAGGGATGCTTGCCAAAATCCCCGAGCAGTTTACGGCTGGCGGCATTTCAGTGGTGCCATACATCTTTATGGGCGCCGGCGCCGGCGTGGCGGCGGCAGGCGCATACTTGACAGTCGTGTCGAAAAAGACCCGGATGGCCGGCAACCTCGACGACCTGCGGTGACTGCCCCGTGCAAGAGATCAAAGTATCGAAAAGGATGCTCCCCATCAAGGTCGCCGGCAACCTAGATTCCGTCTTTTCAGAAGCAAAAAATGCTGCAAGTCCCGTGCTTGCAGTCGTAACTGGAACCAAGCCGGACTTTTACAAGCAGGCGCCACTTGTAGCAGAGGCTGCGCGACAAAAAGTTCCTGCGTTTGTAATAAACACCGGCCAGCACTTTGACGACCTGCTTGGGTTTGGGATCAAGGAATTCAACCTCGACCGGTTTGTAGGGTGTAACCTGCAGATCCGGGGAGACCTAATGGAAAAGGCAAGCGAGCTCATATTGAAGTTCGGCTACTTTGGCCGCCACTGCAGCAAGCACTTTGGAGGTTCGCTTTTGCCCATAGTGCATGGCGACACGCTTGTCGCCGGCATCGCTCCGCTTGCATGGGTGTTTGGGATGGGCCAGAAGGTAGGCCAGAACGAAGCAGGGCTGCGCTCTATGAGCCCCAAGACGATGAAGAACCTGTCACCGGCAAAAGAGCCGACCAGAAGGTCGATTGAGGGCCTGGTGCACAGCCAGCTTGAAGGGAAATGGTTCCTGGCAAGAGATGAGCCCTTTCCGGAGCAGATAGACACCTGGATATGCTCTGCCGGCACCCAGTTCTTTTTTGCGCCGACGCAGCTGAACAAAGACAACCTGGTGCGCGAGGGCTATCCTGAGCAGTTCATCCACGTCGTGGGCAACTCTGTAGTCGACGCCATACATCAGAAACGCAAGCAAAAGTCCAGCAGGAGCGTCTTTGACATCTATCCGCAGCTGGAAGAGGGCGAGTGGATAAGGATGGACATACACAGGAGGGAGAATCTGACTGAACGCCGGTTTGCCTCTATCGTTGGCGGCCTGACCGATCTCATCAAGAACACGGACAAGAAAGTTGTGCTTGTGATGCTAAATGCCACTGCCTCCGCGCTAAAGCAGTACGGGTTGGAATCAAAACTGCGCCAGCTGGAACGCGACAACAAAGCCAAGTTCCTGATCACGCCGCTGTGGAAAGAGTATGCCAACGTCATCGAATTCCTTGACAGTGGCCACTGCTGGGCCGAGATGACCGATTCAGGTTCCATGCAGGAAGAGCTGCTCTATTTCCCAAAGGTGCTGTCGCTAACGGTACGGCTCAACACCGACAGGCCAGAGACGGTGTTTGACGCCAAGAGCAACATCTTGGTGCCGCCACTGAGCCGGGCCTGGATAACATCGATGGTAGATGCAGCCCACGACCGAAGCGAGGGGCTTGGATTGCAACTGTCAAAGAAAAAGCAGATCTATGGCAGGCCTGGACAGGTGTCCAAAAAGATAATCAAGATAATAAAAAAGGAGTTTGAGCAGGGTGACGCCAACTTTTACCCGTGGCTACACCAGAGGCTGGGCCTGTGGAAGGAAAAGCAGGGCATCAACTACATGTAAAAAGAAATAGTTGTTGTTAGCAGCCGGCAATATTATATCATATCATATCATTGTCCGTTACATTCGTGAAGGATATGATGTCAATCGTTCCTTTTTGCAGTGCCTCAGGCAGCCTCTGCAGTATCTAATCTTGAGCCTCTTTTTTGGGATTTTGCAAATCTCGATCGCTTTGTCCTGTAAGCGGCTAGAAACCCTGCTCCTCCTGCCAGCGTTGCAAATATCGAAGCCCTGATAGGCTCGACAAAAGGAGAGATGATGGCGGCCGCCATGAACCTTCGAGCCCAGACGTTTTTGCCCTCAGTAGAGAAGCCGCCAGCAACGTTTGAGCGTTCTTGCATACGATGCCATTTCCTCCGTCAAAAAAAAGAATATGAAAACCGTTCACCTAACCGCGTTCTTGGTCACAGGGCAAACTTTTCCTTCCTGACGCCGGCCTTTTTCCTGTCTGCGGCAGTCGCTAAAAAGACATCCTTCATCATCTGCTCGTACGCCTTGCTCATGGACTGGCCCCGCCTCGGCATCACCTTCCTCTGCGTCTCTATGGCCGACTGGATCTCAAGCTCGACGTTTCTTCTTCTCCTCCCGCCGTATATTGAAAACGCCGGCACGTCGTCTGACACCAGACCGTGCAGGTGCGACGCGGTGCCTATTTTCCTGCCACTGTAGATCAATGTCCCGATTGATGTCTTGGACATGTCTGCAAAGAACGAGCCCAGCTTGTCAAGTCCCGTATCTGCCTTTTTGCCAAGCGCATCCATCTTTATTCTGCCGTACGTCATTTTCAGGTCAGATGTGGTGGTCATCGCCCCTATGTTGACCCATTCGCCCACATACGAGTGGCCAACAAAGCCGGCGTGAGCCTTGTTGGAATAATCCGAGATTATGGAATGCTCCACCTCGCCGGCAACCCTGCAGCTTCTTCCGATGTAGCTGGACTCGATTATCGAAAACTGCTTTACCTGCGCGTCCTGGCCTATGTATGTGGGTCCCACTATCCTGCTTGGTGCTATGGACGCGCCCGGCGCGATATAGATTGGTCCCTTCCTTGCGTCAAGCACCGTCCCCTCTTCTATCTGGGCTCCTTCGCAGACGACGCTTGCCGTCCCCATGACCGTGGCGTTTACGCTGCTGCTTTCATTCGCAGCGGACTGGATTGCAAGTGAGTTTTCAAGCACCCTGATAATGTCCCACAGGTTTGAAATGACGCCCTCTGATCCGTCCTTCAACTCTGACGTCCTGTCTGCGTCGATCTTTTTCAGGTCTATCCGCTTGCCTGCGGTGGCGCAGCTGGCAACGTACTGGGCGGATTTTTTAGACAATCTTGCAACCAGCAACCTGCCTGCATACGTGATTGCAAACGTGTGGTCCGGAGATTGCTGCAGACGGGCAAAATCCAGCGTCGCCGGATGCAGGAGGCCGTTTACAAAAATACCTCCGTCGATGTCCGGCGGGTTTACCTTGCAGTCGCTATGGCGCTCTGACGTGACCTTGGCGAGGTAGTCTCTGACAAGCAGGGCCGACGGTGTCACGCCTGCGTGGATGCATTCTTCAAAGTACGTCCTTGCGCCAACTTTGATATCGAAGGTTGCCCTGGTGAGGGTTATGGGCGACAGGTTGCGCCAGTGGTGATCCTCAAACAGGGCGATTTCCATCTATATCTTGCCCAGCCTGCTGGCAAACTGCTTGTAGGCGTCAAGGTATGACTTTTTGTCGCCAATGTCGATAAAGCTGTTGCTGTCGACCTCAAACGATTTAACCGTCTTTTTCTGGTCGAGGACTGCCCGCACTGCGTCGTCCATGCCAAACGCGCCAGACGCCGGTATTATCTTTAGGAACTCTGGCTGCATGACGTAGCAGCCGATGTTGATGAGGCCGGATATCTCTGGCTTCTCCCTCCAGGCGATCACGTCGTTCTTGCTCGTGTCGATAAAGCCGTACTTTAATTTCGTGGAATAGGGCATCAACGCCATGGACACAAACGCCCTTGAGTCTTTGTGCATTTTCAACATCTTGCGCAGGTTGAATTCATAGACAGAATCGCCATACACACACACAAAAGGCTCGTCAAGCAGTTTTTCAGCGGTCTTTAGCTGGCCGGCAGTAGCAAGCGGCCTGTCGGACCTTGCGTACTGGACCTTTACCCCGTACCTGCCGCCATCCTCGAAATAGTCCTCAATCGTCCTGTGCAGGTAGCTCACGCATATCACTATGTCTTTGATGCCGCCTGCATCACGAAGCCACTCGATTGTATATTCAAGCAGTGGCTTGTTGCCAAGCGGGAGCATCGGCTTTGGTATGAAAAACGTATAGGGCTGAAGCCTTGTGCCAAGGCCGCCGGCTAGGATGACTGCTTTCATGATTTGCCTCTCTTGCTCTCTGGTATATAAGGAAAAACTCCGGCCCGTGCAGCAAATCTGGCGCGTTTAGCATCTGCTTGCTATCTGCTCTATCTTGTCTGCTACGTGGCTTGGGTTTTTGCCAAAGACAGTTATCATTGGCTCCTTGCCGATGTCGCCCTTGTGGTAGATGACATCTGCACCCGGCCTTCGTACAAGGGCGTCTCTGGTGCCCCAGGATATTGTCGAGCCTTCTTTTTGTTTCACGCTCTTTGGCTCTCTGCTCCTGTCATAACTTGACACCTTGAAAAGCGACTTGCAAATTTTCAGTATCTTTTGCTCAAACCTGATGTTGATGACCGATCTCGTGGAAGGATCGACGCTCATGTACGCCAGTATCGCGTTGGCCATGTGCCTTGACGCCCCAAACTCGATCCTCGAAACCGGGATGACACGCTCGTCAGCCCTTGCCATCCTCCCCACGATCCCTGCAACGTCTGCATGGCTTGTCGCGTCGGCAAGCGCATAGACGAAATTGGTCTGCGTTTCAGGTATGAGCTTGTACAGGCCCTTGATTGCGATCAGCCTGTCGACTGCCTGCTGCAGTTCCATTATTGCGCCATAGCGCATTGCATCCTTGTATATTGCAGAAAGCGGGTTCGTGACTGGCAGGCCCCTGCCAACCCTGACTGCATTTTTGATTGCAAAATGGACATATGCGTTTGCCATCCTGCACGACTCTTCGAGTGTAAAGCCCTTTGCGAGGTACGCAGTCGCAGCCGCTGAAAAGTTGCAGCCTGACCCGTGGCTCTCCTCGATGTCGACTCGTGGGTTTGAAATTTTCGTCAACCTGCCCTTGCCGTCAAGCAAAAGGTCAGTGACAGTTGCCCTGTCAAAGTGGCCACCCTTTACGATGACGTTTTTCGCGCCAAGAGCGCGGATCTTTTCTGCCGCCTTTATGCCATCGTTTTCATTTTTTATCGCAACGCCGGACAGCTTTTCAGCCTCCATCCTGTTTGGCGTGACGAGCATGCATAGCGAGATTAATCTTGAAATAAAGTCGTCCACTGCGTCGTCGCGCAACAACTTGGCTCCGGTGCCTGCCGCAAGTATTGGGTCAAGGACTATGGGCGCCTTTGCATTTTTGAGCGCGCCGCTTACCGACCTGATGGCCTGGCGGCTGTAGACCATGCCTATCTTTATGGCGTCTGGTGGCGAGTCTGCCCTGACTGACATTATCTGTGCCTTTATCATCTGGGCTGGTACCTCGGATATCTCGGCAACCTGCCTAGTGTTTTGCGCAGTTATCGCCGTTATAGCCGTACAGCCATAGACGCCAAGGGCAGAGAACGTCTTGAGGTCTGCCTGTATGCCAGCGCCGGCACCCGAGTCGCTACCTGCAACAGACAGCGCTACCTTCAACGCAGTTGCATGGCGATAGAGACTTTATCAGTCTATCTGGGATTGCACCCTTTTGGTACTATAAGCTGGAGCGGCCATGGCTTTGCAATTTTTGTTAAAGCTGATGGGATTGCTTTTTGCCAATTACCTTTGCACCTTTGAGCACGAGCAATATGCCGGCCATGGGCACCACAATGCCAAACACTGCCAAGAGTGCGAGTATCGTATTGCTTTCAAAGAGCGGACACTTTTGATGATCGATTTCGAGGCACTCCGGCACCGTGGCTTGCGCCCGTTCAACTACGAAAATTACCCACAGGCTAACTATTAGACTTGACGCGATAAGGCACATACCAGCAATCGTGCTTGGTCTCAAATGCTGCATGGTTTTCGGCATTATCTTTTTACAGAGTTATGCTTATGCTATGCTTTTGTGCGCCCGTGGGTTTCAATTCGCATTTGCAGTTTTTTCCCCTGCAGGTGTCTCATAGTACATAGTTGCACAGACAGACGCGCTTGCCGCAGCATGGGCACTTTTGGCTGTTCTGGAAAAACCTGCAATACCTGCTGTGGGTCTCGCAAAATACCACCCGCTCTTCTTCTGCCGCTGCCGCTGGTGTTGCTGTTGTTGTCGTCCTCGCCGCCTGCATGTGCCGTCAGGTATTGCACAAGTCGGTTAATTTGCATTGCAAGCTAATTTAGAGCTGCAAGCTAATTGTTTGAAATCTGCAAATACTGGTAATGATAGGTTATTAACGCACACCTGCTTCTCAGTAAAACCATGTCGATAATCAAGACTCCCGAGTGGGGCATACAACCTGTGCCGGCGGCCAGCCGCAAGCTGGGCGGCCTTGACTTTTTCATCCTCTGGTCAAGCCTCGGGGTTGGGCTACTAGTGCTGTCGGCAGGGTCGTTCCTGTCAGACGCAAGTTTTGTCGACGCAACAGCCGCAATAATCGCCGGCTCTATAGGAGGCTCTTTCCTACTTGCTCTTGCAGGCAAGATTGGGAGCGATCACGGCATAACGTCGCTTGTGAGCATGCGACCCTCGTTTGGTATACGAGGCTCTTACCTCCCTGCTGTACTCAACATCATGCAGCTGATCGGGTGGACGGTCTTTGAGATAATGATAATGGCGCGAGCGGCTGACATGCTTGCCGGCAGCATAATCCCGTACGCAGCGTGGGCCGGGATTTTCGGCACGTTTGTGGCGCTCCTTGCGATCGCTGGCCCCCTTGCGGTGGCGAGGCAGTGGCTTGGCAAGTTCGCAGTCTGGATAGCCTTTGGCACGTCGACTGTCATCATAGTCACATTGTTGATGTCGCCAAACGCCGGCTCTGTCATATCGTCGCCGGGCAAAGGCATGTCGTTTTTCACCGCACTAGACCTCGTAATAGCGATGCCGATATCGTGGATGCCCCTCGTGGCCGACTATAACCGCTTTGCGAAAAAGAGCAAGAGCGCGTTCTGGGCCACGATGATAGGCTTTGCCGTGACAAACATCATGTTCTATTTTGGTGGCGTGCTTCTCGGCACATCAGACGTGGTCGGGATTATACTTGCCATACAGGCGATATTCTTTGGCTTTCTGATGCTTCTGCTCATAGTGGACGAAGCGGACAACGCTTTTGCCGATGTCTACTCGGCAGCCGTGTCGGCGCAGGACATTTTCTCCAAGGTGAGCCAGAAGCACCTAGTCATCGGCTTTACCGCGCTCTCGACCATCCTTGCGACCGCAGTCACGATAGAGAATTACCAGACGTTTCTGTTGCTGATAGGCGCCATTTTCGTGCCGCTCTTTGGTATCGTGCTCACCGACTATTATGTGGTAAAGAGGCAGAAATACTCCCAGGAGATGATGTACGGCAGGGCGACCGTAAGGTGGCCGGCAGTCGTGGCATGGGCGGCAGGGGCGCTTTTGAACTTTTCCATGTCGTCGCTGTCGCCGATATACGTCTCGCAGATGCCTGCGATAGGGGCGACTATCCCAAGCCTGGCGACTGCGTCTGCGATATACCTCGTCCTTGTCAGGCTCGGCAAGAAATAATAGTATTAATAATACTCATGGAACAGGGGCCCTGCTTTTCCTTGGAAACGCGGCGGCCTTTCTTACCCTTTTTGCCACGTGCCTTGAGTGCCTGGCCGTAGCAGTTTTGATCTTGCTTGAGACAAGCACCGTCGTCATCACGGTCGACGCGGCCTTTTGCACCACCTTGCCGTTGTACATCCCCTCAACTGTAAAGATGAGCCAGCTCAGCTTTGAGAAAAAGACGATGCCGACTCGGAGCACAAAGAACTTGCGCGTGCCCATCGTCATGGCCACAACCCTGTCTGGCTGCGGCAGACGGCCTATCGTGCCGGCGACTACTACTTGGGCGCCCTCTACGATTATCATCAGCTTTATTGATATCATGCTGCATAGCAGAGCGGCCATTGCGGCTATCTCGCCCATCTGGAAGCCTCCTCATTCTCCTTTTCGCCTGTTATGGCTGGCATAAAAAAGTGCCTGCTGCGCATGGCAATCCCTGTCGCCTTGCGATTTAACCATCAAAGCTAAACAAATTTGGTTGCAGCCTAGCTGTTATTGAGCTCTCTCTCTCTTTCTCTAGTCAGTCCACACGGTGTCCCATCTGCCGCCCCCGCCTCCGCAGCCGGTGCAAAGAGAACTTCCAAACCCGTTGCAGTCGTTGCACTTTTGCCACCCCGGCGAGACCTTGCCAGAGCCTCCGCACGCAATGCACCTCTTTCTGCCTCCTGTGCAGAACGTGCATTGCCTCCACACTCGCTTGTTGGACACGGTAGGTGACAAGACAATGGTGCCTACCCTTATGTTTTAAGGTACCTGTCGGCGCCTGAGAAATACACTCTGGAGTATAGTCTGCAATAGTGGTTAAAATAGAATTATAAATAACAGAAATTGCAGCACACCTCATAACAATGCGATTGCTGGAATATCAGGGCAAGGAGCTGTTTGATCAATACGGGATACGCATACCGCGCTCATATTTGGCCAACAACATTGGCGAGGCCAGAGAAGGCGCAAAAAAAATTGGTATCCCGCTTGTGCTAAAATCTCAGCTTACAGTAGGCGGCAGGGGCAAGGCCGGCGCGATTTTGAAGGTCAAAAGCGACGCCGAACTTGAGCCAAAATTCACCGAGCTTGTCCACAAGGAGGTCAAGGGCGAACTCCCGCGTGGCATCCTGCTTGAGGAAATGGCCGACATCAAAAAAGAGCTGTATCTTTCATTGTTTCTCAACAGGAGCAAGCGCTGCTACTCGCTTATCGCCTCGGCCGAGGGCGGAGTCGAGATCGAGAGCACCGGCAACAAGGTCGTAGTCGACATCCCAATAGACGGCCTGACGCCGCAGACCGCCGAAGACACGGCTGCAAGACTTGGTCTGACTGGCAACGCAGCTGTCGCATTTGTTGACCTGGTCACAAAGCTGTCGCATTTTGCAAGCGAGAAGGAGGCCGAGCTGGCCGAGATAAACCCCGTTGCGATACTTGGAGACGGCTCGATGCTTGCGCTTGACTCCAAAGTCATCATAGACGACAATGCTATGTTCCGCCATCCCGAGCTGAAAAAGTACGAGCACATTTCCGAGCTTGAAAAGCAGGCTGAAGTGTCTGGATTTTCATTTGTCGAGTTGGACGGCAACATTGCCATCATTGGCAACGGTGCAGGCCTTGTCATGTCGACCCTTGACCTTGTTGCAGACGCGGGGGGCAAGGCCGGCGCGTTTTTGGACTTTGGCGGAAGGGCCACTACAGAGACGATATACGAGGCGCTCAAGGTCATCAGCAAGATAAAGCGCATAGAAGTCATCCTCGTCAACCTCTTTGGCGGCATCGTCCAGACAAACCTTGTCGCGCAGGCGATACTTGACGCCTACAGGAACAACGTCATCGCAGTTCCCGTCTTTGCAAGGATCACTGGCGCCCAGTCGGAAAAAGCCAGAGAGATGTTGCAGGGAAGCAAGGCGAAGCTTTATGGCACGGTCGAAGAGGCAATACAGGCCGCAGTCGCAGCCGTAAGCAACAAGTAGGTGGCAAAAATAGACATGGCAGAGAAATTTGACATTTTCAACATACTGGTCGGAAGGCAGTCTGACAAGGACTATGGCAAAAAACCGGTCGTCATCCAGGGCATTACCGGAAGTTTTGGATCAACTCACACGCGCCTGATGAAGGCCTATGGCACAAACGTCGCCGCAGGAGTTACGCCGGGCAAGGGCGGCCAGAACTTTGAGGGGATACCCGTCTACAACACGATGGCAGAGGCCGTGAAAGCGACGGGCGCACAGATATCTGGCATTTTCGTCCCGGCGCCGTCCTTTTTGAAAGCGGCAATTGACGCTCTGGACGCAGGCATAAAACTATTGGTGGCCATACCAGAGCACGTGCCGATCAGAGATTCTATCAAAGTGCTCGAGTACGCAAAGAGCAAGGGCGCAAGGATGGTGGGTCCCAACACGCCGGGCGTCATCGTTCCTGATGTCATGAAGGTGGGCATCATGCCAGCGCAGCCGTTCAAGGCCGGCAACACCGTCGTATTTTCAAGGAGCGGTACGCTGATGTACGAATGCTCGTTTAACCTCACGACCAGGGGGTATGGCCAGAGGCTCTGCCTTGGCATTGGGGGAGACCCGATAAACGGCACCAACCTCATAGAGGCATTTGACCTCATCCGCGACAGGCCTGACGTCGACTCGGCCGTCGTGGTAGGTGAGATAGGCGGAGATGCCGAGGAACAGCTGGCGCAGTATCTCATCGACACGTCGTTTGCCAAGCCGGTCGTCGCCTACATCGCAGGCAGGGCGGCGCCTAAAGAAAAGAGGATGGGCCACGCAGGCGCCATAGTCTATGGAAACTATGGCTCGGCAGACTCGAAGGTGTCAAACTATGCCAAGGCCGGCGTGCCGGTGGCAAAGCGTCCTGCCGAAGTTCCAGAGCTGCTCGGCAAAAAGATGCGCAAGTAGCGGCAGCAGGATTTTTTCCCTCATCCCAGCTCTTTTCCATGGCGCTTGCGAAGAAGGAGAGATATACGACAGCAAAAACCCTTTACGGGCTCCCTGCTTGGTCCTAGGTTATCTTGCTCTAGTGAGTGAGAATATTTTTTTCTCTCGCTCATGCCCAGGGGCAAGAGTTTCATGATGTGTATGTATCTCCGTGTAACTGCGCGGCTTTGGACCTGTGCGCACGAGGTGGACTGTGTATGTATCCAGCAAGGGTGGTGTATGTGTAAAACAAAGTAAAGTATAGTTTTTAGTTTCCCTATGGTTGTGCGAGCCACTCGCCGTACGCCTGCGAGTCTATGCAAAAGACAAGGGCGCATTGCGCCAAGTAGCCCATCTCGTTTTGCAACATGCGCATCCATATTGACGAGACCAGCGGACGGTTTTCAGGGTTGCTGATGCGCATGACCTGCTTGATGTCTCTGCTCGATACGGGGATTACTTCGTTATAGATGAACTTGCTCTCCCTCTCGCCCACCTTGACTGCCAGGCCGAACCTTAGCGCAACGGCCTGCATCAGCGGAAACGGCAGGGTAGTCCCGGCTTCGTCGACTAGCTCTTTTTTCAGCCGAAACGCCAGGTCAACCATCAGGTCCGTTCCCTGTACGTGGGTGTTGACGACCAGATAATAGGCCGGATCCATTTTTTTGCTGTACAGTATCAGCGTCAGACCCTGCGACGACAGGCGCTGCTCCTTGTCTGGCTGCGCTATTGCGTCTCTGACTACCTCTCTTGTTATGCCAAACCTGCCCTCGCATTCCCTCTGAAAAAGCTGGGTGTAGACCGTCGCCACAGTCGCGTCTTGCAACGCAGAAAGCATATTAAAAGTATTAAAATCGCACACGCGCTAGACTATATCCTGTGGCGACTGAGCGGCGCTTTTGCGACAGGTGCATGTCAAGGACCATCCATGACGTTATTGAGGACCCTGACGCCATCTACACCTACAAACGCCGGCGCATGTACCTGTGCCAGGAGTGTGGCCACAAGAGCTTCAAGAGGGGCCTGCGCCCAAGCGCGGAGTCGGTCTATTGATCGACCTTGCCAAAAATGCCTGCTCGCTCAAGGCTGATTTTGTCAAAAACTATAATGGAGGAAGGGCGCACCTGCACGAGATAATCCCGCTTGCCCCTTCCAGCCTCCTGCCTGTCGATTCGAGTCACCTTGGCCTGCTTCACCTCTTTGCAAAAAGCAATCCTATCTACTTTGGCTCAAATGACATTACTGCCCTTGGCGTGCCCTGCAAGGTGTACGAAGGCGACATTAACGAGTACTGGCTCTCCAGCATCAAGCACGACACGAGCTACCAGCCCTTTTACCCTACATGGATACTGTCTGCGTATCTCCTTGCCCTTGCCGCAAAAGACCTTGGTTTTTCAGAGGTAGTGGACATTGGCTCCGGCGACGGCAGAATTGCGTACTGCTCAAAGGTTACCGGCCTTGGCGCGCACGGAATAGAGATAGACGGTGCCCTGGCAGATCTACAGAAAAATCTAATGGACAAGACGGGAATGGATTTTGGCGTGGTGCACGCAGACGCGACGCGGTTTGACTATTCCACACTTGAACTGACAAAACCCGTGTTCTTTATCTCTGGCCTGCCAGAGATGGGCGAGATGCTTGCCCAAAGCGTCGTCTCGCAGGTGCTTAAAATGCCCAGTCTGCAAAAGGCGGGCTTTGCATTCATGGGGAGCCATTCGCCCCGCAAATATGCACGCGACTTGTCGCAGTGGGGGTGGGGCAGCGTCATTGAAAGGTACGGCCTTGACGTTGTTCAAACAGTCACGCTGCCGACGCAGTGGACTGCAGACCAGGCGGCAGACACGCCGTACGTCTTTGCAATCCCGCTCTAGTTTATATTGGCAGCGCTCAGATTCTGGGTAGCATCTTGGCCGAGAACAACCTTTTGATGATGCTATTGTGGCTAGGCGAACTTACTCTTGCCAGCTGGGTCCTGTCGTACGGCGCCGAACACCTGTCCATGAAATACGGCGCAAAATTCGTCGGCAGGACGCTTCTCAGCGTGGCGACCACTCTGCCCGAGATAGCGATCGTAGTTTATGCTGCGGCAGGCGGCTTTTACGGGACTGCTATCGGCGCCGGCCTTGGTAGCAACTTGCTCATGATGACGCTTGGCCTTGCAATAATGCTGCTTGTCGCAACGACAAAGCTGTCAAAGGCGCCGCTAAAGGGCATCGACGTATCGGCCTTCAAGCTGGACAAGATATTCCTGCTGGTAACCGCGGTAGCAAGCGCTGTGCTGTTTTTGGACGGATATGACTTTATCGACGGCTTTATCTTTGCAGGGCTGTTTGGCGCATACCTCGTCATGGCGCTAGTAGAGATGCGCGCCGAGAAGAAAAAGGCAAAGGCCGAGCCTGCCAGCCACCCCCCCAACCATCATCATCCTGACGATCACCACCACAACAACAAAGAAGAAGAAAAAGGAGCCGCACACGTCGTCACAAAAAAGGGCATGGCAAAGGCGCTGCTTGCCTTTGCGGCAGGCACGGCAGGCATCTTTCTTGGCGCAGAGCCTTTCATACATTCCCTTGAAGGGTTCTCGACGGAGGTCGGCGTGTCAGTCGTCATCCTGGCAGTCATATTGAGCCCCATAGCCGGGGAAATGCCCGAAAAGATATCGATGATACTCCTTGCAAGAAAGGGCGCCGCAGGCGCGTCGATAGCCATCGCAAACGTGCTTGGGTCCAAAGTGCTCAACAATACGCTGCTCCTCGCAGTGGCGGTCTTTGGCGCCATGTACCACGGCGGATTCTTTACAAAAATCGCGCCAAACCCACTGCTGGAGTACCAGATGATACTCGTCACTGTGGCGACGATCGCTGCAGTAGGCATGATGTTCAAAAAAGAGATCGGCCTAAAGATAGGCATCATACTTGCCGCCATGTACGTTGCAAGCATATTCATCCAGTTCCTGCTCCCCAAGGACCTGACAATCCACTAGGGTAAAATAGGCCGGCGCACTCATTGCATGGCGTTGTCAAATAAGATCCTAGTCCCGGTTGACGGGTCTGAAAACTCGCGGCGCGCCCTTGTCCAGGCGACTTCAATGTCTGGAGAAGGGAGCTCGATAACCATACTGTACGTAATCGAAGCTCCTCCGACAGTGTACATCGCTTCGCAAAAACTGCTCGACGAGGCAAAGGCCAAGTTCAAGGAAGAGTCTGTACGCATGCTCGACCAGTATAAGGCCCTTGTACAAAAGAGTAAAGCGGCAATAGACACGGTTGCCCTAGAAGGCGACGCCGCGCAGAGCATAATCGACTATGCGCAAAAAGGGCGCTTTGACATGATAGTGATGGGGAGCCGGGGCATGGGCAAGCTGAAGGGCATGGTGCTTGGCAGCGTTTCGCGCAAGGTCCTGCACCACGCAAAATGCCCTGTGCTCATTGTGAAATAGTGCCTGACCACCTGCTCGCTACAGAATCATCATCATCGCTGTATGTCCTTTTGGCCCTGACGGCCGCAGAAGCAGCAAGCTCGTTTTCAAGCCTCGCTTTTTTCTCTGCGTGCGACTGCATGGAAGCATGATCTTTTGCGGCTCCTGCGTCAACGGTCGTGTCGCAGATGTTGCAGCGCAGCTTTTCCTGCTCAGGCATGTATGTATATACGCCAATAAGAGCCGGCACAGGCTATATCACCTTTTTTTCTTACGCAAGCCATTTATGACATTGCAGCCCTTACCGGGGCATGGAAACAGAGCCGTCGTCGAGGGTGATACTTGGAAACCTCTACGCCAGCTCGGGTTCCGGCGCGAGCCTGGCGCAGATAAGGATGTGGGTCATACCGCAAAAGGCCGAACACGAGTCTGACTACAACATTAACAGGAGTTATTTCGAGATGCTCATCAAAGAGACCGTGAGGGAGTTGATGGATGCCGGCTACGTCAAGTCGTCGCTCCCAGGCGGTGTGGACGATGGCGACGCCCAGATCTTTTCGCTCACCGAGAAGGGGAAAAAGCGCGTCGAGGAGCTGACCGCGCAGGCAGAGCAGGCTGCGGCAGCCGACTATTGACGACAAAAACATTCAAAAGCAACTAACATTAAATGAACGCTCATCTGCTGGAGAGGCTATATATCGAATTGACAACAACCAAGAAGGAACAAAAGGAAAAGGAAAATCAGGAGCGCCTTGCACGCGCGATAGAGACGCTTGACACAATAACCAAGAACAACGACGTGCAAAAAAGCATCCGCAACATGATGAAGGAGGTCCTGACGGCCCTAAAGGACGAAAAATCCGGCAGCGTTTCCGTGCGTGCCGCAAACGCTATCAGCCTCCTTGACTCTGCTACCCAGAGCCCGCAGATGCAGTCTCACATACGCACCATGCTGTGGCAGGTCGTGTCGACGCTAGAAAGCATCAGGGAATGACAATATAATAGTATATAATAATTACCGAGTCGGGCTTTTGACCGGCTTGGGTGGCGGCGGCAGTTTTTCCAGTTTATGCGAGGGATTTGCAAGGTAATGCCTAGATGCACCCTCTCCAGATAGAACAATGTTACAGTTAACACACTTGTACCTGATCGCCAAGGCCGCTTGCGCTCTAGTATTGGAGCTACGGGGTAAAAAACGCTATGGCTAGATTTATCTAAGCCTGACTATTTCCCGGTTGTCCGGCACGCCGGACCTGATCTTTAGCCTTGAATAGATGGCGCTTGCGACGTTTTCAGATTTTGACCGCTCGCCGTGGTTTACAAGCACGCGCTTGGGCTTGATCTTGGCTACAAAGTTCATTATCTGGTTAAAATCGCTGTGGCCAGAAAAGCCGTCTATCTTTTGCGTCTGGCACCTGACCGGCACGACCTTTACCTTGCCGGACCTATCCATCATGCTGACGTCTGACACGTTGCCATCAAGCACCCGCCTGCCAAGCGTGCCGTTTATCTGGTACGACACGAAAATTATTTTGTTCTTGGGGTTTGGCGCTAGCTCTTTGAAATATTCCACCGACGGCCCGCCTTCCAGCATGCCTGACGTTGCCATCACTATGGCCGGGTTTTCGTCGTTGAGCACGTCTTCGCGCTTGCCGCCACTGATGACTGTGAAATATTCAGACTGGAACGGGTTTATACCCTGCGACACGGACCTGCGCACGTCAGAGCCAAGGTAATGCGCATAAGACATGTGGATGGCGCTTGCCTCAGATATCATGCCCTCTATGTATATCGGGCATTCGACAAGCCTGCCCTCTGCCATCTCTTTTGCCATGACAAGCATTATCTCTTGCGCCCTGCCGACTGCCGGGACAGGTATGAGGACCTTGCCGCCCTCCATCAGTACCCTGTTTATCGACTCTGTAAAAGTGCGGTAGACAAACTGTTGGTCGGGCATTACGTCTGTCGAGTTGCCGTACGTGCTTTCAGTGATGAGGGTCTCTACGCGGGGGTAGGTTGCCACCGCGCTGTCAAGCAGCTGCGTCTTGGCGTACTTGTAGTCGCCTGAATACAGGATGTTGTGCGCGCCTGAAACGTTCAGGTGGACGGTCGCGCTGCCCATGATGTGGCCGGCGTTGTTTAGCGTGACTGTGATGTCCGGCGAGATGTCCGTCGGCTTGCCGTACGGAAGCGTTATCGTGCGCTTGATCACCTCGTGCACGTCTCTTGCTTCGTAGGGCAAATACGTGCCGTTGCTGTTGGCAATCTTGACCGAGTCCATCTGCAAGAGCGTCATCAATGGCAATGTCGGCTCGGTGCAGTAGACCGGTCCCCTGTAGCCGTACTTGAACAGCGCCGGCAAGAACCCCTGGTGGTCGATGTGGGCGTGTCCTATCACCACTGCGTCCAGCTCGTCAAAGTTGAAATTGAGCCAGTCAAGGCGGGGATAGGCGTCAAGGCCGGACATCTCGCCGGGGTTTATGCCGCAGTCCAGCATTATCTTGCTCTCCGGCGTGACTACGATAAAGCACGACCTGCCTACCTGCTTGACGCCGCCTAGGCAAAACAGCATCACCTCCTCCTTGCTGGTGGACCAGCCCTGCGGCCTTGGCGACTGCGGCTGTTCGTAATGTTCCGCCCTACCGTTGCCGTTCTCTGACACGTTGCCAACGACAAGCGGGCCCCTGAACAGGCGTCTACCCAGCTTCTCGTAAAAGTCGGTGCGCTCCTTGGCCGAGCTTTTCAGGGTGGAGTGGATGATGTTGATGCTGGTAGAAGGGATGTGTGGAGACCTGCGGGTGTGCGCAATCCATCCCGTTGACTGGGCTATCTGCACTATCATCGCCGGGTCTATTGCTTCCGGCCTGTTTACCTCAAGCACGACTTCGCCGGTAGCGTCGTCGCAAAACACTGCCGAGACCTGCACGTCCTTTGGCAGCAGCTTGGCTACTGCCTGCCTGGTGTCGTCTTCGGGCAGGCGAATAGACGGATCGGTACGTATGGTAAACCTCTTTTTCAAAGTCTTTGAAAGCGACGATAAATAATAGGTCAGTTCCGTGAGCGCAAACTTGGGGTTTTTGGTGTAAAGCGCAATGTTTGGGCCCTCAAACCTCACGTTGGTAATCTGCGAGTCGGCAGGGATAGACTGGAGGATGGTCTTGGCCACCGTATCCTCGCTTTCTGTGGTGACCTTTGACATGTGGGCGTCAGGAGCCTGCCTGCGCTGGTCGGGTCTTGGCCTGCGTGCTAGCTGTTCTACAGGACCTTCGATCTCTTTGTTTTTTTCCAACTTTTCTTCTCTTCTCTTTCCGTTCGGCCAAATCGCGGTCATATGCTCAGTGGAAAGCCGATAAAACGCCACAGCATAAACCGGCAGTAAGCCATCAGTAGCTCCACGCTTCTGCTATAAAAGCATAATGCATTCCATTTGAGTCCATCTGGTGCTGCGATTAGGCGGCCAGATCTATGATACTTTCTTGCAATTATGAACAGCTTTGTAAAATTGGAAACTGGCCCTGCAGCTGCTTTTCATGACACCTTGTTTACAGATGAGCAGAGCCACCATTTCGTATCTTTTGAGTTGGGTCCTGCGATACCGTAAATTTGTCAAGTTATTTTTGTTCAGAGAAATGACACAAAATGGTGTATTGTTATACAAAAAGCCAATAATCAAACAGGGAATCCTTATAAGAGATATTCTTGTGGAAGCAGCGATTGTCTGTAGTCTCTGCAAATGGGGATCGTCTCGTCCGTGCCATGGGTTTTGATGCAAGGACCTTTCACCCGACATCGTTGGCATTTTCATTAAAGTCCCCCCCCATGGAAGTAAGGCCTTTGCCCCTGACGAGTCCTATTTTCCGCTCTATCTATTAAGCGCGCCGCATGCCAAAGTGGCAGAGATTCGCAGTTTTATCGGCGGGATAAACAAGGATCATTATGTTGTCCTTGCAGAGCTTGGCGACGGCACGACCGTGCTTTGCATGAGGCGCAACAAAAAGGGCGAGCCTCCTCTTGTAAAGCCGCTGCGGAGTATGGAAGATTATGATACTGTCGTCAGCGTGTTTCAGAGCCAGAACTTTACGTCCGACATACTTTCTGCGATTTTTGCGATAGGCCAGTCCATAGAGCGGCTGACATCGGACAGCGCCAGTACTCTTTATGTAAACAGAGGGCTGTTTTCAAACTACTTTCTAAAAGAGCGACTCAAGAGCACGCTGAGTGAGAGAAAGCGCAGCATTGGAAAAGAGGTCGACTCCTTTCTGACACGTTTCCAAACTGGCAAACTGGAAGCAGACTTTGCCAGCGTTGCCGGCATACTGGATGCCCTTGAATACCGGACTGTAAAGAGTGGGTCTGACAAATACGCGCTTGCTTCAGCCTCTGAAACGCTTGATGCCGTGGCAATCGTCACAGCTGCTGAAAATCTGGACATCATGGGCAGCGACCGGACAGTGCCTGCGATGGCTGCAGTGGCCGCGCTCAGAGCATACATGGGTCATCCTGACCAATGGCAGGCTGTGGCGACTTTATTCTTCAAAAAGCTCGTCAGCCAGCACCAACTATTTTGAAATCAACATCGAAGGAATAGGAGAAGACAAAAAAGATCAAGCTTGAACTCTTTGTCTCGCTATTTGGGGCTGCAGCGCTTGCCGCCGACAGGCAGGGCAAGACCGACCTTGATATCGTACTTGAGGGCGGCGAGCAGTACGCAGCCACGCTTGAGGATGACCTGCGGGATAAGGTGTTTGATGAAGACCTCTTTCTCGACCTGTGCGTGCAATCCTTGGCCATAGAAACAGCCGGAAATACACGGACGACGAGCTGGGAGAGGCCAAGAAGAAGGCGCTAAAGCTGCTGTACCGGCTTTTGTTTATTCTCTACGCCGAGTCGCGTAGGCTCCTTCCAGTAAGGAACCCCCGCTACATCCAGGTCTCTATGGGCAGCATAAGAGAGCGGCTTGCCGCGATGGAAAAAGAGCCTGATTTGCAGTCCGCGTGGAAGGCGCTTCAGAAATTGTTCAGGGCGATAAGCGAGGGCGACCGCGACATCGGCATGCCACAGTACAACGGCGCGCTCTTTGAGCTTGAAGACCTTGACCGGTTGGAGGTATCAAACAAGTTCCTCGTGCCTGCGCTGCGGGCACTTATGGAAATTGACGGCAAGGGGATAGACTACCAGAACCTTGGAGTTCGACATCTGGGGTCGCTCTACGAGTCGCTCTTGGAATACTCTGTCAAGCAGGCGGCAAGCGACCTTGCAGTGGTAAAGGGCGAGTATGTGGATATGTCGTTTACCAAGGATCTGAAAGCGCGCTACGACGACATCGTCAGCAAGGGTGATCTGTACCTTTCCGCCGGCGGGCTTGCGCGAAAGGGGACGGGCAGCTATTACACTCCCGACAAGATCGTCAAGTTCCTAGTCAAAAAGGGGCTAGAGCCGATATTTGCAGACGGGGAAAAGAAATTCCTGGAGAGCCTAGAGAGGTGGCGCAAGACAGGCAACGGTGCAGAACTGGTGACTAAAAGCCTCCTTGACATACGGGTGGTCGACCCTGCTATGGGCAGCGGTCACTTTCTTGTGGCAGCTGTGAATGAAATAGCAATGTGGATCGCCGGCCTGCTAGATAGACATCCAGATGCACCATTAGCCAAGGAAATTGGAGAAGACCGACAGCGTATCATTGATGAGCAGGCTGCAAAGGGGATAGAGATCGATACCGAACTTCTAACGTTCAACATCATCCTGAAGAGGATGGTGATGAAACGCTGCGTGTACGGCGTTGACATCAACCCGCTTGCGGTGGAACTGGCTAAACTATCGCTGTGGCTCGACTCTTTCACTATTGGCACTCCTCTTACATTCCTTGACCATCATGTAAGGACCGGCGACAGCCTCATTGGTCTGTGGGTCGGGGATCTAAAGAGCAAGAAGCCGGATAATGCCACACTTGACGAATGGACCGAAAGCATTGACTCGATGGGCGACATTATGCGGCAGGTAAGCTATCCTGCGGACCTGAATGTCGAAGAAGTGAAAAGGAGCAAACAAAACTATGAGCAGACGCGCAGAGAGCGCGCCCTTGCGCACGCTTCTTGACATGAAGGCGGCAGAAATCATTGATGAAGAGCTGGCAAAAAAGATGCCGCGCAACCTGCCTATGGTTGTCGATGCAGTACGCGGCGGCAAGCTGGACAAACAAGCATGGGCCGGGCCGGTAAAAGAGGCACTGGAATATTCAAAGAAGTACCAGTTCTTTCACTGGGAGTTTGAATTTCCTGACGCTTTCATGGATGAAAGAGAAGGGTTCGATCTCGTTGTGATGAACCCTCCTTGGGAAGCAGTCAAACCTGAGGATGATGACTTTTTCTCCAGCTATTATCCTGAATTTCGCAGGTTAAAGAGCAAGCCAGAGAAGGAAAAGGTGAAGCAAAAACTTCTAAAGGATAAAGCAATTGCAATTGAATTTCAAGAATATATGGAGCGGATAAAGGACAGGATAGACTTTTACAAATTGTCAGAGCAGTATGTCAAGCGCGGTGGCGGCGACACTGATTTGTGGAAGTTGTTTCTCGAACGCTCATTTTCACTGCTTGCATCTGAAGGGATGCTATCATTGGTCCTGCCTTCTGGGATAGTCACAAACGAGGGCGCAAAAGAGCTGCGAAAGGAGCTGTTAGAAAGAAAGATCCAATGCCTTTACGAATTTGAGAACAAGAACGGGATATTTGCTGATGTTCATAGGAGTTACAAGTTTGCGCTTGTCGTATGCACTAATACGCCATGCGTCGAGGACTTTCCAGCTGCATTCTATCTATATGATATTGCCGCGCTTGATGGCAAGTCCGAGCAGGACAAGTTTGTAAGAATCTCTTCTGAATTTGTCAAACTCGTTTCGCCGACTTCGTTGACAATCCCGGAGATAAGAGCAGAAAAAGAGCGTGAGATTTTTACAAAGCTGTACACGAATCATCCTTTGTTGTCCGAAGGAATAGACGATGGACGATGGACGTTTGCATTTGTTAGAGAAATGGATAGAACTAACGCCGCTGGTCTTTTCGAATCTGGTGGAAAAGGCTGGCCGCTAATTGAGGGTAAACACTTTCATCAATTTATTTACAACTATGAAAAACCAATATTCACAGTTAAGCCAGAGGCTGGCTTGCAATGGACTGATAAAGTAAGAGAATATGGTGGACTAAATAAGCGCATTCATGAAGTCTCCCACCCAGTATTTCGAAACGTCGCATCTTCAACTAATGTAAGGAGTATTATTTCTGCTATAGTTCCTCCACATACATTTCTGCCTAATAGCGCATCGATAGTTGTTCCTCGATACGAAAAAGAACTGTCACTCTCTATTGAATATTTCAGAATTATTTCATATGTCGTAGGGATATTCAATTCGTTCATTTTCGATTTCCTTATTCGTAGGCGCGTGACCATGAATCTGAATTTCTTCTACCTCCAACAAACTCCAATTCTTGCAAAACATGGAAACGCAATTGGACAGGAGGTAATCAGATTTTCTGCTAGATTAAACTCTACTGATGGGAAGTTTGTTGGGAGCCACGCCTTGACGATGAGAGCATCAAGGCCAAGACAATTAGCCTCGAAGGCACTGGCACTGACAGCTTTGACGCCGCAAGCTATCTCGATTATGACGTCGTCCTGATAGACGAGAGCCACAACTATCGCTCTGCCTCTACAAAGAGGTACAATAACCTGTTAAAGGTCCTGTCGGGTGGCAAGAGAAAGCAGGTTGTGCTGATGACTGCCACGCCGGTCAACAACAGCCTCATGGACCTGTATAACCAGATCACGCTGATAACTGCCGGCGACGATACGCACTTTGCCGACCTTGGCATACCCGACCTGCGCACGTATTTCAACAGGGCAGACAAGAGACAGCTGGCAAGTGGGATAGAGGACATTATCCGGCTCCTTGATGAGGTGATGATACGCAGGACCCGCAACTTTATCAAGGAAAACTATCCGGATGCAACGCTCAATGAAAGATCTCTTTTCCAAAGAGAGAACTGACAAAGGTAGAGTACAGCCTCACTTCGCTCTTTGGACCTGCGGTCTACAAACAGCTGGTCGACACCATTGACAACCTGAACATGGTGCCCTACAGGATAGAGTACTATCGGCTTGACGTCACTGAAGAAGAAAAGAAAGAAGCAGAACAGCGCGCAGCCCTGCAAAAGTACGGGCTGCTAAAGAGGTTTGAAAGCAGCGTCGAAGCAATACGCAAAAGTATCGGCCGGCTGTTGAAATTTTACTACTGGTTTGACAGGGCACTTGCGGAGGGCAAAGTCCTCAACAACAAGAAATTTCACGAGCTTTTGACAGATTTTGAAGATCAGGACGAGGAGGTGGACGAAGACTGGTTTGCAGAGCAAATAGTGCAGATAGAGCTGGAGCTTGCAAAGGGCCTGGATGTCAAAAAGATGCAGCGCGAGCTGAAAGAAGACATCAAGCGCTTAAAGCCACTGCAGGAGAGCCTTGAAAAGATCCAGCCATGGGCAGACTCCAAGCTTCAGGAATTGAAGGAGCTGTTTTTGAAAGACAGGATCTTTGAGACAGGCGGCAAAAAGGTCGTAATATTCACACAGTTCGTTGACACTGCTAAATACATCTATTCAGACCTGACGGAAAAACTAAAGGACAAAAAGATCGACATCCTGACAGGCAACACCAAGACTACGGCAAGAAAAAGGATACTGTCGGAATTTGCACCAAAGGCAAACCCGCCTTCGACAAAAATAGAGAAAGAGACTGACATATCGATATGCTCAGATGTCCTGAGCGAAGGGCAAAACCTCCAGGACGCAAACTATGCAGTCAATTACGACCTGCCGTGGAATCCCATGAAGATAGTACAGAGGGTCGGCCGCGTCGACAGGCTCACAAGCCAGCATCCGACAGTCACATCTGCCGTCTTTTTCCCAGAGAAAGAACTTGAGGAATTACTGGGATTGATACGCAAGCTTGCGACCAAGATACAAAAGGCATCGACAACAGTAGGCGTAGAAGTCTCTATACTGGGCGAAAAAGAAAGCCCCAAGACGTTCAATGCGATGGAGCGGATCAGGATGCAGGACTCTACACTCATTGATGACATGGAGCAGGGCGCCGAACTACTGCCATTCTCAACACCGTATCAGGTCATCCTAAGCTACCTGAAAAAGATGGGCGAAAAGGAGCTCAAGACAATACCCTACGGCAAGAGGAGCGGCAAGAAAACCGCTGCCGAGAGCGGACTCGTTCTGGCATACAGGGAAAAATCACAGATAGATTCAATGCACTTTTTGTTCTATAACTACAAGCGGGCCGGATTTGAGCATGTGGGCGACATCGCGTGGGTCTTTAAATCCATCCAGTGTAAAGAGGAGGAACCGCTTGCAATGCCGCTTGAAGGGATAACACTTTTTCAGCATCTCAAGGAAATCGACAGGCGAGCGCGTGAAGAAATCCTCGTCGCCGTGAATGCGCCGCACGAAGCCAAAAAGGCAGTCAAGATAAAGGCAAAGAATCAGGAGCTGCTCGTCCTGCTGCTCATGGATTTGTTCAACTCTGCCAAGGCAACCCGGGATGAGATCCTTCCCACGTACCAGCTGCTGATGTCTGGCAGCTATTCCGCATGGGATAAAGAGTTTGGAGAGATCTATGAAAAGTACCAGCAGGACCAGAGCATTCCAAACCTGATAGCATCGTTGAACAGGCTGTTTGAACAGTACAAGGTAAAATCAAGGGCGGCCACCTTGCGACGAAAGGTGCAGCCAGACGACTTGGAAATGGTAGGCTGCATGTATCTTGCAAACCCGACATACAAAGACTGGAGCCTGATGACCTTTTGACATCCTGCCTTGTATGGACAAGACCACTATTGTTGTTTCAAATCAGAATATGGCTGACTGACCGGCAGTAAACTTGTCTGTATGCCTGTTGCATTACAGACATTTTTACTGGTTGACATTAGCTTGCTTTAATTTGAGATAAGTGAGGACAGTTTTTCCAACGTCAGTTATGTACCAGCTGCCTCTGAATTGCTCGATCCATTCCATCTGCTTGAAATAGAAAAAGTGGGCTTCAGCCATGTTCTCGTCGTTAGCTGTGTTGAGGATTTTTTGAGCGGCTACTCCTTCTGCAAAACGCTCCAGGACGGATATGGTCTGTTCCAGAGCATGGACTTGGTCCATTTTAGCCCTGCCCTGCTCCTCGGATTCTAGCATGGTCGCACATTTTCCATGATGGAGCTCTACTTAAGCGTCGCTACATTGTCATCTAGACTTGAGATCTGTAGATTTAGATTTGACAGGCAGGCAGAGGCTTTGACGACAATGTGTAAGAAAAGACAGACCTGACGCGCAGCCCCCACTCACTCCAGCCGAGCGACCAGAAGCTCTGAAGTGTCGCCGGCTGCAAGTCTTGGTCACAAATCATTCCTTTCTCCAAGCACGTATTTCAGAAATACGAGATAAGCCTATTTTAAGCGTGACATAATAAATGGGCAAGCATCCGGCCACATCGCTATAACCATATCAAATGATACATACAGGCTGCTGCTGGTAAAGGCTAAAAAAGAAGGCAGGTCATTCAATGATGTAGTGGCTGAAATGGCCGCATCATCAAAACGTGGCAGGATAATGGAAGATGCAGAGGAGGATGTCGACTCGATATCGAGACTAGACCCTGAAGAAACAGCCAAGTATGCAGGCAAGTATATCGCTATATGGAAAAAAGAGATAATAGGCTCTGGCAAAACTGGGTCGGAAGCGCGCCGGGAGGCAAAAAAGAAAATACCAGACTCAAACCCTACCATAGCAGCAGTACCGCCATTCGACTCTGCGTTCATAGGTACTCTAAAAATTGTCCGATAGACAGACTGTAGAATACAGCTGGGTACAAGTGAAAACAAAATATTTTCAAATACTATATTATCCAATAGCAACCATTGATATCGCAACTAGAACAGAAAAAAGCGAGCCGTGGTTAAAGTACGATTTTTTCATAGATAGCGGAGCCGATATTTCTGCAATGAATGCAGATGATGCAATAGATCTAGGAGTTGCGGATTTCGACTCTGGACAGAGTATAAATCTAATGGGTGTTGGCCAGCAGCCAATAGAGGCACGAATACACAAATTTGACATGAGCTTTAATGGAATAATAATACCTGAAGTGCGGATAGCATTCGTTATGAACAACCAATTGCGTGTACCGCTACTAGGTAGACTTGATATCTTTCACTATTTTGATGTACATCTCAAAGAAAGGGCGAGAAAAACCGTGTTTATGCATTAACTCTTTTTATTATTGAGCCAAATCTTGGCCAGCTCTGACGTCGCAAGCACATACTGGACATGGATGCAATTTGTCGCCTTATCGTCATCACAATAGAGCTGATGATTAGTCTGTGATAAGAGAAATTTGGCGCCCATTGCCGCAGGTATTCATATCGCTCCAAGTTCATAACAAAGGTGAAATGCCTCGGGTGTCTCCAAAATTCTTTTATCGTCATGACCGGCTCTACAAAACACTATGACAATCGTAGGTAAATACTCACAAAACGTCTATAAATAGGAGTTTGCATCACTTGGTTGCAAGTCTACCAAGACTATAAAGTATCCTCTGACTTTTTCCAGCAAACAGCAACCAAAGAAATGCGTTGTATGTTCAATGCCGGGAACGACTGAGGTACACCAAGATGCCGGTGACGTGGTTATAAGCAGGATATACTGCGATCTTTGTCTCGTCAATGAAAGGCTTTGACAATAACAGATTTTTTCTGACAGAGCCTGCTTCTACTATACTTAAATAGAAACCTCTGCTACAAGCCGCAGAAGAAGGGCAGTTGTCAGATGAAAGTGCTGATAGCCGAGGATGACGCCGGCGAGCTAGAGCTGTACCGTGTCGCGTTTGCGGCAAGAGGACACGAGACAGTCCTGACCTTAAACGGCGAGGAATGCGTCAACGCCTACAAGGCCGCCCTCGAATTGTTGATAAAGGATAGAAACAAGACAGGCAAAACGCGTCCTGATCATCTGCTATTGCCGCCGCCATTTGACGCAGTCGTCCTTGACTATCGGATGCCCAAAGTAGACGGCCTTGGGGCTGCTCAGGAGATATTACGTATAAACAAGAACCAGCGCATCATCTTTGCCTCTGCTTACGTCAAGCAGACTCTGGCCGAGTCAGTCAAGCAGTTTGAGCAGGTGATAGAGCTCATCCAAAAGCCCTTTGAGCCAAAGGTGCTAGTCGAGCTGGTTGAGGATACAACCATGCCTGCTGCCCTGCACGAGATAAACAGGCTGATAAGCCAGTTTGACCCAAGCAAGCCAAACGACGAGCAGATAGAGCAGCTGCTGGACGTCCTGAAAAAGGCGCAAAAAGTAGGCCTCTGCTAGAAGTCTCTAGCGTACAAATTCGCCGGTTTTTGCACGCTCGGAATATACCCATTAAAATGATTTTTCTCTATATACATCTGATGACAGATCCAGTCAAGGAAGCAAAAAAAGCGGCGCAGGACCTTGAGGCAAAAGCAAAGACTGCCAAGGATCACGCAGAAGGCAAGCCCAGCTCTGAGACTTTGAACAAGGCCAAGGTAAAGGTCAGAGACGCGCTGGACTGACCACCCGGCCTCTCTCTTTTTTAGAGGACATAAGGCAGCAGTATCGACACTGCAACAATACCGACCATTATTATGGTCAGGATGTTGGCGGCGTTTTTCGCCATCATTGCCGACTTGACCTTTTTCTCGATGATAGAGCCGTACAGCTGGCCGCCGTCCAGAGGACCTATCGGCAGAGCATTGAATATCCCGACGTTAAAGTTGACAAACCACAGCCAGAAGAGCATATTGGCAATCATCGACCATCCCGGTATTGGAGACGTATACCTTGGCGCCATCAGGTCGGAATATGGCACAGAGCCCTGCTGCATAGTGGGCGGCAAGAGTATCGCAAGCGGGTTAGAGGTAAACGCGCCTTCGTACCTGTCAAGGACAAATTTTGGATCCGGCGATAGCGTAGTTACCTGTATGCCTAGTATGCCCCTTCCCGGCTCAACTGCGTCCGGCAGCGTAACTGACCTGGTGACGCTTGTACCCTTTTCCATCCACGTAATGTCGATGGTCTGACCTAAATTGGACCTCAGCAGCTGGCCGAGGTCCTCAAGCTGGCGCACTTCCTGTCCTGCGACGTTTTGGATCACTGCGCCCTGTGGAAGCCCTATTGATTCTGCAAGCGATCCAGGGTTGACGCTCATGACTGCCACGCCAAATTGCGGCGAATTGGGATCCGGCGGCAGCGGGGTCAGCGTCGTGACGATGAAATACAACGCCAGGAGCGAAAGTCCTGCAAGTATCATGTTGTTGAGCGGCCCAGCCGTCAGGACGGAGCTCTTTTGCTTCAGCGTCGCCTTGGCAAGCTCCTCGCGCTCGATGTTGACAAACGCGCCTATTGGCAGGCCAAGCAACAGCACAATGCCGGTCGAGTCGACGCGTATGTTGTAGACTCTGGCAAGTATGCCGTGCCCTGCCTCATGGATGATTATCGTGACAATGAGCGCAATCCACCCATAAGTTATCGGGAGATACGGGTTTAGGCCCGGGATGAGCAGGTTTGCCTGCGGGCCGACGCCCCTTACGCCCTGCCTTGCATCGGCGTTTGCAAACAGCACGGCAAGCGAGCCGACGATGAGAAATATCGCAAGGGCGGTAATGACTGGCATCAAATACGTATTGAGGTCTGCCCACCTTTTTGCGCCAGGCCACCTTGCGACCCTGTCGAAAAAGTCAAGCCCAAAGGGCGTGTGGATAAGTATGAGTGGCAGCTTTACCTCTGCCCGGACCTTGCGCTGCTGTTCCAATCGGCTGATCTAGGCTGTTTGCGTATTTAATGCTTTTAGAACATCTGTTATATACTACTCCCCATACAAGACCATACATACACACAAGCATGGTCGAGCAACATGAACTTGCGGCATGCGGCAAATGCGGCTGCGTATACATACCCAGGATAGCTGAAAAGCCGGACGGCAGGAGGCCATGCCCTGCATGCGGCTTTATCGGGATACACCACCAGATAAACGGGAAATTGCTTGAAGAAATGTAGAGAGTGAGAGGACAGATATAGACTAGACTATAGTTAGATGCCACTTGCCTCTACTTTTTGGATCTCGACTGTGACCTTGTCGCCCACCTTTATCCCCATGTCCTGGTAGTCTTTCATGCTGAACTTTATGACAGGGGTCTCCGTCAGGCCGCCGCCAAACATGCCGGGCATGCTTGCCATCACCTTTGGCATGTTCTTCATCATGTCCTCAATAGATGAGAACGCCATCGTGTTTGGGCCAAACGGAGTCATGGTCCTGTTGTCGGATTTGTAGTCCTTGGGGTCGCTAAAAGTGACATAGACGTAGGGACTTCCGTCCTGAGAAGCTTCAATGCGGGCTACTATGAACTCCTTTTTCACATGGTAAAGTGGTCTGATGGGGCTTATTTGCATATCGAAGCCCGGCAGGGCGGCCCTGACCAAAGGGAGACAGGGTCGTGCCGGGACACGGTCTGGTTTTCGGAAGGGCAGATGCAATGTCAGGTAAGAAAAATCCTGACAGCGTATATCTTGCGCACGCCATGAAATAAAAGCCCTGTCGATGTTTTGTCTACCTTCTCCTTACAGAGAGCCAATCCTTACATTACAGTCTGCCGCTTCTTCATCCTGCAGTGCACGCCATAGACGCCGAGCAGGTGACCAAGTCGTACAAGGGGTCGTCAAGGCCCGCTCTCGCAGGGGTCACGCTGCAGGTGGAGGCCGGCAAAGTGTTCACGCTCCTTGGCAGAAACGGCGCCGGCAAGACCACGTTTGTCAGGATGTGCGCGACGCAGCTAGAGCCTACGTCGGGCAGGATAAGCGTGATGGGTTATGACGTGATGGAGCAGGCCAGAGAGATACGCAACATCATCTCTGTCGTCCCGCAGGAAGGCAGGCCGCTGAGGGCGCTGACCCCCTGGGATCACGTATACAACTGGCTGCAGATACGGGGCGAAAGCAAGCAGCAGGCCCGTGAAAAGACCGAGGACTTTTTAAAAAAGCTGGAGCTGTGGGATGCCCGCGACAAGCCGGCGATGAACCTGTCAGGCGGCATGAAGCAAAAGATACTTGTCGCAATGGCGATGGCTGTTGATGCCAAGTTGCTGTTTCTAGACGAGCCAACGATAGGCCTTGACCCGGTGTCAAGGAGGCAGGTATGGTCGGCGATAAAGGACTGGAAAGCAAAGGGGGGATCGATACTGCTGACGACGCACTACATGGACGAAGCAGAGGTGCTCTCCGACCATATCGTGATAATAGACAGAGGGACGATAATCGCGCAGGGGACGATCAGCGACCTGCGCAGGATAATCCCGCAAAACACCCGGATAGATATAGCCAAGGACGGCCTTGACATGGACGCATTGAAGTCATACGGCTCTGTCATCGACACCGGCGCCGGCATGCTGCGCGTGTTTACGTTCGAGTCTGCAGTGCGCGAGTTGTCCGAGCTGGCGCTTGCCCGCAATCTCCCGTTTACCGTCTCGCCAGTCACGCTTGACGACGTCTTTGTGCACTTGGTGGGCAGCAGCAGTATGGAGGAGTCTAAATGAGCCAGTCGATCAAGTTGCCGGTAAAGCAGGCGTTTTTGATAGCGTACTCGACTGGCATATTATGGCTGCAGAGGAACCCCATGTCGCTTGTCTTTACCGCCATAAGCCCATTCTCTTTGCTGTTCGTGCTCTTTGTGGTCAGCAACGGCCAGTACGTCCACTATGCGGTGGCAGGCAGCCTGGTCATGGCGCTTGTCGGCTATGGCCTATCGCTTGGGCAGGACATCTCGTTTTACAAGACCGAGTACAAGATTCAGGACGTATTTGTCGCCTCGCCAGTGTCGCCTCTGACTTACATGATGGGTTTGGCCCTGTCGGAGCTGATGTTTGGCCTTCCTGCGCTCACCGTGCTTGCAGTGCTTGTCATGTACTTTGGGGGATCACTTTTTGCAATCCCTCTGCTGGTGGCTACGATACTTTTGTTGTGGAGCTCGATGTCGGCTATGGGCTTTTTCCTGTCGTCGCACATGCTCCACATGCGAAATGCGACTCAGGCCATCTCATTTGCAAACGTCGTCCTTGCAGTCCTGCCTCCAGTCTTTTACCCGATAGTTAACCTGCCTGACTCGGTGCGCTACCTTTCGTATGCCGTGCCCACGACTCACGCGTCGCTCCTGCTGCAGCACGTGATGAGCCTGCCGACGCCGGCAGACTGGTCGCCGGCTTTTGGGTTTGGCGTGCAGGTTGCGTACCTCGTTGGCTTTGTGGCGCTGGCAAAGACAAAGGCGATATGGAGAGAGGCATAAGGAGGTCACGGTGGGATTTGGACCCACGACCTGCTGATTACAAGTCAGCCGCTCTGCCAGGCTGAGCTACGTGACCGCACCTGCAATGGCTATATCAGTTGAACATAATTCTTTCGGCATACAAAACACATACATACGTGCACACGCATGTAAAGTCAGTCAGCGTTCTATTTCCATCTCTTTGGACGGCTTGAAATTTGCAAAAAGCTCGTACGTGCCGCAATAAGTCCAGGCCTCATCCTCGTTGTTGCACGTATAGTCTTGGGAGCGGTAAAACCTGCACATTGACGCAAACTTGCACCGGTTGCCTGCTGCTGCCGCCTCCATCAGGTGAATGTCTGCAGGACGGACTATAAGCTCTAGTTCCACTGTCTGCCAGATAGGGTGGAAAAACAGCCTATATTAGAGCTGAAAAATGATGTTTTTTCCATTCTGCTTTGCAGGTCCGGATCACGAAAATTATATCAGATATTGCTGGGTCATAGCTCTAGTCTCAGGCATGGTGATCCGCCTTTATATGATATATTATATTTAAATTACCGCCGGTAAATGTCATATCCATCCACACATGGTGCATTCGTCCAAGTTTCTCGTGCAGGTCATAATAGAGAACAAGCCCTACATCAACGACCCTGAAGGCGAGACCATACACCGCGACTTGGTGGTCAAGGGCGGCTATTCGCAAGTCAAGTCCGTCAGGGCGGCCAAGATGTTAAAGATGACTGTCAGTGCAGGTTCTGAGAAAGAGGCTGAAAAGACGGTGCAAAAGCTGTGCGAGGAGCTACGGATTTTCAACCCCATAGTCAGCAACTGCACTGTCAAGGCGTCAAAAGCAGATTATTAGTGCTTGTCGTGATCCATCGTCGCGATAACATCATCAATGCTACCCGTGTCGGACAGCGCGCCTTCCAGCAGCAGGGTAGTTCTGAGGTGCTTGGCAAGGTCTGTCACTGTTATGATGCCGACGACGCTTGTACCTTCCATTATGGGAAGCCGGCGGATCTTGTGGTTTACCATGCGCTGCACCGCCACTTCGATGGGCGTCTCCGGCGACGCAGTAGTCAGGATCTTGGACATGATGTCGCCGATCTTTACTTGGCTTACCTGCAGCTCTTTGGCGCAGATCTTTTTGATAAAGTCCCGCTCTGAAACGATGCCGACTGGGTTTCCGTCTTTTACGATGAAAAGTGAGCTGATGCCTTTTTCCGTCATCAGTTTTGCCGCTTCAAGCGCGCTCTTTTCAAAATCGATCGTGACGATGTCCTTTGTCATGATGTCCCGGACAACGCCTGCTACCATACGCTCATTTTTCTTTGCAGAGTGAAGATTTAATCCTTGTTGTTTCGCACACTGCCTCAAGATATTAATACGAGCAGCGAGGACTCTGTCACGTTTGAAAAAGATCGGGATTGCTGTCTTCCCAGGAAGCAATTGCGACCGCGACGTCCACCATGTCTTGAACAATGTCGTCGGCGTCCCTGCCGACTTTATCTGGCATACCAAGGACCGCATCACAGGCTATGACGCGATGGTCATTCCTGGCGGCTTTGCATTTGGCGACAGGCTGCGGGCCGGCATCATTGCCGCGCACAGCCCAATCATTCAGGAGGTAAAGCGCATGACAAAGGACGGCACGCCGGTGATAGGCATCTGCAACGGCTTTCAGATCCTAGTCGAGTCGGGTCTGCTGCCGGGTGCTTTGATGATGAACGACTCGTTGCGCTTTGTGTGCAGGTGGACAAAGGTAAGGGTGCAGAACAACAAGACGCCCTTTACGTCCCAGTTTGCGCCAAGGCAGGAGTTTGACATCCCTGTCGCGCACGGCGAGGGGCGCTACGTCGCCGACAGGGCTATCCTGAAAGAGCTGAAAAAGAACAACCAGATAGTCTTGCGATATTCAAACGACGACCCAAACGGCTCTACCGATCTTATTGCCGCTGTATGCAACGAGCAGGGCAACGTCATGGGCATGATGCCCCATCCAGAGAGGGCAAGCGAGGGCATCATAAACGCCGCAGGCTCTAACGACGCAATCACGATTTTCCACTCGCTTGCTTCCTACCTGCGCCAAGAGCAAAAGGCGGTTGCATATAGATAGGCATGGGCGTCCTGACAGAGCAAGAGCTGCGCTACCTTGAAGAAAAACTAGGGCGCAAGGCAAACGAGGTCGAGCAGGATATCGTCGGCGCCGAGTGGTCGGAGCACTGCTCGTACAAATCATCCAAGAAATACCTGCGCATGCTTCCTACAAAGGGCAAGCGCGTCGTCGTTGGGCCCGGCTATGACGCCGGCGTGCTAGACGTCGGCGACGGCTACGTGCTGACCGTGCACATTGAAAGTCACAACCACCCTTCGGCCGTCGAGCCGTTTGGTGGCGCCGCCACAGGAGTTGGCGGAGTCATCCGCGACATCATGTCGATGGGCACTAGGCCGATAGCCGTCCTTGACGCGCTGCGCTTTGCGCCAATCGACGGGTCTAAAAAGTCCTCCAAGTCGAAATGGCTGTTCAAAAACGTGGTAAAAGGCATTGCAGACTATGGCAATTGCATCGGCATACCCACTGTCGGAGGCGAGATCGAGTTTGACAGCTCTTTTGAGGATTACTGCCTAGTAGACGTCGCGTCGATAGGCGTTGGGAAAAGGGAAGAGGTGATAGCAAACCGCGCAGACGTTGGCGATTATATCGTCCTTGCCGGCGGCTCTACAGGCCGAGACGGCATACACGGCGCGTCGTTTGCATCGCGTGCACTTGAAGCAGAGAACCGCTCTGCAGTGCAGATTCCAGACCCGTTCCTTGAAAAATTGCTGCTTGAAGCCACTATGGAGGCGGTGCAGGCAGGCTGCGTCAAGGCAATAAAGGATCTCGGAGGGGGCGGCCTGTCATGCTGCCTGTCAGAGACCTCTGATAACCTTGGCAGGGGCTTTGAAGTCGAGCTTTCAAAGGTGCACGCAAAGGAAGCGGGCATGGCGCCGGCAGAGCTGATGATATCCGAGTCGCAGGAGCGCATGCTATTCCTCACTGACGCGGCAAAGTTGCCGGCATTGCAGTCGATACTGGACAAGTACGAGATCCGCTATTCAATCTTGGGCAGGGTGGAGGCGCACCAGAGCCTGAAGGTCAAGAGCAACGGCACAGTGGTGGCAGACATGCCTTCAAGCCTCGTGGCACACGCGCCTCTTGTAGACAGGCAGTCGCGCCGGCCGGCGTACCTTGACAGGATTATAAAAAAGAAGGTCCGGCCGCCAAAGGTCCCAAACCTCGGCAGGACGCTGCTGTCGCTTCTTGCAAACCCGACTATTGCGAGCAAGAGGTGGGTCTACCAGCAGTACGATCATGAAGTTGGCGTGCGGACCGTAGTCAAGCCCGGCACGGCAGACGCGGCAGTGATGAGGATAGACAACGGCAAGTTTGTCGCAGTCAAGCTGGACGGCAACTCCAAGCACTGCTACATCGATCCCTACCAGGGCACGCTTGGCTGCCTGTCTGAGGGCTGCAGAAACGTGATATGCACCGGCGCGCAGCCTGTCGGCATAGTCGACCACCTGCAGTTTGGAAGCCCGGAGGATCCAGAAATATTCTGGACGTTTGAGCAGGCGGTAAACGCCATTGTCGATTACTGCAACTTTATGGAGATCCCTGTCGTTGGCGGCAAGGTCAGCTTTTACAACGAGACTGCCAAGGGACCAATCAAGCCCTCGCCGGTGATGGGCACGCTTGGCCTGATCGACGACGCTTCGTGGATAACGAGGCAGGCCCTGGCAGCCGGCGACCACATTTTCATCATCGGCAGGACTGCGCCAGAGATGGGTGGATCAGAGTATTACGAGTCAGTGCACGGGATAACCGGCGGCCAGGTTCCAGTGGTGGACATGGCAACTGACAGGGCAAATGGCGCCGCCATGCTAAAGCTCATACGGCAAGGACTTGCCAATTGCGCGCACGACTGCTCCAAAGGCGGCCTTGCAGTGGCACTTGCAGAGATGGCCATAGCCGGCAAGATGGGATTCAAGGTAGACGTGAACCTGGTGCCAAATACCTGCACAAGGCAGGACGACCTGCTCTTTTCAGAATCGCATTCGCGTTACCTGATAGGTACAAGCAAGCCACAAGCCGTAGAAGAGTTGCTAAAATCAGAGGGCGTCGTGTACGCCAAGATAGGTAAGGCGAGCAGGGGGGGCGGCGCTACTGCTGCAACGTTCACAAAAGGCAAAAAACCTCTGATGTCAATTCCATCCGCCAAGCTGCAAGCCACATATGGCTCTCTTGAAAAGATAATGCATGGATGATGATACGTTTTTTAGATCGTAAGGCTAACCTAGTGGCGGCAACCTTGGTCTGCCCTGTGGAGGTTCTCAATTTTGGTCCATGAAAACTGCGGCGTAGTAGGCATATTCTCGCTTGCCGGCCATAACGTCGTGCCCTTTGCAATAGACATGCTGCGCGCGCTCCAGCACAGGGGCCAAGAAGCATGGGGCATCGCCGTCCCGAACAAACCGCCATTCAAACGCCTTGGCCTTGTTTCTGCTTCTGCTTCTGATTTTCAGTCGATTGTGCGCAAGTACAAGTCAAGTGCCATCATTGGCCATGTCCGCTACTCCACGTTTGGCAAGAGCAACCTTGAAAACGCGCAGCCCCTAAAGGTCAAGGACCTTTGCATCGCGCATAATGGCACGATAGCAAACGTCGAGCAGCTGTCCGGCATGGTCGGCGGCTGCACGTTTACCCCGCAGACGATGAGCGACACGCTTGTGGCCGCGCAAAGGCTCGTGATGCACATTGCCGAAAAAGACGACATGGCCACTGCAATGTCTATCCTGAAAAGCGAGATGGTCGGCTCGTTTTGCTTTACATTTCTGACAGACGAAGGCTCTGTCTATGCGGCGCGTGATACCCGGGGGTTCCGCCCGCTGGTGCTTGGGTTCCACAAGGAGACAGGCACCTACATGGTCGCATCCGAGTCGTGCGCGCTTTCGGCCGTCGGCGCGCAGCTGATGCGCGACGTAGAACCGGGCGAGCTTGTCAAGATGGGCCCGGCCGGCGTCGAGTCCAAGCAGTTTGACACTGAAAAACCACACGCCCATTGCGCCTTTGAATACACGTATTTTGCCCACCCTTCAAGCGTAATGGAAGGCATCAACGTATATGCCGCAAGGAAGCGCATCGGGCAGTTCCTGGCTAAAAAGTTCCCGCTAAAGGATGCAGAAGTTGTTGTCCCCGTTCCAGATTCTGCAAGGCCGGCGGCGCTTGGCTACGCCCTTGAGGCCGGCCTGCCCTTTGAGGAGGGCCTGCTAAAAGACAGGTACAGCAAAAAGGGCTCGATGCGCTCGTTCATAGAACCCTACCAGACAGACAGAGTCGAGATAAACAAGGGCATCATTCCTATCCGCGAAGTCATCGAAGGCCGCCACGTCGTGGTGGTAGACGACAGCATCGTCCGTGGGACGAGTTCTGCCTCCATAATCAACACCCTGAAGGCGGCCGGCGCCCGCCGCATCAGCCTTGTCGTGACGTACCCTCCTATACGCTACCCGTGTTATGCCGGCATTGACTTTCCGTCGCAGGAAGAGCTGATAGCGTACCAGCACGGCGCAGAAGAGCAGGCCAATGAAAAGATAGCCGGCAAGGTCGCCGGCGTCATCGGCGCCGACTATGTCGCATACAACGACACGTCAAACTTGGCAAAGGCAATAGGGATGCCAGAAGAAGAACTGTGCTTTACCTGCTCTACTGGCAACTATGCGCCCCTTGGTATCAAGCCGACCTTCAAGACAAGGGCTCAGATAAAGGGCGAATGATCGCTTAAATATTATCGACCCGCATCATCAAGCCTGATATGCGCGTCGCCGTGATTGCCACAATCGCCGGCGGTATAGTGGCGGTAGCGCTTATCGCGCTCTTTGCGTCCACTACCATCCCGACAAAAGACTACTCTCTTTCCGTCGACGCCATGAAAGACGAGCAGTCGCTTTTTACAAACGCACGCGTAGTCCTGACAAACACCGGCCGCCTTGCCCTGACAAACGTCGTCATCGACTATGGCAACGGTACGGAAACAATAGGCACGATGGCTCCCGGCGCCAAGGTCATACGCTCGCCTCACGAGGGCGCGCCGCTGGACTCTGTCACTGTGACGGCAGACAACGGCATCAACATAGTGCAGGATTATCGCCGGCCGATAAAGCTGCCCGGCATGATAGGTTCCTGACTGCGTGTTTAAATAACAATCATGCGAAAAAAACAGCGTGGACAAGGACTCGTTCTCTGACGCAGAAATCCGCGAGTTTTACAAGCTGAAAAACATTGCAGTCGTGGGCATGTCCAAGACCGACGGCAAGGCTGCAAACTATGTGCCCCGGTACCTGATGGAGCATGGCTACAACATCATACCGGTAAACCCGACTGCGCCAGAGATAATGGGCAGAAAATCGTACCCAAACGTTTCGAGCATACCAGAAGCAGTAGATATTGTCGACATTTTTCGGCCGTCAAGCGACGTCCTGCCTGTCGTGCAGGATGCCATAAAAAAGCAGGGGATAAAGGTCGTGTGGATGCAGCTTGGCATTTACAACGAACAAGCCGAAAGGCTGGCAGAGGAAAAAGGCATCAAGGTAGTCTACAACCGCTGCATGCTGGAGGAGCATCGGCGGCTCTTTGGCTAAACTACTGACTCACGAGAAATATAAAGAGAAGTCTCTCCATAACCCCTGCTAATGCCGGAAAGCATTGACAGGGTGGCTCAGACCGTCAGAGACGCACTTGACCTTGTGCAGGATGTGCCGACCAGAATGAGCATTGACAGGGAAGCTGGCATCGTAAAGATCTATAGCGAAAAATCAGACGCGCTTGCCAAGGCGTCGTCCGGCCTTGCAGAGGTGTTGGAGCTTGCATACACGACGGCCGAGCACCACCCTTACTGGGGCATGCTATATCACGCCACAGAGATATCCAAGATGATCCTAGAAAAGTGGGAGTCGGATCTGTCGGCGGACAATATAAGCGAGATCTCGTGGCGCTGCGACGAGATCAAGATGGCGCTAGAGCGCGCCGCCGCTGGTGATATGCACCACAGGGACTAAAGAAGTAAGTTTTATCAGCTTGTTTGGCCATATTATGTACGGCGTAATATATGGCTCAGACAGTCTCGACGTTACCCGTAAAAGCGGGCATACAAAAGCTGTCATTTGCTGTGTACCTGTCGCTGCTCGGATCGTTTGCGTCTCTGGTGGCATACCTTGGTATGAACTGCCACCACCTTGCGCCGCACTGACCTATCCCGTTCACAGAGCAAGAAGAAAACCCATCAGAACCAAGACGTAAAGATGCTAGAAGAATGTGAATAATCAATTACACTGTATAGCTCGCCAAGATAGTGGTGAAACACGCGCCCAATCTATGGCTAAAGAATTATCGGCTTGAATGCTACACAATCTCATATTGGCGTGTAGGCCGTGTGTGCTATTGGCAATTAATAAGGTACAACACAAGGCCAAGATGGGACTGCCTGGCCTTGTGTTGTCTCTCCTCTGAGGGAGGGAGCATTAGCCCGGGATGCCCCGGGCACGGGAGAGATATATATGAAATTACACTTTCTGGTATAAATGCAGGCGCGTATCGGAGTCAGGATTCCTTTTACTGATCCTCAATGCATAAAACGCGAAGAGCATCCTGCCGGTTTTTTAAAAAACCGGCAGGCTCTTTGCATGTATTGCAGATATGTATCCGCCAAGAAAATAACCTCTATTAACCAAACTAGGCCCGCCTCAACTATCTTCGGCCGTCATTTGAGACATTTGCAATGACCTGCATCGTATTATGCAAAATGTATGAAATGCCAAAAGGCAATAGTGCCTCACATTTGCAATATGGTATAGTCAGTTGCTAGTTTACATCATTATTCCGGCATCAAACACCCGTCTAACTTAATAGGAATGACATTCTATACAACTATTAGAAAAGGAGCTATTGTAGATTGTATATCATAGAAATGGTGGGCGGCACGGTTACTCACGGAAGGACAACAACAACGACAGGCAAGATCAATTGAGAAACCCACTGGGGACAACAACAAGAATGCAAAAGAGCAAAGGATTCAGTCTTTTGATCCTCTAGGCCTTGATACACTTGAACTAACGGCATTTGTTCTTGGACTCTTTAGAAAGGGGATAACGACTGATGAGCTGGCCATGAATCTAGCTCGAAACTATAGCCTTGCAGGAGCCTATCTGAGGTTATTTTCTGAATGGGAATGGGTAGAAAAGCAGGGCGACAAGTGGATGCTGACAGAGCTTGGAATGGAGAGCTTGCCGCGCTTTCAGAGTAACTAGCAGGCTCGGGTTTCATAGTTGGGCAGCCAAAACCCAATTCATTTCTGTTGTCCGTCAAGTTGAGGAGGCACCTACTTTTCCCCGGTCATTCTCTCTACGACTTTAATAAAATGGTCGATGTTGAGAGGTTTCTTGAAAAAGCAGTCCGCTGAAACTTCGCAGTGCTTATTTTGAAACTTGGATAAGGCTTCAGCATATTCGTAACCGGAAATGAAACAAACCTTCATTTTATGATCCTTCACATGCAAGCGCCGGTATAATTCCAAGCCGTCCATTCCAGCCATTATCAAATCGATAATTGCAAGCCGGTAAGTTTGAGGCTCGAATTTGGACAAAGCTAAGGACGGATCTGTGAACATATCAACAGAATGACCATACTCTTCTAATATCATCCTGATAACGCGGGCATTGTCAGAATCGTCATCTACAACCAGTATTCGCTTAGGTGGAAAATGTAATAATATCCTGCTTCATCTCCTTGCGTCCTGACGGGTCTTAATGCCAAAATAGAAAAGAGTTTTGAATTTTATGATAAAAATAGTTGCAATGCAAGACTGCCATGCCTTGTAGTTCTCGAGCTAAATTGGCTATAAAACAGCAATCATGAGAGAAGAACAAGCTTTACTCCTGCAGGATTTCACAACTTATAAGTTTGAACGTGATAGAATCTCTGTGTGTGTATGCTCCTCTGATAAAGGCTCATCTTTACGCTCAAAACTGCGATCCGGTAATCTTTACTGTGGAACCTACCTCCAGAAGTATATATAAATAATGACAAGTGAAGGCTAAACCCATGATCAAGATCGGACTGATCGGCAAGACCAACACGGGCAAGACTACGTTTTTCAATTCCGCCACGCTTGCGTCAGCCGAGATCTCTAACTATCCTTTTACGACAAAGCAGCCAAACGTGGGCAACGCGCATACGATAACGCTATGCGTCCACAAAGAGTTTGGGGTGCAGGACCAGCCGAGAAACTCGCGCTGCATCGACGGCTGGCGGTTCATACCTGTAGAGCTTGTCGACTTGCCCGGCCTCATCAAGGGCGCCTGGGAGGGCAAGGGCCTTGGCAACCAGTTTCTTTCGATTGCCGCGCAGTCTGACGCCTTACTGCACATAGTCGACGCGTCGGGCAGCATAGACGCTTCTGGCAAGATAGCCGAGCCAGGTTCCGGCGACCCCGTCGCCGACGTGGGCGACATTGAGGAAGAGATGGTGATGTGGTACCTAAAGTTGTTTGAGGCAAACCGCGACAAGATATCAAGGGCCGTCAGCTCTGGCGCAGAAGTGGTAAACGCAATAACCGAAGTTTTCAGGGGGATAGGCGTCAGAGAAGACCACGTCCAGGCTGCGCTTGTACAGAACAATCTGGTCGGGACGTCGCTTGACGACTTTGGGCCGCAGCAGAGCAAGGACTTTTGCTGGAGCCTCAGAGACATTTCAAAGCCGACGCTCATCGTGGCAAACAAGGTCGACCTGCCCACCGCCACTGACAATTTCAAGCGGTTGCGCGAAGAATACAAGGACATGATCGTCGTTCCGTCAAGCGCCGATGCCGAGCTGACGCTGCGGCGCGCAGAGAGCAAAGGGTTGATACGGTATGTGCCCGGCGACGAGCGTTTTGAGATAAAAGACCAGACCACGCTCAACGACAAGCAAAAGTGGGCGCTCAACCTCATAAGAAAGGACATACTTGGAGAATACATGAGGACGGGTGTGCAGTTTGCAATAAACGTCGCCGTCTTTAAGCTGCTAAAGATGAACGCAGTGTATCCAGTTGCAGACGCCAAGAAACTGTCAGACAAGCACGGCAACGTGCTTCCAGATGTGTACTTGATGCGCTCCGGCTCGACCGTCGAGGACCTTGCAAGAGAAGTTCACAGCCAGCTGGCAAAGGGGTTGCTGCATGCAATAGATGCCCGCGACGGCCTGCACCTTCCCACCAACTACCACCTGAAAGACCGCGACGTGCTTTCAATAGTGTCGGCCATGAAAAAGAAATGACATCATCCAGAGAGGCGCTTTTGCATGAGATCGAAGGTATATTGAGGAAGGACCCTTCACGCATGTACTCACGCGAAGAGATCCTGAACCTGCTTGCTGCCAAAAACAGCGACGCAGAGATAGACAAGCTGCTCGCCGAGCTGGAAGTGGCAAGCTCGCTCAAGGAGTCGCACTCTGATGTCTATGCCACGTGCAGGGCCGGGACTGTATATTACAAGTGGAACAAGTAACTGATCGGTATCGTTATTTAAGCAGGCACAGCCCTAAGCCAGGTATATCTAGAATGGCTCAAGGTCTGCTGGTATTATTAGCTATGGTAGTAGTGGTAGTCGTCGTCTTCATAGCATCATTTGGGCAACTAGCATACGGACAGTATTCACCAGAAAACGTCTGACCCGTGCAAAAGCAAGTAGCAAAAACCGAAGAGGTATAGCCATCTTTTGACCTTCCCTTGATAGTTGGCGTTGTCGTAGGCATAGCTGGAATTTCTGCAATTGTAGTCTATACATTGCCGTACTGCGAACTAGAAAGAAATCCAAGCATGCGGCTCGGACCTAAAGTTGCCAAGGCAAGGACCCAGAGATCCATAAAACGTGATCAATCGATCCAAGTATAAGTCGTACAAGTAATCGCTATATAGCAACAACACACAGCATATCCTATCTGTGCGCGACCCAGACCGCCTGCAGGAATTTTTAGAGCTTTTGAAGGAACCTGCGTCAGGATACGCGTCGGGCCAGTGGCTTGCAAAAAAAGCCGGCATTTCAAGGAGCGCAGTATGGAAGCAGGTGCAAAACCTCCGGCGCTACGGCTATGTGATTGAATCGCTACATGGCAGGGGCTACAGGCTGGCGGCAGAGACAGAGTACCCAGTCCCTTGGGAGCTGGGCAAGCTGCTAAAGACGTCGATTATAGGCAGGGGCGTCATTGTCTATCGCTTTAGCACGGATTCCACTCAAAGCATCGCCCTTTCGCTTGCGGGCAAAGAGAACTCGGATGGTGCAGTGGTGATCGCCGAGCAGCAGAGCAGCGGCAGGGGACGGATGAAGAGAAAATGGGTCTCGCCAAGAGGCGGCATATGGCTTTCGGTGGTGGTCAAGCCTTCAATACCCACTGCCGCAAGCACTATGCTCCCATTTGCGGCGGCAGTCGCAGTAGCCGATGCAATAAAAAGCATAACCGGCCTTGACGCGGCGCTAAAGTGGCCAAACGACGTGATGATCGGAGGGAAAAAGGTGGCGGGCATTTTGCTTGACTTGAGCGCCGAGGCGGAGACTGTGAACTATGCCGTCATCGGCATAGGCATCAACGTAAACGTCGAGACATCCAAGATAAAGATCGACAGGGGAGAGGGCAGGCCGCCGATCACGTCGCTAAAGGAGGAGACGGGTCGCGACGTAAACCGGCTCAGGCTCACTGCGGCATTGCTTGAAAAGCTGGAGCATTATTGCAGGGTATTGGAGCAGGACCCTTTGTCAATAATTGCAAAGTGGCGTACAAGTTCGGGAATGATTGGCAAAAATGTCACGGTGATGCTGTCGCAGCAGGGCAAAAAAGAGATCAAAGGAGTTGCGGCAGACATTAACGACGATGGGTCGCTTTTAATAAGGACAAAAGAGCACGGCGACATAAACGTCATTTCTGGCGACGTTATCATCCTCAATAGCTGCTGAGCCTGCACCCGACAGCAATGTCGTTTACGTTCGTGCCTGTGAGGCCTGTGAACAAGAGCGCGTTCATCTTCTCAAGGGCGTGATAGCTGTCATGCGCTACAAGGTAGCGCTCTGCCAGTATCTTTTCTGCGAGGGCCATTGACTTTTGAGAGATGATGGCACCGGCCGCATCAGAGTTGCCGTCGATGCCGTCCGTGCCCATAAATGCCGCAACTGCATTGCCGGGTTTTGACAGGGCGTATGCCAAGGCGGCTTGCTGGTTCCTTCCTCCCATTCCCGGGTTTTTTCCAAGCCTGACGGTAGTCTCGCCGCCTGCAACCACTGCATGGCGGGCTTTTAAATTCGCGGCAGTCCTGGAAAAGAGCTTGCCAAAGTCCTCCGCCGCGCCTCCATATTCTGATCCAATGTACTTGACCTTCAACCCCGATCTTCTGAGGCTCTCAACTGCAGCCTTGCAGGCAAACGCGTTGTTGCCTATCAGGAAATTGTGGACGCGCCCAAGAAAGAAGACGGGATCATCTTTTTTTGGCGTCTCTTGTATCCTGCCGCAGACTCCACTTTCAATATGCCGGACAACAGCGGCGGGGCCGTCAATGTCGTATTTTTTTATTATGCGCATCGCGTCTGCAAAAGTGGATGAGTCTGGGTATGTCGGGCCTGACGCGATGGCGCCTATATCGTCGCCTATCACATCTGACAGGATGAGTGAAGCAATAGTGCATTTTGCTTTCTGGACGAGCCTTCCGCCCTTGATCGCCGACAGGTGCTTGCGGACGACGTTTATCTCTTGTATGGACGCTCCTGACGCAAGGAGCCGTGCAGTCATGTCCTGCTTGTCCTTTAACGACACGCCTTTTGCAGGCAGCGGCATCAGGGCAGATCCGCCGCCCGAGATCAGGACAATGACCAGATCATCCTCATCTGCCTTTCTCACGATGTCAAGTATCTTTTTTGCGCCCCTGACGCCATTTTCATCGGGGACAGGATGCGACGCGTGCGTTACCACGATTGCGTCATTTTTGAAATTTCCCTTTTTTGGCGGCACGTTTATCGCGCCTGCTGAGACCCTGCTGCCAAGCATTTCATACAGCGCCTCTGCCATGGCGGCAGTCGCCTTGCCTGCGCCAACGACGTAAACATTGTCAAAGCCAGAAAGCCTTTTTCTTTTTCCACAAATGTCCCTGACGGTTATCGCGCCTTTGTCATAACTTACTGCGCGCCTGACAAGGGAGCCCGGCTCGACGCTATTTATCGCAGCTTCAAGCGCCGCAAGGACTGCGCTGGCGCCCTTGCCATGGAACCTTTCAAGGTCGGCGCGGTTTTTAATCAATCATTATGTAGAAAGCCCGGATCACTAATCTGCGTTTCTACCCATCTTTACTTTTACTTTTTTATGGTATAGAGACAAAAGTCGCACTCTTCGCAAAAGTAGTACAGGTTGTCAAAGTCGGAGCACAGCGTCATGGAATCACGGCACCTCGGGCACTCTATTTCGTGCTCTAGCACTGCGACTTGCTTCTGCTGCTGCCGCTCTTTCTCCTCGTTATCATCATCACTTTCTCCTTTGATTTCCGGCGCAATGTTTTCTTTGGCAAGCTTTACTTCTGCCATAACCCCAGTTTGTCAGCTAGTTCTTTTAAGCAATAAAGCACGGAGGGGAGAGGGAGGGATGGGGGGAAGAGTGCGACTGTGGTCTTACTTTAGCCCGCCGTGACGACAGAATGTCTGGGCGTCCTCCCTTACTGCCTTTGCGAATTCATCCATAGGAACAGTGTTTATCGGCTCTATTAGTGGGTACTTCTTGCGGTAGTCGATCTTTTTTGCGCTTCTATCACCAAGCTGCGCTATCTGGTCGGTCACTGCCTCCCTGAGGTCTGAAGGGCATATCCTGCTGCCTGCGATTATGCCAAGGGATGCCTCAAGCATGTCGTTGAGGTGGTGCTTGCCCTTGTCTTCGTGAAAGTGCGGGTTGCGGGTTTCTATCTGGAATATCTCTACTCCTTTCTCGATGATGTTTGAGAACTTGGAAGGTACAAGGCCGCCGAATTTTTCAAAGATGTCGACGATCTCGTATGGTTCTATAGAGTAGCCACTGGAATAGTGGAGGCACTCTGCAAGCGGCATAGAGAGCGCGTGCTCGCCTGAATTGCCGGTCTTGATTATCTCTGTCTCAAAGCCGGTGATGGATGAGAGGAGCGCGTTAAGGTTCTTGTTGGTTATTTCTGACACCCTGCCCCACTTGGAAAACTGCAGAGAATTGTTGCGCACCTTTGGCTTGAAGACCCATGAGACGCGTATGTTGGTGTAAGGTGTCGATGACATGCCAAAGCCGGCGGCAAATATCTTGATGTACTCATTGACGGCTCCCGGGACATAGTTATCACTGTCGATAAACCCGACATAGTCCTTGCCGTACATCTTGGCAAGGAGCATTCCAATAACCATCCCTTCTGCCTTACCGTTTCGCACGCTTGATGATTCTAGGATAGAGGTGTATCCTACCTTTTTGAAAAAGTCGCCAAGCGCAGGGTCGCGCTGGTGTATCACTGCGATGCGCTTGTCCATGAACCTGTCAAGCTGCCTCACCGTCTCGGCTTCCATCGCATACCGGTCTACCGGCCCTCTGGGGCTGTTTGAGACAATGATGACTAGGCACTCATTTGGGATGCCAGAAAGCACGCCTTCAAGCAGTTTCAATTTCTCTTCCTTGACTGGCACCACAATTGCCATGTCGTGGAGTATGTTGGATATCTCGTCATAGTCGAATTTTTTTATCGTCTGATGGGATGAGAGGAACCCCTTGGACTTGCCCGAGTCCAGCTCGTATATCCTCTGGACTGCGTGTATGCTGGCTGCCCCCAGCCTCTCAGTATAGCGGGGAAAATCCAGCTTCACATAGTTCATGTTATTGAAAAATTTAAAACAGTTACTGCAAGAATCATACGTAACAAACTTCTGCTAAAGATACAGAAAAATGTTACATGGTTTTTCTATTGCAAACGCGGCCGCCTTTAAGGCAAAAATAGCCGGTCGCACATTTCTGCAGCGATGGCCCGGGCGCTTGATTCCATCCATACGTCGCTGTCCTACGTCCGTGGCAGCCTGAAAAACGTCACGGTATTTACAGATGGCGTAAGACGCGATGGCTTTATCTTCTCACTCCTCAATCCGCCGGTGCCGCTTGGCGGCAACATCATCTCATTAGACGTTTTCGTTGATGAAATCCCCGTCCCAAAAAAAGAGATCCATGTTGCGACAAGCGAGTCGCTCGTTAATGCGTCTGTCCTCTCTGAAGATAGGCCACTTTCCTTCAAGCCATTCCAGAACGCCCGGTTCTTGGTGGTAAACGGAACCGGCCTTGGAAAGGGCCGGCACAAGATAGTGATCATCAGCAAGATGGAGGGCTTTGAGCAGGTAACGATACCGTTTACCTTTTCTGATGTCGTGGCGGCGCAAAAGGAGAAAATAATCCTGCACTCAGATCCTGCGGCCGATATCGAGTCTGACATCGACACTGTCTTTAGCAACTTTACGTCGCCGCTCGTGCTGTCAGGCAAAAAGGCGTACATCGTCTGCTCGTCCAGCGGCACGCTGTCTGCGCAGTGGACGTGGATGGGTGCAAGGTACGACAACGGCGGGCTGTACGTGCCGCCCGCCCGGGTCTTTGGCAGGGCGGTGGTTGAGCTGACCCTTGACGACGGCGTCCGAAAGAGGTTGCCAAACTTTGTCGTATGGTCAAGGCATGAAAATGGCGTGCTCTACACCCGCCACGAGCTGGGCGGCCTGGAAGTAAAGAGGCGGCTTTTCGTCCCGTCCGACAACAAGGGCTTTGTCATGGTCCTCAACCTGCGGCCCACAGGGCAGGTCCTTGGCCGGCGCGGCAAAAAGACAAGGAGGAGGGTGCGCATCCACTTTATGGTCGACGGCAACATCACAAGCTACGGCCTTGCGGCAGTGTCACAGAGCAACATTTCGCGCTATGACGCAAAGAACAACTGCCTGCACATCAGCACCGCGCCGCAAGGGGTGGTGCAGTATTTTGGGACTGTCGGAGTGGCGCCGGGAGACATCAAACCTGTAAAGGTCCTTGCAGACGCATTTGACAACGACTTGGAACTGTCGTACGACCTGCAGGTAGGAGGTCAGGAGACAATCGAGATGGCACTCGTCGCCGCCGGCAGCTTTTCAAGCCAACAAGAATGTTTAAAGGAATACCTGCACATCCGGGACAATTACAGCAGGCTGCTGAAAGAGACGGAGGCAAGTTTCGAGACGTACCTTTCGTCGTCTACAGCTTCCGTCAAATGCGACGGCAAGCAGGGCGCCGAGGTTAACAGACTCGTCCGTGCGTACAGCAAGGCCAAGGCTTCGCTCCAGTACCTGAAAGGCGAATACGACGGCCTTGGGCAGGGCATTTGCGCCGGCCTTCCAAGGTTTCCAAACTACTGGGCACGCGACACAGGGTGGTCTCTGCGGGGATACCTTGCCGCAGGCGACTACTCCTTTGCCCGCAACGCAATTGACAACTTTTTGCGCCGCCAGGCAAAGGGCGGAAACGGCGTGACTAAAGGCGAGCTTCCGATGATAATAAGTGGAAAAGCGTTCCTGCACTCGACTACGTACGGGTCTGCAGACTCGACGTTTCTATTCCCACGCGCCATCAAAGAATATGTCGTGTCGACAGGCGACCTTGCATTTCTCAAAGCAAGATGGAGTGCAATAATAGACCTCATCGACTGGGGTCTGCACAAGGACGTCGACGGCGACGGGCTTATAGAGCACGGCTTTTCCGGCACAGCCGAGATGCTCCCAATCCAGGACTCTACCTGGATGGATCACATTGACCGGCGCAAGAGCGCAAACGATGTGCAGGCGCTATTTTACGAAAGCCTCGTGGTGGGAAGCGAGCTTGCGCGGCTCGCCGGTGACCCTGACAGCGAAAAGAGGTGGTGGTCAAGGGCGGCATCTCTCAAAGAGACGATAGACAGGCAGTACTGGAACCCTGCGATGGGGTTTTACTTTGACACGATAAGAAAGGACGGGTCAAAGGACCCAAGCATAAGGCCAAACGCGCTGGTTTTGATACTTGCAGGAGCGACGGCCGACAGGGCAAAAGCGGTATCGGTGATGGAGCGAATAGAGAGGGACGACATGACTGCCCCATGGGGCGTCAGGACGCTGAGCAACTTTGACCCCAAGTACCAGCCTACATTATATCATGACGGTGCGGTATGGCCGCTTGTAACTGGATGGGCGGCCCTTGCCGAGCTTGCCCTTGGCAGGTTTGACCAGGCTGCCAATTACGTTTCGTCGATGGCCGGCAGGATACTTGCCGAAAAGGGGATGTACGCCGAGACGTACAGGGGTGACAGGCCGGAGCCGTTCAACTCATGCATATTGCAGGCGTGGTCGGTGGCGATGTACGCAAAGGCATTTCTGGAGATGGCGGTGGGTCTGCAGGTGGACATGGTGAACCGCAAGGTGGTAATAGAGCCCAAGATCCCAGACGTGATGAAAAACGCGGCAGGTAGGATGGACTTTGTCCACCCCATACCTGTAGTAGGAGAAAAAAGGAAAAAGATGGAGATGGCAAGGCTTTACATAAGCATCGATCACGTGAACGAAAGGATATCTGCACGGTATGACGGGCCGGGAAAGGCTCCAGAGATCTTTGGCAACTACTATATGGTTTCCTAGTCCACAAGGAATATGTTTCAGTAGATCAGAAATGAGCCGTGGCCGCAGAGGATCTTTTCGTCAGCGTCATCATTATCCTCGTGGCGGCAAGGGTGCTTGGCGAGCTCTTCCAGCGGATCAAGCAGCCGCCGCTGGTAGGTGAGCTTCTCGCCGGCATAATAATAGGGCCTTCGATCTTTGGCATAATCCACTTTACTTCGGATCTAGGCGTGCTTTCGGACCTTGCAGTGTTTTTCCTCATGCTTCTGGCAGGACTAGAAATGGATCCAAAGGAGATCCGAAAGGCCGGCCGGTATGCAATTGTGATATCGCTCATCGCGTTTTTCATCCCATTCTCGTCGGGGTGGGCAGTATCGCACCTGTTTGGACTCCCGCTTGCTAAATCGCTCTTCATGGGACTTTTGTTGTCGATAACGGCTGTGCCGGTGAGCGCCATCGTGCTCATGCAGTTTGGGATATTGAAGAGCAGGCTTGGCAACATCGTGATAACTGCGGCAGTGATAAACGACATACTCTCGCTCATCGTGCTCTCCATAGTGCTGCAGCTGGCGCACGGCACCGGCACGTCGATAGACGCGGGCGCTGTGGCGCTGTCCGGGGCCAAGATAGCGGCATTTCTTGCGGGCATCTTTATCTTTGATATGCTGCTGCGGGGAACGAGCCACTGGCTGCCTGCGCGAATCGAGCCGTTCTTTAAGAAACTTCAAACAAAAGAGGCAGCGTTTGGGCTTTTGCTCATAATGACGATAGCAGTGTCGCTCATAGCGCAGGAGATAGGGCTCCATTTCATCATCGGCACGTTCTTTTCCGGCCTCATCATCTACAAGGAGATCATAGGCAAGCAAAACTTTGACAGGGTATACGGCATAATATCGGCCATCACATTTGGCTTTTTTGCGCCGATATTCTTTGCGATAATCGGGATCGAGATAAACCTCCAGTCGCTTGCAAATTCGATCCCGCTCTTTGCTGCGCTCCTTGCAGTCGCAGTTGCTGCCAAGATAGGTGGAGGGTACATTGGCGCAAAAGCCGTCAAGCTCAAAAACGAAACCAGCCTTGCGATAGGGTTTTTGATGAACGGCAGGGGCATGGTCGAACTTGTCATTGCGTCAATAGGCTTTGCGGCTGGCGTCATCGACCTGACATTGTTTTCAGTCGCAGTGGCCATCGGCTTTGCGACGACCATCATGGCGCCACTCACTGCCAAACCGTTTGTGAGAAAGGCAAATACAAACGACAACGCAATGGTTGCAGTGAAAGAGGAAGACGGTAGTAATAGCAGCAATAGTGGTGGTGGCGGCAGGCCGGCCTATGGCCTATGATGATAATCAGTTGGTAAACTCGCCAAACTTCCACTGGCTCAACTGCCGCGCAAGCATCTCGCGGTAAATCTGCCGCAGCCTTTTTTTGACGGGTCGGTCTTTTCAAGGCTCTCTACATCTGCGCCTATCTGTACCAGCGCCCTGTACAGGTCTTGGCGACTGCACCTGTCAATATGCAACAGGTTCTGTGTGTATATTTTCCACCTATTTAGTATAGCGAATCAGTTGCAATGCACTGTGTTATAGTGCATTATTATATTACAAAGAACCGAGAATAGGCATAAATTATTCCCGGATCGATTAATGTACGTATAATAATGTTCACGCTCTATACGCCTCAGACGGCAAACAAGGCATTACCGGAGGTAAAGCGGATGTTTGCCAACATCGTAGCACAGAAGAGCAGAGTCGTAGCACTGAACAACGAGCTGCAAGCGCTGGTCGACTCGGAGAGCGACTTTGAGCATTACATAAATAAAAAGCAGGAACTGAACACCGCCGTCACAAACCTCTACAAGTCAATCGAGGTGCTTGAGGCTATGGGCGTCTCGATAAAGAGCGTCGATGAGGGTCTGCTCGACTTTCCGTCAAAGAGGTTTGACGAAGAGGTGTGGCTCTGCTGGAAGGCCGGAGAGGACGAGATCAAGTTCTGGCACGGCAAAGACGAGGGCTTTATGGGTCGAAAACCATTAGAGTCTACCGGGATAATCGAGCCGTAAAATTAGACATTATAGAGTAGTGCGACGATTGCGTGCAAGTCATTAAAATTTTGCAGACCTAGTTAGAGGTTACATTGCAAACCGATTCCCATTACCGTCCAACAGGGGTAACAATAATCGCAATACTGAATATCATCGGCGGTATCATCATGGTCATTGCAGGGATCTCGCTTGTAACGCTGGGTGCGCTATTGCCGGCGACGACGCTGATGACTGGCAATAGCCTCTCGGGCATTCCTGTAGCCTTTGTGGGCGCAGGGTCAGTAGCAGTCGGCGCAGTCGTGCTCGCCCTTGGCGTAGCGTCTTTTGTGGTGGCCTACGGCCTCATCAAGGGTTTTGGGTGGGCGTGGAGCCTGACTGTCGGCCTATCAATAGCCAGCATCGTTCTAAATGCAATATCGGTCGCAGGAGGCAACTTTGGCGGCATAATCAGCATCATAATAAGCGCTGTGATACTGTACTATATGTACAGGCCACATGTCAAGGCATATTTTGGCAAGGCCTCGACTGTCTCTGCATAAGCGTATGTGTGTGTACATGTGTAGAAATGGTGAGAGCGTGGGGGGGAAGAGAGCCTGTAGAACATGCTCGGGTTTAGGGGAGAGAGAATTGGCAACGTTCTACAGGCAACGGTCACTTATCTGGCGACGCTTAAAAGGAGCGTAGCACCGCAGGGAGAGGGAGGGGTTATGGTCTAGGACCCCTGACCCTCGATGACCATCATCGTGAGGCTGGACTTGATCCCCTGGTGCGAGCGGATCTTGGCCACAGCTTTTTTCAATTCCTCATCGCCTGATGCGCTTACCCGGGCAATGATGTCGTAGACACCAAAGACGCCTTTTACCTCTGCGACTCCGGATATCGCCTTGAGCTCTTTTATGACGTTGTCCTCAGAACCTAGTTCGCAGTTTATCAGGATGTATGCCTCTGCCATTGAGATCGGTTTCGATCCCATCATTAATGAAGCTTCTCTTTTCAGGCGCAGATTATCCCTGAATAGTTTCGTCCTGTAGTAGACCATGTGATATGCTAGGCGAGTTGGTTATAGAGAGAAAATGAGGGAAAAATGGAAAATCGTCGGGATGAGAGTACTTCCAGACAAGCGCGCATGGTAGTGACTTTTCAGAAATCCGGCACAATTTATGAGATATAGAATATTCGGGCGTTGCGACGGGCTGGACTGTCGGGCGCCTGGACTGGACGGTGTACGGGAAAAGATACACACGCTTTGTTGACTACTATTACTAATGATGATAATAATGAAGGAGAACAGAATAGAAGTAAAAGGTCATATCTGATCCCTTAAGAAGGAGCATCATAATCATAATCTAATCATCATCACCACCGCCAAGTCAGTTCAAACACGTCTCCTCCTCATCCTCTTTTCAAAAAACATAGAAGGCAGCGCGCCTACGCTACATCGTTGTTGATCTCTAGCTGGCTTCGCGCCATCAGGATACGGTTCCTGCTGGCGTCAGTGATAGCCGTGAGCAACGGGCTTGCGCTCTCGTACTGGAAGTTCGGTCAGCTCGATCTCGTTTACGCGGCACTCACGTACGCCGGCGTTGCGTTCCTGCATGCAAGCGTGGACCTGCTCAACGACTACTGGGACCACAAGCGCGGGATTGACTCTGCAACTACCCGGACGAAATTCTCCGGTGGCACCGGGGTCTTGCCAGAAAACCTGCTGACTCCCAAAGCAGTCTACCGCGCAGGAGTAGTATTTCTAATACTGGGCGGTCTGGTCGGAGCCTATTTTATAGCGATAAGGGGGATCACAATCACAGTCATACTCGGATTTGCAGTTGTTGCAATCTACTTTTACTCGACGTCAATCGTAAACTCGGGTCTTGGCGAGCTGTTTGTAGGCATAAAGGGCGCCATGATAGTTCTTGGGACGTTTTACGTGCAAACTGCGGTCATTGACCCTGCGACAATCTATATTGGCGTCATCGTCGGGCTCTTGTCTGCAACTGTGCTGTTTGTGAATTCATTTCCAGACTATGACGCTGACAGGTCAAAGGGCAGGCGCACTCTTGTGATACTTGTGGGCAGAAACGCCGGGGCAAAGGCGTTTCCGATCTTTATCGTGGCGGCTTATGCCCTCATCGCAATCGGGATACTGCTTGGGTTTGCCAAGGTCTACTCGCTTGCATCTCTTGCGTCCATCCCCTTTGCGGCAAAGGCAGTAACATCGCTGCAAAAGGAAAAAGAGAACCCGCTTGGGTTGGTGCCTGCTATGGGCGCAACTGTCATGTATTCCAGGATAACAGGGTTTGTCCTTGCGGCAAGTTTGCTGTTTTAGAGACCTGCACTCTCTATTAGCCTGACCAGCTCGTCATACTGCTCGATGAACTTGACTCCATTTGCAGTTACCGCGACAAGCCCGCTTACCCTGTGCACCATGCCCTTTTCCTCCAGCTCGTCTAGGTGGTTCATCATCTTGTCGTATGATAGCCGGGTAGAGTGCTGGACGTGTGTGGGTCTTGCAACTTCATTGTGCATCGTGTCTTCCTGTACGGCGCAGAGGATCTCGTAAAAGAGCTGCATCTTATGCCTCTTTTCTTGCTTCAATCTCCATACTCCTTTTTTTCGACGTGACTGCGTGCATGGCGTATGCAAAGAGCACAAGCCCTCCTATGCGGGCGATGAGCGAGCCGGCAAACGCAAACGCGCTGTTGTCAAAGTACGTCATGACAAGTGAGTACTGCTCAAGCCACAGCAGAGCAAACGCAGCCGGCACGTACAGCATCCTGACGTTTCCGGCTCTTGCAAGAGAGAATATGGCATTTTTGAAAATGTATGCCAACACCGCCATGTTGAATATCCTCATGTAAAGGCTGAAGTCCGCAAGCCCTGCATAGTTAAAGTAAGGCTTGGCCGCTATCTCTGACGTCGGGAGTATGAAGGGTACTGCGACCATTGCAAGCGGAAGCAACAACATCCCTAGGTCTTTGAGCCCAAAACGTGGCTTGGAGCTAGAGTCTTTGTAATAGTACGAGAGGGCAATAAGCGCAAACGCCTCTGACTGCAGCACCATCTGCACCCAGAAAAGCGCAGGATGCAGTACGGGGTAGTCAATGTATGCATAGCTTGCCAGCTCCACTACAAAAGAGGCGGCCAGGAACACAAATCCCGTAGGCAGACCTAGCAGGTAGCCAAACCCTGAAAAGCTGTACGATTTGAAGAAGTGGCGCGAGATCATGATCGCAAGCGCCATCGATGCCACCGACAGAAGCGCGCTTGCAGCCAGCGCTATCGATGGGTCCAAAAGCACGTACGGATTAAGCACGTTTGGATCGAGGGCTGCCACAGGTGATATAATAGCACTGAAGCAAAGATAAGGCTTGCTCCCTTTAGGGGAGGAGTCCTTTATCCTTGCCTTCTATCTTGGCTGCGTGCCATGCTTTTTCGTGCACGTCCCTCTCCTTCTTGCGCGCATACGTCAGGCCGCAAAAATGGCACTTGAGCGTCAGGACCGAAGAAGCTTGTTGTTGTTTTTTCTTTCCTGTTTTCCGGCGGGGTGGGGAGGAGGCTGCAGGTCCAGACGGAGCGTCCAGCGGGAGCGTTCTGACCCAATTGCCGCTCCTGCTGCTGTCCATCCACCTGCCAAGCAGGTACGTCCAGTCGTACTTTTCGCCTTCAATATATTCAGCTTCTTCAACTAACTTGACGTACCGTGCATGCGGGTTTGTGGACGCGCGAAAAACGTTTTGCTCTGTTGAAATGCAGACTGCAAACTCTATTGCGCTCTCGTCAGACCAAAGCTGAATCTTCTTCAATTTTGTATCCCTAATAAGGTACTGCAGGCTTTAATGGCATATCAGGGCTATTTAAGCCATATTATCCTTACAATTTCTAATAGTCCCGAAATTCCTCGATCCGTTTATTATTGCCGCACATCCCCATGTCTGGCATTGTCAGGCTATCAAGTTCTCAAAGGTTTTGCCACCGCACAGGGGACCAAGAAATATGCCGCCAACGCTGGCAAGCCGCCGGGCCACTTTCGCACGTTTGACGGTCTATCGCTCTCAAGCATCGGGATGGGGACGTACCTTGGCGACATCAGCGAGCAGGATGACAGGGCTGTCGAAGAGGCCGTCTATCGCTCTGTAAAATCCGGCGCCGTCAACGTAATTGACACTGCGATAAACTACAGGGCCATGAAGTCTGAAAAGAGCATCGGCAGGGCACTTGAGCGACTCGCCAAGGAAGGCATTACGCGAGATCAGGTGTTTGTCTCTACAAAGAACGGCTACATCACAAATGACGGCGACTTTCCGGCAGTCGACGTGATGGAATATGTGCACAGGATGTACATATCCCAGGGCATAATCACGGCCGACGACATCAGTTCCGGCTACAACGTAATGAACCCAAACTACCTTGCCCGGTGCATAGACAAGTCTCTTGCCAACATGCGCCTTGCGACTATTGACCTCGTCTATATACATAACGCGTTTGAGAGCTGGCAACAAGACGTCAACAGAAGCCAATTCATGGAGATGCTAACAAGGGCTTTTGAGCTGTATGAAAAGTACCGCCAAGCGGGCAAGCTGCGCTACTACGGCATGGCCACTTGGACGTGCTTCCGCGTTCCTCCAGACAGCCAAGAGTTTTTGTCGCTTGAAGAGGCGGTCAAGGCTGCAGAGTCGGCCGGCGGCAAAGACCACGGCTTTCGTTTCATACAATTGCCATACAACCTTGCATACAGCGAAGCGCTCTTGCTAAAGAACCAGTCGGCGGGAGCAGAGCGCAACCTGACAATACTTGAAGCGGCGGCCAAGCTTGGAATCGGAGTCTTTACCAGCATACCGCTGTTTCAGGGAAGGCTGTTGCGAGCCCAGATCCCAGACTATACTGGCCTGACTGACAGGGTAGCCAAACTGGTACAGGTAATCAGGTCAAGCCCTTCCGTTATCGCGCCGTTGATAGGGCAGAAAAAAGCCGAACACATCGAGGAGAACCTGAAAGTGGCAGACATACCTCCTCTATCAGAGCAGGAATTCAAGCAGGTGATCAACATGTTGATGAACAGACCTATGTCCGGGTGACTGGATGGCAGACATTAAAAACGACAAGTCCTTAAGGGTAGTGGCGTTTTTCAGGGCCAAGCCGGGGCGCCAAAAAGAGCTTTTGGACATACTGCAGTCACTCGTCGAGCCGACGCAGAGCGAGCCGGGAAACCTGTCGTACATACTCCATGTGCATGAAGACGATCCCAATCAATTCATGTTTGACGAGATATGGTTAAACAGAAAGGCGTTCGAAGAGCACCTGCAAAAACCCTACATCAAGTCACTCCACAAAAAGATCGAGCACCTGATAGAAGAGCCGGCAAGGATCGAAGTCTACAAAAAAGTTAGGGCCTAGAGCTGTGACAGGGCATCTTCTATGCTCTTTCTGTCCTGCGCCCCCGGCGTCTGGTCAAGGTACATTTTCAAGTCGTCCTTGGCTCCTGCGTTGTTGCCTAGCTGTATCCTCGCTACTGCGCGGTTTTTGTATATCGGTCCAAACCTAGAACGGTTTATCTCTATTGCCTTGCTGTAATAAGCTTCGGCAAGCGAGTAGTCCTGCTTTTTGAGATAATAATTGCCAAGACCCCTGTATGCAAGATAATATCGTGGGTTGAGTTTTATGGCACGCTCGTAGCAAGCCACGGCACGGTCAGACCCTTGCTCGTTGTACATCCCTGCAAGCTGCGACCACGCGCCGGCGTTTTCTGGGTCAATCTCTGTAGCCTGCAGCAGTTTTTCCATAGCCGCGCTGGCATTGCCCTGCTGCCTGAGCCTCTCTGCCTCAAAACAGAGCCGGTTTGACTTGGCAAGTTTCAGGTCGTCTTTTCTCAAGAGGTCCTGCATGTCGGAGGGTATGAGTGCTATTGCAGTCATGTCGTCCTGCTCCCAGTCCTGCTCAAATTTCATCTCCGGCACGGCGCCTACCGTGTCCGGCTCTGGCACATACGTCAGTATCCTTCGCTCCTCGCTGTCGTACCCTGACACGACGGTTGCGTGTTGCGCAACATCTTGGATGCCAGGCGTTATCGCAATAACTGGTATTCCTTGGTCTATCCTTTTTTTCAGGTCCTTGAGCGACCCCTTGTAGATGTAGCAGGCAAGGCCGTGCTTTTCTGCGAGCTCTATTCCATCAATCAGTATGCCCCTTGGCGGCCCTTTGCCCTGTACATACTGCTCCAAGTCCTCGCCCCAGTATTTTGCGACCACGTTTATGGCAAGCGGGAGCAGCGAGTTTTCGTCCCTGCTCACAAGCGGCAGGGTGATAAAGTGCTCTGGCTGCGAAGACTCCAACTGCCCTGAGAGACCTCAGTCAGGGCAAATAAATCATTCCCTAGGTTTTCAGGAAATTTGCGATGAGATCAAGGCCATCCTGGCCACTCTTTTCTGGGTGGAACTGGGTGCCAAAGATCCTCTTTTTCCTGTGTGCAAATATCTCGTAATCGCAGTATTGCGACCCTGCTATTCGCTCCATCTCTGGCGGCAGCCTTGCGACGCAAAAGCCGTGGCTTTCAAATGCCGAAATGGTGGACTTGCCGTCCGTAAGCTGGTTTTGCTTTTCCAAGCTTAACGAAATGTATTCGTGCATCCTGCGCTCCATCTTTTTGAGCGTCCCTCCAAGCGTCAGCGCTATTATCTCGGCGCCGTAGCAGATGCCGAGCAGCGGCCTGTCAAGGTTGAGGCACTGCATCACCACTTTTGAATTCGTCGCATTTATCGCAGGGTCGTTCTTGCGCCTGCCAGACAGGATGACGCGCTCAAACTCTTGTACGTCCTGCTCTGACACTTCAGAGAATTTCTTGCAGACGTATGGTGCCTGCAGCCTGCCAAGGCACGCAAGGATATCAGGAGTAAACGGCGACAGGTTGTCTATTACGAGGACGACGGCCATGCCTCAGCTGACCTCTATCGAAATATAGTGGTTCTCGACGATGCCGTCGACGGATTTTAGTACGCCAAAGTTCACTCTGTTGTTGCCCTGCTGCCACTCAAACACCCTTCCACCGTCAGGAGCAAACTTGGTCACAAACTCGTTGACGACCTTTTGCGCTGATGCAAAGTCCGTATCTGTCATGTACTTGCCCTGCGCCTCTACAAACTCGACTGGCGCCGATATCGCCGTCGGCTTGACGACCTGCAAGCCCGCTTCTGCAAATACTTTTTCAAGCGCACTTATCCTGTCGCCGGCACCGCCTTCGGTTGCAGGAGGCTCGCCTGAAGGCTGCGCCGGCTCTTCTCCTGCGGACTTCAAATAGTTTTCAAATGCCTCGACAGGAGTATCGCCAAGGCCGACGTAGAACGTTCCGGTCACCGACGCACCCACCGCGGCAATCGTGCCTATTTGCGAGACTACGCCGCCAGACGTGCTTGCCGTGTATACAGGTATGAAATAGACCTCCTGGTCGCCTATCTTGTAGAGGATGTTTTCGCCTACCTTTGGGTTGCCCTGCAGGAGAGTCTTGAACTCTTTGTACTGCCTGTCCTTCTCAAGTGCCTCACGCGCCGCAGTCGGACCTATCAACTTGGTAGGCGAATCAAGTGGGACGGAGTAGAACGTCATGTGGCCCAGGCTGCCAAGGTCGTTTTCGACTATCATATAGCCTACCAGGTTCTTGGTCTGCGAGCCGCCAAGCTCAAGCGACTGGAACCCCACAAACGCCGGCTGTTCAAAGCCCTGCGGCTTTGTAATAATATAGTATGGATTTGCCTTTCTTGACTGGTCCTCCGGTATGTCGTAGAACTGCCTCGCCTCTATGAACGTCTTTGGATCGGTGACATGGTAGCGGTTGAACTTGGCTATCTTCCAGATAAACATCTCCTCAGGGTAGCGGATCTGGTCGTCAAGCCATGCAGGGACATCTCGTGTCGCGCCCAATTCTTTGTACTGCTCGTAAAAGATCTGCGAGAAGGCGTCGTTTCCAGTCACTATCACCTGAACGCTTCCATTGTACGAGTCGATGAGCGCGTATCCTACCAGCTTTAGCATGAAAGGCGACCCCCACGGCACGTGTTCTGTGTCTAGGGCGACTATGAGAGGCATCAGCCAGTACGTGCGAGACCCGTCGGTGACCGGGATTATGCCGGTCTTTTTGAGCGTAGGCGTGGTATCGCTTGTTATCGCAAAGTCATACACGAAGTACGGGTACAGTAGCGCCATCCTGTCGTGCACGTCCTTGTACCTCATCACGTGTATAGAGTCGTTGGGGTTTGAGAGCATGAAATTCGGCTCAAACATCCAGCTGACCGGCGGCGCCACGTCGACGCCTCCTGTGCCGTTGTAAAAGAACTGGTCTATCTCGGTGCTTGTGGTTCTGCCCACTGGGTATGCTGACCATGACTTGAAGAGACTCTGGTCTGCGCTTTCGCCACTTTCGCCGTAATAGATGCGCCGCTGGTTAAAAAAGTTGCCCTCGTTTACGATGTTTCCGGTGTCGGCTTCAAGCATCTTGAAGCCAGTATTTGAATGCGTATAGACAAGGTGCCTGTTGAACCACTCGTCTCCCCGAGTTACAGTCTGTGGCAGTACGGGCGCCGTGCTGCCTGTCCAGTACATCGTACCTCCAAAGCGCAAAATGTCCGTGTCTGAAAATACAATGTCGTTTCTCTGGCCGAGTTCCGGCTTTAATTTCTGAGTAGCAGCCTCCTGATCCCACAGCCTGATGTTGCCAAGGGTCTCGCGGTTTTCGTCGACTATGGTTTGTATGCCGGAGGGCAACACAGATGGTGGCTTGACATCATACCTGACGATGCTGACATCGTCAAGGCCGGCCATGTTCCGGTTGACAGCAATCTCCTGCGCAATATAGGGGCCCCTCATCTCTACCTTTTTGGCCTCGGCGATACTTGCGTTTACAGTCACTATCGAGCCCACGATGCCGACTATGGCAACTGCCGTTATCAGGCGCATGTAGACGTCCCTCTTGGCAGGGTATATCATCACCCTCGACCGCCTCTTATCCAAAAAGCCAAAGGCAACAAAGGCAGTACCAAGAGCGAGCGCGCCTGCGATCAGGTACTGCGTGTTAAAGTCTATAGACGAGCTGAAAAAGAGTGTAAAGCCTGCCCAAAAGACTGCGGCGCCTACGATTATCTCGACGGTCGAGATGTAGGCGAGGAACTTGGGCTTATGGTCGCCTGCGTCAAGGACATATTGCGATATCACGCTCACAGCGCCAGACATACCGACGTAGAGCAAGAGCCGGACTCCGACTGCGCCGATAAGAGGTGGCACCAGCAGGGTAAGGGCAGGGATGGCAGGGATGATGTTTTGCTGCGCAAATGACCCGTCGGAAGGCACCTGTGCAAACGGTATGCCAAAGATGCCCGAAACGGCGCCTATGTCCATGTCTCCACCGGCGGTCATGTATGCGGTGGCCATGCCAAACGCCAAATTGCCAAAGAGTGGCGCAAGCAACACCACTTTAGTGGCCTGCCATAGTCCAAAGCTAAGAGGGCTCATGTGGAAATCAGAATAGCGGCCCTGCCTGCCTGAAGCCACGTCTCCTCTCTTTGTGAGGCCGACAATGATGCTCAGGCCGTACCATACTATGGAATGGCGGGACGCAAAGTTGACGCGCACAAGAGCTATGGCTCCAAGGACTAAGCCAGACGCAAGCGAGTAGTACAGCGTCTTGGAGTACGTGTCGCCAAACTCGGCGGCGTTTAGCAGCAGGTTGACCGCCTGGTTCCCTGCCACGACAAAGATGACTATGCCCATGGCTGCCAGGATGGCTATCTTGACTATCCTGCTAATGTTTGACCGGGGCTCCTTCTCCTCGCCGCTATAAGTGTCCCACAATCAAAAGGACTAGGGCTGAGGCTCTTTTAAGTGTGTATTCATGTTCATGCGGCCTCTGCCAAGCCCTTGCAGATGAGATAGACTGCCGCAAAAGCGGGAAGCTCGGCTGACTCTTTTGAAATGTTGAAAGGCTCGCCCTTGAGCTTTAGCCTGACTGGCGCCTTCACCTTCACCTTTACCTTGTTGTCGCCAAGCACGCATGACTGCTTGAAGGGGTCAAATGAGTCGATGTCGTCGATGTCGCACCTTACCTTGGCAAGACCACTCTTGCTGTTTATGGTTCCTGGCATGCGGAACACCCGATGCACGTCGGTCGTGACCTGCGGGTCTATCCGCACGCCCATCTCCCGCGTCATTTTGTCAAGGTCCGCCTTGAACCCGGTGTAGCCGCCCTTTTCCTTTACTATGTTTGTAAGCCGAAGAGTCGAACTGGTGTCTATCTTTAGCCTGCCTGCGACTTTTTTCCTCCATCCAAGCGACAGGCCACTCCTTGGAAACTTGACAAACGCCATGTCATCATCGCCTCTTTGCTGCGACTTTCTGACGCCGATGCTCTCAGCCATGAGCCCGACTCCTGTCAAATATCCTACGAGATCTGCCCTTGCCTGAGAATCAAGCGGCCTGTACGCGTCGTCATGGACATGGAAATGAAAGCCGTTGTTGCCAGAGAAATACATGCGGATGCTCTGCCTGCCGATGCCAAGGTCATGCGTCATAAGGTCGATTAGTGCCTTGGCTTCCTTTTTCGACCCGTCGATGCACTTGGCGCACGGTATGGAAAGGTATTCGGCCTTTTTACCGCCGCATGACTGGCAGGCGTATTCTTTATCTTCTGGCGCCGACACGTGGCTGCACGCAGAGCAAACAGAATAGGAATGCGAAGGGACACATGGTAGGTCGAGGTCCTTGCCGTCGATGTCAAATATCAGGTCAGCTCCAAGCCACTGCTTTTCCTGCATGGCAAGTGTCGGGAAGCGATAGAGCGCATTTGAGCAATAGACATCAGAGGGCACTTCCTTTACAAGAGTCGCCACAAGCTCGCCCATGTTCCTAAACGACAGGTGGCGCACCATGCCGTGCATCCCGAAATGGGCGTATGCAAACTCGCGCTGCTCTATCCCATCTGGCGCCTCTATCGCCCGCTGGTTGAAATAATACTGCCGAAAGGCGACCCTTGCCACGTCGGCGCTCTTGCTCACCTTTTCCTGCGCCTCCCAAACTGGACGGGGTTTATGATGCCTGCGCACTCGTCAGTCGCAAAGCAGAGGTTCTCGGTACGCAGCTTGTCGCAGGACGGCACAGAATATTTTGTCCTGCTGCCCTTTGTGCCTGCCAGGTGCTCGATCTGATAGCGCGTGATGCGCTCGTTAAAGTCGGGCGCGTTTTTGAACATCTCTGTTATCTCGTCGGTGCCTTTGCCTACTGCAAGCATATAGGTAGCAAGCATTACCCTTGCAGAGTGGGGCAGGTTCTCTCCCTTGCTCATGACTTCAAGCGCGTGCTTGACGCATGGAGGGTAGTCAGTGACTGCTGCTGCCTGCATGCGGTACTCATAGCGGGGCGCAAGGGCCGCCCGCAATTCGTCTACCTTTTCTCTGATCGCCTGTGGAAGCGCCGGCAGGCTCATAGCGTGCACCCTGTTGCTTATGAGAAGTGCAAGCTCGCTTCGCACCAGCCTGACGGTCTCATCGGCGTCAAGATAGACATATCCATTATCAACGAGCCGGTTTATCATCTTCCATTCCTGCTCGTGAAAGCGCGATGAGCGGGCAAGGTAGTCCGGCACTCGCACTTTAAAGAGTCGTCCATCCTCTGTCTCTATTTTCAGCCCAAAAAGGTCATAGAATATCTTGCCCAGCAGCGCCTGTTTCTGCGCATCGCTCTGCCTCTTTAGGTCCTCGGTCAGGAACTTTTCCGCCCGCCTTGCCTCTGCGAGCGCGAATTTTTTCAGCACTGGCTCTATCCCAATCGATTTGACCATGATGAGCATAATGAGAAACGTCAAAATCTCTGTCTCGTACCTATCAAGGCCGTCAAAGACCTTGCCTGCGACTCCCTCGCCTATCCTGCCTGCGGCGCGGTTTATCACGTCTTTCATGTCCGGCCTGTCAAGCTCTTCCCAGCCAAATCCCGACTGGCGCAGGTACTCGCCTGCCTCATTGAGGAAGGGGTACCTGGCAAGGTCACCAGTCCCGAGTTTTATGGACAAGCAGGTGTTGTTCTGTCGAACTGCAATAAAATGACATCGCAATAACTTTACAAACCCCAAATGGGAACCCGCCTCCATGAACAACGGCTACCGGGTCGGCTTTCACGTTTCAATAGCAGGAGGCATAGCCAATTCGGTCGAAAACGCCAGAGCGATTGGCTGCAGTGCTTTTCAGATATTCAGCAGAAACCCAAGGGGATGGGCAGCCAAGCCATTGGCGGCAGACGACATAACGCTTTTCAAAAAGAGGATGGCTGCAAGCGGCATCGACACAAGCGCGACGGTCGTGCACATGCCATACCTGCCAAACCTGTCAGGTCCTGCCGGAGAATGCTACACCAAGTCGGTTGACACGCTGGCAAGTGAGATCGAGCGGGCCGGCGACCTTGGCATTCCATACCTGGTCATCCACCTTGGCAGCCACTTGGGCAAGGGAGCAAAGGCAGGCGCAGACCAGCTGGTAAACGCCGTCTGCATAGCGCGCGCCAGGGTGAAAAGGAGCAACGTAACTATCCTGCTTGAAAACAACGCGGGGCAGAAAAACAACGTGGGAGGCACGTTTGAAGAGCTGCGCGCGCTCCTTGACAGGATTGGAGGACAGACAGGTGTGTGCCTTGACACGTGCCACGCTTTTGCCTCCGGTTATGACCTTGCCACGCCGGACGCAGTTGAAAAGACCCTGGCAGCATTTGATGAGGAGGTAGGGTTTTCGCAGCTAAAGGTGGTGCACCTCAATGATTCCAAGGGGCCTCTTGGGTCAAACCTTGACAGACATGAGCATGTTGGCCTTGGCAACATTGGCACAAAGGGGTTATCCGCGTTTTTGCACCACAAGGCGATAGCGAGATTGCCGATAATAATGGAAACGCCTATTGACGAAAGGAGGGACGATAAAAAGAATATGCAGGCGTTTATCGAGTTGACGGGATGACCTCTCGTCTTATGCCTTATGATGTGACTGGATCATCATGTTATTCGTACTGAACGTAACATCTACACGATCGCCCTGATTGTAAGGGCAATCTTCAATATTACGCGGGTTGTTGTCGATCTCTACCGTACATCTATTTCCTATTTTCGATATGACTTGGACCTCTTTTGTGGCAGACTCGTTAAAGAAAAGCGACTTAAGTGGGAATCCAAACATCATTTGTATTAGCATCAGCGCGCCAAAGAGCGCAAGCCCAAATAGAATGGCAAGCCTCTTGCCAGATGTCTTGGCAAACATGCCACCGCCGTCGTCCGGTTCGTAGCCCATGCCTTTCGTGCACACGCGCTTCTAAAAAACCTGCCCACGGGCATATCACTTTTAAGTAGGACCAAAAGATTCAACCCTGCTACATGGTATTTGGCAGAGACATCCGGCTCAGCAGGATACTGAAGGACGGCAAGATGCTGTGCATCCCCATGGACCACGGCATCAGCAACGGCCCTATAAGGGGACTTGAAGACCCGCACCAGATGATATACCAGTGCGAAAATGCCGGATTGACCTGCGTTCTAATTAACAAAGGAATAATCAAGACAATGCCACGGCCGACAACAATTGGTCTCATCGCGCATTTCTCTGGCAGCACGTCCCTTGGACCTGCCCCAAACAGGAAAATGCTCATGGGAAGCGTCGAGGAAGCCTTGAGGCTTGGAGCCGACGCGGTATCCCTGCACATCAACATCGGCGCCAAGGAGGAGCCCGAGATGCTCCAGAAACTTGGCATGATAGCTGACAAGTGCGACGAGTGGAGTGTGCCCCTCGTGGCTATGATGTATCCAAGGGGCGAGGGGATCAAGAACCCTCATGACCCGGAGATCGTGGCGCATGCTGCAAGGGTCGGCGCCGAGGCAGGGGCTGACATTGTCAAGGCTGTATATACAGGCGACGTCGACTCGTTCCGCAAGGTGGTCAAAAGCGTGCCCGTGCCCCTCGTAATTGCGGGCGGCCCAAAGGCGACCACCGACCTTGAGATACTAGAAATGTGCGCCGGCGCCATGAAAGCAGGAGCCAAGGGCGTGACTTTTGGTCGCAACATTTTCCAGCACAAGAGCCCGCCGGCAATGGTCAGGGCACTGCACAAGGTCATCTTTGAGGGCAAGGGCGCCAAAGAGGCGGTCAAGCAGGTTGGCTGACCAGAAAAGCAGGGAGCTAATCGTAAGGCCGACGGTCCCCAAGGCCGGCTTGGAGAAATTCATCTCTAAACTAAAAGGCGTCAGCATGCTCAATGTCGAGCCCAAGGTTGCGGCAGGTAAGTTCAAGACGATTCACGAGTCGCCTGATGCAGACATGGTCATCTGCAAGACGTTTGACCAGATGAAAGCCGCCAAGCAGGCTAACAAGACTTTTGGCTATTTCAAAAAGGTCCTCAGCAATGCTGACGTGGACGAAATTGAAAAGGCGTCACAGGCAGGCGCGTCTTTCGTTATCGTGGACGCGACCGACTGGAAGATAATCCCGCTTGAAAATATTATCGCCAAGCTCCACAAGTCCAGAACCAAAGTCTATACTACTGCCGCAAGTTCCAAGGAAGTCGCGACAATGTTTGCTGTCCTGGAACTCGGGGTCGATGGCGTCATCCTGTCGACAGACAGTGAAGAAGAGGTTGAAAAAGCCAGCCAGCAGCTATCTACAAGACAGTTTCCGATAAAGCCAGCTAGGATAGTCGAGGTCAAAGACGTCGGCACCGGCGAGAGGGTGTGCGTCGACACTGCGTCCATGATGGGCATGGGCGAAGGGATGCTCATAGGCAGCCGGTCAAACTTTATGCTCCTAGTGCACAACGAGTCAGTCGGCTCGTCGTTTACCTCCCCCCGCCCCTTCCGGGTCAACGCTGGCGCCGTCTATTGCTACACGATAACGCCGGACGGCAACACCCGCTATCTGTCAGAACTAGAGTCTGGGACAGAAGTGTGGATTGTGAACCGTGATGGCCGGTCAAGGCGCGCAACCGTCGGCCGCTCGAAAATAGAGACGCGACCTCTCCGGCTCATCCGAGCAGAGATCGACGGCGAGAAAGGCACAGTCATACTGCAAAATGCCGAGACGATAAGGCTGGTCAAGCCGGACGGAAAACTGCTGTCAGTCACCGAGGTAAAGGCAGGCGACGAGGTTCTCGGCTTTGCCAAGCCGGCATCTGGCCGCCACTTTGGCATGGAAGTAGACGAATACATTATAGAAAAATAATAACTGTAGCCTTTTTGGTAGCAGGATAAAAGCTAGGTCAAAAGGTCCAAGGCCATCCGGAGCTCTGCAATCTCTTTTTCTGCTGCCTTTCTTTCAGATTCGTCGCGGACGTACTTTAGCAACCGCTCGCACGCCTCCATCTCTGCCATTATGATGTCCTTCTTATCCATGCCAAGGGCATGTTCAGGATTGGAAAATGAGTAGATGATCCTCTGTCCTGCCCTTTTGCCAGTAGTCTTGGCAGTCATCAGCACGCCCTCTTCTTCGTTTTCAATATTCATGGTCTCTCTTATCTAGATACACAAGCCCTTCGTATAAAGACTGCTTAACCTTGTTCAATTTGCCGATGATACATCACGTCCTGGTTCAATCAAACGATGGGCGAAAACAGTCTGCGTATAGGCAGGTGAGGAATGAGAGGCGGGCTGGAGAGGGTGTGAAGGAAGAACGAGGATCTTGCTACCTGTCAGAGGAAAATATCAGTTGCATTGTCGCGCCCAGTCCGGGATTGGCCAAACCCCGTATCCGAGGTAGAAAACAGAAACTTGTTTTATGACGATATATAGCATCTTTTTAGTGTGTTGTCTATCATTGTAAAGCAAGCCGGATATGGACGCAACTTGCGAGCATTGCCATGCTCGCTCAGGAAGAACAGCTGACAAACCAGATACTGCTTGGCAACTGCAAGGACATCCTCCAGAGGCTTCCTGAGAATTCTGTGCAACTGACCATTACCTCGCCGCCCTATAGAAACGCCATCAACTACGAGATGCATGCGTCAGGCAACGGCGGCTATTACAGGGGCAACGCCGGCGTCGGCACGAACGAATACCTGAACGAGATGGCCGGCATTTTTGGTGAGCAGGTCTACCGCGTCACAAAGGAAGGCGGCTATTGCTGCATAGTCATTGCAAGCGAAGTAGTCAGTGGCACTATATTGCCGCTGCCCCACATGTTGCTGTCAAGGCTGATACAGCCGTTTGGCAAGTGGCAGCTGCACGAGGAGATAATATGGCACAAGGTGACAGGTGGCACCAACCGCTACGGGTCATTTGTGCTAAATCCGTTTCCAAAATATTATCGCGCAAACGTCATGCACGAATTTATCCTGATATTGAGAAAGGGCGACGTCAACAGCGGGAGGAAGAGGCAGGGCGAGCTTCCTGCGACTCACGAGGAATGGACCAAAGAGATTGCAAACTCTGTCTGGCATATTGCTCCTGTCCCTCCTGGATACATCAACCACCCATGCCCCTATCCCGAAGAGATACCATACAGGCTGATGCAGCTATATTCGTACAAGGGCGACTTGGTGCTTGACCCGTTCAACGGTAGCGGCCAGACGACCAAGGTAGCGCATTGCACCGGCCGAAAATACGTTGGAATAGATATGGTCAAGGAATACATCGACCTCGCAAGGGCGCGGCTGGAGAACGAGCCGCTCCACATACGCCAGGAGGCGCTTGTAGCCAACTGGAAAAAGATACCGTCTCACTATCGGCGACGCGGCTAGTTTGGGCGTGTATTGCGCTCTTTCAGCAGCCGTCCAAGGGCCTTTTGCCTGATTGCCACGTCAACATATTCAGAGTCGCATTTTGGGCAGACTGTGTAAATGGCGGCGCTGTCTTGGCTTGGCGTGATTACCTTTTCCCATCTCAGCGGAAACGAGCTCTTGGAGCATATGACGCACGCAGCCTTGTCTTCAAGCGCCGACCCGTCGGCCCCGGTGTACATCGCATACATCTCGTAGCCGTCAGCCTCCAGCGGCTGCCACATGGCGTTAAACGACTCTATCATTGCGGCATCAAAGCCAAGCGCCTGCAACTTTGGAATGTGTCCGTCCCTTGATGACATCCTGAAATGGACTGGGAGGGTGGTCATATTAACCGTGCCGGCGCATCGCATCCCGTCATCTTTAATACTTGTAAATACGATATCTAGGTCATGTCGGCTGCAACATCGTCTTCAAGGAACCCCGGAGCTCACCGCTGCAATATCTGCGGCAGGGTCTTTGCCTCCGCAGATCAGCTAGAGTCTCACAAAAAGATGGACCATGGCTCGGACAGCTCGCCTCCTGCTGGTGTGAGCTAATAAAACATAAGTGCCCTTGCGCTCAATGGTTGCCGTTGGCCAGAATTTGCGTCTCGATAGCGACTGACAACGCGGGCGATATACCATTGCAGGCGTCAAGGGCGTTTGAACTTGGCGCAGACTATGTCGAGGTCCGGCTTGATTTTATTCCGCCACAGCAGGTAATATCAGCCGCGCAGGCAATGGCTGGCGACAAGGACAGGGCAGTATTTACCCTCAGGTCAAAGGAGCAGGGAGGCAGGTTCTCCGGCTCGGAGGAGGAGCGGGCTAGGCTGCTGAGAAAGCTTGCCGAGATGAGGCCGATGCTCCTTGATGTCGAGTTGTCCACATTGCAGGCAAATGACAACTTGGCAGATTACCTGGAACTTGCAAGCATACCTGTGCTCGCCTCGTGGCATGACTTTGAAAAGACGCCGCCAAGCGAGGAGCTGGCAAAAATTATGACAGAGATGAGGATCTATAGCAACTATGTCAAGGTCGTCACGACAGCCAAGAGCCTTGACGACTCGCTCAGGCTGCTGGAATTGTACGACGGCGCCTTTGGACTTTACCCGATAATATTTGCAATGGGCGAGGCGGGGATAATCACGAGGATAATGTCGGGCCTGTACGGCGCGCCGTATACTTATGCCGCATTGGAAAAGGCAGTGGCGCCGGGGCAGCTGACCCTTGCGCAGATGAGAGCAATTTACGGCAGGATAATAAAGGACGGTAGTAGCCGGTAAGATGGAAAGGGCGCCTGCCAAGACGTACTGCATAATTGGCGATCCGGTCCACCACTCGCTTTCGCCGGGGATGCAAAACGCCGCCTTTGCGGCCATGGGCCTCAACTGTACCTACATTGCCTTCAGGGTGCCTGCAGGCGACCTTGGCAGCTCCATAGAGTCGCTGAGGACGATAAACATTGCCGGCTTTAACGTAACCATTCCGCACAAGGTGGAGGTGATGAAACACCTTGACGAGCTCGACTCGACTGCCCGAAAGGCAGGAGCCGTCAACACGGTCAACAACATCGAAGGCATACTGCGGGGCTACAACACTGACATTTCAGGCTTTATCGAGCCCCTGCGCAGGCGCAAGATCGACTTTAACGGGATGAGGGTGCTGCTGCTTGGCGCTGGCGGCTCTGCGAGGGCCATAGTCGCAGCTCTGGCTGAAGAGAAAGGGATTGCCTCTCTCGTGGTTGCAAACCGGGACCAAAAACGCGCCGGCGACCTTGCGGCTCTTGCGACAGGCCTTGGACTGAAATGCAGGACGGTGGCACTTGACGCCGCAGCGGCGACCGTCTCGCCGGACGCAGACTTGATAATCAATTCCACGTCGATAGGGCTGAACAATGAGCCGTCACCAATCGATTCCAAGTACATTAAAAAGGGCAGCATCGTTTACGACATTGTGTACCGGCCAGTGGTTACCAGCCTGATTGAAAACGCCAAGTTTGCAGGGGCACACGTAGTCTATGGCTACGAAATGCTGCTGGAGCAAGGAGCCAAGGCGTTTGAGATATGGACTGGACTTGCGGCCCCCAGAGACGCCATGAAAAAGAATCTGCTTGGGATATTCGGAGAGCCGAAATAATGAAGGTCTGCTCCACGATGCACGGCGCCGTGTCCATCGTAAATGCGATTGCCACCGGCAACGGTTCGGCTCTTGGCATTTCGCTTAAAGTCACCGCAGAGGTCGAGGTGTCGAGAGGCAGAGGTATCAAGTTCCTGACGGGCAAGAACGACGACAGGTTGGTCAACAACATTGTCAAAAACACCATCCCACAAGACATTCTTGAGAAGAACCAGATAACCATCAAGGTGAAATCAGAGATCCCGATAGGCTATGGGCTGAAAAGCTCCAGCGCCGTGTCAAACGCGATCGCGCTTGCCTGCAGCAGGGTCGCGCAGGAAAAGGTCGATGATCTAGCGGTGCTCGACGCTGCGGTACGCTCGTCGCTTGACGCCAAGGTGACGATAACCGGCGCCTACGACGACGCTACTGCGTGCTACTTTGGAGGCTTTGTAGTCACAGACAATTACAACAGGCGCCTGATAAAGAGAGAGCGGGCGCCGGACAATCTGCACGCCGTAATATTTTTGCCAAGGGGAGCGCTACGTGGCACTGTCAACAAACTAAGCGACCTGTCGGACTTGTTTACAGATGCCTATCAGCTTGCCGAGGCCGGCGAGTACTGGAAGGCGATGAAGCTAAACGGCGTGCTGGCGTCTGCCGCGCTTGGGTCAAGCTACCGTCCGGTGCTTGCCGCCCTTGAGCAGGGCGCGCTTGCAGCAGGAATCTCTGGCAACGGCCCGTCGATTGCAGCTGTTGCGTATGACGACGAGATAGACGACATCAAGAACGCGTTTTCCAAGTTCAACGGCAGAGTGCTTGTGTCCAAGGTTAATAACCAGAAGGCAAGCGTTGTTGAGACGGTGGAATAATGGTCAGCATACAGGTCAAAAGGTCGACGATTGCAGGGACGGTCAGGTGTCCTTCAAGCAAGAGCTACAGCCACAGGGCACTTGCCATAGCGTCGCTTGCGGCCGGCGAGTCAGTGATAACAAACGCACTGCTTGCCCGAGACACGCTTGCAACACTTGCCTGCTGTAGAGCGCTTGGGGCAGTGATAGAAAGCCGTCGCAGTGGCAAGGCAGTCCACGTTACAGGCCGTCGCAGTTTTGAGCCGCCGGAGAACGTCCTCAACGCCGAAAACTCTGGCACCACCATCCGCATCATGACTGCGATGGCCGGCCTCGTCACAAAAGGATACACGGTATTGACCGGCGACGAAAGCCTGCGCAGGAGGCCGATGCAGCCGATACTTGATGCGCTTGGTCCCCTCGGCGTTGACGCGTATTCGACCAAGGCAAACGGCACACCCCCACTCATCGTCAAAGGAGGCGGGATAAAGGGCGGCTCGACTACGATTGACGGCAGCATCTCAAGCCAGTTTATTTCCGGCCTGCTGATAGCAGGCATATACGCCAATTCCGAGATGACTCTGAAGATAAAGGGCGACCTTGTGTCCAAGCCCTACGTCAAGGCGACCCTTGCTACTATGGAAAACTTTGGCGTAAAGATCGATTACGAACCTAACATGCTGGAGTATCACGTCAGAAACGCGCAGTACAGCCCGTCCAGGTTTGACGTGCCAAGCGACTTTTCTACTGCAGCGCTAATACTGTCTGCCGGCGCGCTTGCAGGCGAGAGGCTGAAAGTAAAGGGCTTGAACTTTGGCCTGCCGCAAGGCGACTCGCAGATCATAGAGATAATGAAGGAGATGGGCTGCAAGATAAAGGCCGATACTGCAAAAGGCGAGGTGACGGTCGAAGGTGCAGAGTCTCTTGAAGGAGGCGAGTTTGACCTTGCGGACACGCCCGACCTCTTGCCAGTCGTCTCTATACTGTCGCTAAAGGCAAGGTCGCCTGTCAAGATAACTGGAGTAGCGCATGCCCGCGTCAAGGAAACAGACAGGGTCGCCAACATTGCGCACGAGCTTGTCAAGCTGGGCGCAAGAGTAGACGAGTTCCATGACGGGCTGACGATAGCGGCTCCAAAGAAGCTGAAAAACGCCTCGCTTGAGGCGTACAACGACCACCGTCTCTTCATGGCATTTACCATAGCGTCAATGATGACTGAAAAGTCGAGGGTGGCAGGGGCCGAATCTGTGGATGTCTCGTACCCGAATTTTGTCTCGGACATGAAGGGCCTTGGCGCCCGGCTATCGCCGATGCCGGACAGGGAATAAGCCTTAAAATATAGACAGGGAGCAGTCTCTGCATCAATGGGTGGCAACATCATTGGCGAGCGCTTTTTGGCCATGAGTTTTGGCGAAAGCCATGGTCGGTGCGTCGGGACCGTAGTCGACGGCTGCCCTGCCGGCCTGCCGCTTTCGGAGGCAGACATCCAGCCGCAGCTCGACCTGCGCAAGCCTGGCCAGTCGGCAGTTACCACCCAGAGAAAGGAGGAGGACAGAGTAGAGATACTTTCCGGCGTTTTCAACGGCTTTACAACAGGCGCGCCTGTCTGCATGCTCATATGGAATAAGGACGCCGACTCGCGCTCGTACGAGGCGATAAAAAACATACCTCGGCCGGGGCACGCAGATTATCCTGCGATGGTCAAGTACGGCGGCTTTGTCGATTACCGCGGAAGCGGCAGGTTCTCAGGCAGGCTCACTGCTACGCTTGTGATGGCAGGCGCGCTTGCGCAAAAACTGCTGTTGCATACGCTTGGCATCAAGACGGTAGCCTACACGCTTGAAATAGGCGGCATCAAGGCTAACAATATAACTCCTAAAGGCATTGCAGAGCGTTACTCTAACGACGTAAGAAGCCCGGACGCGCAGGCAGCTGAAAAAATGCGCGCAGCGATTCTTGACGCAAGAAAGGATGGCGACTCGCTTGGTGGTGTGGTGGAATGCATCAGCACTGGGCTACCTGTGGGCCTTGGCGAGCCTGTGTTTGCCTCGCTTGAATCCGACCTGAGCAGGGCGCTCTTTGGCATACCGGCAGTCAAGGCAATCGAGTTTGGGTCCGGCTTTGAAGGCTCCAAGAGGAGGGGATCGGAAAATAACGACATCTATTACATGGAAAATGGCAGGGTGGTGACAAAAACAAATAACGCCGGCGGGATATTGGGCGGGCTGTCGACGGGCATGCCGCTTGAAATCCGCGTCGCATTCAAGCCTGCCGCATCGATAGCCAAGGCGCAGGAGACACTTGATGTATCGACAAAGGAGCAGGCTCGGCTCAACGTCCCGGGTAGGCACGATCCATGCGTGGTTCCAAGGGCGCCCCCGATAGTCGAGTGCGTCGTCTCGATGGTCCTTGCAGACCATGCCATACGCGCAGGCCTCGTGCCTCCAGTGCTCAAGGGGAACAGATAGTTGGCTGACAGAAACGACGAACTGGAATCACTGCGCAGCCAGATACGGCTCATTACGCGTGACATAATGCAAAAGGTGCAGCAGAGGATCGAGCTTGCGTCAAAAGTAGGAGAGGTAAAGAGCAGGCTGGGCATCGACGTCCGCGACGAGCGGGTAGAGCAAGAGATCAGGCTCATGGTGCTAAAGAACGCAAGGGAAATCGGCATGAGCAGCCAGTTTGCGCTCCGGTTGCTTGACGTCCTGCTCAAAGAATCCGAGTCGGTGCAGGAAAGAAAGCGCAAAGCCATGCAGGAAAAGATGACGCATCTTGGCATCTTCCAAAAGGCCAAGCAGATGGAAGCGTCTGGAAAGAGGATAATCCACCTTGAAGTCGGCGAGCCTGACTATCCGCCACCCGCGCAGGTCGGCGTTGCGCTTGCAGAGTCTTTTGCGCTAAAGAAATACCACTATACAGACACGCGTGGAACTCTACAGCTACGCCAGGCGATAGCGAAAAAATGCGGCGTAACCGACGACAGGGTTATAGTCACCCCGGGCGGAAGGTTTGCAGTCTTTGCAGCCATTGCGTCGCTTGTGCAGCCTGGCGAGGAGCTGATCACTATTGAACCGGCGTGGCCTGCCTACCGCGAATGCGCCAGCTTTGCCGGGGCGCGGACACGGGCCCTTAAAACGACCCTTGAAAGTGGATGGACCCCTGACCTAAAAGAGCTGGAATCGATGGTGAACGAAGGCACGAAAATGATCGCGCTCAACTACCCAAACAACCCAACTGGCAAGGTGCTTGACAAAAAAACGATGGACAGAATAATGTCAATCGCCAAGGAACACGGGTTGCATGTGTTAAGCGACGAGGTGTACGCGGACTACTCTTTTGCCCCGTTTGAAAGCACCCTTGCCTACGGATATGATAAAACCATAGTGGTATCGTCGTTTTCAAAGACGTATGCCATGACAGGATTCCGGGTAGGCTATGCGGTTGCAGGCGCAGATGTGATAAAGAAGATGTCTCGAGTGCAGGCTGCAGGGATAACGAGCGTCGCCGAGCCCATACAGCATGCGGCGCTTGCGGCTCTTGGGCAGGACGCGTCTGGGAACTCGGACATGATGAAGAGCAGGCTAAGGTTCCTGTCAAAGAAGCTCAAAGAGGAGATGTCGCTATCGTTTGTCGAGCCGGATGGCGCCATGTACGTATATCCTCGGCTGCCAAAAGGCAGCGATGACATGGATATCGTCGAAAAGCTGCTGGAAAAGGGCGTGGCTATTGCCCCTGGCAGTGGCTTTGGCGATTCCTACGGCAAATTCGTGAGGATTTCTGCCTGCAGGCCAGAGAGCGAGATAGCCGAGGGCCTTGCCATCATGTCAAGCGTGCTTGGGAAGGCGTAGCAGATGTGAAAGTTGCGATAATAGGAGGGGCAGGCAAGATGGGCGCGTGGTTTGCAGCACACTTTGCCAGAGGCCACGACGTTTCCGCCTTTGATGTCAAGCCCTTTCTCATAGAAAACGTCAAAAGTACGGCAAGCATCGCCAGCTGCGTCGCCGGTGCGGACCTTGTTATGGTCTGCGTGCCTGTGAGCAAGACGCCCGCAATAGTGCGCCAGTGCGCAAGCAGCATGAAAAGCGGCTCCACAATAGCCGAGATTTCATCAGTCAAGAGCAAGACGCATCCCGCGCTCAAAAAAGTCCGCTCTGACATTACACCTCTGTGCATCCACCCGATGTACGGACCGGGTGCAAATGAGAAAAAGCAGCTAAAGATGCTCCTAGTTCCGGTGAGAGACGCGCGGGCAGAGACAGTGCTTGTACGGGAGCTCTTTCCCAAGATGTCACTGCAGGCTCTTCCAAGCGCCAGGATGCACGACAGGGCGATAGCAGCAGTGCTCGGTCTGACGTACTTTGTCAATGTCGCCTTTGCAGGCATGCTGGCAAAAGAAAAGCTGGCGACGCTAAAGCAGGTAGGAGGCACGACCTTTGGTGTCCAGTCAATGCTTGCAGAAAGCGTCATGACAGACGAGCCAGAGCTGATCTCGGCGCTCATACGCGACAACCCTTATTCTGCAGGATACATCCAGCAGTACCTGAAAAACGCGCAGGAACTTGCCGGCGCAACGCAGGGCAAGCTTGCCACGCGGCTAAAAAGGACAAAATCTTTATTGCAGCGCCAGCAGGATCTGCAGGAATCGTACCGGCGCATGTATGAGATGCTACAGGGCAGGTAAGGTTATAACACACATATACGTGCAGCACCTGTTTTTTTGACAGGCGCATGACCCTTCTGTGGCGCGACCCGTGGCTCAAGCCCCTGTCAGACGGCGATGTGGGGTCGGATGCCTGCGCGTTGTGCAAAAGAGAGTTTGGAAAAATCGAGTTTGTGACTGCGTGCGACTTTTGCGATGTTGGAGTGATGCATGACCAGTGCGCCAACAAACACATACTGCAAAAGCACAGAAAGGAGGTGGATGCCAAGATAAAGGACCACCGCGACCGGCGCCTGCACGACTATCAGTGACAGCCGCTGTCAACAAATTTTGCGTCGCACTCTTTTTAGCGATTCGGGGAAGGGCAGAACCATATATGCCTGACAAACTATTTGCGTTCAATGCAGGGTCGTTCAATCTCGGCAGCCGTGTCGAGGAGTTTTTGAGGTCTAGGGGTGCCATTGCTCTCGATTTTGGGTCATCCGTATACATCAATTCGGATGTTATGGCTGTTATCCTTTCAGAACTTGTCGAAAAATCTGAGGCGACCGCCTCCTCCTCCGCTGCAAGCGCAGAGGCAAAGGTAGTGACACTTCGAGCCGAAGTTGAGCGGCTCCTTGCAGAGATGCAGAAGCTGATGCAGGAAAACGGCAAACTTGAGTCTCTTACCAAGTCGCTTGGTTCAGAGGTTGCAGCGTTGAAAGAGCAAATTGCAGGGTCGGCAAAGGCGATCGAGTCGCTCAGAGCTGAAAACTCGCGCCTGGCAGCTGCGCCAAAAGCCCTGCCGCAGGTACAGGCGCCGCAGCCTGCCGACGACAGGATGCGCATGTCGTACGAAAAGCTAGCAAAGGAATTCCAGGAGCTGCGCAGGCAGAACGCAGAGGCCATAACTTCTCTCAAGGTGCTCGAAGAAGAGAACGAGGAGCTGAGAGAAGAGGTCGAGTCACTCAGGGCGCAGGCCAGAAACGCCCCTGCCGCAAAGGCAGGATGATTTTTTTAAGACTTATATGTCCAAATACGAATGACTTTTCCCAATGGTTGAAAAGATGACGGCCGTATGGCTGATTGTCCTGACTATTATCGTATGCGCAGCAGTGCCGGGTGTCCTCATCTATGTAACAACTGCGCCCCACGCCAAGTTGCTCGCAGGCATCCCGCTTGCGGAAAGCGCAAACCATGTGCTGGCTATTCGCCAGTGACATACATGCACTCCCCTCCCTCTGCCTTTCTCGCAAGCTTTTTAACTTTTTGACATTCGCAGATCACCATAGATATGGGTTTTAGCCCGCCTGAAGGCCCTGAAAAAAAGAGGCGCCTCATATGGTCAATGGCCGTCCTCGCCATCGTAGTAGTCGGAGCCGGCGTTGCCACAAAACTAGTCACAGACTATTTTCATTCACGTGACCCGATATACCAGTGCATTGGAGACCCACTGAAACAGCCTTATCAATTGTCCATCCCAGTGACTGCGACTGAGGACGGCGTGCCTGTGGTGGTGAAAAAGGGTATTGGGATTAAAGATAACTGCACGTTGCCCGTCCACACGCTTGAGGAAAACGTCATTCATGTTGCCTACTCTGAGCCATATCCCTTTACACTTGGACATTTCATCTATAACTGGATCGGGCAGGACCTCAGCAGGTACAGCACCAAGGTCTTTGTTAACGGCAGCCAGCAATCTGACTTTCTGGACATACCACTAAAGCAGGGTGACACGATAAAGATCGAGTTTACGACGCGCAAATGATGTGACCGCCAGTCCTGGCCGGCCGGGGTTGGCGGACCGGCTTCAGAACAGGGGCCAGCATGATGTGATGGCCTGCATAAACAGGCGTGTTGAGTGCAACGGCGCTTTTCTATTAAAAGCTGGCTTAACCATGTTCTTTTACAGGTTATATATTGTACCCCGCCCTACCGTCACTGTTCGATGTCTGGCAGCCCAAGCTCCTACCGTGACAGGATCTACATTGTCAAGGATGTCATCCTGAAGCTGGTAGAGTACGGCGAGCTGAACCAGACTGCACTTGTCAGCTTTTGCGGCCTGAACCTGAAAAAGCACAAGCAGATCTTGGCAGACCTTGAAGCAAACGGCATGATAGAAAGAGTTGAAAAGGCCGCAGGCAAGAGGACAATCACGTTCTACCGTGCGACGCACACAGGCATGGAATTTTGCAGGAACATCTTGGAACCTTATGAGAAGATGTTCCCAAGGAGAAAGAGGGAGGAGAACTCACCCTCGTCTGGCGCCCGGCTGTCACTGCTCCTGCTGGTCTAGGCCAAACTGGGACGCTATCTTTTTGTCTATCTCTTCCTTTTCGTGAGAATATTCGTCGTACCTGCCCTTCCATGTACTCATCGCGCGGTACTGCTTGATGCCGGTAAAGAGCCATATCCCTGAGATAAGGATAACCGCGCCAAGCAGGATTATCAGGACGAGGCCAAAGTCGTTTTCTATCTCTAGGATGGCGAAAAACGACGGGTGCAGTATGAGATATATCGAAAGCGCAATCGCAAGGGGTGCCAAGACTATGGCAGAGACGGACATGCCAAAGAGTATCTTGCGTATGCCCTGTATCTGCTCTATAAAGTCGTCTATGAGTGCGAGAATGTCCTGACGCAGTGAGTCGTTCTCGCTCATATTATATTATCACATCAATTACTGGATCTCTATATTTCCTTTCATCTCAGGATGGATGGTGCAATGGTATTCAAAGGTGCCTGCCTTGTCGGCGACAAATGTTACGGTCTGGCTCTCAAAGTATCCTAGGTCCTTTGTGTGGACGTTAAAGGCGTCGATGTTAAAGTTGTGTTTAGAGTGGGTGTCATAGTCCTCGTTTATCACGTGTATGGACTGCAAATCGCCCTTGGCAAACGTGTAGGTTGGGTTGACCACGCTTCCGCTAGAGCTTCTCAGGCCCTTTACTGCTCCTGACGACTCGCTTATAAAGAGGTACCCGCCATTGGCAGAATAGGACGCCTTGATAAAGTGGTTGCCCGCCAGCCCAAAGACCGGCGAGGTGCCGTTTGCAGGAATTGATGAGTAATAGCCGAAAACCCCCACGGCCACTGCTATTGCCGCAGCCACCCCAATTAGTATCATCCTGTTCCGGCGCATCTTGCCAGAGACCTGCTGCTTTTGTTTTCTTCCCATTTACCATCAAACCGCTCCCGTGAGTATTTAGGGAATGATTAACAAAGTTAATCCACAGGTCTGCTAAAATTGCGCGGGCGGGTCCTAAGCACGCTTCCGCAGCATGGACATTCAAGCCCATCCCATTTTATGAACAGGGTGCATACGGTGCACCGCTTGAACCCTTCTGCATAATAGCTGCCCCTCCTGTGCTTGGTGGCCCTGTATTTTTCGCAAACGTCTCTGCATCCCATTAGTGCGCCGGCAAAAAGGCTAGACCATCCTGCGTATTTACGCCATGATTAACCATGTTCACTCTCGCTCTCTTGTTATCTCTCTGGCGCCAAACATATATGCTCGCCGGCACAAACCATGCCTTGCTTGGCCAAGGAAATACGTACCGAAGTCGAGATTGCCGCAAGCGCAAGAAAGGTCTGGGAGATCATTTCAGATTTTGCAAAATACGAGGAATGGAATCCCTTTATCCGCCAAGTGTCAGGGCAGGCTGTGGCAGGAACCAAGCTGGAGATCCACATCACGACTCCTTCCGGCGTCAACAGGACATACGAACCCATGGTCACAAAAGTCGAACCTGAAAAGGAACTGCGGTGGATGGGCAAGGTCCCCGGCCTGCTAAACGGCGAGCATGTATTTTCGATAGAGCAAATAGATGCAGGCCGTACCAGGCTTGTGCATAGCGAAATTTTCTGCGGCCTCTTGTCATCGTTTTTTGGAAGCAAGACCGACAGAGACATCAGACAGGGGCTTGAGCAGATGAACTTGGCGCTGAAAAAGCGCGCAGAAGGCTAGGATTGCATGAAATACGAGCCTATTGATACGGCAACTACTATCATGTTTGTCGCAAAGTGCAGCGCATAGGCATGGTTTATCCCGCGTTTTCTGTAAATGTACCTGTAGAAAAATCCTATTGGCAAAAGCGCCAGAGCTACGTGGACTGCCACTCCCATCGCCACATGCAGAAATGCCCACACTATAGTCAGTGGAACGCTCTTGCGGAAATACAGCTCTTCAAAATAGTTGACATGGATGAGCATGTAGACAAGCATCGGGACAAACGGCAGCACACCGTACAGCCCCTGATCCGCTGTGGGTCCAAGGGCGATGTTGTAGCCCAGCCACGACCAGTTCAGGATTGGGATTTCTGACAGGTAGTCCATGCCAAACACCACATAGGTCAAAAGGCCGCCTATGGTGAGTGGCAGCCATACCAAAGACCTCGCCCCTTGGCGTAGGTTTTGCAGCCGGGTTTTTGTTTCCTTGACAAACAGCAGCGTAGGGACGACCGTCACGGCATAGAATACGATGAGGAAGAGGTTGTTCTCCTCCAAGTAACGGTTGTTGTTGGCTACTCTCCTGCTTATATGTAGTATGTATGAGGGGGGTGTGTATGTTGTTGCAAGACGTTTATTTACGACTTTTTCGCTCAATAATGTGGAGTGCCAAACTATTATGAGGTCCTCGGCCTGAGTCAGGGCGCCTCGCAGGAAGAGATAAAAAAATCCTTCAGAATCCTGGCGCTAAAACATCATCCAGACAAGAACAAGAACTCAGAAGAGTCGAGGCAAAAATTCATGAAGATAGTGGAGGCATACGAGGCCCTGTCAGACGAACAGACGCGCAAAAAGTACGACGAAGGCTCTTTTTCGGCGTCAGAGAGGCAGTGGACTCCTTCTGCGGACTTTGCGCACGTTTACTCCTATGAGGAGCTGAAGCGCCAGTACCGGCAAAGCAGCGTGCACGGCGGCATGTGGGACATCAGCGACAAGGCTAGCATGGGCATGTGGAAGGCCACTATGGCGCTCTTTGCGGCGCTTGTCGCAATCGTAGTTATGATCCTGATAGTGCGTTAGTGCTTGTTCCTCTTGCGTCTGTGCTCTTCTTCGCGGAGCTTATTCCTGTCAAAGGTTGCGTACTTCCATGCAAAAAACGCGCCGACTACAAACCCGGGTATTGAGAAGGTCATAAACGACGAGCCGCCAACAAATGCAAGCAGCAGGGCGAGGCCGCCAGAGACAAAACAGGCAATCATCAGCATCAAAAGCGTAGTCTTTGTTGCCGCCAAGTCACCTTTCCTATAATTCAACGGTATAAAAGCCATTTTCCACGGCTGTCTCGCAAGGAATAAAAAGGGACCGGGCTTAACTGCCGGCCGGAATGCGAATAGTTGCCATCGGAAGCCGCGTGTTCGTAACCAGCTTCCAGCTTGCCGGCGTCAAAGGAGTCAAGATCGAGTCGCCGGCCGAGGCTCTTGCCGAGATAAACAGAATGGACGACACAAGCGATGTCGGCCTTGTGCTTTTGAGCGACGACATCGGCAAGGAGATACGCACCCAGCTCACAAACCTTCGCGCAAAAAGGCCAATCCCGCTTATATTCGAGCTTCCGTCTCCTGGCAGTAAAAAGGAAAAGGTCGACTATCGCGCCCTGCTAAAGCAGATCCTAGGCGTCTAGGACGCGCACCGGCTATGTCAGATATATTAGCAAAGTAGAGAACGAGATTGCTGAAAGCATAATAATTTTGGCGGTAAATGCTGCATGGTTTGAGGGCGGCCAGGCTTGGCATTATTGGAGGGGCAGGAGCCCTAGCCGCCATCATCATCGTTGTCGCCATAGCCGCCGCAAACGCAGGTCAGGTCACCACCAGCCCCGGCGGAGGGGGTAGTTCTCTGCAGGGCAACTCTACCTCCGTGCCATCAGTAAGCACTCCTGCAACCATCGTTGACGACATTTTCCACGCGATAGCCGATCCCGATCCGCCAATGGTGAACGATTCTTCGCTCAAAGTCGAAAAGGTGGTTGAAGGGCTGTCCAATCCGACCAGCATGGCGTTTGTCAACAACTGGACCCTCCTCATCCTGCAAAAGGACGACGGAGCGGTGAGGCTCGTTTCAAACGGGACTCTTGTGCCTGAGCCTGTGTCCAAATTCGAGGTTGAAAACGCAAGCGAGCGGGGGCTTTTGGGGCTGGCGGTGCATGGAAAGGACGTCTTTATCTACATGACTGAAAACGCCTCCTCTGGCGACATCCGGGAAAGGGTCTACAGGTTTGAATGGCAGAACGGTAGGCTGGAGGACAAAACCATGATACTCGACCTTCCCGGAACGCCGGGGCCAAACCATGACGGCGGCAGAATAATCGCCGGCCCTGCCGGCGAGCTTTATGTGCCCATTGGCGACCTCAACAGGAACGGGATGCTGCAGAACCACAAGGACGGGCCGGCGCCTGACGACACGTCGGTGATACTAAAAGTCGACCGCGACGGCAAGCCGCTTGCAAACGCCCTTTCAGGAAGAGACGGCCTTGCAGCGTACTATGCATACGGTGTTCGGAACAGCTTTGGACTTGCCATAGACCCGGTGACAGGCGCCCTGTGGGACACCGAAAATGGCCCGGACAGCTATGACGAAATAAACCTCGTCATCCCCGGCTTTAACAGTGGGTGGGAGCAGATAATGGGGCCGGCTGAGCGAAGCTCGGCAAGCGTCGACAGCCTGGTCCAGTTTGAGGGCTCGCAGTACCAGGACCCCAAGTTCAGCTGGCAATCGCCCATAGGCGTCACTGACATTGCGTTTGCCAGCCCCCACATGGGCCAGTATGCAAACGACATATTTGTCGGCGAGATAAACGGCGGCAATTTGTATCATTTCAAGCCAAATGGCGACAGGAACGGCCTCGTGCTTGACGGCGCGCTTGCAGACAAGGTAGCAGACGGCGGCGAGTCAGGTGCGGTCGTGTTTGGCACAGGATTTAACGGGATAACCGACATCGAGAACGGGCCAGAGGGATACCTGTATGTATTGTCGTTTGGCGACGGCAGCATATACAGGATTTCGCCGGCGCGCTAGCCACATCTTGTTGTCGTCTAGTTCTGCGTAATTGGCAGCACAATCTCAAATGTCGCGCCGCCCTTTTCGTTGTTGCGCGCCGAGATACTTCCCCCGTGCGCGGCTACTATGGCCTTGCTGATAGAGTCCAAGGCCTGTCCCCTGGTAACTTTCGATACCGACGCTCTTGGTCACAAACTTGCCAAACAGGTTTGGCAATATGTCTGCAGGTATGCCCGGGCCACTGTCGCTTATCGATATCTCCAAGCTGTTTGCCTCCAGACGGGTTTCTATCTTTATCAGGCCTTCCTTTGTGAACTTCATCGCGTTGCCGAGGATGTTTGTGAACACTTGCATGAGCCGGCCCCGGTCGGCCTCGATGTATGCATTATCAGTCGCGCTGCACTGCGCCTTTATGTCGACACCGGCGCGCAGGTTGACCCGCTGCGTGTTTACGACTTCGAAAATGACCTCGTTTATCCTGATTTTTTCCATGTGGTAGGACAGGTTGCCACTCTCTATCCTGCTGACATCCAGAATGTCCGAAGACAATTTTTGCAGCCTCTTGGCCTGACGGTCGATTATGCGTAAAGCCTCATCCTTGTCTACAAGGCCGTTCAGTGCAAGGTCGTTGTAGGTAATTATGGGTTGTAAAGGGGTCCGCATCTCGTGCGCGGCGATGTTGATAAAGTCGTCCTTTATCTTGTCTGCCGCCTTTAGCCGCTCGTAGCTTGCACGGATCACCTGTTCGTTTTGCTTTACCTGCTTGTTGTACTGGATGCCTGACATTGCAAGCGCGATGATGTTGGTAAAATAGCTGGAATTCTTTAACATGTGCGAAACGTTATGCGCCGTGTCAAACGGGTTTGCCGAGTATGCCATCACTATCTGGCCAAAGACATCAAGGAGAAGCGAGAGCAAAATGCCCGGTAAAACACGTCAGTAGTCCTGTACAGGCCCTTTTTGTAAAACAGGAACAGCGCAAAGGAGAACATGAGCAGCGGCGGGATCTCGTACGGCCTGTGCAGAGGATAGTCGACGGTAATGCTTGGAAGCACGGTAAAAAACGAGACGACCGTCAGAAATGCTGCGGTTATCATCGTCACCATGATGATGGACAGAGACGCAAATTCCTGCTTGTCCTTTGGCTTGGCTTGACCTGCCAGGGCCTCCTCTGCCTCATCCCCCTCGGAGGGCTGCCGCCTTGACACTTGGGCGTACCTCAGGATTGCAATAATCATAACCGAGCTGATGAATGTCCTTCCAGCAAACCACGTCTGCGGGATAAAGTAGCCAAGAAAAAGCGTCTCGTTTGTGGCGTTAAATGACAGGACAGCGTGCAGCGCATCGATCACTGCACTTGTCAGATAGGCAATCCCGATCATCAGGCTGAACCTGTCCTTTGTCTGCCGGGCGCGCAAGAGCCCGTAGAACGCCACGATAATGGCAAATATCACCGCAAATAGCTCAAAGTAAAAGTGGTGGGTGTCGTTGGCCTTCCATATCGCAAGATCTGTTGAAAGGATGGAGATGATGGCAAGCGGGATTGACGGCACCAGAGTGTATTTTATCAGAGTAGTCAGCAGGCCAGGCTGGCCGTCAGGAAGAGACGCCTTTTTGTCTGCAACGAATTCCCCTGTATTTGCCATCTATACCTACTTTTGCTGTCTATTGTCTTGCATCCTGTAGTATTTTAACAAATCACGCCAGCCTCATCTTTCGGTGGAGCAAACTTTGCAATTCTTTGCGTCGGAATTTTTAAAAAAATGCACCTTTGTGCTATTTCTATGATAATCCACATATCCTTATTAGGTGCTGCCGCCATGCTTTAGCGGCTGGGCCACGCCATGAAGATATTGATTGCAGAAGATGAAAAGGATGTCCTGTCTGCATACCAAGTAGCGCTCTCTGCCGCAGGCCACGAGCTGGTCACTTCAGAGAACGGCGAGGACTGCATCAACCTATACCGGCAGCATTTTGAGCAGTTCAAAAATAGCCAGGACAGGCAGCGCGCCCCCTTTGACGTCGTGCTCTTGGATTACAGGATGCCAAAAAAGGACGGCATGGAGGTGGCCAAGGAGATACTGGCGCTCTATCCCCGGCAGCGGATCATCTTTGCGTCCGCCCACGTAAAAGAGACGCTCCTTGACTCGGTGAAGCAATTGAATAGAGTCGTTGAGCTGATGCAAAAACCCTTTGGGATAAAGGCCCTCATAGACACCGTTGAGGACAAGGAGATCTACGACGGGCTGCAGGCGCTCAACGTAAGGATAGACAGGCTTAGGGACATGAACCCCTCGCACGACCAGATAGCAGCTCCTCGAAGGGCTCAGAAAGCTGCAAAAAGGCAAGACATTCTAGCGCGTACGGTAAATTATTATGGCAGCATACAGGTATTTTGGCAGTTGCTCAACAAACTGCGCGACTCGCTCCAGCCCACAATGGAGAGGCTTGGCGCAGGATTTGCGTCAACCGGCCTGTCGGCAAATTTCTGGACCGGCCTTGGGCTGGCAGTCGCCTTTGCGGCGGGCGTCGCGTATGCTTCTCCCTACCTCGGAGTAAGAGACTGGTACCTGCCAGCGGTGGCCGGCGGCACACTGCTTCTCGCATCAGGGTTTTTCGACGTAATTGATGGTACAGTCGCAAGGGTGACAAAACAGGCATCAAAAAAGGGCGCATTTTTAGACTCGTCATTTGACAAGATAGCCGAGGTAGTGATATTTGCCGGCATCGCCCTTGGCGGCTTTGCATCTGGCAACTACATGATGTCATTTTGGAGCTTGGTTGCTCTTGGCATGTCGCTCCTTGTCAGTTACATCCGGGCAAGGGCCGAGTCGCTTGGCGTCGAGCTAAAAGGCATAGGCATTGGCGAGCGGGCCGAGCGACTGCTTATCGTCGCAATTATTGGCATGTTGCCATTTGAGTGGGCACTGCAGGCTGGAGTGATGCTGGTGTCAATAGTGGCAGGTATCACTTTGATGCAGAGGATTGCAGCCACTGCAAAACGGCTGTAAAAAGGAGGGTTTACCAGAGCCTTCCGCCGGTGCGGCGTTCTGCTTCTGATCTTACTTTGACTATGCCACGGTGCACCGCGCATGACACGCAGTAGAACTTGACATCAGTCGACATCGGAATGTATGCGCCCTGCGCCTTTAGTTCCTTGGCAAGCGCCGGCTCGACAAGCGTAATTCTGCCTGTGACCTTCTTGGCCTTGTCTCTTGGGACAAGAGCGCCACACTGGCTGCAGTGGACTACGCCAGAGCTGCCCTTGCCTCCCTTGGAACGTCCTCGGCTTGCTCGTTTCTTAGGCATAACGACGAATGTCTTTTGCCATACTTTAAATCTTGTGGTACTTGCAGCGCGTTCAGAACCATGCCCGTCCTAGCTGGCGGAGGTGTTTTGGGACGGGTTTGGAGGAGCCTGCCCGCAATTTTTCAGATTGGCACGATAAAAGGATATGCATATGTGTGTATGTATATAATAGTGAAACATCCTATGTTCTCTTACCATGGAAAGTAGCGGCAGAAGAAAAAATACTGTCAAAATGTCAGAAAAAGTTATGCGCAAAGCTTATAGCTAAAGAGCTGAAATGAGAGTAAAAGGGCTGCGCCGTGGAAATACCGCCATCCCAAAAGGTAGCTGCGGCGCGAAATGCCCTTTTCAAACGAATTAAATATGTCTAATCGCCTAGACTTGTCTGCTTTCCTTCGGAAAAGGCAGGAACAAGTTGAGAGTAAGGGGCGAGCAGATAATAATATCATTTGCCGCGTTTGCATCACGGCTCCACTTCCTCGACTTTTCATACCTGCAAAAGTGGACTATATTTGGCATAATGATAGGCGTGGCCGCAGGTGCAAGCGCCGTGGCGTTTTCTCTTTCTACGACGTTTCTGACGAGCCTGTTTCTTGGAGAGGGGGCGGGATTTATTCCTCACTCGCCGGGTGCCGGCGACGCATATCATTTTCTAGTCGACAGGTCGTGGGCGTTTCCGCTGATTACCGGTGTCGGCGGCCTTGCAGTCGGCCTGTTAGTCAGCAGGCTGTCCCCGGAGGCGGAGGGGCATGGCACTGATTCGGTGATCGATGCATTTCACAACAGAGAAGGCGACATCAGGTCAAGGGTGCCACTTGTAAAAGGCATAGCCTCGGCAATCACCCTTGGCAGTGGTGGAAGTGGAGGAAGCGAAGGACCTCTGTCTCAGGTCGCGGCCGGCCTGAGCTCAACTCTGGCGCGCCTTCTAAAGTTTGGTCCCGAAGACAGAAGGATTGCAGTAGCCGCCGGCCTTGCAGCAGGTATAGGCAGCATATTCAAGGTGCCGCTTGGGGCCGCGCTCTTTGGGACAGAGGTATTTTACCGGCGCGACTTTGAGGTCAAGGCGCTTGTTCCTGCAGTCATCGCATCAGTGGTAGGCTACACGTTCTTTGGGTTTGTTTTTGGGTGGTCGCCCATATTTTCTGTATCGCAGGACACTGCTACCTACAGCAGGCCTGTATCGCTTGTCCTCTACGCCATAATCGGAGTCGTCTGCGCCGCAGTCAGCATAGCATATGTCAGGGTGTTCTACCTTGCAAATCGCGTCTTTGCGGGCATGAAAAAGGTGCCCCGGTACGCCCGGCCTGCGATAGGCGGAGCGGCCGTCGGCGTGATAGCCATGTTTGCGCCTCAGGTGCATGGCACAAGCTATGGATGGCTGCAGCTGGTGATGCTTTCAAGCCCGCTCCTCCTGCCCCTGTGGGTGCTCCTTGCAGTCATTTTTCTAAAGATAATAGCCACTTCGCTGACGATTGGGTCCGGCGGCAGCGCCGGCGTGTTTGGGCCAAGCATGGTAATTGGCGGCCTGCTTGGCGCCTTTGTCGGCGGCCTCTTTCACTCGCTTGGGCTCTTTATGTGGATAGATGTATCTTCGGCAGCCATAGTTGGAATGGTGGCCTTTTTCAGCGCGACTGCCAAGACGCCGATATCGACTATAGTGATGGGAAGCGAACTTACTGGCGGGTACGGCCTCCTTGCACCTATGATGATTGCCACAGTCGTTGCCTATGCAGCGTCGGGCATCAACAACAGCATATTCAAGAGCCAAGTGCCGTCAAGAAGGGAGTCTCCGGCGCACTCGGGCGACTATGACGTGTCAGTACTCAGGGCGCTAAAGACCGGTGACGCTGTCAGCCAGCACTTTATCCAGATGCCTGCGTCAACGCCTGTTGCAAAGGCAGTACAAGAGGCGGAAAAAAGCCGCGCCCTGTACGTGTTCATAGGCGATCCTGCAACAACGCTGCATGAAAAAAGCGTGCTGCAGGTAATTTCGATATCGGACATGCTGGGCCAAAACGACGCTACAACGCTTGCAAGTTTGAGAGGAAGAAGTAATAGTAGCACTGGCGTGCCAGTAGTGGACGAATCAGAGTCACTTTATGGCGTCTTTAACCTGCTTGCATCCGCAGGGTCTGAAATTATCGCCGTGACTGCAGGTGGCAGGCTGGCCGGCACGCTTTCGTTTAGAGACATTGCGAGAGTATACCACTGCAGGGTGCACTCCAAGTTTGCGACTGACCTGTGAGCGGGCCAAAAGCGCTTTTATTGCGCCATCGCAGAGCAAGGCTGCTTGAAGATCGGCATTGCATCACACATTGTCCTTGACACGATAAAAAATCAGGGCAAGGTGATTGAGAGCATTGGCGGCCCGCCGTGCTATTGTGGGTTGACTGCCCGGCGCTTTGGCTTTGATGTCGAGCTTGCGACCAAGGTCGGACCTGATTTCCCGGACGACCTGCGCAATATGCTGCGCGACAACAACATCAACCTGCGGCAAAACCACCTGTCAAGCGCGCCTACCACCCGCTTTTCGCTTGAAACGGAAGGTGACGGCAGGCAGCTGGTGCTGCAAGCAAGATGCGATCCGCTGGCAGAGCAGGACATCTCTGACATGAAGGTGGACTGCTGGCTGGCAAGCCCCGTCATAGACGAGGTTCCATCGCAGGTCCTTGACGCCATCAAGAGAAACAGGGGCAAAAAAGGCTTCGTCATGCTCGACCCGCAGGGCTACATGCGCCAGATAGGGCCAGGCGGCAGGATAGCCCACGTCGACAACCTTTCCCTCGACCTGTCAGGGATCACGGCGCTCAAGGCAGACCAACAAGAACTGGCAGCCCTGACAGGCGGGCTTGGCGGCACCGGGGGCATGAAGGCGGTGCAGTCAAAGGGCGTCGAGTTTGTGCTTGCGACAGACCACAGGATCGTCCACCTCCTGCACAAAGATATGCACTACTGGATAAAACTTCGCGACATAGACGCTCCAGACTCGACGGGGGCCGGCGACATACTGGCTGCGTCATTTGCTTGTTCTTGGATCAAGGAAAAAGATCCGGTATGGGCCATCTGCTTTTCGGCCGGCGCGCTAAAGGCGGCACTTGAAACCAAGAAAGAGGGCCTGGGCAAGGTTCCGCAGTACAGCAAGATCGAGACAGAGGCGTCCTACTATTACAACAGCGTGCATTTCCAGACTATAACCTAGCTTTAAATCCATCCTGCAGAATAGTCACTCAATGAAGGTAGCCCTCTGGGGCGTGGATTCTCGCGACGGCGCCCTCCTGTCCAAGATAAAAAGGACACTTGATTCGCTTGGAGTCAGGTCCCAGATAATGAAAGACGACTACTCGCTTGCATCGCAGGTCGACATGGTGCTTGTGGTCGGAGGCGACAGGGGCATACTGGAGTACTTTCACAAGGTCACTGCCGCATCTGCGCCTGTTATCGGAATCTATGAGACTGACTCGACAGGCTTTCTTGCCCAGCTTGAAGTGCGCGACTTGGAATCTGCTACCGGCAGGCTAAAGAGGGGCGACTATGAGGTCGACGAGGTGTTCCGCCTGGCAGTCAAGGTGGACGGCAAGGACGTCGACCCAGTGCTTAACGATGTCGCCGTATTTCCTAGCAAGAGCGCGACTTTGATGGAACATGTGTTGAAGATAGATGGCAAGGATGTCTGGCATGATCAGAGTGACGGTGTGATAATTTCAACTCCTACCGGCTCGACTGCATACACAATGTCAGCGGGTGGTCCGATGGTCATACAAAAGTCCAAGGTGTTCCTCGTCGTGTCTGTAAACTCGCTTGACAATACGCGCAGGCCGCTGGTCGTGCCAAACGATGCCCGGCTGGAAGTCTCGGACATCACTAGCCGCTACCACTGCGAAGTAGTGCTTGATGGTGGCAGGCGCATACGGGTCAGAAACACGCTTGCATGCTCAAAACACGAGTTTCCGGCCCGGCTGGTGCGGATGGTGGGCGACTCGTCCGCCGCGTCGCTCATGGCAAAAAAAGTCAGGCTTGCGGAAGACATGCTAAAGATGCCGCCAAGCGCCAAGCTGATACTAAAGACGCTTGAGTACGAGGGAGCGCTGAGCCAGAAGGACCTTGCGTCAAGGACGATGCTGCCAGAACGCACAATCAGGCTGTCGCTTTCGCACCTTATCGACGGCGGCTATGTCAAGAAAAAGACATCGCTTCGGGACGCACGGCAGCGCATCTATGAGCTCAAGATCTAGCGGCTGCAGCAGACACAAAGCCGCCAAACGCCTGCTCAGGCTTGCCTGGTCTGCTTGAAAATTCCGCGTGGTATTGCACGGCAAAGTAGAAGGGATGGCCCGGTATTTCCAGTATCTCCATGCGCCGGCCGCCATCAGAGTGGGCCGATAGCACCATGCCGCCCTTGGTTATCGCGTCAAGATAGTTCTGATTAAACTCGTAACGGTGGCGGTGCCGGCGCCTTATCGTAGTAGAGCTGTACAGCTTGTGCGCCATCGTCCCGGGCTCGACTCTGATGTCGTGTCCTCCAAGGCGCATGGTACCTCCCATGTCGTGCACGGTGCGCTGATCAGGCATGAAATCTACAAGAGGGTTTTTGGTGTTTGGGTCAAGCTCGGTCGAATTGGCGCCCTGCAGGTTGCAGGCGTGGCGCGCAAACGCGACAATCGCAAGCTGGAATCCAAAACATATGCCCAGGTACGGTATCTTGTTTTGGCGGGCAAAATTTGCAGCCGATATTATGCCCTCGCTTCCGCGTTTGCCAAAGCCACCCGGTGCAAGTATGCCGTCATAGTCTTTTAATGCCACAATCTTTTTTTCCCCGCCGTTTTCAAACTTTTCCGAGTCTATCCATTCCACCTGGACCTTTTTGCCAATGCTGGCGCCGGCGTGCGACAGCGCATGGTATACGCTGACATAGCTGTCAGGAAGCGTCACGTACTTGCCTACTACAGCTATCCGGACTGTGCCGTCATGCTTTGAAAAAGAATTGGCAATCTTTCTCCAGTCAGACCATTGTGGCTTGCTCCTCTTTAGCGCAAGACCCTCTGCTATCACCCTGAGCATTCCTTGGCTTTCAAGCATCTCGGGCACTTTGTATATCGAAGGCGCGTCGTGGCACGAAATGACGCCGGATTGCTCGACACTTGCAAAGAGCGAGATCTTCCTTCGCGTCTCCGGCGTCAGCGGAGTCTTGCACCGCACGGCAAGGATATCCGGCTGGATGCCTATCCTGCGCAGTTCCTGCACGCTGTGCTGCGTGGGCTTGGTCTTCTGCTCTCCTACGACGTCAAGTACAGGCGCCAATGTAACGTGGATAAAAAGCGTGTTTTGCCGGCCCATTTCAAGAGCCATCTGTCGAAATGCTTCAAGGAACGGCAGGCTCTCGATGTCGCCAACAGTGCCTCCGCATTCGACTACCATGATGTCGAGCTTTTCTTTTTCCGCAGTTTTTCTCAGCTTGTCCTTTATCGCGTCGGTGACGTGGGGAATTATCTGGACGCACTGGCCCAAGTATCTTCCTTCGCGCTCTGCCCGTATCACGTCCATGAATATCCTGCCGGTGGTAATGTTGTGATCCTTTGTCATAGACGCGTCGATAAAACGTTCGTAATTTCCGATGTCCATGTCGCACTCGCCGCCGTCATCAGTCACAAATACCTCGCCGTGCGCCACAGGGTTCATAGTGCCGGCATCATAATTTACATACGGATCTATCTTGACGCACGACACACGATAACCTGCAAGTTGGAGAAGTCGTGCCGTCGAAGAAGTAGTAACCCCCTTGCCAAGGCCGGACATGACTCCACCCGTCACGAAGATAAACTTGGGTTTTGACTGCACATCAGAGTTTTGAAGGGCGCCTTTTTATTCCTTTATGCGTTATCTTAATATGTAAAAAACGCGCCAAAGTACACGTTTTCCAGCCAATGCACGAAACAAATGCGAGCCAGAAAAGAGGCAAGTCTGCCATAGAGGCAGCCCACGTCGGGCTGACAAAGGATCAAGAATCGAGAGTCGATGCCAAGGTCGCTGAAGTCTATGGAGTGCAGGGCGAGGAGGCTACGGAAATACATGCAAACTACCACGCTGAGAGGATATTTTCGATGCTGCAAAAGAGGGCGCAGCAGAACGGTATGACGTTGGCCGCGCTGGCTGAAAAGGCAGAGCGTCTTGACATACAGGGCGCAGCGTACCAGGTTGCAAGGGGAGAGTTGGCAGAGGCTGCATCTGTTGACATATTATTTCGCAGCCTTTATTTGATTGAAAGCAATGGTAGTGGTGGTGGCGACAACGACAGATACATCAACTTTTACGGCTGAATGTAGCCTACGTCGCGCAAAAACGCCACCAGTTTTGCAAGATATTCGTTGTCTATATTTAGGCCATACATCACGCTTGCGTATTTTGCCTGCCTGATCCAGCCGATGCCCATCAGGTCATCAAGGTTGCTCTTGATGTCGTCGCGCTTTAGTCCCGTCTTTTTGTGCAATAGGTACACCGTAGCCATCTTGCCCTCCTCTGCAAGGGCTCGTATTATCTTGACCTTGCCTATGCTGCCAATGCCCGTTTCTATTGCGTGCTTGTCAGCCGTCCTGCTTCTTCACCCTTGCCATGAGAGCCGGCTCAAGTTCAGCAAGTGACGCGCCATGCAGCCCGATCTCTTTGAGCGAGCGCATCTCTATCAGCCTGCGAGCCTTCAAGTCATCAAGATAGTCCTCGACGTCCAGCTTTTTGATCCCCGCCTGCTCGGCGATTTCAGCCGCGTGTAGGCGAATGTCCCTGAGCTCGACGTATTGCTTTTTCTTGCTCTTTAGCGCCCTCACGACTGCGATGAGGCTGACAAGGTGATTTTTCGATAGCGAGTCCAGCTCCTCCGTCGTTATGGAGGGGTGCGTCTGGCCGTGCACCTTGCGTATCTGGTCAAGCGTCACCCTGCCCGTTCCTTGCGACTCGGCAAGGTTGCCCGCATATAATAACAGATCAAGCGCGTAGCGCACGTCGCCGTTCACCTCTGCAGATGTGGTTATCTTGGCAACCTTATCGATGACATCAGACCCTATCGCCTTTGGGTTAAATGCTTGTTCACACCTGCTTGCGAGTATGTCGCTTGCCTGCTCCAGGGTATAGTGGGAAAATTCCATCGGCACCCTGCCAAGCGTCGACAGCTCGGCGGCATCCAGTTTTGAGTAGAAATCAGTGCTTCTTGCAATGAATATCACGCCTTTTACGTTGCAGGGCTTGTCAGGCTCAAACTCGTTTAGGCGCGTCAGGTCGTAGATTATGCTTGTGTCCTTGCTTGTCTTTATGAGGTAGTCTATCTCGTCCATGACGATGAGCGCGTACTGCCTGTTGTCCCGAAGGTAGCGTAAAAGATATCGGAGCATTTCTTCTGCGGAGAGCCCCTGCGAAGGCAAGTCAGGCGCTATTCGCTCCAGCAAAAAGCGGTATATCGCAAACTTGTTGCCGCCCTGCAGCTTCAGGTTGATGTACGCAGTCTTTAGGGCAAAACGGTTTTTTGAAAACATGCTCTCGATTATCTTTGTCGACCGTATGACAGTGGTAGTCTTGCCAATACCTGCGGTGCCTATTACCTGCAATATGGTAAGCGGAAACCTGTCAGGATCGTCTGCCGCGTTTGAAAACACGTGGACTATTTGGTCCACCTGTTCCTTGCGGTGCGGCAGCTCTTCTGGAACAAACCGGGGCGACAGCTTGGACCTGTCGCGGAAAATGGCGCTCTCTGACATTGGCTGACTGACAGTTGTTTTTTCCACCCGAGGTATATATCGATATGGAGAGCCTAGCGGGGCTTGACTACGGCGTCCAGCTTCATCCCGTCCCGTATCGCCAATTCCGATTCGGGGTTTATTGGCTCGCCGCCGCTCGTGCGAAGCTCATACTCCAGCGGGTCAAGTCCGGCCCGTTCCAGTATTTGCACAGGCGTGAGCGACTCTTCGCTTATGGGGACATGCTTGAATCCTACGGTAACCATCTTGGTTCCTGAGCCGCCGGTCAGGTCTGACGGTGCCACGCTAATGATTAGCGCCCGTCATTCAAATGATTTTCTGGCAAAGGCGAGAGTATTTTTATGCTGAAGACGCAAAGAATTTTTCCAGCCTCTGGCAGAGGCGAAAGATGCCGCTGGGCTTGTATATGACGTCCTCCTTCCTCACGGTCGGAGAATAGCCAGGGATTCTTTCGTCGATATCAAATGCGGACATGAATGCCACGCGCACTGCTGGCCGGATTTTCTGCATCTGCAGGGCCATTTCAAAGCCAAGCATCCTAGGCATCCTGATGTCTGTGAGTACCAGATCAAACGCTTCTGGGTTTGCCCGAAACCTGTCGAGCGCAGCAACTGGGCTCGTAAAACCTTCGGTGATAAAATCATGGCCGCATTTTTCCAGTACGGAGCATATCACAGTCAAAATGTCTTTTTCATCGTCAACTACCAGTATCCGATAGTTCACAGCCCAGTCTCTCTATTTTTTAGTAGTACGATCCAATATTTACCGCTTGCTCTTGGCGCGCCGGAGTTAATTATCTAGTCGGCGCTGATAATCTGGTGGCAGGAACCAGCAGGGCGGCAGCAGCAGATTATGACAAACCCTGATAACGACAAAAATCTCGTAGCAGTAAAAGGACGTCCTGTGAGCCCATCATTTCAAAAGTCTAGTCGTCTGCTATCTGCTAGGTACGCAGACCTCTGTGTGCAGTTATAGAGTTATAACGCTCTTGCCGCCTTGGCTTTGCATGAGCAAGTTTGCCAAGGCCGGCGACACTATAGAGCGGCTGGTGGAAAACTCGTTCAAGGCCATCGATGATGGCGCGTACGATGTAAAGAGATCGGTCACGCACGATATACTGAGCCTCAGAAAAGCGATATTTTCATGTCCTCACGCTCCGCTGATAACAGAGGTCAAGTTCTCCTCGCCTTCAAGGGGCCAGATACGCGGTTTTGGCACCCCGTCCGAAATCGCGCTTGCAATGGCAGAATCCGGCGCGGCCGCACTTTCCGTTCTGACGCAGCCCTACCTGTTTGACGGATCCATCAGCAACCTCTACGCCATCAGAAAGGCAGTATCGATACCCATGCTCATGAAGGACATCACAGTGAGCGAGGTCCAGATAGACGCGGCCAGGCAGGCCGGCGCCGACTGCATACTGCTCATAAAAGCCGTGTTTGACCGCAACTTGGCTGAATCCAGCATTGACAAGCTGTTTGATTACGCGACGAAAAAAGAGCTGCAGGTGATAGTGGAGGCGCACAGCGAACCTGAATATGCCGAGTCGCTTGCTGCAGGCTATGAATTTGTGGGGATAAACAACCGCAACCTGTCAGACCTGAAGGTAGACATGGCAAACACCGAGCGCCTTGTGCAAAAGCATGGCAAGGGCAAGAGCGTCATAATAAGCGAAAGTGGCATATCAAAGCCTGCAGACATACAGTACCTGAGAAGGGCCGGTGCAGATGCCTTCCTTGTAGGCACGAGCATCATGGAGAATGGCGATATTGGCGCCAAGGTGGCCGAGCTTTACAACTCCCTGTGAATATTAATAACCCCTGACAGGTACTGCCACATGATGATCGGCAGCTTTCCAGTTGGAGGCAAGTTCGGCAGGTACGGAGGCAAATACATACCTGAGACCCTTGCGCCGGCCGTAAGCGAGCTTGAAGCTGCCTATGAGAAATACAAAAACGATCCTGCTTTTCAGCAAGAGCTCCATGATTATCTGACGGGGTACGCCGGCAGGCCCACGCCCCTGTACTTTGCAAATAACCTGACAAAACATGCAGGCGGCGCCAAGATATTTCTAAAGCGCGAAGACCTTTTGCACGGCGGCGCGCACAAGACCAACAACACACTCGGGCAGGCGCTGCTTGCAAAAAAGATGGGCAAAAAGCGCATCATAGCAGAGACCGGCGCCGGCCAGCACGGCGTCGGAACAGCCATAGCGTGCGCGGTCCTTGGCCTGCCTGCAGAGGTCTACATGGGGTCAAAGGATGTCGAGCGGCAAAAGCTCAACGTATTTCGGATGCAGTTGCTTGGCGCCAAGGTCCATTCAGTCGACTCTGGCAGCAAGACCTTGAAAGACGCGATCAATGAGGCGATAAGGGACTGGATTTCAAACGTTCAGACGACTTATTATCTGATAGGCTCAGTGGTCGGGCCGCACCCGTACCCAATGATGGTCCGGGACTTTCAAAGCGTGATCGGCAACGAAGTAAAAGAGCAGTCCATGCGCGACCATGGCAGGCTCCCAAGCGCAGTGGTTGCATGCGTCGGCGGCGGCAGCAACGCGATGGGCTCATTCTTTCCGTTCCTTGACGACTCTGGCGTCGAGTTGTACGGCGTAGAGGCCGGAGGAGAAGGCGTCAGGACGGGCAGGCACTCGGCCACGCTTTGCGCTGGAAGCGAGGGCGTGCTGCACGGCATGTTTACATACCTCCTGCAGGACAAGCAGGGCCAAGTCTCAGAGACTCACAGCATATCCGCAGGCCTTGATTATCCCGGCGTCGGACCAGAGCACTCGATGCTCAAAGACATCAACCGCGCCAAGTATGTGCCATGCACTGACGACGAGGCAGTGGATGCCTTCATGACGCTATCGAGACTTGAGGGCATAATACCGGCGCTTGAATCGTCGCATGCAGTTGCACACGCGCTGAAAATCGCAAAAGAGATGGATAGAGACGACATGATAGTCGTGACGCTTTCAGGCCGGGGCGACAAGGATGTGACAGTCGTTCATGATTACCTCAATTCCAAAAAGGGCCGCAGACACCATGCAAGGAAACAGAGTGTCTGATATGTTTTCCGCCCTTGCAAAAAGGGGTGAACGGGTGCTTGTATGCTATGTCGTCGCAGGCTATCCTGACATAAAGACTACAGAGAAGGCAGTCGATGCGCTAGTGGCAGGCGGCGCAGACATTATAGAGCTTGGCATTCCCTTTTCAGACCCCATAGCAGATGGGCCAACAATTCAGCAGGCGGCTCACATGGCCCTCGAAGGAGGAGTCACGCCGGACAAGGTTCTGGCGCTTGCCAGAGTTTTGCGCAAGAAACACCCAAGCCTGCCAATCATGGCCATGACGTACTCTAACATACTGGTGCGTACAGGAATCGATACCTTTGTCGCCAAGGCCAAGGCAAGCGGGATCGACGGCTTTATCCTGCCAGACATGCCAGTCGAGGAGGCAGATGCATATCTCGACTCGGCGAAAAAACGCATGATGGCGACTGCATTTTTGGCGTCTCTAAACACGTCTGATGCCCGGCTTGAAAAAATAGTCGCCAGCTCAACCGGATTTCTCTATCTTGTTTCAGTGTACGGCATCACGGGAGCACGCAGGAGGTTTGAAAGTTATACATCAGATGCGATAAAAAAAGCCAGACGTATAGCAGCTGGGAGGGTGCCTATTGGCGTGGGCTTTGGCATAAGTTCGCCGGCGCACGCCCGCTTTATGATAGATGCAGGAGCTGATGCCATTATCGTTGGAAGCGCGATTGTCGACAGGATAACAAGGGCAAAGAGTGGAAAGGCGATGGAGGCAGACCTGAAGGGCTTTGCGTCTTCATTGAAAAAAATGTGCAGGCAGCACAAGCCCTGACTCGTCCCGCGCAAAGAGCATGTTGTTTAGCGTGACTTGGAACCGCCTCCCGTTATGCTCGACGATGACTTCGATATCGTCAAGCGACTCTGAAGTTTCGTCACCTTCCATCTTTTTTATGGCGACATGGATTGCCTCGTGCGAGACGAGGGCACCCATGAACGGCTCGATATAGGCAAAACTGTTCGTGCCGGATCTGGCGTCCTGCGCCGATTGGATGATCAGCATTGTCTCACCGTTGTAGGTAAAATATGCCGGCGACCCGTCGATCGCGCAGGCAAGGGCAAAGTCATTGATCGCCAACGATCATCTTCTAGTAACATTGTAACTTTATCCTTTCTGCAGGCCGGTCTAAAATTAACGACATAGCTGAAGGCGTACATACATACAGCACAACACACCTGTTTCCTTATATAGAAGACTCTTACAGTTGTATCACATATGGCAAGCAAACCGATAATGGTCCCAATTATTGCCACACTGGCCGTCATATGCTCTTCGCCAGCACGCTTGCGGGGGCTGCTATGGCCGATCTTCCAAAAAGAGATGCGAAAAATGACACCAGCGTGGCGGGTCTCAAGGACTTTGACCTAAAGAGATACGGGTTCAAGGAAAATGGCGATGCCTACGTGGCGGTGTACGGCAAGGCAGGCCAGACGCTCCCAAGCGGCCTGCATACTGCATACGCCTACGTGATATATACCGATACTGGCATCTATGCGTCAGACTCGCACGAGGCGCAGCATGCTGACAGCGAACAAACCGCAAACAAGTCGTGGCACGGCCACAAGATCGTCTTTGGTGATGACGGATGCATCGACGAGATCGGCTCGTTCAAGAGCGAAGCGTCGATCAAGAACCACCGTGTGATAATTAAGGACACCAACGCGACCAAGATCTTCAAGGCGCAGACCGTGCACCTAGAAATACAGGTCGACGACCCCGACAACCCGCCACCCGGAGTGACTTGCCTAGTCAAGGTAGTAGAGGTGTTTGACGAGGCAGTGCTGTCCTTGGACAACATACATGACGACAACGTAAAGGAAGAGGACGCCTAGTCTCTCCTCCCCTTTCCTTTTTTCAATCTTTTTCGCTGTACAATAACTTCAGTTCGTCAAAGCTAAGCTTTGAGCCAGATTCCAGCTTTTTGCGAGCAGTCTCTTTGACCTTGAACAGAGCATCCGACGGCAGGTTGTAGCCGTACTCTTCTCTCTGCCTTTTACGCATCGCCGACATTTCATCAAGCCGGGCGTTGAGCGCGTCGAGCTGCTTGACGGTGCTTTCGTATGACGCCAGGCACTTGTCACGCTCGGCGGCAAGTGCTCTCTTGGAGTGGTAGAGGCGGTCAAGAACGTTGTTTATCTCTGCCATTTTTGCGCGAAGTGCGTCGCGCTCGTCATTGAGCAACTTGACCGCAGTGCTAATGTTCGTAGATTCCTGGAGTAGATGAGCGTATTGCTCTTTTATCATACGCGTGGCCTTGATGGCCTCCATCTTCATAGACGCATCCTTTAACTTGGATAGGATCTCGCCCTTTTCGCGCTCGCCCTTGAACTTTTTTTCATCTAGGAGCTCCTGGTTCACAGACGCTATTGCCGCAAGCTCCTCCTCAGTTTCTGTTGGTAAACGAGCTTCCATCATGCTGAGAAAGTTCTTGGACTGGGCTATCTTTTCGCTGACGGCCAAAAGGTCCGAGTTGTGCTTGTCAACTTCGGCCTTGATCTGCTTGGACCTTTCCTGCGCGGCGTCAAAGGCCGCCTTTTGCTCCCTTATGCCCACTTGGATTGTACGGAACTGATTTCGGTCGATGTCAACCAGTCTGTCGGTCAGATCCTTCAGGTCGGCTGCGACCTTGCGCTTTTGAGCCACAAGTTCATCCCACCCGAGAGATTCAAGCCCGTTTGGCGGTGCATCAGCGGACAAACAAGGTTTAGCAGTCACAAAATAGTATAAAAATTTAGTGAGGCGAACCTGCATCTGGAGGCTGTAGATGGGGGATCGGGAGAGTGGCACCTGCAGCAGCCTCCAAGTGACTTTGACCTGACAAGCACGGCCTGCGATATATAATAGCACAACGTCCCTTATGGCACAATATAGTGAAGCGTCCTGCCACCATACTGTGTGACAGGACATACGAGTCTGTGTCGATCAGGACCTTCTTGCAGCCTTGCCTGCCTTGGCAGCTTCCTCTGAGGCCTTGTTTGCCTCTTTTTCGGCTTTACGTTCCGCCTTTTCAGCTTTTTCTGCGGCCCTCTCGGCCTTGTGGGCCTCTTTGCGGGCGTTTTCAGCGGCTTTTTTCAGTCTTTTTGATTCTTCCTTCTTCTCCTCGCTTTCTTTTTCCAACAGGTCTGCCTTTTGCTGGGCCATTCTGGCCGCATAGATTGCCCTTTCTGTCTCACTTCTGGCGATGTCGGCTGGATCGCCTGTCGCAGTCACCGCGCTATCATAGAGCATGTGCGCCTCGACATACCTTGATATGCTGTCAAGCACGCTCTGCATCCTGCCTACGTAATCTCTAGCCTCTGCCAGCTTGTCATGTTTTAGAGCAGTTGTCAGGCCGTCAGAATATATCTTCAAGTCGTCAACCATTATCTGCCTGCTTTCTTCTGCCATGCAAAATTGAGGGAAAAATCTGATTTAACGCTTGTGGAATCCGGCTAGCTTGAATGAGAACGTTGTAGAGCGGATCATTGGTATGAAATACGTTGCAAATAATCGAGCCGCATGCGAAAAACAGATCCAAAACAGCCATTTTTTCTCGTGACGTATGCCGATTTCGGCACACCTATGAGCAGAGTATGGTAGCGATTTCCACCACTACCATGCGGCGGGATAAGCTTTGCAGAGCATTTTGCTTCAAATTTGGCCCCTATGTTCCTTATGCTTGCAGATTTTTCTGCTCAGGAGGCATTTTTTGCCCAACTTTGCGGTTGTTTTCAGGCCAAAAAATAGAAATCGGCCTTCGTGGAGCTATTCTTATATCCAAGCACACAAACCTACGCACGTTGGCAACACAAGCATATTGTGTGAAGTGTAAAGCAAAGAGGGAAATGAAGGGAGAAAAACAGGTCACCATGAAGAACGGACGCAACGCTATCTCGGGAACATGCACGGTCTGCGGGACCAAGATGTTCAAAATTGGCGGCGGCAGTAGCGGTGGCGCAGCCAAGGCAAAAGCCAAGGCCAAGCCAGCAGCAAAGAAGGCAAAGGCAAAAGCCAAAAAGAGAAAGTAGGTTATTACTTGTCCGGGTCTCCCCGGACTTTTTTCTAATTCATACACCCCCTCCCCCTGCAGTAATCCATGTGTTATATACTTGCCATGATTGATAAAATCCAGAAATGACAAATTCCAAGAACGTAGTGGAATTGGAAATAGAAGACATTGAAGGCGTCGGGCCGACAACTGCCCGCAAGATGAGAGAAGCCGGTATCAGTTCCGTGATGGAACTTGCCACAGCGGTAGCAGATGAGCTTGCAGCCGATCTGGGCGGCTCAAAGGAGAATGCGACCAACTTTATCATGGCCGCGCAAAAGCTACTTCGCGAAAGCGGCATTTTGGATAATGAGTTTACGACGGCAGACATTGAACTTGAAAAGAGAAAGTCGCTTCTTCGCTGCACCACAGGCGCAAAGGCCCTCGACGAGCTTTTGCTTGGAGGCATCGAGACTCAGGCCATTACCGAGTTTTATGGCGAGTTTGGCTCCGGCAAGTCCCAGATATGCCACACGCTTTGCGTAACTGCCCAGCAGCCGCCAGAAGAGGGCGGCCTTGGCGGCGGAGTCATACTGATAGACACAGAAGGCACATTCAGGCCGGAGAGAGTTGACCAGATAGCAAGGGCAAGGGGCCTCAACGCCGACGAGGTGCTAAAGCGTATTGCCATCTGCAAGGCATACAATAGCAGCCACCTTGAGCTCATTGTCAAGTCAATGGGCAAGTACATCGACGACTTTAAGGCCAAAATGATAATCATCGACAGCATCATTTCACTGCACAGGGCAGAGTTTGCCGGCAGGGGAACGCTTGCCGACAGACAGCAACGCCTCAATGGGTTGATGCACAAGCTGGTCAGGATAGCCGAAATATACAACGTTGCAGTCATTGTCACAAACCAGGTCCAGTCGACACCGGACACCTTCTTTGGCGACCCGACCAAGCCGGCAGGCGGAAATGTCATCGGCCACGCGTCGACGTACCGCATCTACCTGCGCAAGGCAGGCAACGACAGGGTAGCCAAGATAATCGACTCGCCGTATCACCCGTACAGCGATGTCAGGTTCACGGTGAACGAAAAGGGCATCGACGATAGCGAAGAAGGAACCAAGAAAAAGGCTGCAAAAGACGAAGAATAGAACAGGCTAGAGAAATTTTTTTTCTGCCTGCTCTAGTTTTTCAGAATCGCCGCAGCTCGCTATGAGCCGCGACAGTTTTTTTCTGGCTCTCCCGCTCTTTATTGCACCACGCGCAAGCTCTACTCCTTCTTTCAGGTCGCCGGCGACCTTGCCAACACACAGGGCTGCCGCGGAATTGAGCACGACTATGTCCTCCTTTTCCTGACTGGCCGCGCCGCAAATAACTTGCAGTGTGCTTTTTACTGAATCTTCTTTTGTATTTATTACCAGCTGTTCTGGTCTTGCCACATGCATCCCGACGACCTTTGGGTTGACGCGCAGGCGCTTTGTATGGTCACCGGTGAGCCAGAGGATATCGTTGTCACACGTGTTTGACAGCTCGTCAAAACCGTCTGCAGCATGCACTATCATCGCTTCGCTTATCCTGCCCTGACATGCCTGCGCAAGGGTTTCCATCAGGAACGGCTCAAAGACGCCAATGACTTGCCCAGAGATGTTTGTGCAAGGGTTGCTCAGCGGCCCTGCCACGTTAAAGACCGTCCTAATCCCTATAGTCTTTCTCGCTGACGCGACGTTTTTCATCGCAGGATGGAACGTCGGGGCGAACAGAAAGCCAATGCCTACGTCCTCTATGCACCTCTGTACCCTGTCTGGGCTTGCGCCAAGGTCAAGACCGACGTATTCCAAAAAATCTGCGCTTCCGCAGATTCCAGAGACAGACCTATTGCCGTGCTTGGCAACCTTGGCACCGGCTGCCGCCGCTACGATCGCCGCGGCGGTGCTTACGTTAAATGTCCTTATCGAGTCTCCGCCTGTCCCACACGTATCGATGAGCGAACCGTCTACCTTTGGTGTTATGCACGTCGTGTGGTTCCTCATCGCCTGTACGACTGCACGTATCTCGTCAGGGGTCTCGCCTTTCATTGCAAGGGCGATGAGGAAAGACGCAATGGACGCTTCTGATGCAGCACCATCTAGTATGGCGCCGAGGGATTCAGACATTTCATGCTCGGACAGGTCGGCCCTTGCGACCAGCTTGCGCAGGACCGGCCGCAGGTCCGCCGGCGCCTCGCTCATTTGTCCACCAGCGACAAAAAGTTTGAGAGTATCTTGCGGCCCTCGCCTGTCATTATCGATTCTGGATGGAACTGCACGCCTTCTATCGGGTATTGCTTGTGCCTTACACCCATTATCTCGCCATCGTCAGTCGCCTTGGCCGTGACTTCGAGGCAGTCAGGGATAGTGTCCTTGGCTGCCACTAGCGAATGATACCGCGTAGCCCGAAATGGATTGCTTACGCTGTCAAAGAGCCTGTCGCTTCTGCTGGTGTATTGTATAGTGCTTGTCTTGCCGTGGCGCACCTTGCCTGCATTTACCACCTTGCCGCCAAAGGCATGGACTATCCCCTGATGCCCTAGGCAGACCCCAAGTATCGGGGTGTCTTTCCCAAGTTGCTGTATGACATCCGTGCAAACTCCAAAGTACTTGCGGTCGGCAGGATGGCCGGGACCCGGCGAAATGACGATGGCGTCAGGCTTCATCTTTTTTATCTGCGCAAGCGTTATCTCGTCGTTTCTCACGACCGTAGGCTCGGCGTCCAGCTCGCCCAGTAGCTGGGCGATGTTGTAAACGAAAGAGTCATAGTTGTCAATCACGAGTATGTTTTTCTTTTTTGTCAAAATTCTACCCTTCGGTGGAGAATCAGCTAAACGCCGGCTGCCAAAAGTGACCGCCTCTATACATCTAACTCCAAGAGTGGAAAGCCCGCAATTGTATTTAAAGCTAGTGCGATCATTCCTTGAAGCCGATCATCGTATCCGTGTTCATGAGACCGTCCAGCTTTCTTATTTGCCGAATTGCGATCGTGAATTTCTCGATAGAATCCGACTCGATCTTTATCACCAAGTCATAAGTCTTGTCGACTTTGTATGCATATGTGACGCCTGGGATGCCTCTTACCTGTCGCAATAGGGCATCCTGCAAACTCTGCATGCATTCTACGAACATAAAGCCGACAGGTATCATCAAGGCGACTGAACACGCGCCAGATTAAAACGCTTCACGCCGTAGCATCATGAAAACATAGAAGAATGTAATGTTATATTGTAATAGTTTTTTACTAGATTACTCTTTTAAATGCTGATTGCCCCGGTTGTCCAGTGAAGTACAGAAGCAGGATGGATATCGCTGCCGCTATCCTAGAGATAGCGCAGGACGGAGCAATAAAGACAAGGATAATGTACAACGCATTCCTCTCGTTCCCGCAGCTCAAAGAGTACCTTGACCTCCTATTGAAAGGCGGCCTCTTGGAGCACGACGAGTCTGACAGGACGTACCACACCACAGAGAAGGGCAGGCGCTTTCTAAAGATGTATCGTGAAGTGGACAAGATGATTCCGCCAAACAACATGCTGACCAAGTCGACGACCATAATCAGGTAGTAGAGCATTGGGAGGATAAAAAAAGTCCCCATATTTTTTGAGGAAGTGCATAAATATACTCTGCCTACTATGTACGCCTGCCTCTTTATAGCTAGGAACAGATCAAAAAAACATACAGCCGTCTTGGCTGTCGCAGCCTTGTAAGATAAGGATCTGGCAGGACGGGCCTGCCCGCCTGCCCTTACCTCTCCTTATTCTAGCTTCTTCTCTCCTTGCTCTGTGCCCTTGTAATCCTGTAGCTCCGGCTTTTCCGCTTCAGGTGTCTGCGGCGCCATGTCTTTTGGCGCCTCCTGCCCTGCGCCTGCGCTGACGACTTCAGCCGTTGCGAACCTTGCGCCGACGTTGACTATTCTTACCCTAGTCTTTTGCCCAACCTTGCCCCCCTTGACAAAGATGACAAAGCCCTTTACCCTCGCTATTCCGTCCCCCTGTCTGCTAATCTCTGTAATCTCGACATCGTATTCCTTGCCAGACTCGACCGGCTTTGGACCGCCGAATCGATCTCCACCGTACCCTCCGCTCCTGTAACCTCCGCCGTAATTTCTGTTTCCTCCGTATGACATTTCTAGCATCAGGTTAGATTTGCTCAATTTAAAGAGAATCGCCACGCAACTACACACAGATATATATGCACATACACGTGCGCGCGTACATGCATGCACACACATACACACATTATTATCTATCCACTTACCCAGAGAGGCGGCGCCGGACGGCAATTATTCCACAAATAGCGTCAGGATCTGGGAATGTATATAATATATCAGAGCATACAAACGCATGTCCGAGTGAGAGATTTTGGTCAGGGTCTTCATTAACGGGTACGGTAACATCGGCCGGCGCCTCGCCACTGCGCTTGCGGCCGACAAGGAAATCCAGTTTGTAGGAGTTGCCAAGTATACAATTGATGACAAGGTAAAAGAGGCGCTTGACAACCATTACAGCGTCTTTGTGCCGCAGGAAATGCTCGGCTCGTTCAAGGACAATGGCTACAAAGTAACGGGCCCTGTCAGCGACGCAGTGAAGCAATGCGATTTGGTTGTGGATGCGGCCAAGGAAGGCGGGGGCTTTGAGAACAAAAAGAAGTTTTACGAGCCGATGGGAAAGCCGGCGATATTTCAGGGAGGCGAAGACAGGCATGGGGATATGTCAGTAGCAGACATGATCCACAATTCTCGCGTCAATTATGGCAAGGCCGCCGGCAGGACCTATGTAATACAGGGTAGCTGCAACGTCTCTGGCATGGGGAGGATAATGCAGCCGCTGATTGAAAAGTTTGGCCCGCGCATAAAGCGATGGGACGTTTCCCTCATCAGGCGGTGGGCAGACCTTGAGGACACAAAGGCAGTCAAGGACTCGATAGAATGGGACAAGCACCCACATCACCAAGACGATGTCAAGGACTTTATCCCCGGCGCAAACCTGTACGTCGACGCGTTCAAGGTGCCTTCACGCATGATGCATCTTCACCACATGACCATCCGCTTCGATGGGTCCGCGCCGACCGGAGACGAGATACTGGAATGCTATAGAAATGAGTTTGGAGTGGCTATACTGAGCAGTGCCAAGGGGACCGGCGACGTGCGCAAAAAGGCGATGGAGCTTGGGTTTGCGCACGGCGATACGAACATGGTACATATCCACCAAGACATCCTGCGCGTGCAGGATGACACCGTGAAACTTGGGTATTCTGACGACCAGACAGGCATGGTGATACCTGAAAACCACATGCTCATCCAGTCGATGGTCTTCAAGAGGCCAAGGAACGAGGCGCTAAAGAGAACCGACAATTTATTCCAGATGAGCAAAAAGCGCAAAATACTGGAAGAGGAATTCAAGTAACCTACGGCTTTACCATATCGCAGGCCTGCATGACCCTCTTGTTCACAGAGTAGTACGCCCACCCAACAAGCGCAAGGCCTGCAAGGCGCATCGGCAGCTGATATTCTGCAAGCGCGCTTGCAGCAGTGGCGCCGGCCACTCCAAACGCAGAAGCGAGGAAAAATCCTGCAGACGTGCACCCCGCGCACGCGCTTGGCAGCACGCTCAACGCGGAACTTGAGAAAATCGACGATCCTATCTTTACCGTAGAATGTCGAAAGACATGGACGTTCATTGCGATCACGACGCCCAAAAGCGCCGCGGTGACGGTCGAAAGCGCAAGGCCTGCATACGCGTCAGAAGGGATGTAGAATGCAAAGACGGGCGACAGGAACATCAGTTGGTCAAGGATCGCAAAAAGTACCCAAAAGCCGGCCGCTATTGCGACGGCGAGGGCAACATAAGACAGGTCTGCAAACACAAACGTAAACCCTAAAGCGTTCACTGCCTTGCAGCTGGCTCTTTTCCATTTAAAAATCATTAAGAAGAAGCGTTAAAATACTCTGCAGCGCTGACTATATCCATGAAGTCACAGGCTCAGGCAAGAAAAGAGTGCGCACTTTGTGGCACGAACCTGCCCATTGGGGCAGAAGTGAGCCTGTGCAACGAATGCATGAAGTGTGCCGACTGCTGCGTCGGTCTTGAAAAGCTGCGCGACTAGTCAGACCCTCTACATTTCGACATATTGCAAAACTACCCCGATAGCGGTAACTTATTCGACCATTTTTAGTGTGTCTGTTATAGTCACTATGCCGACGACGTTGCCCTTTTCGCTTACTAGGATGCATTTTGCAAACCGTACGAGCGGCACCAGCGCTTTTGCAGGCGTCGATACATCGACAAGCGGTGGAGGCGACTCCATTACCTGCGAGACATGCATGTTCTTTAACTCTACTTCGTCCTTTTCCACCATTATCTTGGCTAGGCCGTCCTCCGTCAGTATCCCGACCACTTTGGAGCCTTCAAGCACCGGTATCTGGCTGATGGAATTTTGGCGCATCATGTCAATAACCCTGTGGAGGCGCTCATCCTTCTGGACTGATATCAGCTGCCGGCTGCAAATGTCGCCGGCCTTCATGGATGTCTTGCCTTCAAGCGAGCCCAAAATTTCAAAGATCTTGCGCGCCGTGTCATAGCTGGGCTTGCACCTGCCTGACTCGATCTGGTTTATCATTGACGTGCTGACGCCGGTAAGCGCTGCCAGCTTGCGCTGCGTTATCCCAAGCCGCATCCGGGCCTGCTTGATGTACTCCAGCCTTGGCAGCAACGCAGGATATTGGGCACGTCATCATATAAGCTTGCACCGGCAACTATTATAGCCTTATATTATGTGCGTGCGGATTTTTGACGTTACAGCAAGCAATGGGAAACGATAGCGCAAGCAGCGGCAAGTGGGATTCGGTCAAGCGGTACAAGCTGACCAAGATGATAAATGAGCTGTCAGGCATCTCTGGCCACGGGACAGAGCTCGTCACAGTCTATGTTCCGCCCAGGCGCCCCATTTTTGACGTAATAGGCCAGCTGAGAAACGAGGCGGGGACGGCTTCAAACATCAAGTCTGACCTGACCCGCAACCATGTGCAGGACGCGCTCAGCAGGACAATGGAACATCTAAAGTTGTTCAGAGAAACGCCGGAAAACGGCCTTGTGATATTCTGCGGCGCCATCCCAAACGACAAGGGCATAGGCAAGGAGAAAATCGAACTGTATTCAGTCATACCACCAAAGCCCATCCAGATCAGCCTGTACAGATGCGATGATCACTTTTGGACCGACCACCTGAAGGATATGCTAAAGGACGAAAAGGTGATAGGTATTCTAGCCATCGACACGACTGAAGCGGGACTTGGCATACTGACAGGCGACAGGTGGGAGACTGTAGACACCTTGACGTCGGGTGTCTCTGGCAAGCACAGGCAGGGAGGTCAGTCCGCACGGAGGTTTGAGCGCCTCAGGGAGAACGAGCTTAACGAATATTACCACAGAATAGCAGACCATGCGCAAAAGGTCTTTATCGACCAGTACAACACAAAGGGGCTCATCGTCGGGGGGCCGGGGCCCACCAAGGACAACTTTTTGAAAGAAGAATACCTTGATTATAGACTGCAGAACAGCGTGCTTGCGACCCTGGACACGTCCTATTCTGGCGACGAGGGCGTGCGTGAAATTATCGATAAGGCACAGAAGGATGGCATACTTGCAGAATTTCGAGTCATGGAGGAAAAGCAACTGGTCAAGAAATTCATGAGCGAGGTACATTCCAGCAAGGGTCTTGGCATCTATGGTATCTTTGACGTGCTAAAGGCCATGCAGGGAGGCATTGCAGACCTGGTTTTGATTACTGACGATATTTCATACGTGAAACTCGACTTCAAGTGCAGGTCATGCAAGACCGTGCAGGAAAGAGTTGTTGACAGAGCGTCGCTCATATCTGCAAAGCAGGATATGTCTTCCAAGCCCTGCCCGTCGTGCGGCGCCGTCGACTATGACGTGTCCGAAAAGGACATAGTTGACTACATGCAAGAACTTGCCACCATGACCGGCGCCCGGCTGGAGGTCATTTCCGGCCAGATGGAGGAAGGAGCGCAGCTGGCGTCGCTTGGCAAGGCAGGAGCGATCCTGCGCTACAAGCCTATGTAGGCCCGCACGAGCATGACTCTGTTTCTTTCATGCAGCCAGAACACACTGTAAAGGTGGTGCAGCCCATTGGCGAGCACACATCAAAGGATTTTGCCTCTCTGCCGCAGCTGCTGCATTTGGCCATTGGCAGCTTTTTTGCCTGCAAAGAATATCTAGCTTGCGGCCATTTTTCCATACAGCTTACAGACAAATTGGCCAAAAAAACTACCTTGACAATCATTAAAGCAGAACAGGGTTAGGATTTGGACAAGGAAATAACCTGCCTGTTTTTAAAACGAGATAAACTATATAGAGAGAAATGCAGATGTTCTTTAAAGAAATAAAGCCGATTAGTAACATCACATGATTTGGTGGCTAGTATCAGTAATCCTCGGGATAATTGTGCTGATAATATTGTTGCGAGTGCTCTTCGGACTAATCTAGGGCGTATACATATAGGCGTGCGATATTTGACAGGTTGCTAGAAAAATCTCAGAAGGACAGAGACACTTAGGGATATAGTTAAGGCAAAAATAGGCTACAAGAACAAGGACCATCGCGCTTATTCAAGTCAGATAAGGAAAGAAGGTTGAGACGACTCCAACAACCATTGCAGGTCCCGCCCCTCCAACATGCCGAGACAGCACTTAACTGAGAGGCGGGACACCCGTGTGAGCCAAGCTTCGGACACGTTCTCAATGGACGTCAAGTCTTTACCCAACATTCAT
>JBDUUM010000016.1:0-16547 GCA_039938615.1 Nitrososphaera sp.
ATATTGGATTTTACTTGTATGCGTGCGTGCGCACGCGTAAAACATACAGGTATGGTGCAACAACCACAGGAAGATACATGCAAGGGGACGAGGATGACTGCATAAGGTGCGGCGGCAGGATGGTAAATGTCGGCTTTCAGATCTACCGGTGCCAGAACTGCGGCCATGAGGAAAAGCCAGAGGATGTCATGTAAAGAGAGACTCTCCCTTCCCTCTGTGGGGGAGCAACCGCTTTAAAGTCACCGGCTGCATGAAAGGCACAGGGGTACAAAAATGTTCGTCAACATGCCAGTGAAGAACCTGAACAGGTCAAAAGAGTTTTTTGCCAAGCTCGGGTTCACGTTCAACCCCGTGTTTACCGACGACAATGCTGCGGGTGCATGGTCATAAGCGAGGAGAACTATGCCATGCTGCTGGCCGAGCCGTTCTTCAAGAACTTTATCCCTGGCAGAGAGATCTGCGATACGGACAAGAGCACCGAAACGCTGGTCGCTCTTGGCCTTGAGAGCCGCGCAAGAGTCGACGAGATCGTCCAAAAAGCGACAGCAGCAGGCGGCTCTGAATACAGGGAGAAGCAGGACTATGGGTGGATGTACGGCAGGGCGTTTAAGGACCTTGACGGGCACATATGGGAGGCGTTCCATGCAGACATGAACGCGATGCCGGAAGAGATGAAGAACAAAAAGTGATAATCAGCCGCCGGCCAGGTCAGAAATAATTCTGGCTGCTTTTTGCGCGCCTGACGCGTCGGCGCCGGCCGTCCGGCGGCCAATTTTTTCCTCAATCAAAGATTCCAGCCGGAAAAGGTCGTCGTACCTGTAGCCAAGCCTCTTTGCACCTTCTTCCTGCTCAAAATGGCCCTTTATCGGGATAAAAATACCGGGCGTGCCGTACGCAATTGACTCGTCCATAGTCGACCTGCCGGCAAGCGAGACGACAAGGTCGGCTGCAAAAATGATCTCGTGCAAGTTCTCGACAAACCCCATGTTGCGATAGTCGTCAGAATCCGGCAGCTGGAGCGCCGGCCCCGGCACCACTACCAGCTCTGCATCAAGCCGCGGTTGCAGTTTTCTGTACGCCTCCACCGTCTTTTCAATGAGGTATTTCCCGGCGTCCGTGCCTCCGATGCTTACCACTATGGTTTTTTTCGTGAAATTGAACCTGCGGCGCAATGTATCACGGTCGGCACTGGCGGCGCGCACTATGGGCCCGACGTGGACGACGTTGCCATAGTCATCGCCAGCATCGGGCATGATGACGCAGTCGCATTTTGCCATCATTTTTTTCATCGCCGCGTTCATCCTCTTTTCTATCAGCGATGCGGCGCCCTTTGTAAAATGCGACTCGGCAATGTCGGTTATCAGCACTCTTTTTCTGCCCATTTCTTCTGCCACGGCAATAGAGGCAAAGTCCTCGTCGCTTACCACAAGCCTGCCATGTTGTTTAGCTAAAATGTCCTTTGAAATCGCCTTGCATTTTTTGTAATACGAATAGTAGGCCATCAGCCACTGAAACGACTGCTGCAGCTGGCCGTTTTCCACTCGGAATTTTTCCGGTCTATACAGATCAAGGCACCGGAAGCCCCTCTTCTCTATCAGCCGGGGCGCCCCTGCGCCGGATACGAACAGCACGTCGCTTTTTGGCGCTGCCAGCCGTTCAGCGATTGCAATGTCGCGCGTAGCATGTCCAAGGCCAATAGGGCTTGCAAAGAACAATAACGACGATGGCATATTTCACATCGAGATCAGCTTGACATGGTCCATCTTTTTGTTGGACTGGAATTCCTTGGTCATCTTTTTCACGTCCTCGGCGTCGCCCTTTAGCAAAAATACCTCAAGGCACCTGTCGCCCCGGACCTTGCTGTGAAGGTGCGTCTGGACCAGGTCATCGTAGTCGTGCTTCATGTCGGTCACCTGCTTTTCCGACTCTTCGTCGTGCACCACCATCAGAAGCGCATGGATGAACCCTATAAGGTTCTGCCTGTCCTTCTCTTCGGCCGCAAGCTGGCGGATGCCGGCCCTCACTATCTCTGACCTGCCGGAGAACCCCAGCGCCTTTTGCAGGCTGTCCATCTCGGAGAGGATGTCGTCGTTGAGCGATACGCTTACTATCGGCATCGGCTATCGTTGTTATTTATTAACAACTTTATAAAGACTTCCATAGATATTATTAATAAAAGTATATATTCTTAATAACAGCAATGAAAGCTGCTTGAACCAGCAAAGGGCGGCCCTTGCGGCCATTGCGGTTGCGATACCGCTTGCGATGGTCGCCACGCTTTATACGGGCACGGCACGCCACCAGGAGCAGGCCGGATCCGAGCACAGGCTAAAGATTGCCACGTCGTTTTATCCCCTCTATGACTTTACATCCCATGTGGCTGGCGACAATGCTGAAATTATGACCCTGATCCCTCCCGGGGTGGAGCCGCACGACTGGGAGCCGACAGCGGGAGACATTTCAAAGGCAAGGTCGGCTGACATCCTGATCATTAACGGCGCCGGCTTTGAGAAGTGGTCAGAAGGCATTGGCGCAAAAAGGATCGTCAATACAAGCGAGGGCATTGAGATGAGAGGAATCAATGACGACGACCCGCACATCTGGCTGGACCCCGCGCTAGCAAAGGTGCAGGTAGAAAACATCAAAGCTGCACTCATAGAAGCTGACCCCAAAAATGCAGACCAGTACAGCGAAAACGCTGCGGCGTATGCCAGAGAGCTTGACGGTCTTGACGCCTATATCAAAGCCGGGCTTGCAAACTGCAAAAAATCCGACTTTATCGCCTTCCACGACGCTTTTGGCCGCTTTGCGGCAAGGTACGGCCTCACCCAGCACGCGATAGAGGGCATCTCCCCGGAAGGGGAGGTGCTGCCCCAGCGCATAGAGCAGGTCATCGGCCTTGCACGGCAACTGGGCATCAAGGTCATCTATTCTGAAGACCTCGTAGACAGCCGGCTTGCAGACGTGATAGCCGGCGAGCTGTCCGGCAGGGTGCTCGTGCTGAGCCCTGTCGAAGGGATAAGCAAAACAGAGCAGGCGGCAGGAATCGGCTACATCGACAAGATGAAAGAGAATGTCTTGCACCTAAAGGAGAGCCTGCAATGCCAATAGTAGTCCAGCTGCAGGATGTCTCGTTCTCGTACGGGAGCACGCTGGTACTTGACAGGATCTCGTTCTCTGTTGAAAAGGGCGACCTGCTTGGCATGATAGGACCAAACGGCGCAGGCAAGACGACGCTGTTTTTCTGCATGTTGGGCCTCATCTCTGGCTATACCGGCACGATACGGATCTTTGGCCAGGACATCAGGAGCAACCCTGGCGTATTTCGCATGATAGGCTACATACCGCAGAGGATGGCAGTCGATCGCAACTTTCCGGCGACGGTGGAGGAGATAGTGGCGCTGGGCATCACCCAGAGAAGCGAGAAAAGCGATCAGGAGCGCGTCTCTGCGGCGCTTGAGACAGTCGACCTGTCGGCATTGAAGGGCAGGAGGATAGGCGAGCTATCCGGCGGCCAGCAGCAGCGCGTGCTCATCGCAAAAGCTATCGTCAACGATCCCCATCTGCTGATACTGGACGAGCCGGCGACAGGAATCGACCTTGAAACCCAGAACAAATTCTATTCATTGCTGCGCCGCCTCAACTCCGACGGCATGACCATAATCTGGTCGTCACACGACCTCGACGCAGTGAGCAGCCTTGCCACTGACGTTGCGTGCATCAACCGCAGCATGTTCTTCCACGGGCAGGCACATGAGTTCTTTAAAGACCCGGAGAAGGTCAAGATGTATTCAGAATCGAGCATGCAAAAGCACATGCACGACCACGATTATCATCATCACCATCACAACTAGGTGAAAATGATATTATAATGATGATGATAATGGCGCTTGAAATCCTTGAATTTGGGTTCATGCAAAGGGCGCTCATCGCAGGAGTCGCAGTCGCCATCACGACCTCGGTGATAGGGCTGTTCCTCGTCCTTAGAAAAAACTCGCTCTTTGGCGACGCGCTATCGCACGTGGCGTTTGGGGGAATCGCGCTTGGTCTTGCCGTAAACATTTACCCGCTGTGGACCGGCCTTGGACTTTCAATCGCTGGCGCGCTCGGGATAACCCGCCTGCGCCAGTCTGCAAGGATTCCGGCAGACGCCACCGTGGCTATTCTTTTGTCGTCTGGCCTCGCCCTTGGCATACTGCTTGTGAGCGCGTCCGGCGGCTTTACTCTCGACCTGTTCAGCTTTTTGTTTGGAAGCATACTGCTTGTGAGCGTAAACGACACGCTTGCGATACTTGCGATGGCCGGCGTCATACTGGCCACCGTAGTCGTGCTCTACAAGCAATTGATGTACATCACGTTCGACGAGGAGCAGGCGAGGGTAAGTGGCCTGCGGATATCTGAGCTCAACTATTTGTTCGTGGTACTGGCAAGCGTCGCGGCGGTCGTCTCGATGCGGCTTGTGGGCATACTGCTCGTGTCGGCGCTAATAGTCATCCCAAACGTGACTGCCCTTTTGTTTGGCAAGGGGTTCAAAAAGACGGCACTCATCTCTGTTGCAGTGTCTATATTTTCCGTCATAACAGGAATCGCAGTATCGTATATGTTCAACCTCGCCCCTGCGGGCACCATAGTGCTGGTGTCCGCCGGCACGTTTGTGGCGGCACTTGGAGTGCGCCATTTGCCGGGCAAAAAGCTTCAGGTGGGACGACATGTTAAATGAGCGTGGGCTCTGCATCTCTTTCTGCATATACATAGCGTTTGCAATGGTGGCGCACTTAGCTTACAGAAAGCTAAAAGCTGAAATCGCCGCCACCAAAGTCTCCTCCACCGTCGCCCATGTCGCCGCCGGTGTCAGTCCCACCACTGTCAGCGGCAGCCCCGGCGTCGCCACCTGCGCCCGCGTCGCCGGCAAACTGGCTCTCTGCTGGGCTCATCGCCGCGCCCATGAACGACATCATGGACATGAAGAACATGGCGTTCATTATTCCAGAAAAGAGCATGAACGGCAGCCACATCCTGTCAGAGCCCATAGAGTTTTGCATCTGCTGAAGCTGGCCGTTTGAATACCACTGCTGGAACTGCTGGAACTTTTTCTCCAGCTCCTGCTTTTTGGCCATGAGTACCCTCATACCCGTATCGGTTATCGCAAGCTCTTCTTTCTTGTTTCCAAAAAAGCCCTTTTTCTCAATCCTGGTTATGAGGCGCTGTGCTACAAGGTCGTTTACTATCATCTCAACCTGCACCTTGTCCATCTTGGTCACGCTGGCTATCTTGCCGACGGACTTCATGCCCCTCGAAATGGCGTCGAGCACCATAAAGTGGGGCGGGCTGTCGTTAACGCTTGACATGGGGTAACTTGGCGCGATGAGGATTTAAATTATTTCCTTCCTTCTTCTTCGTGGTAATGCAGGGCACGATAAAGCGCGACTATGGTCGCCGCGTTCAGTATCCTGCCTAAAAGGAGCATCTTTTTCACTTTTTCAACTGGCATAAACTCCACCTTGGATATCTTTTCCATGTCGCCCAAGTGGCGCCTGCCGGCCTTCTGTTGCAGGCCGTACGCGGCAAAGACGTTACCTGTCTGGATGAACATGGAATAGTCGAGCGTGTACGAGCCTACAAACACCATCTTTTTTGCGACATAGCCTGTTTCCTCTCCAAGCTCGCGGATTGCCGCCTGCCTTGGCGTTTCACCCTCGTCGATGTAGCCGGAGGGCACCTCCAGTTGATATGAATCGGCGAGGTGCCGGTAGCTCCTGATGGTCAGTATGCCTTTGCCTTCTGGCGCAAAGGGCACGATGGTAGAATAGTCGCGCCTGACGCCCCGGATATAGAGCTTGTCATGGCCGGCAAGGCCCAGCCGGTCCTCGTACACCTTCAGGTAATGGTTGTCATAAACCTGCCTTGACGATTTCAGCCTCCATCCCTTGGGCGCGTTTTTCAGCATAGCATGACTTTTGACTTCTTGCCCTCATTAGTTTTTTTATACTGCGCCCGCTGAACCTGCCTGTGCGTGCCCAAATTCCTAGTCGGCGTCAACCAAGGATGGTTCTCAAACGCCTACGGTGTAGACATGGGCAAAAACCAGTTTTCAGGAGCCGAGCTGTGGCACTGGCCTCATACGGACCCTGTCACGTTTGACTTTACCAGGCCGGACCCAAACCCGCCTGCGCCCCTTTTGAGCCAGCAGCCGGCCATTGCAGGGCAGTATTTCCAGCTCATCCACGGAGTCGACATAGCCCGGATTTGGCTGTTTGAAAGGCTTGAAGGGCTACGGTTTGACCAGAACAAAAAGGTAACAGGCATCGATCCAGAGCTTTTGGTAAACCTGCACGCCGTGCTTGACTTGGCGCAGGCGCACGGGGTAAAGGTATACCTCTGCCTCTTTGACGCATGGGTTGTAAAGCGCCAGCCTCCGCAGGGCCTGCCGGCGGCGCGCCTGCCAAAATATGACGAGTGGTACGCCACCGTAAAGGGCATAATGAAGTCGATTGTGGAAAGCCCGTCAGATTTTGTAACAAACGCCCTGACACCTCTTGTCAACTCTATCGCCACGCATCCAGCCGTCTATGCAATCGACGTAATGAACGAGCCGGAGGGCATGGTTGTTGACACTCCTGTCGTCTCTGATCAGTCAATGAGGGGCTACATAAGCGCGTGCTGCCAGGCGATACAGCCCCGGCTAAAGGCAAGCGTCGGCTGCCAAAAGAGCTCCACTGCGAGGAATTACTCTGACCTGCCTGTGGATTTTGCCGACTTTCACTCGTATTGCAGCTCGGCTGCGCTTTCGCCTTACAGGTCAGCCGGCTTTGCAGGCAAAGCCTGCGCGGTAGGCGAATGCGGCTACCCCGCCGGCGGCGCAAACAGGGCGGCAAGGGAGATGCAGGTCGCGCAGGATTACGTGCAGGAAGCGTTCAGAAGAGGATATTCGACGTGCCTTGTTTGGAACCGGGATTTTACAAGCGACGCCAACAATGCATCGATAGTGCAATGGCTGGTGCAGTTTTCGGCGGCCAACAACCAGGTCGCCCCGGAGCAGCCGGCCTCGCCCTTTGCAGCGTTCATTGAGGCGCTGATGGCGCTCTTTGGACGCTAGAATATCTCGCCCCTGTCCTTTCTGATGCCGCCAAGGCCCGTTTTCATTTTTGCAGCGCATTCCAGGCACACTCCAGGAGAGAAGGGAAAGTCCTTGGTGCACTTTTTGCAGACCGGCTTTTTGCACTCGGCGCAGTCAAGCGTTGCAGTCCTTGTGTTGCAGATGTAGCACAGGGTCATGGCATAACTTGCGGAAAAGTTGCGTAAAAAGTTGGCGATACCATTAAAGAAAAAAATCCATATTGGCACGGGCACACTTTTGCCGTGACAAGAAAAGCAAGGTTACACACATACACACATGTACATTTTTTGCGTGCATTGCCAGATCGGAAAAAAGAATGGCGACACGTATGTGCGTGCGCGCTTTTTGCTGACTGGACCTTGACAAAAAGATGTATTATTGTCGTTGTTGTCATTTAGGGGGACCGGATGTTATTGGTTGAAAGTGCCGGCGGCGAGCTACAAGTGAGCTAGGCGCAGAGCATATTCTAGGCGCTAGCCAAGAATTAGCTTTTGCAGGCAGGACATTTGAAAAATTTGCATCTTACACATTGTGAACTCGGAAACAGCCATCCATAATTGACGCTTCGGGTCTACACCATCAGAGAGCCTTTTTTGGCCGATTAGCGCCTGCGTGGTGAAAAATATTTTCACGATTGTGAACGCCCTTTGCAGAATATACTCATATACTGACGGCTGCGTATAGTAGTTACGTGAGGCCGCACACGATAACAATTGACGCCGACGCCTCGCCTTCTGGATACATTGCATGGTACAACCACCACAGCGAAATGAGCAAGATTCGAGCGATCCGCCCTGCGCCAAGAAACGAGCGCTTTGGCGTGCAGCGGATGGAGATGCTCGCCATCTACTTCGCGCTCAAGGACAACCTCGTGCAGATCCGCAGGACTCTGAAAAGGTCGAGCAAAAAGCGCTTTGTCATTGAAGTCAGAAGCGACAGCAGGTCGACGGTAGACCAGCTGCGGGGAGCCGCCGAGATCCGCGACGCCGTCATGCGCAGGATCGTCTTTGTAATAGGCAAGCTGCTCGCCAAGATTGGCTGCACGACCACTACTACCACCACCACAATAGTCTTTGACCACCTTGACAGATCAAGGAACATCGCAGGCTTGATGCTCGAGCAGCGCAGAAGGAAGGAGCGGGAAAAGATGATGGATCTGCTTGGCGCACGTGCCCTTGCGGGGATGCGTTACGAGATGCTGCTATCGTTTTGCGCCTGACTATTCATACCCGCTTGCGCCCATTACCGGGATCGAGGCGTTGGCCACTGCGCTCCTTATGGCGATGATACTTGGAGCCGTCTACACACACAAAGAGGGCTTCGGAGGCTTCTCGGGCGTCGCGATAGGGGGTATGAAGGGGCGCCTCAACATCCTGTTTTTGCCGTCCACACCGGGCGCATCAATGAACTCTGCAGTGTCGCTTGCGCAAGCCTTGCTGTCAGGCGCAGTCCAGAACCTGTGGCTTTACCGGACTGCGACTTTTGCCGGCAGCATGGCAACCGTCGCTAGGAAAAAGTTTGCCTAGCCGATGCCGCTGCTGTCCATCGTGTCGCTCTCCTTCTTGGGTTCAAGCGTTATCTTGTTGCCAAACCTGATGACATAGGGCGCAAGGAACGTCGTGACGACGGTTATGACTCCAAGAAGCGGCAGGAGCGTTGACGATACGACACCGACGTCCTGGCCGCCCTTTACCACAACAAGCGACAGCTCGCCCCTTGCTGTCGACATGCCAAAGCCGGCGCGAAGCGCAGTCACGTTGTCAAACTTGGTCCTTGACAGTATGCCAGTTATTATCAGGAGTTTTGAGGCAAACGACGTCAGGATCAGGATGGCGGCCGGAATAATGAACAGCGGCACCAGCCGGACGTCCATGAGCGCCCCTATCGACACAAAGAATATGGCTGCAAACATGTCGCGCAGCGGAAGCGTCAAGATTCTCGCTACAGCGGCGCTGTTGGACTCGGCGACAAGGACGCCTGCCAGAAATGCCCCTATGGCTGATGAGAGCCCGATGCCCGTCGACACGAACGACAGCCCAAACGCAAGGCCCAATATTACGATGAGCAGCAGCGCATAGTCGTTTGTCTTGCCTGCCCTGTCAATTATCCTTGGCACGAACTTGGACCCAAGCACCAGTATGCCGGCGATAAACGCGCCCGTGACGCCAAGCGAGACCGCCAAGTTTGGTATCGATAGCTCGCCGTGATTTGCGGCAAAGGACTGCAAGACTGCAAGCGCCGTGACTACGAAAATGTCCTCAACTATCAGCATGCCAAGCACGAGCGTCGACGACTTGCTCTTTATCCATCCGAGATCCTCGAGCACCTTGACCGTCACCACGGTGCTGGTCACTGAAAGCGCCAGTGCAAGGAAAAGAGCGTCAAAGAAGGCAAACCCGAGTGCCTGCGCCGTAAAGAACACTATCAATAATGTGCCCATCGACTCGGCCACTGCGACCATGAACGACACTTTGCCAAGCGTCTTTAGCCGGGCCATCGGGAATTCGGTCCCAATTACGAACAGCAGCATGATAATGCCCAGCTCCGCAAGCACGTTGAGGGTGCCGATATTCTTGACAAGGCTAAAAGGCGGGGTAAACGGACCTATCAGGATGCCTGCGATTATGTAGCCGATGACCATCGGCTGCTTTAGCTTGTAGGTAATGGCCATCATGATGGCCGCAACTATCATCACCACTGCAAAATCCTGGACGATAAAATCGGTGGCCCCGGTGCCCGGCGAAAAGAATTGCGGAAAAAACGACGCAAAAGGGCTTGTGGCGTTCACCGCCATAGTTAGAGGCGGCCATGCATAAAAACAAGCTTGTATCTGTGCGAAACTAATTATAGAAACCCTGCCAAGGTACCATCCAGTTGCGCTTCAAGCTTGGCCGGCGCCTGCTCTTTGTCGCCATCGGGTCGGCTCTGTTCCTCGGCATGTATTCCGCCGGGGCCGCCCAAAAGCTGACACCAGAAGAAGCGGCAGACGTGCGCGACCAGTTCTCCAATCAGATAAAGGGCATCGACGAGGCAGGCATCTTTGTCAACAACATGCAGATAACGCTCGGCATGTTCATCCCCGGCGCTGGAGTCGCCATCGGATCTGTGTCAGGTTACGTCACAGGCACCGTTTTCAGCGCGATCGCTCAGGACACACCGGCGCTGCAGAACGTCCCGCCGCAGGTGATCCTGGCAACGCCGTTTGGCATCATGGAGCTGTTTACGTACGGCCTTGCGATGTCAAGGAGCGGGCTTCTCGTCTACCAGTTCGTCAAGAGAAAGCCCTGGAAAGAGTATGTCGTGCCGACTGCGATAGAGCTGGGCATCGCTGCGGCGGTCCTGCTTGCAGGGGCGGTGGTGGAGTGGTGGATGATACAGGAATTCGGCGGGATGAATCTTGAGCCGGGTATCATCTAGCCCTGATCCGGCTGGCGGCCTTCTCCTTCTTTGAGGTTGTATTTTTGCTTAAATTCGGCTGCCTTGGCCGCTATCTCGTCCCACTTCCATTTTTTCACGCCCATACGGCACAGGTCGACCTTCCACTGGTCATTGCGCTTGATCCACCGGTAAAGCCGCATGTCCCTGCCAAACTGGCTGTCGACTACCACGAGAGCCACGATAAGGTTGTTGCTCCTGTAAATGTCATAGCCGTCGAGGACCTTGTACGTGTCAGAGACAGGGTATTTTGGCGATTCGCTCATGCCGATCATTTGGAGGGGCCAGCTTCTTAAAAAAAGCATTGCAAAATGGGCACAGGCGGTATTACATTTAGGCTTAGTTGCTGTGGCCGGCCGATAACTCGAATATGCCATGACCGACCTAGAATTTGGCGAGCAAAGCAGTATGGAGGCGCAAAAAGTCACGAGTCCGAAACAGAGGATCATAGAGGCTATAGAAGTAACGGCACACTAAAAGAGGAAGTAAGTCGGATCCCTTTAGATTACACAGATATGCTCATTTTACAACAGTTTAAAAAATCGTGATGCAGTGTCACATAACTTCTTCAGATAAGCAAATTGCCAAGTATGTCTTGGGATATCTTCGCCCCCATATAACCAAGTCTACCAATTATAATCAGAACTATTCCCATTAGGGCCAATAGGAACATCATTTCGACGGGTGCAAACTCGGGAATTACAGTCGTGCCAATGACCTCAACTAACATCTTCTCGCCCCGAAATGGTACAGAGAGTTTGCTTGCATCCAGATCTTTGTTATATTCAACATTAAAGTCGCTCACAGCCGTCCCGTTGACAAATACGGAGTATTGCCCTCCTAAGAGCTTGTGTGGAATAGTGACTATCAATGGTCTTTTTCCTGTCACTCCTTCAATGTCTAAGATTAGTTTCTTTTGTTCCTTGTCAAGAGATACATTGCATTGCCGGGCGGTGGATGCTATATTTATTCTGAAAGACTGGCCTTCCTCGATTATAGTAGGACTGACGACAGTTCTTGATTCAGACGAGGACGCTGGACTACCTGTTGGAGAAGGTCCGATGAATTCGATACTTTTGCTACCCTCATTAAAGGGAATCGTATACGATAAGAACTGACAAGTGGATTCGCTAATGTTTAAACTTGTTATTTCTTGACCATCAATCAAGATCATGATAAATTCATAGATAGGTCTATTTTCATCATGGATGATAAGCGACCTCAAAAGATTCATAGGCAATTTTACTTTCAAAACATCATTGCCTGTATAAACATCAGATAATGTAAAGCGTAGGCCGGTTTCAAAGATCTCTATTTCCTTTAGATTAGAGCGTCCGAGGCTGTACTCTATAGAGTAGGCCTGACTATTCCAAATAATCTCTTTGGAATAATAAGGCGACTGACTATACGCAACTTCAAATCCAGCAGCAAGTAGGACTGCTAACAATCCTGTTAGCAAAAAAAAGACGACCTGTTTTGTTACTCACAGATAAGCCGACTACAGTAAATTTGATTATATTATTTGTGGATTCAAACTCTTATTTTTCCTTGTTTAATCAAGATAAACAATAAACAATATCTCTTGTCATAAAAGGTATAACAAAAAGGAGGAAAAAAGACCCTCCTACTACCACTACTGGGTCTCGCCACATGCAGGACAGGTCTTTTGCGCCTTTGACATCCTGGCGCCGCACTCTACACAATACTTGATCGGAGAAGCCCCATCCTTTGCTATGCCAACAGAGCTGTCCATTGACATGAGTTTGCAAGGCTGTTCTCAATATATAAACACCGCATTTCAAAGCGGGCCGCCGCAAACGCATGGAAGAACAATCGATATTTATATGCCAAGCAGAAACCACGCCTAGACATTGATCGGCTTAAAGGTGCACTCAAGCCCCCGGTTTTCCGGCCGTCCCCGGATGGTCGCAGCATTGCCAGACATGGGCAACGTCGCCGGCATTGGCCTTGCCTACCTTGCCAAAAAGCTTGAGGCGAAAGTGTATGCCGAGCTGTACTCGTACTGGCCGCCGTTTGTCAGCCACAAAGACGGCATTATCGACTACCGCCAGGCGAGCTACCGTTTTTACTCTGTCGAGGGCCACAACCTGCTGATATTTACAGGCGACTTTAATCCTGCCGAGCCACGGCGTCTCTACGAGGTGTGTTATGAAGTGCTAGACATGGCGCAAAAGATGGACGTCCGGTCGCTTTATTCAATTGGCGCTGCGTTTAGGCAGCCAACGACCAGCGACAGGGTCTACGCTGCTGCAAACAGCGCCGCAATGGTCGTGCCTTTGAAGGAGGCAGGCATCGAAATGCTGCAGGGCGAAGGCCAGATCTCGGGCTTTAATGGCCTCATAATGGGCCTTGCCAAAGAGCGAGGCATCGACGCGGCGTGCCTGCTTGGAGAAATTGATAACCCAAACATCATACAGCCAAAGGCGGCGCAGACGATACTGCAGGCATTGCTAAAGGTGCTTGGCGTGCCGGCTTTTGACATGGAGCAGCTGGGCGAGGAAGAAAAGCGCAAAAAGTTCATGGAGCAGCAAGTAAGTTATCTGGAGAAAACGATGGAAAGGGGCGGCGGGCCTCCCGGCGTCGCCTAGAATTCCAGGTACGTCTGCCTCTTTACCTGGTCGATTACCATCGCCGACAGGTCGCTGAACTCTTTTCCTTCAAGGTCCTGCACCGTCCCGCGAAATGTAGTCTCTTTGTCAGTCGTAAGGTGCTCAAACACCCACGCTTTTAGTTTCGAGGTGTCAATGCCGCTTGCCTTCAAAAACTTGGCAATGTCTGACTGCATAAAATGTTTTGAAGGATCCCGGGGCCACGGCCTTGGCAGCAGTATCACGCTTTTGCCCTCCTTTACCGCAGCAGCAAGGTCGCGCTTTTTCTGCTCAATGTCGCCTGTCACGTGGAATGTGATTATGAGCGCCTTGTCGGTCGGGATGCGCGACTTGGCTGCGGCCACCTGAATCGAGCTTATGCCGGGGATTATCTCGACATTTTCATCTCCAAATATCTCTAGCAACCTGTCAACGACTTCGGACTCGGAAAAGTTGACATCGCCTGTAAACGGGACCGTGCAGTACTGACCGTCCTGCATCCTTGCGTAAACGTCCTGATAGACCTCCTCCTGCGACTTCATTGTGACTTCGAGCACCTGCTGCCTGCTGCGGTCGATGACACCCTCGATGGTGGCAAGCGTGTACCTGTAGCCGACGACATATTGCGACCTGCGCACGGCCTCCTTGGCGATGTCAGTCACGTATTTTGGAGAGCCGGGGCCGACGCCTATCACGAACAGCTTTTTGGGCAACGGGCGTCTGTGGCAAAACGCCTTGTTTAATTATTGCTATTTTTGCGCGCCAAAATATTTAGCCGGACGTAGTCCAGTGTCCATTCTTTGCATCCGTCAAGATATGTCTCAAGGAACCTCTCCTGCAAACCGGGAGGCAAACGCGACAGGTAGGGCCACATCACCACGGTCTTGACGAAACTTGAAAACTGGCTCCGGCCGGCAAAAGAGGCCGGCTCAGTAGAAAGGTATGCACAAGCTTCTTTTGCAAACCCCGCTTTGTACAGCAACGCTTTCGTATCCTGCTGGCCTGCAAAGTTCCACGGTTTGTGCCACCCGACGAAATACTGCGCAAATTTCTCGGTGGCTGCAATTCCATCAAGGGCGGCAATTGTCTGCGCTAAATTGCCCTGCCCGCCGCATTGCGCGACAAGCTCGCCATCTCCCTTCAAAAGATGGTAAAAATTTGCAAAAACTTTTCCATGATCCATCACCCAGTGCAGCACTGCATTTGAAAAAACCATGTCCACCTTTTCTGGCAACTCGACTTTTGCTATGTCGGCTCGGATGACCTGCACATTTTTGCAATCGACAAGCTTTTCCTGTGCGTGCCTCACCATGTCAGGATCTTTGTCCACCGCATAGATCCTGCCGTGAGGAACCTGTTCCGCAATCAACCTTGTCAGATTACCCGGCCCGCAGCCGGCGTCAAGCACTATTTCATCACCCTTCAAGGCCCTGCGTGCAAGGACATTTTTGCCCCACGCTAACTGGACATCAGAAACCCTGTCGTACCCGGCGGCGTTCCAGTCGCCCATTTTACTTGGCGACTACCATCGTGTTCGTGCTCTTGATCCCCTTTATCTTGCGCAGCTCCCACGAGACGACATGCTGGATCTGCTGCTCATTCTCTTCTTCGACCACCGCCATCATGTCGTACTCGCCATAGAGCTCGTAGACTGCAACTACGCCCTCTAGCGATTTTATTTCCTCGTGCAGGAGCGGCTCGACGCCGGCTTCGGTATTAATTAAAACAAATGCTTTCGTCATTTATCGGTCTTTACTGGTTGCAAATGGCTCTGCAGCATCAAATATAACCGTTAGGCTGTAGCGGCTTTTACGAGGCTCATAAGAGGGCTCCAGTCCATCTTCTGAAATTGCAGTGGGTCCTTGGCAGGATATTTCACCCACCCCTTTACAATCGAGAATTTTATCGTCTTGGATTTGTCACCCAAGTTTATCTTTACCTTTAGCAGAGTGCCCCACCTTTTGTCCTCCTGTGTAATGTCCATTATCTGCCGGTACGGTATCTCCAGGTTGTCAGGGCTCTTGTCAAGGTCTTTTTCAAGTTCTTTGATGCCATAGCCCTCTGCAGGCCGGAAAACGTTCTCCTCGTCTTTGAAGCGGTTGAGCTGCCGGAGCGAGTGGGTCTCATGCGCCTTGAACGTCATCTCGGTCTTGCTAATAAACGCCAGCCGCCTGTCGGTGATAACGAGCATCCCCTCCTTGCCGTGCCTTATCAGGCCCTCGTCCTCTTTCCAGATCCAGAAAAGGTGTGCCTTTATCTGCTCGTCCCACTCTACCAATTTAGACTAGCAAATCGCATAAGGTATTATTAAAGCATTAAGAAAAATGATCGGATACGACTTTCATGCACAAATACAATCTAAAACGTAACGCTGGACCAACTTTTGCGATTGTTATTCTATTTACAACTAGCAGATGCTTTCTTCGATGTTTCTTTCGAATACTGCCTTGGCACAGCAATCAGGTGAGAAATTATTAGTACAGTCTTCACTCTTGAGATTTCAAAATCCTGAACCGTCACAAGCAATTGTAGAAGCAGGACAAAATGTGACATTCACTGGGACGATCCAGAGCCTCATCTCGGCCGATATGGCTATTTCAGTTTCGTTAAAAGTCAACGACACAGAAGGGAAAGATTGGAATATAATTGAAAAGAATCCGCTGGTGATCGTTTTAATCTCCATGCCAATGATTCAATCTCGTATGAGTTTGAGGTTCAATTTCAAAGGCGAGGAGTTTTTCGATAGAGCCTAATGCTAAAATATATGAAATCTCTAACAGGGCAGCACCTGTACACATAAATGCAAACTCTGCTGAATGCCTTGGTTGCAGGGCAAGGATCGCTTTTGTTACGGTCAATGCTAATACAAATGAAATGTACGAAGGCTTGTCTACAGGACTATTAATCATAATAGTAGCAGTTGTGGTATGCGCAATCATAACTGTAGTATGGTATTTCATAAGACAGACTAGACATAATAAAGGATCGACGCAAATACAATGAAGAGATATTTAGCTGAGCTGGAAGCTTGAGGATGTACGAAAGCGAATCCCAAGCTGCAAGCTTGCTAGAAAGCAAAAGATCTCTTTCAGAACGTCATCTAGAATTAGAGAATAAGAAAAAGAGAAAAAGAAGAGGCTTTTAGCCTTCTTCCCAACCCTTCACGAAGAGGCCGTGCTTCTTCAGTGGGATTGGTTGTCCGGGGGTGTAATCCATTGGCCTCATCCAGAAGATTGCCTTTGTCGGGCAAACGCCAATGCATGCTCCGTCAGAGATGCATCTCTCTGGGTAGAAGACAAATGCCTTACCCCTCTTCCATCCTTCCACCGGCTTGACTCTGAGTACATCTGGACCAAGAGCGGTGCAGATTTCTACGCAGAGCGCGC